>NZ_JBICSP010000013.1:0-316760 GCF_043197135.1 Actinoplanes sp. NPDC049265 | reverse complement strand
GACCACCTCGAAGCCGCCCCGATCGGGTTCACCCCCGCCGCGGGTAACTACGAGACCGCCGACGGCGACCCGATCGAGGTCAACGCCGACGACGGCGCCGACACCGCCGACGGTTTCCCCGACATCGGCCACGCCGACAACGCCAACATGACCCCCACCCCCGACGGCGTGCCCGGCAAGATGCAGATGTATCTGTTCCCCGACCCGTCCTGGGCGCAGGACCCGTTCCTGGCAGCGAATTCCGGCGACGAGGCCGACGTGGTCTACCACGAGTACACCCACGGCATGTCGAACCGGCTCGTGGTCGACGCCGCCGGCAACTCGACCCTGACCGGTATCCAGGGCTACGCGATGGGTGAGGCCTGGAGCGACTGGTACGCCTTCGACCACCTGGTCGCCGGCGGCTACCAGAGCGACACCGCCAAGCCCGGCGAGGTCCTGGTCGGCCGCTACGTCAGCAACGAGCAGAACCTGATCCGGACCCAACCACTGGACTGCACCGTCGGCGCCTCCGCCGACGTCTGCCCCGGCACCGAGGGCGCCGGGGCCGGCGGCTACACCTACGGCGACTTCGGGAAGATCATCGGGTTCCCGGAACCCCACGCCGACGGTGAGATCTGGTCACAGACCCTGTGGGACCTACGCGCCGCGGTCGGTTCCACGCTGGCCGAGTCACTGATCACCCGGGCGATGGAACTGTCACCGGCCAACCCGTCGTTCCTGGACATGCGCAACTCGATCGTGATGGCCGACAAGGTCGTGCGAGACGGCCGCGACCAGGGCAAAATCTGGAAGACCTTCGCCGGCCGGGGCATGGGCTGGTTCGCCGCCGACCTCGGCGGCAACGACATCACCCCGATCGAGGACTTCTCCACCCCGCCGCGCCGTGACGCGTCACGAACCTCGATCACCGGCACCGTCACCGACACCGACACCGGCACGCCCGTCGCCGGAGCCACCGTCACCTTCGCCGGACACGCGTCCGGGTTCGCCGACTCCTACCAGGCCACCACCGACACCACCGGCAAATACACCATCACCAACGTGCTACCCGGCGGCACCTACCCCGAGGTCACCGCGACCGCACCCGGCTACGAACCAGTCAGCCGGGACCTACCCGTACACCAAGGCACCAACAAAACCGACTGGCAACTACGACGCGACTGGGCCGCGACCAGCGGCGGCAGCACGATCACCGAGGCCAACGGCGAGGACTACACCGTCATCGGTTGCGGCCCCGACGCCGCCCTCGACGGCCGGCAATCCACCGGCTGGAGCACCGACGCCGTCTACACCACCGACGGGAAAATCGACCCACGGCACCTGACCGTGCAACTACCAGCCACGATCGACATATCCCAAATCGCGATCAACCCCACCGGCAACTGCGGCGACGACGCCAGCGCCTCCACCGGCGACTACCGCCTCGAAACCTCAACCGACGGCCACACCTGGACCACCACCTCCGAAGGCCACTTCAACATCGACAACCGCAACAAAATGAACCCCCTCCCACTCACCCCCGGCACCACCACACAGATCAACTACCTGCGCTACACCATGCTCAGCACCCAAACCACCGAAGAAGGCATCACCTGCCCCGACCTCTACGCCGGCTGCTACTACGTCGACACCATCGAGGTCGGCGTCTACGGCACCGCCCACTGAGCGAACCCGTCCGGCCGTTTCGTTGTGAAGGAGACCCGTGCGCTGGTCACGTTGGTCCTTGCCCGCAGTCGTCGTACTGCTCGCAGCTGTTTTGAGTGTTCCGGTTTCGTCATCAGCTCAAGGTGCGTCCACGCCGGGAGACGGGTTCGAGGTCTACGTGGCCACGCTCAACCTCGCGCAATGGCGGAAACTGAGTGCCGCCGGTGTCGACGCCGGCGAGGTGAGCCGGCGGCCGGCTGCCGATGGCCGGCTGGCGGTCGAGGCGATCCTCGCGCCGGAGCAAGCGGCGAGACTGATGGCGGCCGGTCTGCCGTTGCGGGTCAAGCCGGTCACGCCACGGGTGCGGGCGTTGAAGAGACAGGCGCCGACGGTGTTCCGCCGGTACGGTGGGCCCGGCGGCATCCGCGAGGAGCTGTCGGCCACCGCGGCCCGCTATCCGCGGCTGGCCAAGCTGGTGACCGTCGGCCGTACCCTGCGCGGGGTGCCGATCGAGGCGGTCAAGGTGACAGTCGGCGCGCAGTCGGTGCCGGACGGGCGGCGGCCGGCCGTGCTGTACTTCGGAGCGCAGCATGCCCGGGAGTGGATCACCCCGGAGATGACGCGCCGGCTGATGCACCACCTCCTGGACGGCTACGGCACCGACCCGGCGATCACGAAGCTGCTGGGCAGCACCGAGCTGTGGTTCATGCCGGTCGCCAACCCGGACGGCTACGACATGACCTTCACCGATGACGAGCTGCGTTACCTCCGCAAGAACCTGCGCGACACCAACGGCGACGGCGAGTTCACCCCGGGGGAGGGGGTCGACCTGAACCGCAACTTCGCCGAGAAGTGGGGATACGACAACGAGGGCTCGACCGACGACCCCGTCGACGACACCTACCGCGGGACCGGCCCGAACTCCGAACCGGAGACGCGGGCGATGGACGCGCTGTTCCGGCGGATCGGCTTCAAATTCCTGGTCAACTACCACTCGGCGGCCGAGATGCTGCTGTGGGGAACCGGCTGGCAGGTCGCGACGATCAACCCCGACGACCAGATCGCGATGGCGCTGGCCGGGAACCGCGCCAACCCGGGCGTACCCGGGTATCAGCCGATGGTGTCGGCGCAGATGTACACCACCAACGGTGACACCAACACCCACGCGCAGGCCCGGTACGGCACCATCGGTTTCGCTCCGGAGATGTCGACCTGCCAGACGGCCGCCGCCTCGGACCCGCGCGACGGGTGGGAGCCCGACGACTGCCGGACCGAATTCGACTTCCCGGACGACGAGAACCTCATCCAGGCCGAGTACGCCAAGAACGTGCCGTTCGCGATGTCGGTCGCCGCCTCGGCCAAGGACCCGGCCCACCCGGTGTCGGCGGTCGGGCACACCAGTGACTTCGCCGTGCGTACGTTCACCGACTCGTTCGGTTCCAGCCAGCAGGTCTCGGTCATCGCGAGGCGGTCCCTGGGCAAGGTCCGGATGCACTACGTCGTCGACGGCGGCCGGGAGCGCTCGGTGGCCGTCCGCGAATGGCACGGCGGGAAGCGGTACGGCGGCACCGTGAACGAGTACTTCACCGAACTGCGTGGCACCGTGCCCCGCCAGCGGCCCAAGGACAAGGTCACCGTGTGGTTCACCGCCGCCGGCGCCCAGCCGAGCCCGCCGTTCAGCTACACCGTTGCCGACCGGATCGGTGGCGACGTCCTGGTCCTGGCCACGGAAGACGTCACCGGCATCGAGCCGGCCAGCACCGACGGCGCGACGTCGGCCCGGTACGCGGACGACATCGTGGCCGCGCTGCGGCACACCGGCCGTAGCGCGGACGTCTACGACATGGACCGGCACGGCCGCCGTGCGCCCGACGCGCTCGGCGTGCTGTCCCACTACCGTGCGGTGGTCTGGGAAACCGGCGACGACATCGTCCCGCGAAACCCCGGCCAGTCCGACTTCACCACCACCCGCGCCGAGGCCGACACCGAGACCGCCGTCCGCGACTACCTCAACGAAGGCGGCAAGCTGCTCTACACCGGCCAGTACGCCGGTTACGCCGAGGACAACGCCTACTATCAGCCCGAGGGCCCGAAGGAGTGCGAGGACCTCTTCGAGGATCAGACCTGTCAGCTGCTGAGCGACGACTTCCGCCAGTACTGGCTGGGCGCGGGCACCTACTACGACAACGGCGGCAGTCCGGCGGTGACCGGCCGCTCGGACGGGCTGGCCGGGTACGCGGCATCCGTCGGCGCCCAGCAGCACACCGCGTCGTTCCTCAGCACCTCGGCGATGCTCCCGGCGGCGCAGTTCCCGCAGTTCACCAGCACCGTCCCGCTGACCTGGCACCGTGACGCCCCCGGAGGGTTCGACCCGGTGGACGGCGACTGGTATCTGTTCAGCGGGCCGGCCACCGTCTTCACCGCCGCGTACAAGCGCCTCACCCGGACGGTCGACCTGACCGGCGCGGCACAGGCCCACCTGCGTTTCGCCTTCTCACGCGACGTCGACGGCGACGACTTCCTGTTCGTCGAGGCGCACGAGGTGGGCACCGACAACTGGACCACACTCCCCGATACGGGCGGACTGACCAGCACCGATGTTGGTTTCGGGTGCCAGTTCGACGGCTTCGGCCCGCATCCGTTCCTGGCTCACTACTGGGGACCGGACTGCGGCCCGGCCGGCACCACCGGCACCTGGAACGCGGTCAGCGGCCGCAGCGGCGGCTGGAAGAACTTCGACGCCGACCTGTCCGCCTACGCCGGCAAACGTGTCGAGCTGTCCATCACCTCGATGTCCGACCGGTACGCCAGCGGCTTCGGAAGCTTCCTGGACGATGTCGGCGTCGAGGTCGACGGGGGCAGTGTCACGCGGACCTCGTTCGAGACCGATCTGGGCGGCTGGACCCCGTCCGGACCGCCCACGGGCTCGCCGGCCAACCGCGAGGACTGGGCCCGCAGCCGGCAGGCCTACGACTTCGGCGCCGCGACGGCGACGGCGGACACCCTCTACCTCGGCTTCGGGATCGAGCGGCTGGCACCGGCCGACCGGGACGAGCTGATGTCACGGGCCATGCGCCACCTGCTGCCCAAGGGCTGACGCCGGCCGCGGGCCGTGGGCGGCGTGTGGCCGTGTGCGGCGTGCGGGCCGCGGAAGGTGATGCGTCGGTGTGCTCAAAGCGCTCTGAGCACACCGACGCATCACCTTCGCGGCCCCCGCACGCCGGCCGCCGCGGCGGGCGCTACGGGTGGATGCCGAAAGGGCCGACGAGCCCGGCCCTCGCCCGCGGTGTCCGGGCCGCCGCCCGGACGTCACGGGGCGACGGAGCTGGAGGTTCGGCGTCCGGGGCGGAGGGCGCCGGCGCTGGCCGCGACGAAGGCGGCCAGCACGACCGGGATCCACAGCGCCGTGGGCAGCCCGACCACGGTGGCGGCCGACCCGATGGCGATCGGCCCGATCAAAAAGCCCAGGTAGCCGATGCTCACCACGATCGACAGCGCCTGCCCGGCCCGACGTGGGTCGACTCCGGCGGCGGCCGAGAAGAACTGCGGGGCCACGCAGGACAACCCGATCCCGAGAAGGCCGAACCCGGCGACACCGGCCACGCGGTGGTCCAGCACGAGTCCGGCGCCCAGGCCGGCCGCGGCGACCAGCCCGCCCGTCCAGACCACGGCGACCGCCCCGAGGCGGCGGGCGAACCAGTCACCGAAGATCCGGCCGACGGTCATCATGACGGCGAACGCGGCGTAGCCGTACGCCGCGAAGGCTTCCGTGGTGGCGAGGTGGTCGCGGAGGTAGACGGCGCTCCAGTCGGCGGCCGCGCCCTCGCCGACCAGCGTGCAGAGCACCACCACGCCGTAGAACACCAGCAGCAGGTGGCGACCGCCCGGCGGCGGGCCGTCGGGGCCGGCCGCCGGGTCGGTCGGCGCCGGCCCGGACCGCAGCACCCAGCGGGACGCCGCCGCGGCCAGCAGCACCGCCGCCAGACCGACGCTGAGCAGGGTCACGCCGGCGCTCAGGCCGGCGCGCGCGAACAGGCTGCCCACCACGGCGCCGAGGAACCCGCCGATGCTGTAGGTGGCGTGGAAGGACGACATGACCGGCCGCCCCATGGCCCGCTCGATCTCGGCCGCGTTGGCGTTCATGGCGATGTTGAGGGTGCCGTGGACGGTGCCGAAGGCGAACAGCGCCACGCACAGCGTGACCAGGCCGGGGCTGACGCCGGGCGGGACGAGGAGAACACCCTCCAGAACCGCGGCCGGGACGAGCACCCGCGCGCTGCCGAACCGGTCGGTGAGCCGGCCGATCAGCACCATCCCGGCGATGCAGCCGGCCGCGAACGCGAGCAGCGCGAAGCTCAGCCGGCCGTCACTGAGCCCGAGATCCTCCTTGACCGCCGGGATGCGGGCGGTCCACACCCCGAGCGCCGTGCCGAACAGCAGGAAGATCAGGGAGGTGGCGATCCGGCCACGGCGCAGGGCGTCCATGGGCAGCACAGTAGACGGGCGCTCAGCCTCGCCGGGTGCGCGATTCGAGCACGGTTGCGGATCCGGCCGGATCGCGTCCAGCCAGAACGCGCAGCACCTCGGTGTGTTCCCGGGCGATGTCATCCGCGACTTCGGGCGGTGCGGCAGCCAGGGCCCGGGCGTGCAGGTCATGGAGGGCGCGGGCGATCGCCGGCAGCGGATCCTGGCCGGACATGGCCGCGAGCCGGCGCTCCGACGCCACGGTCGCGGCGGTGGCGCTGGCCCAGTCGCCCTCGGCCAGGTGGATCGCGGCGATCTCGTCGCCGAGGCGCCGCACGGTGTCGCGGCCGGCCTCGGTGGTGTCGTTGGCGCGGTACAGCTCGGCCGCCTCGGTCAGCGCGGGGATCCGGCCGTAGGTCTCGCCGACGTCCCGCCGGCAGATCGCGTTCCGGCGGAGCACCCAGGCCATGCTCGCCCAGTCGAGCGCGTCGTCGGTGCCGGTCTCGGAGCGAGCGATCCGCAGTTCGGCGCGCGACGCTTCCAGCGCCAGCCGGGGATGGCCCATGCGGTCGCCGTACACGGCCACGGTGCGTACGGTGATCCGGTCGCCCGGAGTGAACTGGGCGGGGTCGGTGGCACGCATCCGACCGAACACGTCGATCAGCCGCGGCACCAGTGTCGCGACGTCCTCCGGTGTGAGCCAGCCGCGGCCGGGGTCGCCGTCGACCAGGTCGCACCAGCGCTTCACCACCGATTCGTCGGAATACCAGCACAGGCTGGCGTTGCGCCGGTCCGCAGGCAGAAGACCGGGCGCCAGCCGCATCGCGCGGTCGGTCGCTCCCCGGGCCGCGAGCGTCGCGGCGGCGAGCGCGGCGTCCGGTGCGGAGGGGCCCTGAGCGGCCACCGCGGTGGCCCAGCCGAGCTCGGTGAGGGCCTCGGCGTACCGGCGCGCGGACGGTCGTCCCCGCCGGCGCAACCGGCGTACCGGCCGGAGCCGTTCGAATCCCGCGCGCGCCAGGCGGAACTGTTCGGCGGCCTCCGGGCCCTCCTCCCGGCTGCTCAGCGCCTCGGCCCATGCGAGCCGCGCGAACGGCCCACCGCCATTGCGCCACGCCGGGCCACCGTCGCCGGCGTACGCGCCGACGACCGCCTGGGTGAGCCGGACGCGGCGCCGCAGCGACGGGCTCCACCGGGCCCGCCCGCCGGCGTCGTCGAGCTCCCGCCGGGCCCGGTCGGTCCGGCCCTGTCGTGCGTCGGCCACGGCCATGAGCAGCAGAGCGGGCGTCGCGGCCCGGCCCAGGACGGCTTCGTCGACGGCGGCCTGCGCGCAGACCCGGGCCAGTTCGGGACAGCCCAGCGCGTACGCGAGATCCGCGGCCTCCATCAGGATCGGCCGGCGGCAGTAGGTGGTCTCGGGCTCGTGCTCGGCCAGGACGGCGAGGTAGTCGTCGAGCGCGGCCGCGAAGTCACCGCGGGCCCGCCGCCGCCGGGCCCGCTCGAGGGTCTCGCCGCCGTGCCGGCATCGCTTCACGACCGGCTCCGGGCGTCCGCGTGGGCCCGCCGCGCGGCCGGGGTCAGCACCGGCACCGGCATCAGGGGATGCCCGCTGTGCGTCGCGGCCGCGACGATGTCCTCGGGCGTGACGAAACGCTCGCCTCGCCTCGCCGCCCGTTCGCAGGCCGCCCGCGTGCTCGGCCCACCGGCGTGCTCGGCCGGATCGTCGCCGCGCAGCGCCCGGCGCAGATGTTCCAGATCGATGCCCCACTCGCCGGCCGCGTCGGCCGCCGATCGCGCGCCGGTGAGCACCACGCGAGCCGGGTGGCTGATCCGCACGGTGCCGCGACTTCCGCTTCCCGCCGGGATCAGAACCCCGCTCGGGTACGCGTCGGCGCCGCGGGCCAGATCGTCGGCGCCGAGGATACGGCCGGGCGTGGCGGCGGCGTGGTCGATCGCGTGACCGATGGCCAGCCAGGCCGGCAGGGTGAGCCGGTGCTGGTGGACGATCACACCGGCGGTGAACAGCGGAGCGGCCCGCCGCAGCAGGGCCGGGCCGGCGAGGGTGGCGTCGACGCGTACCCGGAGCTCGTCCAGGTCGGCGCGGGCGGCCCGCAGCACGGCGGCTCCGGCGTTCCGCTCGTCGGCGACCACGGCCATGAGCAGGTGGGCGGCGGACACCCGGGTGGCGCCGAGCCTGGCGGCGATCGTGGCCGCCCGCCCGGCCAGGGCGGTCAGATGCGGATCGAGGTCCGGTGCGGTGGTTCCGGAGCGGTCGTACCAGGAGGCGACGATCGTGCGCAGGTCCGGTTCGGCCAGGCCGAGACCGGCGAGGATCTCGGCGCAGTCGCCGTCGCGCGCGACCGCGAGCAGCAGATGTTCCGGGCCGACGTGGCCGTGGCCGAGCTCGCGGGCCCGGTCGAGCGCGAGCGGCAGGGTCCAGCAGCGGTCGCCGGCGGCCGCCGTCAGCAGTTCCATCCAGGACGGGTCAGGCTGGTGGACGCGCGGTACGGCCGGCTGGGCGGCTTCCGGTTCTTGCTCGCGCTCCGGCTCCGGTTCGGTGGTGACGGCGACGTCGAGGTTCGGCGCCAGCCGTTCCCGGGCCGGGCCGAACGTCTCCGGGTCCAGGACGGCCAGCCGGTCAAACAGCACCTCGGCCCGGGCCCGGGCGGCCTCGGCCTGCTCGCGTTCCGAGGCGGTGACCGGCCAGGGCGAGGTGACCGGGGGTTCCGCGACGCCCGAAGCGGAGTGCGCCGCGGCCGCGAGCTGCTCGCGCAGGCGTACCCACTCGATCTGCCGCCTCTGGTCGGTGAACGCGTGCAGGCTGAGGTCGGCGAACCGCCGGGCCCGCCGGATCCGCTCGGCGGCCTGCGTGGCCCGGCCGTGGCCGAGGTCGAACCGTGCCCGGTCCAGCAGCATCCGCGCGCCGGTCAGGTCCTCGTCGAGATACCAGGCCAGCTCGGTGGCGATGTCGGCCGCCGCGCTGTAGTCGGCGGAGAGCTCCTCGTCGCGTGCCAGCATCGCCGCGACCTCACCGGCCAGGGCGAGGGTGAACGTACGCCAGGCCTGCTGATGCTTGGCCGGAACCTCGACGGTGCCGTCCGGCTGCTCGGCCCACGAGGCCGACGGGTCGAGTTCCAGCTCCTCACCCACCACCCAGAACGCCAGCTCGGCGCCGTTCTGGTCACCGCTCTCAGCCAGCCGCCGGGCCAGCGCGATGGTCAGCCGGTCGAGCTCGAAGGACTGCCGGGCGGTCAGTTTCTGTTCGGTCAGGGCGCCGGCGAGCTCCTCGCTGAACTCGTGGTGGGTCCTGATCCGGCGGCCGGCCAGGCGCACCTCGGCCGCGATCCATCGCACGTACCGTTCGGTCGGCCGGCTGGGCTGGGTGATGCGCTGGGCCTGGCGGAGGCCGGCGGCGGCCGCGTCGAGATCGCCCAGCGCGGCGCGGGCGGCCGCTCGGGTCGCGTGGGCCCGTACGGCGATCACCGCGTCCCGGCCGATCGGATCGCGGGGCATTCCGCGTGCCGCGGCCGCGCTCAACTCGGCCGCGAGCGTGTGGTCGCCGGCGTAGCGGGCCGCCTCGGCCGTTCGCAGCCGGAGGATCCGGTCGCACGGGGTCGGGGCCGGATGGTCAGCGATGATCGCGAGATAGGCGTCGGTGGCCGCGTCGGCCAGCCCGATGCCGGCCATCCGCTCGGCGTCCCGGATCCGCCGGCCCAGGTCGTGCCCGCAGCGCAGGCGCGGTGCGGGTGCCGGCAGCCGGATGTGCCACTTGCGGGTACCGATCAGCTTCGTCACGGCGCGTCCCACCCGGTTCCGACGTACGCCAGCGACAACCACAGCATCGGATACGTGCGCTGCCCGTCCCGCCAGCGGGCCAGCTCGGCCAGCTGCACCCGGCGGAGTCCGGTCACCGGCGACCCGCCGGACGACAGGCCCGCGACCAGCGCGTCGGTCATCCGCTTGAGGTCGCCGCCGGCGTAGACGGTGTAGAGCGTGCAGCACACGTGGGAGGCGCCGGCGAGGACGACCGCCGATCCGATGCCGAGCCACTCGCCGGCCGGGGCCTGCCCGGCGATCAGGCTCGGGGGAGGGCCGATGCCGATGCTGCCGCAGGCGATCAGCACGACCCGTTCCGGCATGTCGAAGGACCGGCCGTCGGCGGCCGGGACGACCAGATCGTTCATGGTCAGCCGGTCCGGCCGGCCCGGCTCGGCGGCGGACAGGCGCAGCCCGCCGGCGGCGGCGTTGCCGGGCACCGTGTCGACGTGACCGATCAGGGTCAGCAACCATGCGCGATCGCCGTTCAGGGCGTACAACAGGTCGCGGCACTCCTGCTTGGTCAGCGGACCGCGGACGATCCGGTCCACGCCCGCCGGTTGTTCGAGCACCCGCAGATCGTCGTCGCCGTGCGGGGACACGATGGCCAGCCGGGCCGGCCAGACGTCCGGCGCCGGGCCGGGATGCGATCTGCCGGCCGCGTGCACGACACCCCAGGACGGCATGTGCACGACCGCCGCGCGTTCGACGACGCGAACGTCGCTGTCCGGGCCGAGCGGCAGTCCGGCCACGGGCAGGTGTCCGAGGGCGGTCGGCAGCGAGACGACGAGCGTCGCGGGAGCTGTCGTACGCCGTAGTCCCTCGGCCAGCGGCGGCGGCAGGAAGGCGGCGGCGACCCGGGCGAGCAGCGTGAACTCCGCCCGTGGCCCGGCGGTGCGGCCCAGTGCGCCGGCCACCACCCGGGCGCGCACCTGTGCGGCGTCCTCGCCGGGCAGTGCGAAGGGCAGGGCGTCGAGCAGGCTCTTGTACGCGGACGCGGCTGCGGTGCCGGCCGAGAGTGGGATGCGACCGTGGCTCCACCGACCGGCCGGGTCGCGCACGGCCCAGTAGCAGTCGTCGAGGACCGTGGCGGCGCTCCAATACCAGGTCCGGGGTCCGATGGCGTCGAGCTCGCGGTCCAGGGCGATCTCGGTGATGTCCGGGTCCAGGGCGGGCAGCCGCAGCCCGGAGCCGATGCGGACGCGCGGCGGCTGGCGTACCGGGCTGAGCCCTTGCAACGCCGCGACCACGGCGACGGTCCCGGCGACCTCGGCGACCTCCGGCCCGGCGACGTGCTCGACCTCGTCGGCGGTGGCGTCCAGGGCGGCGAGCGCCGACAAGGCACGCGCGTCGCTGACCGCCGGCAGCACCTCACCGCGGGTCAGCTCGATGATCTCCGCGACCAGGGCGCTGTCCTCGCCCGCGGCGGCCAGCGACAACGTCGTGGCATGCGCGTCGAGCTGGGTGCGGCTCCACGAGTCACGCCAGGCCGCCGACGGCAGCATGTACCGTCCGTGCTGCGCGGCGGCCAGGGCCGAGCCGGCCTGGGCCAGGGCCGACGCGCGTTCGCCGGCCGCGTCGTCGAGCTTGGCCAGCAACAGACGGCCGGTCGTGGCGGCGAGCGGCCGGGCGCCGGCGTCGAGCATCGCCATCGCGGTGACGACGTCGCGGCGCGGGTCGGCCTTGGCCCGGTCCAGGCGGTCCAGCTGCACGCTGGCCCGCAGCAACAGGTCGCTCGCGGTCTCGTCGCGGAGGCTGAACAGCGCGGTCCGGCCGTCTTCGCCGCCGACCAGCTGTTCCAGGGTGACGGCGGCCTCCTCGACCAGGCCGTGCGCGATCATCATCCGGGCCAGCCACATTTCGGTGAGCTGCAGCAGATCGAACTGGCGGCGCCGGACCGCGAGCAGCCGGTGGTGGTGCACCACGCGGATCGCGTCCTCGAACGGGGCGGCCACGACGTACTGCTGCGCCTCGGCCAGCCGCAGCCTGCGCGAATAGCGACGGCACGAGCGCGGGGTCAGCAGTTCGATCGCCTCCCGCCGCCACCGGCCGGCCTCCGGGTTGCCGGTCGCGGCCAGCAGGCCGGCGAGTTCGGCGAGACACCAGCCGCGGACCGTGTCCGGCATCGGCCGCTCGCGCGCGGTGGCCCGGGCGGCTCGGGCCAGCGCGTCCTCGATGTCGCCGCGGTCGAAGGCGATCAGGGCCCGGCCGATCTCCACCATCGGCTGCACGCCGGCCGGCAGGTCGTCGCAGCGGGCGACGAACGGCGCCGCCACCCCGGCCCGGGCCGAACCGGCCAGGTCGATGGCGTCGGCCAGCCGGGTCGACCCTCCGGTGAGCAGCAGCCGGATCCGGACCGGCAGCGGGACCACGCCGAGCACCGGACCCCGGTCCCACCACGGTCCGCGCAGCAGATCGGCCAGACCGCGGTAGGTGAACAGGAGCCACGCCAGCGGCACCGTCAGCAGGCAGTACCACCAGCCGCCCGGGCCGGCCGCGATCGCGCCGGCCACCGCGAGGACGACGAGAAGGATCGACGGCCGGTCCCGCCGACCGGCCAGGAGCAGCCCGGCGGCGAGGATCGTCAGCTGCAGGACGGTACGGAGGTCGGGCGGCCGCAGCAGCACGAGCAGGCCGGCCACGATGGCCAGCACCGTCGCGACGCGGTACAGCAACGGTGCCGCGAGGTCGCCGAGCGTCGGCCGTACCAGGTCGGCCGCGAACCAGCCGAACGCGTGCCGTCGGGTGCCCGCGGCCCGGATCGCGCCGCGGGCGCCCAGCGCCTCGAACAGGATCCCCACCGCGGCCCGGAATCCGATCATGCGCGCGGCGACCACCACGTCGACGTAGGTGAACAGGTCGTCGAGCTCGAGGCCGCGGGCGGCGTACCGCCGCAGCCACCGGGCCGGGTCGGTTCCGGCGTCCGGAAGACCCGTCCGGCGGTCATTCGTCATCGTCGGCCCCGAGCTTGCGCCACAGCATGGCCTCACCGGTGCGGCGGGTCGCGCGGCGGATGTCACCCAGCGTCGTCCCGGGCCGGCCGAGGTCGACGCGTTTCATCGCGAGCTCGTACCCGGCGCTGATCGCTCCGGCCGCGGCCGTCACACCGACCGCTACCGCGACCGGCACGGGGCACAGGATCAGCGCGGCCGCGTTGAAGGCCAGCCAGATCTCGGTCCGCAGGTTCATCGGCGTGCCGAACGCAGGAACCACCAGCAGGAAGAGCCACCAGTCGAGGCCGAAGCGCAGCGCGATCATCGCCGTGACGAGCACCGACGCCTGATGGACGACGTGGCTCCGGGCCCAGCGCCGCGCCCGTGCCATGCCGTACGGGGTCGACGTCGCGTCCGGCCCGGCCGGCATCCGGGTGTCCAGCAGCTGTTTGGCCGCGGCCGAACGGCTGCGCCTGGTCCGGGTCCGCAGGTCGGCGAGCTCGGGCGTTTCCGGGGCCAGGAACGCTGGTGGGGCCGGCAGCGGCGCGAACGCCCGGTCCTCGCGGGACGGGGTCGCGGTGACCCGGGCGGCGCCCGTACGCAGAAGGTCGAGATCTATGTTCCGGGCGCGAAGGGGCGCGAGCCCGGGATCGTCGGAATCCGCCAGCGCCGCCGTCACGTGAACTGAACCGATGACGTCGTCCCTGGTCCGGCGGCGTTGCTGGTCGGCGCGGGCGAGCAGGGTCCTGATCCGTTCGTCGGCCTGCTCCGCGCCGGCCGGCTCGGACGCGGGCCACTCGTCGAGCAGTTCCCGCGGCGGGAGGCCGACGGCGGTCAGCGCCGCGCCGGCCAGGCTGTCCGGCATGGACAGGACGGCAACGGCGATGTCGGAGAGCCGGGGCGCGGGCTCGTTCCGGAGCGCCGCACGGCCGCGGGCCTCGGCGAGCGCTCCCGACAGGACGTGGTTGACCTCGTACGCGCCCCACGACTCGGGCACGACCGCGGTCACGAAGGCTCCACATAGGTGACCGTGAGCAGGACGAGGCGCCGGGCACTGACCGTCACGGCGTTGACCGCGGGGAGGATCGCGGCCTCCGGGTCGTCCGGCGCCCGGTACGTGATCTCTCCGCTCAGCGTCAGCTCACGGTCCCCGTTCTCCACCGGGGCCTTGCTGTAACTGTGCAACCGTCCGGCGACGTAGGTGCCGTCGTCGAGCGAGCACCCGACGTGGATGGACGACTCGGGATGCTCGTGGAACAGCAGCCACCAGGCCGACTGCTGGTCGCGGACGCGGCGCGCACGGTCGTGGCGCCGCCGCTGCCAGCGCTCCGGGAGCCATCGCGCCCCCGGCTCCAGGCCGGACAGCACGGCGATGGCGATGGCCAGGGCGACGAAGGCGAGCAGCCACCAGCTGACCAGGGCCAGGTGCGCGGCGCTGTACTTGGCCGGTTCGAGCAGGAACCGGGACAGGTCCGGCGTGCGGGGCGCGGCCACGGCGGTCACCACTCCCAGCACAGCGGCCGCGACGAGATCGATGATCACGCCGACGAACACGATGGACAGCAGTTCCTGCACGGCGGTGTCCACTCGTTCGGGCCGCTGGCGCAGCACGAGCCTGTGGTACACATAGCCGGGAAGAGCGAAGACGACGGTGAGGAACAGACCGACGACCGTTGTTGGCATGCGCTCTCCAGATCATCGATTCCCGATGTCACGCACAGTAGGTTCGGTCTCACCGCGCTGTCCATAGCTCTCGAAGGCGGCAAATGTCAGACGATCAGCGGGCCGCTGACGACAACTCGACGTCCCTCGACAATCGTCCGGACGATGACGACCTGGGTGGTCCGCTCGGTCAGACTCCCGTGTCGACGGCCAAACCGCCGACCTCGCCGGTGGCCCCGCCGCCCTTGCCTCCGCGCGGCCCACGGTCCGAGCCGGACGCTCCGCCGAAGAAGAAGTGGCGCTTCAAGCGGTGACACCCGAGAAGCAGTCGGCCCTTCCGCAGTTCATGATTCTCATCTACGAACGCGAGGTACCGGACAGCGTGCGAGCCGCCCCGCCCACCGTCCTCGAGACCCACATGCGGCTACCGGGACGGATCGCCGAGACGGGCGGCCGGATCATCGGCGGCAACGCCCTCCGCCCCGCGTCGAAAGCCATCTCGGTGCAGGACAACGCCGTGGTCAGCGGCTCGATCGCCGGCTCGGCGCACACCCTGGCCGGCTACTTCATCGTCGAGGCGTCGGACCTCGACCACGCCGTCTGGATCGGCCGCATGGTTCCGGTCGCCGACGGCTGGGTCGAGGTCCGGCCCGTACTCATGAGTTGAACCATCGCCGGCCGGGAAGTGAATGGCCCGACGGCCGGAATCGGCCTTGGCCGCTCCGGTCAGCCGGGGAGCCGCAGGGGGAGATCCTTGCGCAGGGCGGCGGTCAGAGCCCGGCCGGTCTCGGCGTCCAGCCGCCCGGTGACCGTGAATCCCATGCGCTGGGCCAGCGTGGCCACGTGCAGGTCGACGGTGGACTCGACCATCTCGGCCAGCACGGCGGCGGCCCGCCGGATCCGGAACCGGGCGACCGCCAGCACCACCGCCCCGGCCACCGCGGACGGCGACCAGAGCAGGCCGAGCGCGAGGTAGAGCACGCCCCAGCCGGAGAGTCGCAGCGCCGCCCCGTAACCGTCCTGGGCCGCGCTGACCTGGGCGCGCGCCGGTTCGTCGGCGATCAGCCACAGCCGGGGCCAGACCGCGGACAGATCCAGCGCGTACGCCTCGGCCACCCGCTGGTCGACGGCCAGGAAACGGTCGGCCACCCAGGTCGGGCGGGCCGGTTCACGCAGACCGATCGCGTCCCGGGCCCGCAGGGCGTCGGCCAGTGGCGGGTACGGCCGGGTCACATCCCCGGCGGCGTGCCGCAACGCCTCCCGGGCCCGCTGGTCGGCCCGCTCCCAGCGGCGCCGCCGCCACCGGACCAGCGGCCCTGACCGCGCCTCGCACCAGCGTCCCGCGGCCGCGCCGAGCGCTCCGGCGGCCAGCCCGGTCGCCCCCGCGGCCAGCAGCGCACCGGCCGTCAGCAGCAGCACGGTGCCGCCGTTGCGGGCGGTCGGCGAGCCGGCGAGCGCGTCGAGCCAGCGGGTCAGCCGGGCCGCGTCGAACGGGTGCCGCTGCCCGAGCCGGACCGCGACCACCGCCGTGCCGAGCAGCAGCAGGCCGGGCAGGACGACCGTGGCCAGCCAGCGTTCGGCCAGCTTCTTGCCGAGTTCGCCGAGCAGCCCGGTCACGTCGGCAGCCGGACCGGGCGCAGCGGCCGGCCGGCGACACCGCAGGGCGGGGCCGGGTCGGCGGTCGAGGCGATCCGCGAGCAGCGCTCCAGCGGGCACGCGTACACCTCGACCACCGGATGCCCGGGGAGCCCGGGCAGCGGCCGGTAGGTGCGGCCGGTCCGGTCGAGCCCGTCCAGCCCGGCCCGGGCCAGCAGATCGTCGAGGTGGTCGAGCTCCCCGACCGGCGCGGCGGCGCCGGGGTCGTTCAGGGCGGTGACGATGCCGGTCAGTACGCCGGAGGCGCCGGCCTCGGCGGCCAGCGGCCGGAAACCGGGATCGTCGAGCGCGGCGCAGAACGCGGCCACCGCCGACCTGGCAACCTCCACTGTGCCCTCCTCACGCGCCGACGTGGACATGCGCCGCCCACCGGCTCGGCGTGGCCGGATATCTCTCGCGCAGCGCGCCGACCGCCGCGTCGAGGGCCTCGGCCGCTCCGTTACCACGCAGCAGAGCCGGGTAGACGGCCGCGGCGACCTGCGCGGCCGGCCGGTCGCCCAGAGTCCACATGGTAGCGATGACGTGCCGGTAGCCCGCCATCCGGAACGCGCCGGCCACGTGCACGGCCTCGTCGGCCAGCCGGTCGGTCGAGCGGGCGCTGTCACAGGCCGACAGGTAGGCCAGCTCGGCGCCGGGGATCCGCAGCGCCGCGATGTCGGCCGGCGTCACTGCCCGCCGCTCGTGGTCGTACAGCAGCAGCCTGATCTCGTCGGTCCGCACCGCCGAGCGGGTGATGTGACAGGCGAAGTGCACCCACCGGTGGGCCGGCAGCTGTGCGCGGACGGCGGCCCAGGTCGCCTCCTCGTCGGCCAGCACGGTGGCCGAGGGCAGCAGCCCGCGTACCGCCGCGGCCTCGGTCGCCGCCTGCGGGAGGTCGGCGGCCCCGGGAGTCCGGCCGAGCGCGACGACCAGCAACGGCGGCGGCACCGGCCGGTCCGCGGCCGTGGCACCACGCGGCGTCTCCGGCGGGCCGGGCAGGGTGCGGACGGTCGGGAGGTACGAGCTGACCGCCCGGTCCAGCACCGAGCGGCCGTCGCCGGGCCGGTCGTGGTGGCCGGCGGCGTGCAGCGGCAGGTCGACCAACGGCCCGGTGGGG
Source organism: Actinoplanes sp. NPDC049265 (assembly GCF_043197135.1). Lineage (NCBI taxonomy): Bacteria > Bacillati > Actinomycetota > Actinomycetes > Micromonosporales > Micromonosporaceae > Actinoplanes > Actinoplanes sp. NPDC049265. The sequence continues at coordinate 299,489 of NZ_JBICSP010000013.1, read as the reverse complement.
ATCCACCACAGGCGCGGTCGCCCGTGCGGCGTCGGAGTGAGGGCGGCGTCCAGAACGGGCCGGGCGATGGTGTCCCACAGCCAGACCAGCAATGCGCTCACCGATCGCTGAGCCGCCACCCGGTCGGCGACCGGTCCCTCGCGGGTGGCCGCCAGCGCTACCCGGAACGTGCCGGCCTGTGCGCGCACGGCGCCCAGTTCGGCGCCGGGGAGGCGGATCACCCGCGGTGCCGGCCCGGAGAGCAGGAGGGCGTCGGTACGGGTGTCGGCCACGTTGATCAGTACGACCGGGCGGCCGGCGCACCGGGCGATCAGGTCGGCGGCCGTCGGCGGGGCCAGGAACTCGGCGCCCCCGGGCCGGCGGCGGATCTCGGCGACCAGTTCGTCCAGGCGTTCCTGGAGGTCCCGGCGGCGTTGCGCGGACCGGGCCGGTGACTCGGCCGGGTCCGGGTCGAGGGCGTCGACCAGCGCGGCGAACTCGGCCGCCCGCTCCGGGCCGGCGACGGCCGGCCGGGACGGCCCCAGCGCCTGGTCGAGCAGCACGCCCCGGCCCTGCTCGAGCCACCGCAGGGCCAGGCCGGGGTCACCGGCGTCCAGGGCGACGGCGGCCGCCCGCGAGGCCAGACCGGCGAAGGCGCCCAGGTGCCGCTCGCGGTCGCCGCGGGTGAGACTGCGCCGGGCGGTGACCGGCAGCAGGGCGATGGCCTGGTCGTACGCCCGCACGGCGCCGTCCCGGTCGCCCAGGGTGAGCGAGACCGTGGCCCACTGGTCGGCCGCCCGCACCCGTTCGGTGGCCGGGACGTCCGGGTGGGCGGCCACCGCAGCCAGCTCGATCCGGGCCGCGAGCATCTCCGGCGCGTCCCCGGTCGCGACGGCTCGGGCCGCCAGCAGCCGGGCCACCGTGGTCCGGGCCGCGTCCCACTGCGGATGCCCCGGCGGGGTGGCCGCCGCCCACGTCTCGGCCGCCGCGACCGCCTCGTCCAGCGGTCCCGTCCCGGCCTCGAGGATTCGGGCCAGGACGCCCAGCCGGTCCGGGCGCTCCGGGTGGCCTTCCGGGGTGGCGGCGACGGCGACCCGGGCCAGCTCGGCCGCCCGCCGCCGGGTTCCGGGCGGACCGCCGCCGGCTGCGACCCGGTGCAGCGCCTGGGCCGCCGCGGTGGCGAATTCGGGCCGGCCCGGCTCGGCCCGCACCGCCGACAAGGCCAGCGCGGCCGCCTCCGGCGCGTGATCGTCGTCGGTCGCCAGCAGCAGCGCGGCGCTCAGCTCGGCCGCCGCCGCGGGCCGCTCCGGGTGGTCCTCGGGCAGGGCGCGCAGGGCGGTCCGGAACAGCTCGACCCCTTCCCGTACGGCCGGTGAGTCCTGTGTCGCCGCACCGACCTCGACGGCGATCGCGGCCAGCGCGCGTTCGTGTCCGGGGGCCGCCGTCCGGGCCAGCGCGAGCGCCCGCCGCAGGTCGTCGCGCCCGCCGCGACGCCGTACGCGCAGCCGCAACGCCTCGGCCAGCTCCAGCGGTGACCGGTCGAGCAGTTCGATCGCCTCGTCCAGGGTCGCGGGGTCGCCGGTCCGCCGGTAGAGCAGGGTGAGCGCGGCGCCGAGCAGCGACCGGTCGCCGCGCCGGCGCAGCCCGGTGATGGCGTACGTCAGCAGATCGAGCTCGCCGTCGCGGCGGTAGCGTTCCAGCGCCTCCTCGGCGGTGGCCGGCGGCGGGCCGGTCGGCGCCGTCGCGGCGATCAGGGCAGCGGCCACCCGGGACTGATACCGGTGCGCGGCGGGCAGAGCGGTGCGCGCCTCCTCGAGCAGGGCCCGGGCCTCGTCCCGGGTGGCCGGCGGCCGGTCCCAGCGCAGCAGCGCCTCGGCCAGCAGGATCTGCCGGACGGCCCGTTCCGGCGCGTCCGGCGGCGTGGCCGCCACGGCGGCCCGGTGGGCCAGGACGGCCGCCTCGGTCCGGCCCGCGGCCAGCAGCGTCTCGCCGTACCCGGACTGGATCTCGGCCGTTCGCGGGTCGCCCGGCCCGACCGCGGCCACGGCCCGCTCCAGCAGCGACCGGGCTTCGTCCGCCGACGGGGTGTGCCGGGCCAGCGTGACACCGAGCCGGGCCACGGCCAGCGGATAGCTCTCGTCGGTCGGCAACGCCTCGTCGACGGCGGCCCGCCCGTTCCGCAACGCCGCCGCCAGCACCGCTCGATCACCGTCGTGTTCGAAGGCCAGCCGTTCCAGGTCGCCGAGCAGCGACAACGCGCCGACGCGGGGATCGCCGTGCTGTTCCTCGGCTGCCCACCCGGCCAGGTCCCGGCCCAGCCCCAGATGGTCCGGCTGGCCGGTGGACAGGAAGACGCCGCGGGCCCGGGCCGCGCTGCCGGCCGGGTCGGTCAGGTCCACCGTGAGCGGTGACCGTGGCCGTGCCGGGTCGGTCGTTTCCACTGTGAGCGGTGACCGTGGCCGTGCCGGGTCGGTCGTTTCCACTGTGAGCGGTGACCGTGGCCGCGGCGGGTCGGTCGTTTCCACCGTGAGCGGTGACCGTTGCGGCGCCGGGCCGGGCGGGGACACCGGCCGCGCGCCGGTGGCGTCCGCCAGAACCCGGGACAGGAACGGCAGCTGCTCGGCCACGAGCGGGCTGTTCCAGTCGGCCGCGCGGCCGATCCAGGCCGCCGCCTCGTCCGCCCGCCCGCTCAGCGCCAGCTTCATGACCAGCGGATACAGCGCTTCCGGAACGGCCCGCGCGGCGGCCCGCCGGAAGTGGTCGAGGGCCCGCGCCTGGTCGCCGCGGCGCTCGTAGAGGGTGCCCAGGTTGTTGAGCGCGTCGCCGTCGCCGGCGTCGGCGGCCCGCCGCAACCACTGCTCGGCCTCGGCCAGCTCGTCGCGGCGGCGCAGCAGCGTACCCAGATTGTTCATGGCCGGCACCGAACCGGCCGCCGCCGCCCGGCGATAACAACCCTCGGCCCGCTCGGGGTCGTTCAACCGGCGCTGATAGATCGCACCCAGATCGAACAGCACCCGCGGATCGTCGGTGCGGGCCGCCTGCGCGAACCAGCTCCGCGCCCCGCTCTCGTCACCGTTGTCCAGGGCGGCCAGCCCGGCGCCGACCAGTTCCCGGTGGTCGGGGCTCACCCCCGGCCCAGCTGCCCCAGCTCGACCTGGATCTGCAGGCTGATCGTGGTGCCGGCGGTGCCGAGCGTGCGGGCCACCACCAGCCCCCGCTCCAGGGCCGTGCGGGCGAACCGGGTCTGGCCGGTGAGCCGGTACAGCTTGCCGCTGAGCAGCAGCGAGTTGGCGTGCTCCCAGTCGGCCACCGACGGGTGGGGGAGAGCCGCGGCCCGCTTCTGCCGGATCTTGACGGCCTCGGCCGCCGCGGTGGCCGCCCCGGCCCGGTCGCCGTGGTCGGCCAGAGTCACGGCCAGGTTGTGCTGGGCCACGCCGAGTTGTTCGGCGCCCTCCGGGTGTCCGGCCCGGACCAGCTGCTCGCTGAGCCCGACGGCCCGCCGGGCGTGGGCGACGGCCTGCTCGGAGTCGAGCGGCAGGGCGAACATGGCCAGGTCGGCGTAGCCCTGTGCCATCTCCCGGACCAGGCCGATGTCGCGGTCGCCCGAGCCTTCCAGCAGACCTTCCCAGATCATCGCCGCGTCCAGGCCGGCCGCCAGCGCGTTGGGGGCGGCGCCGATCGCGGCGTACGCGTTGGCCTGCCGCCACAGCGTGCGGGCCTCGCCCCGGCGGGCGGCCTCGTCCGGGCCCAGGGCGGCATAGATCTTCTGCGCCTGGTCGAGGACGGACAACGACCGGCGCAGGTCCCCGCCGCGCATCGTCGCGACGCCCTCGTCGAACAGCCGGTCGGCCTCGGCCAGCGAACGCGTACGCCGGAACAATCCCATCCCGTCAGGGTCCCCGCCATCGGCAACGACCACAAGGGAGGAACGGGCGCTTGGCCGCAAACGGTCACCGACGGCTCGGCTCGTTACTCGTCCGGGAGGCTCTTGGTTTCGCGGCGCAGCCGATCGGTGTCATCCCGGTCGGCCGCGCCGTGCGTCACTGGGGTGGGGTGCGCGGGATGTTCGACGGTGACCCGCGGTTCGAGGTGCTCGGCGAGGCTGCCGACGGCGCGCAGGCTCATCATCGTCTTGCCATTAGACGATTGATTGTGAAAACCATTACCGTTTTGCTCCTCAGGGACAGGAGCGAGACCCATGAATCACCGGCAACGCATGCTCTCGGTCGTGGCCGCCACGGCCCTCACCGCTCTCGCCGCCTGCGGCACCGGCGCGGATGACACGGGTCGGGCGGCTCCCGGCCCGTCCGGCGCGGCGCCGCTGGCCGTCGTCGCCACGACGCCCGAGGTGGCCGACTTCGTCCGCGACATCGGCGGGCCCGACGTGACCGTCACGCAGATCATCAAGCCGAACGTCGACCCGCACGAATTCGAGCCCACCCCGGCCGACATCAAGGCCATCGGCGAGGCCAAGGTGGTCGTGAAGAACGGCGTCGGGCTCGAAGGATGGCTCGACCGCACGATCGAGGCGTCCGGGTTCAAGGGCGCGGTGGTCGACTCCAGCCACGGCGTCACCCTGCGCGAGGGTGACGAAGAGGGCGAGGAACACGATCCGCACATCTGGCACGACCCGCGGAACGCCAAGATCATGGTCGCCAACATCGAGAAGGGGCTGGCCACGGCCGACGCCGCCCGGGCCGGCACGTTCGCGGAGAACCTGACCACGTATTCGGCCGAACTGGACCGGCTGGACGCCGCCAACCAGGCCGCGTACGCCAAACTGCCCGCGGCCGCCCGCAAACTGGTCACCAACCACGACGCGTTCGGCTACTACGTCGACCGCTACCGGCTCGAGTTCGTCGGCTCGGTGATCCCCAGCCTGGACACCTCGGCCGAGCTGTCCGCCAAGCAGCTCGCCGACCTGGTGGCAAAGATCAAGGCGACGGGTACGAAGGCCATCTTCACCGAGAGCTCCCTGCCGCCCAAGAGCGCCGAGGCGATCGCGCAGCAGGCCGGCGTCAAGGTCATCGGCGGCGAGGACGCCCTCTTCGGCGACAGCCTCGGCGAGCCCGGCACCCCGGAGGGCACCTATCTGGGCGCCGAGCGCCACAACACCGAGGTCATCGTCTCCGCGCTGGCCGGCTGAGATGCGCATCGCCCTGCGCTACACGGGGGTGAGCGTCGGCTACCACGGCACGCCGGTGCTCACCCACGTGGACCTCGAACTGCGGCCGGGACAGCGGCTGGCCCTGGTCGGCCCGAACGGCGCCGGCAAATCCACCCTGATCAAGTCGGTGCTCGGCCTGGTGCCGGTCCTCGGCGGTACGGCCGAGGTGCTGGGCCGTGAACCGGCGGCGGCCCGGGGCCGGGCCGGATACGTCCCGCAGACCGACACGCTCGACGCCGACTTCCCGGTCACCGTCCGCCAGGTCGTGATGATGGGCCGCTACCGGCGGATCGGCTGGTGGCGCCCGGCCCGCCCGGCCGACCGGGACGCCGTCACCGGCGCCCTGGAGCGGGTCGGGCTGGCCGCCCGGGCCGGGCATCGCTTCGGCACGCTCTCGGGCGGTCAGCGCCGGCGTGTGCTGCTGGCCCGGGCGATCGCCGCCGAGCCGCGGCTGCTGCTGCTCGACGAGCCGTTCAACGGCGTCGACGCGGTCAGCCGGGAGGCGATCGTACGGGTGCTGCGCGAGCTCAGCGCCGGCGGCACCGCGCTGGTGTTCAGCACCCACGACCTGAGCGTGGCCCGGGACCTCGCCGACCTGGTGTGCCTGGTCAACGGCCGGCAGCGGGCGGTGGGGCCACCGGCCGAGACCCTCACCGCCGAACCGCTGCGGCGGACGTACTCCGGCAACGCCGTCGACCTCGGCGACGGCGGCCTGGTGCTGGTCGAGCCGTGATCGAGCCGTTCGCGCTGCCGTTCATGGCCCGGGCCCTGGCCGAGATGCTGCTGCTGGCGCTGATCTGCGGCCCGGTCAGCGTGTTCGTCTTCGCCCGCCGGCTGTCGTTCGCGTCGGACGCGCTGACCCACACCGTGTTTCCCGGCGTGGTCATCGGGTTCCTGGCCGGCGGCGTCGAGGGCGTGTTCACCGGTGCGCTGATCGCCGCGATGCTCACCGCGGCCGTGCTGACCCTGCTCACCCGGGGCGGGCGGGTCTCCGACGACGCCGCCACGGCGGTGGTGCTGACCGCGATGTTCTCGGCCGGCGTGCTGCTGGTGTCGCGGCGGTCCTCGTACACCGCGGATCTGACGTCCTTTCTCTTCGGCCGGCTGCTGACCGTGACACCGCGGCAGATCGCCGAGACCGCCGTGCTCACGGCCGTGGTGCTGGTCGCGTTGCTGGTCGGCGCCCGCGCGCTGCTGTTCCGCACCTTCGACCCGGGCGGCGCGGCGGCGGCCGGGTTCCGGATCGGCCGGCTCGACCTGTGGCTCAACCTGATCGTCGCGCTGGTCGTGGTCGCGGCGGTCCGCGCGGTCGGCACGATCCTGGTCGTCGCGTTGCTCATCGTCCCGGCGGCGGCGGCCCGCATGGTTACCGACCGGCTGGTGGTCATGGCCGTCGCCGGTGCCCTGTTGATCGCCGGGGCCGGGTACGCCGGGCTGCTGCTGAGCTGGACGGCGTCGCTCGGCCGGGGCATCGCCCTGACCTCCGCCTCGTCGGTGGTCCTGTTGCTCGTCGCCGCCTACCTGCTGCTGATCCCGGTGCGTCTGCTGCGGACGGGCCGGCGCCGGGGGCGGCCGCCGGTCGTGGGAAGGAGCTCCGTCCATGAGCTGGTGGGATGACGCGCTGCACCGGGCCGTGGCCGAGGTGATCCTGGCCGGTGCGCTGGCCGGACTGGTCGGCGTGCACGTGGTGCTGCGCCGGCTCTCGTTCTTCACCCTGGCGCTCACCCACGCGACCTTCCCCGGCGTGGTCGCGGCCGCGATCATCGGGGTCGACATTCTGATCGGCGGGGCGGTGGCCGGGGGAGTCGTCGCGCTCGGGGTCGCCGCCCTGAGCCGGCGTCGCGGCCAGGATGCCGCCGCGGCCACCGGCGTCCTCGTGTCGGCTGGCTTCGCGTCCGGCGCCGTGCTGGTCGCCACGCAGAACGGGTTCAGCCGGGATCTGTCGTCGTTCCTGGTCGGATCGATTCTGACGGTCAGTGCCCGGGACCTGGCCACCACCGCCGCGGTCCTCGTGGTCGTCCTGGCCGTGCTGGTGGTGGCCGCCCGGCCGTTGACGCTGGTCGGGTTCGACCCTGCCGGGGCGAGGGCGGCCGGTCTGTCCACCGGGGCCTGGGACGTCGTGCTGCTGCTGACCATCGAGGTGGTCGTGGTGACAGTGGTACCCGCGGTCGGCACCATTCTCGCGTTGTCGCTGATCGTGGCGCCCGCCGCGGCGGCGCGGCTGTGGTCGGCCCGGCTGCCGGTGCTGACGGCGCTCGCGGTCGTCTTCGCCGTCGGCAGCGGACTGGCCGGCCTGTGGGTGTCGGCCCGCTGGAACGTCGCCGCCGGGGCGAGCATCTCGCTGGCCGCCGCCGCGATCCTCGCCGTGTCGTGGCTGCGTGCCCTCCCGGGACGGGCGCTGCGGGCCGGGCGGATCCGGGCGGCGCGGATCTGACCGGCCGACGAGGCCACGGTCCGGTCGCTCGACGAGGCGCCGCGGCACGCCGGCGACTGACCGCGCCTGGCTACAGTGTCGGTGTGACCGGAGCGGTTTCCGCGGGTTTTCGTGGCGGGACGAAGACGCTGCTGAGCCTGGTCGCCGCCGTGGCGGCGAGCAGCGTGCTGGTGCTGGCGCCGCCCGGCTCCAAAGGCTCCTCGGCCGCGCCGCTGACCGCGGGTATCGCCTGGCCCCGGGCCGAGCGCGGCTCCCTTCCGGCGACGCTGCCCGACGGCACCGCGTACACCCCGGCCTGGTTCGTCGACGCCCGCACCTCGATCGGCACCGCGCCCAGCCGCGACGGCGCCTTCCTGAGGTTGCTACTCCGCCGGTCCGACGGGTCGCTGCGACAGCTGCGCCGCCTGCCCGTCCGCGGCAATCCGTCGTTTACGGCGGTCACGGCGGCCGGGGACGTGGCCGCCTGGGCCGAGGGCGACGGAGGCCTGCGCCCGCAGCTGTGGGCGGTCAACCTCCGCGATGGACGGCCGCCGCGGCGGGTGACGGCCGACATGGGCGAGGCCCGCTTCTACCTCTCCGAGTACGACCTGGTCATCGCCGACGGGCGGGTGCGGTGGGTCGCCGCCGGCGGTGGCAACGAGAAGACCGAGGTGCGATCGGTCGCCCTCACCGGAGGCGCGGTGCGGGTCGAGGCGCAGCCGGGTACGTGGCAGCTGTCGGCGTGGCCGTGGATGGTGGACGGTGTCACGTCCGGCGGGGGTGCGACCACGCTGAAGAACCTCGCCACGGGCGGGGCCGTCGCGGTGCCGGCCGATCCCAGGGCGGTGACCAACTGCGGTCCGCACTGGTGCCGGGCGGTCTCGCTGACCGAGGACGGGGCACGGATCGACCTGATGCGCCCCGACGGTACGAGCCGGCGCGAAGTGGCCGAGGGCCCGGTCGAGACGGTCGTGGCCGACGTCGGGCCGCTGGACCGCTTCGAGGTGTTCGCCGAGACCGGCGGCAACGCCGACTTCTCCGGCAACGTACGACTGATGATCTACGACATCGCCGGCCGGCGCGCGGTTCAGGTCAGCCCGGACGCCGCCAACGTCGGATACCGCGGCGGGGTGCTCTGGTGGTCGACCGGCACCCAGGACGTGTTCCTGCGGCACAGCCTCGACCTGCGTACCGCCTGATCGTCATCTCCTCGGCCTCAGGCCGTCCGCAGGTCGACGCTGTGCCAGACGGTCTTGTCGTCCGGGCCGGTCGACCACCAGAGAATGCCGTTGTGCGTGAACGCCGCCCCGGCCGCCGCGGCCAGCGTGACGGTGTCGCCGGTGCTGAGGTCGTAGGCGAGCAGGGCCGCGGTGCCGGTCAGGTCGGAGCCCGGACCGCCCTCGGACAGGATCTCGAAGCGGTCGAGCAGGGCTACGTCGGTGACCGCGACCCGCGCGTCACCGCCGGCGATGCGGCGCCGGCCGGTGCCGTCGGGGTGCAGCAGGTCGATGCGTTCCAGGCCGGCGCTGCTCAGGACCATGGCCCGGCACCACGTCGGACCGCAGCTGAGGGTTTCGGTCGCGGTCGCGGCGACCGCCGTTTCGCGGCCGGTCACCAGGTTGAACAGGCGGGTGGCGCCGGTCAGACGGCCGGCGTCGTCGGTGAGCCACGGCCACGCCGACAGCGCCCACCGGCCGGGCTGAACCCGCACCCGGACCGGGCCGCCGGTCAGGGCGACCGAGCGGATCTCGGTGCGCTCGGCGTCCGCGCCGGCCGTCCAGTACAGGCGTCCGGCCGCGACGACCAGGTCGTACTGGTTGCCGTAGAACAGGGCGGCGCCGGTGTCGCCGGTCAACCGGCGCGGCTGACCACCGCGCAGCGGGGCGGCCCAGATCTCCTCGTGCCGCTGATCGGTGGTCTCGGCCCAGAAGATCTCGGCGCCGTCGGTGGTGACCGGCTCGAACCGCGGACCGGACGCGGCCGGCAGCCGGCGCAACTGCCGCAGAGTGCCGTCCGGGTCGCGGATCAGCAGGCGCAGCGCCGAGCCGTCGGGGGTGGGCGCGGTCCCCACGGCGGTGTGTACGTCGAGGAACAGCAGGGGCTGGAACAGGGGTCCGTCGGAGACGAAGCCGGGTAGGTCGGCACGGGCCGCGCCGGGCCACGCCTGCTCGGCCGTCGTACGCACGGGCTGATGCTTCTCGGTCCACGCCGGCGGTCCGTAGAACAGCAGGAGAGCACCGGCGAGCAGGGCGGGTACGAGGCCGGCGAGGGTACGGCGGCGGGTGGCGACGGTCATGCGTACGGTCGCTCCGGCTCTGTGGTCTCCTGCCACGACTTCACCTCGATGTAGGCGACCTTCGCGTCGTTGACCGGGTCCGTGCCGACCTTGCCGCTGTAAACGCCGTCGACCTGCACCCAGGTGTCCGGGGCGGCGTCGACCACGGGGTCGCCGGTGAGCCCGACCTTGATCGGCCGGCCGTCGGCGGCGCAGCAGGTCAACACCATCCGGGCCAGCATCGGCGTTCCGCCCGGTCCTTCGGTGATGAATCCGGTCAGCCGTACGGTGCGGCCGGTCAGGCTCTTCCCGTCGTCGAACACCGCCCGGGCCGCGTAGTCGAGCAGGCCCAGGGGCACCGGGTCGCCGGGCGGCAGCGGCGGATAGTCGGAGTCCGACTGCTCGGCCATGATCGAGCCGGCCTGCCCGGCCGAGAACGCGCCCAGCGCCGGCGGGGCGATCAGCAGCAGGCCGACGACCGGCAGGATGAGCAGCCAGCCGACCCGCGGTTCGTGGTGCCCATGCCCGCCGCCGGGGTCGTCGTGGTGGTGGCCGAGTGCGCGTAGCTCGTACCAGATGGTCATGACCGCCCCCGCGATCAACAACGTGCCGGTCGCCAGCAGGAAGGGCCGTAGGCCCTCCTTGACGTAGCGCAGGAACATGCCGGTGACCGTGGCCCGGATGATCGCGCCGCCGAACAGCAGCATGACGACGGCCTGGGTCAGCCGGTTCACAGCAGCACCGTTCCGAACCCGGCGCCGATCAGAACGGCGGCGGCGAGGGTGGCCGGCGCGAACCGGAACGCGAACCGCCGGCCGAACATGCCGGCCTGCATGGAGATCAGTTTGAGGTCGACCATCGGTCCCACGACCAGGAAGACCAGCCGGGCGGTCAGCGAGAACTGGGTCAGCGAGGCCGCGACGAACGCGTCGGCCTCGCTGCAGATGGACAGCAGGACGGCCAGTACGGCCAGCGTGATCACCGAGAGCACCGGGTCGCCGGCCAGCGCCTGCAGCCAGGCCGCCGGGACGACGACGTTGATCGTGGCGGCGGCGGCCGCGCCGACCACCAGGAACCCGCCGGCGTGCATCACGTCGTGCCGGCACGCCGCCCAGAACGCGCGGGCCCGCGACGCGTCGTCGAGGTCGGGCCGACGCGGGAGCCTGATCCACTCGGCCTTGCCCAGCCGCAGCCAGAGCCAGCCCATCGCGACCGCGACGACCAGGCTCGCGACCCCGCGGGCGACGGCCATCTCGGGCCGACCGGGAAAGGCGATCACGGTCGCGGTGAGCACGATCGGGTTGATCGCGGGCGCGGCCAGCAGAAAGGCCAGCGCGGCGGCCGGTGTGACCCCGCGGCGGATCAGCGAACCGGCGATCGGCACGCTGCCGCATTCGCAGCCCGGCAGGACCACCCCGGCCAGGCCGGCCGCGGGAACGGCGAGGGCCGGATGCGACGGCAGAGCCTTGGCCCAGAACGAGCGCGGCACGAACACCGCGATGACGGCCGAGAGTACGACCCCGAAGACCAGGAACGGCGCCGCCTGCACCAGCACGGAGACGAACACGGTGGTCCAGGTCTGCAGCCGCGGTCCGGAGACCACCCGGCTGAGCGGCTCCCGCAGGATCACCAGAAGAATGAGCAGGCCCGCCAGCACCTCCAGCGACCCGATTCGGCGCCGTGGCGCCGCCGGACGGGTCGGCCGGTCGATGTCCTCCGCGCTCTCAACAGCAGGGCCGGCCACGCCGCCAAGTGGGGTCAACGCCATGCTCCAATACCGCTTGTCACCAATGGCCGCGTCCGCGACAACCGCATCACAATACTCGTCCCGGCGGTATTTTCGTTCAATTCAAGAATTGCGCATATGTTCACCAATGCATATTTTGGCAAAAGGCTTCCCCTGTTTATCGCCGCTCTGGTGCGACCGCGATGATTCGGTACCGGTAAACCGATGACCGCGCAGATCCGACCGGAGAGCTCACCTCACCCGGAGCGGCATCGACATGCGCGGACCGCTGCTCGCGGGCATCGTCATCGGGGCCCTCGCCGCTATCGCCGCCGACCGGCGCGGCGGGCCTTCGGTCACGTCACTGACCCGCTGCTTTCAAGCAGGGTGGTGGCGACGAGCGGCTCCTCGTGGATGGGCTCCCGGCGAGCGATCTGGTAGACCGGCCGCGTCCGGGGGTCGAAGGGGGGCCAGGGGAGTTCGCCGGTGGCGGCGAAGTCGATCCAGAGCCGGTGGGTGTGGTCGGCGAGGGACTGCGGCGGGTTGTCGCCGGCTAATTTGCCCGGCCCGGTCACGGTGTCGAGGGTGTCGAAGACGAACGGCAGTTCCATGCCGTGTGCCGCGCCGAGCCGGCCGCCGGCCGCGGGCGATCGCCACTCGAACTCGTACATGTGGGTCCGGCCCGGATGGGCCTGGGCGAACTGCCGGGCCGGCCGGCGGAAGGAGAGGTCGGACAGCACCCGGATGAGCGTCGCGCCGCCGCGTTCGGCCGGGAAGGCGCGGGCGTACGCCGTGAAGAGTTCGTCCGCGCGCGGGGTCATGCGCCGCAGCAGGAATCGGGCCGCCGGGCGGGGCAGGTATTGCATCCGGGTCGGCCCGAACCAGAACCGCGCTTCCTCGCTCGTCGTCCCGATCAGGAGGTCGACGTCGGCGCCGGCGCCTCGCGCCAGCGCCCGCAGCGGATGGTGGGGGAGCACGTCGTCGCCGTAGACCGGGTCGATCTTTCCGAGGCCGAAGGAGGGGTCGTAGCCGTTGTCGTCGGTCAGGTCGAGCCGGCCCGGGCGGGAGATCCGGCTCAACGCGGCCACGGTCGGGCCGGGGCCGGCGGAGCGGAAGCCGTCGACCGACGCTTCGACGCCCAGCTCCTTCGCCAGCGCTTCCACGGTCCGTCGAGCGATCTCGAGGGGGTAGACGGCCGAGCCGTGACCGCTCTGGACCGCGGCGCGGCGGAACAGCCCGCGGCTCAGGGGGCTGGTCATTAGGCAGGCCACGGCGATGGCCCCGCCCGATTCGCCGAAGACGGTGACGTTCTCGGGATCACCGCCGAAGGCGTCGATGTTTCGCCGTACCCATCGCAGGCCCGCGAGCATGTCGCGCAGACCGAGGTTGGTCGGCGCCCCGGGGATCGGCAGGAATCCCTCGGCCCCGAGCCGGTAGTTGAGGTTGACCGCTACCACGCCGTCGCGGGCGAACCGGGCTCCGGAGTAGACGGCGGCGTCCTTGCTGCCGATCACCAGTCCGCCGCCGTGGATGTAGACCATGACCGGCGCGTTGTGCGCCGCGGCGGGCGCCCACACGTTCGCGGTCAGGTATTCCGGTCCGGGGCGCCACTCGGCTCCGGTGACCGAGAACATGTCGAGGCCGGCGAAGGTGCGACGAGCCTGCTGCGGAGCTGTCGGTCCCGGTTCGAGCGCGTCGCGCACGCCCGTCCACGGCGTGACCGGCGCGGGCTCGGCGAAGCGGAGTTCACCCACGGGTGCCGCCGCGTAGGGCACGCCCAGGAAGGTCTTGATGCCGTTGCCGAGCGCACCCCGGAGGGCGCCGTCGGCCGTGGTCACGGTGACGAAGCGGTCAGTCATGCGATCCATGGTGGCACGCTGTGCCAACAAGGCGCAACGTGCCAGGTCTGCTAGATTGAGTTCGTGCCTTCCCACGCCTCCCCGGACCTGCGCGCCCGCATCAAGCAGGAGATGCGCGAACAGATCCGGCTGAAAGCCATCGAGTTGATGCTGGAGTCCGGGTTCGCCGAGACGTCGGTGGACGACATCGTCAATGCCGCCGGCGTGTCCCGGCGGTCGTTCTACCGATACTTCGGCACCCGGGAGGACCTGGTCCTCGGCCGGACCGACGAGCAGATCGCGACGCTGGTGGACGCACTCACCGCCCGCCCGGCGGACGAAGACCCATGGCTCGCGCTGCAGCGGGCCGCCGAGAGCCTCCCGGACGCCGCGCAGCCCACCGAGCGGGCCCTGGCGTTCACCCGGCTCGTCAACGGCGATCCGGTCCTGCGGGCCCGCCACCTCGAGCAACGCGCCGCCTGGCGGGCCGCCCTGGCCCCGGTGATCGAGCGGCGGCTTCGCCGGCCGGGCGCCGAACCGGACCAGCTGGCCGCGACCGCCCTGGTGGCGGCCGCGCTCAGCTGCCTCGATGTGGCGGTCGAGGAATGGGTGCGCCGGGGCGGCTCGACACCGCTGCCCGACCTGTACGAACGCGCGGTCGCCGCGGTCCGCGGCCGGTGAGCGGGGCTGGGCTGCTTGACCGCGCCCGACCTGTACGAATGCGGGGTCTCCGCGGCCGGTGAGCGGGGCTGGGCTGCTTGACCGCGCCAGACATGGACGAGCACCGTGGACGCGGCCGCCGGCCCGCGAAACTCTCAGCGTTCCGGCGCGGCGCCGCCCTGCCTAGGCCTGATCAGCCCCCGGCGAGAAGGATCTGACGCTGTTCCTCGGAGCCCGCCGCCTCCGGCCGATCACGGGGCGACGTCGTCGCGACCGTCTCCACGGTGGTGGTGGGATGGATCCGCGCCGGCAGTTCGCCGAACCGGGCGGCGCGAACACGTTCGCTGTCGAGATCGCCGGGCTTCTCGTCCATCCGACAATGCTCGCACGCCGGCGCCGGTCGCGTGGAGGAACGCCCGCAGCGGCCGGAGCTGTGCGTACTCGAGAAATCTGCCCTAACGGACAGCCTCATCGCCGGGTCTGGATGGCTAGTCTCCGATGATCGCCCGAGTGCGGGCCGGCACCACGTGTGGCCTGCTCGCACCCCCTTTGCGGGCGAACGTGGACGAAGGGCTCGGTATGAGACGACTTCTGGCGGCAACCGTCGCCGCGACTGTCGGGCTGGTGATCGGCGGAAGCATGGTCCCGTCGGCGGCGCAGGCTCACAGCGGCACCCCGGGTTACACGCCGCCTCCGATCAACTGGGGCGCATGTGACAATTCGACACTGAAGGCGCGCGGCGCCGAGTGCGGGTTCGTGGTCGTCCCGCTGGACTACGCGCGGCCGGGCGGCACCAAGATCCAGCTCGCCGTGTCGCGGCTCAAGCACACGTCGGCCGCCGCCGACTATCAGGGCGTCATGCTGGTCAACCCGGGTGGGCCGGGCGGTTCCGGGCTGATCTACTCGGTGTTGCAGTCGGCGATCCCGAACGATGTGGGGCTCGACTACGACTGGATCGGTTTCGACCCGCGCGGGGTCGGCTCCAGCGTGCCGTCGCTGTCCTGTGACGGCAACGTCGCCGGCTACAACCGGCCCTACTACGTGCCGGTCACCGCCCAGCTGGAGAGGACCTGGCTGGCCCGGTCCCAGGCGTACGCGCAGGCGTGCCGGCGCGCCGGTGGCCCGCTGCTCGACCATCTGAAGACCACCGACAACGTGGCCGACATGGAGAGCATCCGCAAGGCGCTGGGTGAGAAGCAGATCAATTTCTACGGCTTCTCGTACGGTACGTACCTCGGTCAGGTCTATGCCACGCTGCATCCGGCCCAGGTGCGCCGGATGGTCTTCGACGGCGTCGTCGACCCGCGTGGCGTGTGGTACGACGCCAACCTGAGCCAGGACGTCCAGTTCGACAAGAACATGGACACGTACTTCGCCTGGGTGGCCCGGTACGACGCGGTGTACCACCTGGGTGCCACCGGCAAGGCGGTGAAGGCCAAGTACTACGCCACGCTGCAGAAGCTGCGGGCGGCGCCGGCCGCGGGCAAGATCGGCCCGGACGAGTGGAACGACATCTTCGTCTCGGCCGGCTACTACGTGTACGGCTGGGCCGATGTGGCCGGCGCGTTCTCGGCCTACGTCAACGACGGCGACGCCTCCGGTCTGCTCGACCTCTACCCGGAGCCCGGCCCCGGCACGGACAACGGTTATGCGGTCTACCTGGGCACCCAGTGCACCGACGTGCGGTGGCCCACGAACTGGAACAAGTGGGAGCGGGACAACTGGCGGATCTACGCCGAGCACCCGTTCATCACCTGGAACAACGCCTGGTTCAACGCGCCCTGCGTGTTCTGGAAGGGTGACGTCGGCACGCCGGTCGACGTCAACGGCAAGAAGGCCCCGTCGATCCTGCTGATCAGTGAGACCAACGACGCGGCCACGCCGTACGCCGGCAGCATCGAGATCCGCAAGCGGTTCCCCCGCTCGGTCCTGGTCGAGGGCGTCGGCGGCACCACGCACGCGGGCTCGCTGAGCGGCATCGCCTGCACCGACGACACGATCGCGGCGTACCTGGACAACGGCGCTCTGCCCAACCGGGTCCGCGGCAATCGGTCCGACAAGCAGTGCGACCCGGTCCCGCCGCCGGACCCGACGGCCGCGGCGGCCAAGACGCTCGCGTCCACCGGCAGCGGCACCCTCAAGGCGACGCTGCGTAAGGCGGCGCCCCCGGTGCGCTGACCCGCGCCGGAGCATCGAACGGCCCGGGAGTCCGAATGGGCTCCCGGGCCGTCTCGCTTCAGAACCGCGCTCAGGTGTAGTCGCATTGCGGGTTCGGCTGCGACGTCGCGTCGATGATGTCGTTGAGCCGGTCGCGGGCCATGATCAGTTCGGCGATCTGCTGGTCGACCCGGTCCCGCTCGGCCACCAGCCGCGCCTGCGACTCGGGCGTGCTGACCTTGGCGTCGACGCACGGCAGGAGGTCGGCGATCGTCTTGCTGGAGAGCCCCGCACCGTACAGCTGCTGAATCAGCCGGACCCGGTGGACGGCCGCGTTCTCGTAGAGCCGCTGCCCGCTGTCGCTGCGTGTCGAGGCCAGCAGTCCCTGTTCCTCGTAGTACCGCAGCGCCCGCACGCTCACGTCCGTCCTGGTCGCCAGGTCGCCGATCCGCACAGTGATCCACCTCGCAAAACTTGCCTCTGACGTCAACGTGAGGTTTTAGCGTAGTGGGATGCAGATCAACGGCACAACGGCCCTCGTCACCGGGGCCAACCGCGGCCTCGGCAAGGCATTCGCCGAGGCCCTCCTCGCCCGCGGCGCGACCACCGTGTACGCCACCGCCCGCCGGCCCGAAAGCGTCGACATCCCCGGCGTCGTGCCCCTCCGGCTGGACATCACCGACCCCGCGTCCATCGAGGCCGCGGCGGCCGAGGTGGGCGACCTCGACATCCTGATCAACAACGCCGGCATCTCCACCGACGCCCCCCTGCTCGGCCCGTCCACGGAGAACATCCGCCGCGAGTTCGAGACCAATTTCTGGGGCACGC
Organism: Actinoplanes sp. NPDC049265; assembly: GCF_043197135.1. Taxonomy (NCBI): domain Bacteria; kingdom Bacillati; phylum Actinomycetota; class Actinomycetes; order Micromonosporales; family Micromonosporaceae; genus Actinoplanes; species Actinoplanes sp. NPDC049265. The sequence goes on along the minus strand of NZ_JBICSP010000013.1, from coordinate 282,446 downwards.
TCGACGTCACCCGCGCCTTCGCCGCCCGGCTCGCCGGAGGTGCCATCCTCAACGTCATCTCGGCGCTGAGCTGGTATTCGTTCGCCCCGTCGAGCAACGGTTACGCCGCCTCCAAGGCGGCCGAGTGGTCACTGACCAACGGCGTCAGGCTCGAGCTGGCCGACCAGAAGACCCAGGTCACCGCCCTGGCCCTGGCCATCGCTGACACCGACATGATGGCCGCGTACGACATCCCCAAGCTCCCGCCCCGCGACGTGGTCGCCATGGCCCTGGACGGCCTGGAGGCGGGCCGGCTCGAGGTCGTCGCCGACAGTCCCACCGCCAACGTCAAGGCCTCCCTCTCGCGTGACCCCGCCCTCTTCTACGCCGACATTCCCGGCGCCCTCTTCGGCTGATCCCAGCCGTCCCCGCGTCGGCTCGGCGGTTCCGGATCCAGGCGTTCGCATCGGCCAGGATCGCGATAGGTTGCGATCATGAGCATGCGCTTCGGAGTGTTTGTGCCGCAGGGCTGGAAGATGGACCTGACGGAGATCGCCGACCCGGTCGAGCAGTACGAGGCGATGACCGCCGTCGCTCGCCGGGCCGACGCGGGGCCGTGGGACTCGGTCTGGGTGTACGACCATTTCCACACCATTCCGGAACCCACCCTCAACACCACGTTCGAGTGCTGGACGGTCACCTCGACCCTGGCCCGGGACACCAGCCGGGTCAACATCGGCCAGATGGTGGGCTGCAACGGCTACCGCCACCCGTCGCTGTACGCCAAGATCGCGTCGACCGTCGATGTGGCCAGCCACGGCCGGCTCTACGCGGGCATCGGCGCCGGCTGGTACGAGCAGGAGTGGAAGGCGTACGGCTACGAGTGGGCCGACGTGCCCCAGCGGATGGCCGCGTTCCGGGAGGCGGTCGAGGTGGTGCACAAGATGTGGACCGAGCCGCGGCCCGAGTTCTCCGGCAAGTACTACTCGATCGACCGGCCGATCAACGAGCCCAAGGGCGTACGCAAGCCGCACCCCTCGTTCTGGATCGGTGGTGGCGGCGAGAAGGTGACGCTGAAGCTGGTCGCCAGGTACGCCGATGCCTGCAACGTCGGTGGTGGCGATCCGGAGCTGATCCGCCGCAAGCTCGACGTGCTGCGTGGCCACTGCGACGATCTGGGCCGCGACTACGACCGGATCACCAAGTCGACCAGCCTGGAGCTCGACCTGAACGAGTCCTCGGCGGACACCGTGGGCCGGATCGAGCGGATGGCCGAGGCGGGCGCCGACTACGTGATCGTCTATGTGCCCCGGGTGGCGTACGACCACGAGCCCATGCAGCGATTCGCGCAGGAGGTCATCCCTCAGTTCGCCTGACCCGGCCGAGTTACCAGAGGTGATCCTTTAGTCACGCCGTGCGATAGTGGGCGGATGCGTCGGTGGCACGTCGGTTGCATCGCTCTGCTCGCCGTCTTCGCGCTGGCCTGTGAGGGCGGGGGCGGCGCCGCCCCCGCCCCGACCAGCCGGCCGAGGCCGGGCTACCCGGCCTCGATGGCCGCGCTCGGCGACTCGATCACCGCCGGAGTCGGCAGTTGCGTGACCCTGGTGGCGTGCAGCCGCAACTCGTGGTCAACCGGCGGCGGCTCCGCGGTGGAGAGCCACTACCTCCGGATCCGGGACGCCAACGACAAGATCAGAGGCAACAACGACAACTTCGCGGCACCCGGTGCGCGAGCCGAGGACCTCGCCGGTCAGGCCGATCGGGCGGTCCAGGCCAAACCCGCGTACGTGACAGTCATGATCGGGGTCAACGACGCCTGCACCGGCCGGGTGGACGACATGACCTCGGCGCGGGAGTTCCGGGCCGGCATCGACGCCGGCCTGACCCGGCTCAAAAAGGGACTTCCCAAGTCGCGCATCCTGATCGTCAGCCTCCCGGACGTCTACCGGCTGTGGAAGGTCGGCAAGGACGACGAGCGCGCGGTGCGGGCCTGGAGCAGGGGAGTGTGCCAGTCGTTGCTGAGCCGGCCGGCCTCGACCGCCGACGCCGACACGCAGCGCCGCGGCCGGGTCCGCGACCGGCTGGACGACTACGACGAGCAGCTCCGGCAGGCCTGCGCGGCGTACGGCCGGCGCTGCCGCTGGGACGGCGGCGCCGTCCACGCCGTACGGTTCGACCTGGACCTGGTCAACCAGCTCGACTACTTCCATCCCAACGCCAAAGGCCAGAACCGGATCGCCGACGCGACCTACCCGGGCCGCTTCACCTGGTAGCCCGCCGGCGCCGTTTCAGCGCCCTTTCAGCGGCCGTCGTTGACGTCGGCGAACCTCTCTTCCACTGTCTCGCACTCCCGGGAGGCGACCGACCCCGGCAATTGTCGTGGCTCGGGGCCGGTCGCCGGAAGCCGCAAAGCGGCCAGGCACCCACGGATTCCCGCCGGCCCGCCGCGCCGACGCTGACGGGCCTGACACCCACAGGTAGTAGAGACCGGGCGCGCTCCAGGTGGCCGGGACCACGACCTCGCAGAAATACCGCGACCACGTGCCGGCGGCCGCCCCGGCCGCTCCGGTCTCGTTGCACTGTTCGCCGTGGCCGTAGGAGCGGTAGCGGTAGTAGTAAGGCGGGGGCGAGGGCGGCGGGGCGGTCGATGCTCGCACCTCGACCAGCACCTGGTCCTCGGTGCCGCCGTACGGGCATCGGTACGGGAAGGTGATCGTCTGATTGGTCGGTGTCCACGGCGACGCGGCGATGTAGTCGTTGAGCGCCGGTGGGTTCCGGCACTGGAAGGTGACCCGGAAGCTGCTCGTGGCGTCACCGTTCACACAGGACGCGACGATGTTCGGATAGGTGGCGCTGGCGGTGCAGACCGGGGCCGCCGCGGCGGGACTCGCCGGTGCCATTACGCCGCCGAGCATCAGGACAAGGACAATGAGTGCACGTTTCACATCAGCCTCGCAGGTCGAAGACCATGACGCCGGAGAAGGCGGCCACGTAGGACCAGCCGGAAGGCGCCGGTGCGCAGGCCACCGCCGTGTCCGGCGTGTCCCGCACGTTGGTGCCGCCGGAACTGGTCGGCAGGAACGTCGTGTGGAAGTCCTGGTTACCGGAGTTGCGGTACACGCACTGGTGGAGGTTGAGATATCGGCCGGCGGTCAGGTCGAGCGCCGCGACTCCCGAGTTCTGCGGCAGATAGCCCCAGCCCGGCGCGGCCGGTACCACGCAGCTGGGGGCGCCGGCGGGAACGTTCGAGACGTTGGTGCCGGTGGACGCGGTCGGCATCAGCGAGGTGAGCATGTCCGGGTCGTTGTTGTTGTAGATCACGCACTGGTGGAGATTGAGGTAACGGCCGGCGGTCAGGTCGAGGGGGCGTACCTGCGACGCACCCCAGAGGTAGATGTAGCCGGCCGGGAAGCCCTCGGTCGGGGCGCCGGGCGGGAAGTCGAGATTCGACCGGCAGGTGACGCTGGTGTCCGCGCTGTTGGAGACGTTGGTGCCGCCGATGCTGGTGGGCCGGATGGTCACGAAGTGGTCGGCCAGCGCGGGCACGTAATACCGGCATTCGTGGATGTTGAGATAGCGCGGTGCTGAGGCCCGCGCCGGGCTCGGGACGAGAAGCTGCACCGTGGCCGCCGTTACCAGGGTCGCCAGTATCGCGAGGCGACCGAGTAGGCGGCGGTTGAGGTGGTGGAAGGTCGGCAACCGGGTCTCCTTCGACGGCGGGACATGCTCGAAGAGCATCCTCATGGACGCCGATGGACGCCGACTGGATGGTCGCTGGACGGTTTATCGGGTCCGAGCGAGCCGGGTCCTGGCGTCGTCGATGTCGCGTACGCCGAGGCCGTCCAGGGCCGTCACAGCCTCGGTCCACGCCGTACGCGCGGCCTCATGCCGGCCGTGGTCCTCGTGGTTGTCGCCGCTGCGGATCAACGTGATGCCGACCAGGTGCCGGTCCCCGATCTCGCCGTACAGCCGCACCGCCCGGCGGTAGCACTCGACGGCCTCGGCGTACTCGCCGAGATGGCGGTGCGCGTTGGCCAGGCTCTCCCAGGTGTTGGCCTGACCGTTCAGGTCGCCCAGATCGGTGAGGTCGGCGAGCGCGCGGGTGGAGAGGTCGATCGCCTCGCGATGTTCGTCGCGGAGGGTGAGGTACCAACCGACCGCGCTGAGGGCACGCGCGCGAACGGAGCGATCGCCGCCGGCCTCGACCAGGTCGAGGGCACGGCGGGCGTGGTGATAGGCCTGGTCCGGCCGACCGCGCCGCTCCATGACGAGCGACAGGGCGAGGTGGCTGAGGCTCTGGTCGGTCCGGTCGCCGAGGGCACGGCCGACGGACAACGCCTCGGACAGTTCGGTCTGCGCCTGGTCGAATCGGTTGAGCCGGGTGTACGCGCGCGCCAGCATCCGGTGGGCGACGGCCCGGCCAACGTGGTCGCCCGCGCGCCCGGCGGCCCGCAGCGCGGTCTGCTCGACGGCCGCCAGCTCGTGCCAGTGGCCGCCGCGGTCGAGGTAGGCGCCCAGGCAGACACCGAGTTGCCAGCACTGGGCATCCAACCGTTCGGCGGCGGCGAGATCGACGATTCCCAGGAGTACGGCGTGGTCGGCGCGGAACCAGGCGAGCGCTTCGGTCGTACCCGTGAAGTGCTCCGGCCGCGCGCCGGCAACCGGTCGGACCGGTGGGAAGCGAAGCTTGCCGCTGATCAGCGCGTCCGCGCGATAGGCGGTGTGCAGATAGTGGTCGACGATGAGGTGTGTGACCGCTCGGCGGCGGGGCGGCGGATCGATCCGGTGGGCCGTGTCGGCGGCGAACGCGCGAACGAGGTCGTGCAGCCCGTACCGGTCACCGGCCCGTTCCTGGACCAGATTGGCCTGGCCCAGTTCGGCCGCGGCGGCCTTGGCCCCGGCCGTGGGCAAACCGGCCGCGGCGGCCGCGCTCACCAGCGAACAGTCCGGGCCCGGGTGCAGGCCGAGACCACGGAACAGCCGGGCGGCACCCTCGCTGAGGGCGGCGTAGGACCAGGAGAACACGGTACGCAGATCGGCCGCCGGCTCTCCGGTGGACAGGGCATCGAGCGACCCGCCGTCCCGGCCGTCGCCCAGTTGCGCGGCCAGCGTGCCGAGCGACAGCGTGACGCTGGTAGCGACCCGGGCGGACGCGATCGTCAGGGCCAACGGCAGGCCGGCGCATTTCTCGACGATGTAGTCCAGGGCTTGCGGTTCGGCCGCGGCTCGGGCCGCGCCGACGCGAAGCGTCAGCAACCTCCGCGCGTCGGCGTCGGACATCGGCGGTACCGCAACGGGCCGCGCTCCCTCGACGGCGACCAGGTCGGCCAGCCGGTTCCGGCTGGTCACGACGACCACGCAGCCGGGGCCACCCGGAAGCAGGGGCCGTACCTGGGCCGAGTCCCGGGCGTTGTCGAGGAGCACCAGCACGCGCCGGCGATAGAGCTCGCTGCGGTACAGCGCGGTCCGGGCCTCGGGGTCGGCCGGGATCCGGTCGGCCGGTACGCCCAGCGCCTCGATGCAGCGCCGCAGCACCTCGTGCGGGTCCGCCACGGCCCCGGAGTCGTCGAATCCCCGCAGGTCGACGTAGAGGTGCCCGTCGGGGAAACGGTCGGCGGCCCGGTGGGCCCAGTGGACCGCGAGTGACGTCTTACCCACGCCGGCCGTACCGGAGATCACCCCCACCGCGCCCGCGCCGGTCAGCGCGTCGAGGTCGTCGAGCGCGGTCTCCCGGCCGGTGAAATCCGGGACGTCGGCCGGCAGCTGGGCCGGTGTCCGCGTCAGGACGACGGACGCCGGCGGGCCCTCCGGGGCCTCCTCCAGCAGCGTCCGGTGGACGGCCGTCAGCTCGGGGCCGGGCGAGACGCCGAGTTCGCCGGACAGCCGACGGCGGGTGACGTGGTACGCGCGGAAAGCGCGGTCGCGGCGCCCGGTGGCATGGTAGGCGCGGATCAGCCGGGCCTGCGCGACCTCGTCGAACGGCCGGCTCCGCGCCACCTCCTCCAACACGTCCACCGCCTCGCCGGCCCGATCCGCGGCCAGCATGGCCTCGCCGTACGCGCCGAGGGCGTCCTGCCGTTGAGCCGACAGGCCGGCGACCCGGGGGTGGTCGGCGAGATGCGGGACGTCGGCCAGCGGAGCACCGGTCCACAGGTCGAGCGCGTCACGCAGCAGCACGGCGGCCGCGTCGGGCTCGCCGGACCGCCGGATCTCGCCCGCCGTACGCACCAGCCGCTGGAAGGCGGCCACGTCGACGTCGTCGGCCGGCAGGTCGAGGACGTACCCGTCACCCACGCGGCTCAGCACCGTTCCCGCGGCGTGGCCCGCGCGGTCCGGTTCGAGTAGCCGCCGGAGCCGTTTGACGTAGGTCTGCAGGACGTTCGCCGCCGAGGCGGGTGGTCGCCGGCCGTACCAGACGCCGGCGAGCAGTTCGTCTCGCGACAGTGGCCGGCCGCGATCGAGAGCGAGGAGTCCCAGCAGCGCGCGTTGCGCGGGCGGACCGCCCTCCAACGCCTGGCCGTCGTGCCAGATCCGAACCGGGCCCAGGACCTGGATCCGCAACGCTTCTCCCCGCCGCTCGGAGGTCGTCGATGTTCCGGTCGCCGGGGGAATATACCTCGCTGACCGGCCAATGCGGACAGACCGGTTCCGGACCGACGTCGTGTTCGACGCGGTCGTCGGCCGGTACATCCTGCTGTACCTGCCGGCCCCGGCCGATGCTCTGCGCCATCTGGCGGGAATGCTGCGTAGCGGCGGCGTCTTGATCTTCCACGAGATCGACCTGACCGAAGCGCATCCGACCTGGCCGGTCTGTGACGTGTGGGACGACAGCTACCGGCTGCTGGCGACGGTCTACCGGGCCGCCGGCGCGACACCGGACTTCGGGCGGCGGATCCACCGGACGTTCCTCGACGCCGGCCTTCCGGCGCCGCGCATCGAATCGGTCACCCCGGTGGGCGGCCCGGATTCGATGGTCGTCGACTGGCTGGCCATGTCGCTGGTCAGCCTGGAACCCGCGCTGACCGCCGCCGGTCTGTCGCTGCCCGGCGGCCTGCGCTTCGACGATTCCCTCGGCGACCGGCTCCGCTCCGCCCTGGCCGAGCGGGACAGCGAGGTCATCGGCCCGGCCCAGTACGGCGCGTGGACACGTAAGCAGTGATGTCCCCACCCGTGGTTGGTGCTTTCCCGCGACGACGTTGCCGAGCATCGACGGCGGGAGGTCGCGGAGGACGCCGCGGCCGGATCGGGGGAGGGAACCCGCCGTGGCTGGGATACTCACACGCGTTGCCGACTTCTGTGTGCGGCGCCGCTGGCTGGTGCTGGCGTTGTGGCTGGTGGCGCTGGTGCTCGCGGCCGGTGGTGCGGCCCGTTTCGGCGAACCGCTGGACCCGGAACTGGTGGGTCCGGCTCGTCGGCCTTCGGCATCCTGATCGCCCTGGTCATCCTGTGAGCGGTTTCCCGGCGTCGAGGCGGTAACCAACGTTGATCGCGGCGAGTCCGGGTCTACGCCGAATCCAAGGGTCCCGGTGGGTCACGCGCCGTCCGCCCGGATCGGGGCCGGGGGTGGGCCGGCCGTCTCGCCCTATGTGGTCAAAGCACCGGAAAAGCGGCCGCGGGCCTGGCAGCATGTCGTTGTCGACGCCGCAATGAGCGCCTTCCGGTCTTCGCGAGCCGGGGCGACGCAGGACTCGTCAAGCACCTCACGAAAGGCGTACTCCGCATGTCCGCCTCCGCAATCGCTGTCAGCCCACCCGCCCGCACCAACCGCTCGGACGCCACCGCGCAGCCGCGGGCCGACGTCCAGAACTCCCTGGCTCCGGGGAACGTCGATCTGCCGTCCCTCGTGCCGCTCATGTTCGCACTCATGTTCCGGAACATCGCCAGTGACGGGTTCGCCTTCAGCGACCCGATGGCACCCGGCGACTACTCGAAGGATTCCAAACCGGGCTGCGTTCTCGCCGCCCCGTCGTTCCCGGCGGAGACCCCGGGCATCGACGAGGACTACGTCTTCAACTGGGTCCGCGACGGCGCCATCACCGCCATGGAGGTGGCCCGGGCCGATCTGCCGGCGCGCCCGGGCGGGACGGTGCAGACGCTCAACGACTACGTCCGGTTCGCCGCTCTCTGTCACTCCAACGCGCAGCCGACCCAGGGCCACGCCTGCTTCACGATCGCCGGGGAGTCCCGGCCGTGGACCGAGCAGAACGACGGGCCGGCCCTGCAGACGATCACCGTTCTGGCGGCGTTCGACCAGTTGGACGCCGCGACCCGGACGACCGCCGTGACCCTGGTCAACGCCAATGTCGCGTACCTGCTCACGGTCTATGACAAGCCCACCACCAACCTGTGGGAGGAGCACTTCGGCTTCAGCTTCTTCGCCCGGGCGGCTCAGTTGCGCTGCTTCGAGGAGGTGATGGCCACCTCGATCGCCGGTATCGACAAGCCGGGCGGTCTGGGACCGGCCGCCGACTGGCTGCGCCAGGCCCTCGCCGGTCACTGGGACGGCAGCAGGTACGTCAGCATGTTGGCCGTGCCGGCCGACGGCAGCCCGCCGAGCCCGCAGCACCCGGTGACCGACGGCTACGACCCGAACATCGACATCGTTCAGGCCTGCGTGTACGGCGCGGTGCCCTGCACCGACACCCGGATGCTGGCCACGGCCGCCCAGCTGCGTTCCCAGTGGGAGGAGGGCGGCATCGCCTTCTACCCGATCAACCAGGCCGACAAGCAGCTCGGCATCGGGCCGCTGTTCGGCCGCTACCCGGGCGACGTGTACGACGGCGACGCCGCCCACCCGGTACTGGGCGGCCACCCGTGGGCCCTGTCCACCTGCAACGTGGCCGAGCTGCACTATCTGCTCGCCGCCCAGATCCGGTCGAGCGGCCGGATCCCGCTCGACGAGCTGTCCGCGCCGTTCTTCGCCCAATCCGGGATCGACCGGTCGACCGCGGCCGGGGACGCCGTGAACGCCCTGCTCGCGACCGGCGACGCCATGGTGCGGGCGGTCATCTACCACAGCGACAACCTGGAGATCTCCGAGCAGTTCGACGGCACGACCGGGTACGAGCGCAGCGTCAACAACCTGACCTGGAGCTACGCCTCGTACTTGTCGGCCCTGCGGGCCCGTGCCGCGGTCGTCTGACCGAAGTGGACCACGATCGGAAAGAGGCAGTCACATGACAGGACTGGTCGGCGCTCTGGGCCCGGATCGGGTGAAGCTGGGCGTCTGCTGCACCCTCTGGTGGAACGACGATTTCCCGTCCATCGACGCCGGCATCCCGTTCGGGCAGGCCGTCAGCGAGATGGCCCTGGCCGGCTTCCAGGGCTGCAGCATCGGTCACAAGTACCCCACCGACCCGGCGGTGCTCAACGCCGCGCTCGCCCTGCGCGGCCTGCAGATCTCCGAGCCGTGGACGAGCACCTATTTCACCATCGCCAAGATGCGGCAGAAGACGATCGACAGTTTCGAGGAGACCCTCGCCCACATCAAGGCGCTGGGCGGCACCGAGCTGGTGGTGGCCGAGTTCGGGGCCTCGTCGCACCTGCTGCCGGTCGACGTGTTCGCCAACCGGCCGGTGTTCTCCGACGCCCAGTGGGATGCGCTGACGTCGGGCCTGGAGGAGCTGGGCAAGATCGCCACTTCGGCCGGGATGAAGCTCAGCTACCACCACCACATGGGTACCGGGGTGATGACCCGGGCGGACGTCGACCGGTTGATGGCCTCCACCGATCCCGCCCTGGTGCACCTGCTGCTCGACACCGCGCACATCGCCTTCGCCGGCGACGACCCGCTGGACCTGGCCCGGGCGCACGCCGACCGCATCGGCCACGTCCATCTCAAGAGCATCCGGCCCGAGGTCGTGAGCCGGGTGCGCGAGGAAGGCCTGTCCTTCCAGGATGCTGTCGAGCTCGGTGTCTTCACCGTACCCGGTGACGGCGCCATCGATTTCCGGCCGATCCTGGCGGTGCTGGCCGACGCCGGCTACCGGGGCTGGCTGGTCGTGGAGGCCGAGCAGGACCCGAACAAGGCGATCCCGCTCGAGTACGCCAAGAAGGCCCGCGCCTACCTTGCCGAGGTCCTGGGCTGGTAGCCGCGGCGCGGCATGTACGGACAACCACGGAAGAACAGCGAGCCACCGCCATGAGCGACAACACCAGGCGAGAGATCTTTTTCAGCTTCTTCATGTTCACCGCCGATCTGCGGCCGGACGACACCCGGTACACGCAGACCCTGATCAGTCATCTCAAAGCACTGACCGACATGGGCTACGACGGCTTCGACCTGCACATCGCGCCGGGGCCGGGCACGGCCGACCCGAACCTCGACGTCGACGGTTACGTCCGGCTGAAGCGGGCGTTCGACGCGGCCGGCCTGCGGGACGCCAAGTTCACCACCAACGTCGGGACGACGCGGAGCTTCGATCCCACGTCGCCCTACGAACAGCAGCGCAACCAGGCGCTGGCCTATCTGCGGTCGCGTGTGGACATCACCCGGGCGCTGGGCGGTCCGGCCATCATGTCCGGGCCGTTCCTCTACCCGTACGGTGTCTTCCCGTCGACCGACGCGGGCGAGCCGATCTGGAGCGACGCTCTGCAGGACTGGATGCGGCCACGCTACGCGGACGCGCGTTCACTGTTCCGGGAGCTGGCGGAGTACGCCGCGGTCAACGATGTGCGGCTCGCCCTGGAGCCGATCAAGAGCTGGGAGTCGCCGCCACCCAACATGGTGTCGGAGGCGCTGGACTTCCTCGAGGAGGGCGGCATCGCCCCGGCCGGTGTCACGGTCGACACGGCGCAGGTGGTGATGGAGAGCCAGGGCCCGGAGGTCTTCAAGCGGAACGTGGCCCGGGCGGCACGGCAGAACCGGCTGTTGTACGTGCACATCTCCGCACCCGACCGCGGCGCGGTGCGCGACAGCTGGATCCCGTGGGACCTGGTCCTGGCCGAGCTGGAGCCGGTCTACCGGGGCCCGTACCTGGTCGAGGTGTTCAACGCGATCCCGCCGTTCGACAGTTCGATGCGGATGGCCCGCCGGCGCTTCTGGCGGCCGGGGGAGGACGAGCCGGAACCGGGCCGGCCGAGCGCCTACGACGTGGCCGCCGACGCCCTGGCGGAGCTGCGCGAGCGGATCGGCGCGGTGTCGCCGGCGCTGCAGGCCGCGGGGAGGCCCTGATGCTCGGGCAGCTGCCGGATCCGATAACCATGCTGGTCAAGCGGGCCGGCGAGGTCCGCATCCACACTTTCGTCTCGGCCTTCACCGGCAACAACATCGCGAACGCGACGCACATCGTCGAGAGCCGCAACAGCCTCGTGCTCATCGACGGGCAGTTCCTGGCTCCCTACGCGAGGAGATTCCGCGAGTACGCGGACAGCCTCGGCAAGCCGATCGACCGGCTCTTCCTCTCGCACCGGCACCCTGACCACTGGTTCGGTCTGGGCACCGCGTTCCGCGACGTTCCCGTGCACGCCCTGTTCGAGACCGCGAGCTTCATCAAGGAGCACGGCGAGGACTCCCGCGAGGACCACTGGAAACTGGGTGACCTGGCGCCCGAGGGCATCGTCGTGCCGCAGGACATCGCCGAGCCGGGCGAGTACGCGATCGACGGTGTGCGCTACGTCCTCGACAAGGTCACCGAGACGGAGGTCGACTTCCATCTCACCGTCGGCCTGCCCGAGCTGGGCGTGTACTTCGCGCAGGATCTGCTCTACAGCGGCACCCACCTCTATCTGACCAGAGAGATGGAGCACTGGACCCGGGTGCTGGAGGGCCTGCTCGCCTCCGACTACGAGCTGTTCATGCCCGGTCATGGCCTGCCGGCCGACAAGACCGAGGTCGCCCGCAACGTCGAATATCTCGCCGCCGCCCGGCAGGCCGTCGCGGACGGGCTGACCGGGGACGCCTTCCGGGACTTCCTGGTCGGGCGGTACCCGGAGCGGCGCTGCCCGGGCATCTTCGACATCTATCTGCCGCGGCTGTTCGGCGCCGCGCGCGACTACTGAACGGGTTTCCCGTCTAGGAAGGCGTCACCGTGCAACCGGAATATACGGTAGGGCAGTACCTGGTCGACCGGCTCGGTCAGCTGGGCCTGGGGCACCTCTTCTCCATCGCGGGCGACTACTCGATCGAGTGGGTGAATCGCTATGTGACGCCCAGCCCGATCGAGGTCATCGAGGAGGTGAACGAACTCAACGCGGGCTACGCGGCCGACGGGTACGCGCGGCTCAAAGGGATCGGCGCGCTCTGTGTCACGTACTCCGCGGGTGCGTTGTCGGCGGTGAACGCCATCGCCGGGGCCTTCGTGGAAAAGGTCCCGGTGGTTCTGATCAACGGCACGCCGAGCATCAAGAAGACGCTCACCTTCGAGCAGACCGGTTTCAGCTCGCATCATTTCATCAGCGGGCGGGAGACCGATCTGCAGTCGTTCGAGCACATCACGGCGGCCACGGTACGGGTGGACAACCCCGACCTGGCGCCGATGCTCATCGACTACGCGCTCAGCCGGTGCGTCTCCGACAAGCGGCCGGTCTACATCGAGTTGCTCCAGGACATGGTGGATCTGGCCTGTGAGCCGCCGCGCGGGGTGCTGACCCCGGCGCGGGTCCTGTCCGACCAGGGTGCCCTGGAGCAGTCGGTCGCCCGGCTGGCGGAACGGCTCAGGAACGCCACCAACCCGCTGGTCTGGGTCGGCATCGAGGTGGACCGTCTCGGCCTGCACGACCGGGCCGAGCGCCTGGTCCGGCAGCTGAACGTGCCCTACGTCTCCGAGCTGCTGAGCAAGGCCGTGCTGTCCGAGGACGACGCGTTGTTCGCCGGCGTGTTCGACGGCCAGGCGTCGTCGACGGCGGTCAAGAACCTGGTGCGGGACTCCGACTTCGTGCTGGCGCTCGGGGTCTGGCTGACCGACATCAACTCGCTGGGCTGGGACGTCGACTTCGACAAGACCGCCTTCGTGTCGTTCGACACGGTCAAGGACGGCACCTTCTTCAGCGCCCAGGTCGCGCTCGAGCACGTGCTGGACGGACTGCTGGCCGCTCAGGTCACCCGCGGGACGCCGGAGCGGCCGCGGATGCCGGCCCGGGAACTGCCGTCGATGGCCCTCGACGGTGACGAGATCACCTATCAGGGCTTCTACGACACCATCCCGCAGTACGTCGACGAGAACACCATCATCGGCAGCGACGCGAGCCTGAACTACTTCGGGAGCCTTCTGCTCAGGGTGCCCGCGGCCGGTGGATTCGTCGCGCAGTCGTCGTACTCGGCCATCGGCTACATCGGCCCGGCCGCGACCGGGCTCTGTCTGGCCAAGGGCGACAAGCACCGGGTGCTGGTCTTCGCGGGCGACGGCGGGTTCCAGATGACCGCCCAGTGCCTGTCCGTGCAGACCCGCTTCGGCCTCAACCCGATCATCTTCGTGATCAACAACGGCGTGTACGGCGTGGAGCAGTGGCTCGCCGACGCGTCGGTCTTCGCCACCGACAAGCCGTTCTACCAGTCCTGCGTCCTGCACCCGTGGAACTACAGCAAGCTGGCCGACGTCTTCGGCTGCCAGGGCTGGAAGGCCACCACCTATGTGGAGCTGAAGGAAGCCATGGCCGGGGCGCTGGCCAACTGGGACACTCCCTCGATCATCGAGGTCGTGGTGGCCGACAAATCCATTCCCAGCAACGCCCGCTGGAAGACGAACTAGGAGCCGGACATGACCGCGACAATGCTGGAACCCGGCACCCACACCCGGGCCCGAACCGCCTCCGACAACGCCGTGCCCCGGGCCGGCAGTGCCACCGCGGTGGTACGGCGCACCGATTTCGAGACGGTCGCCCAACACATGCTCAACCTGATGATGCGCAACGTGGCCACCGACGGATTCCGGTTCGAGGATCCGGTGCAGCCGGGTCGCTTCTCCACGGCCGGATGCGTCATCGCCGCTCCCTCGTACCCGGCCAACTCGCCCGGCGTCGACCAGGACTACGTGTTCAACTGGACCCGCGACGCCGCGATCACGGCCATCGAGATAGCCGCGTCGAGCATCCCGGCCCCGCCGGCCGTCGGTGTCCAACCACTCGAGGACTACGTCCGGTTCGCCGCGATCTGCCAGGGCAACGCCATCCCGACCTTGGCCCACGCCTGTTTCACGATCGAGGGAAACTCGCGGCCGTGGACCGAGCAGAACGACGGGCCGGCCCTGCAGACCGTGGCCATCCTGCGCGCCTTCGGCCAGCTCGACGAGCCGACCCAGGATCTCGCGCGCCAGGTGATCGCCCGTAATCTCGATTTCCTCCTCGGCGTCTACCAGCAGCAGACCACCAACCTGTGGGAGGAGCACGCCGGCCACTCGTTCTTCGCCCGGGCCGCGCAACTGCGCTGTTTCCGCGAGGTGGTGGCCAACACGGTGGGCGTCGCCGTGCCGGCCGGGTGCACGGAGGCGGCTGACTGGCTGCGGAGCGCGCTGGACGGGCACTGGGACGGTTCCCGCTATCTCAGCCTCATCGGTGACACCCAGCCACCCACCGACCCGGCCGGTCCGGGCTACGACCCGAACATCGACATCGTGATGGCGGCGATCTACGGTGCCGTGCCCGTCACCGACCCGCGCCTGCTCGCCACCGCGGCCGAACTGCGCCGGCAATGGTCGGACCCGGCATCACCCACGGTCTTTCCGGTGAACCTGGCCGATCAGCAGCTCGGCGTCGGGCCGATGCTGGGGCGCTACCCGGGCGACACCTACGACGGTGACGTGTCCGACCCTGTGCAGGGTGGCCACCCCTGGGCGCTGACCACCTGCAACTTCGCCGAGCTGTACTACCGGCTGGCGGCCGAGGTGACCAGCGGGGGAGCGGTGCCGTACGACGAGCTCTCCGCACCCTTCCTCGGCCAGGCCGGCATCGCGGCGGACACCTCACCGCAGCTCGCGGCGGTCGCCCTGGAACAGGCCGGCGACCAGATGCTCCAGGCGGTCATCTACCACAGCGACAACCTCGAACTCAGCGAGCAGTTCGACGGCACCAGCGGCTACTGCCGCAGCGTGAGCAACCTGACCTGGAGCTACGCCGCCTACCTCTCCGCCGTCCGGGCCAAGACCGGCCTGGCCGTCCAGGGCTGAGCGGCTCCAACCGTACGGAGGAAATGCCGTGATCTTTCCCGAAGGGGCCAGCGCCCGCACCAGTCCGACCGACGTCGCCGACAAGGTCTACGACGTCGTCATCGTCGGAGGTGGCATCTCCGGCGCGATCATCGCCGACCGTCTCAGCCGGGAGGGCCGCTCGGTCCTGGTCCTCGAGGCCGCCCCGTCCGAAGACCTCACCATCAAGGGGTACGAGGCCTACCTGACCGAGTTCTACGCCGCGGCCAGCAAGGACAACCAGTCGCCGTACCCGGTCCTCGAACCGGTCCCGATGCCGCGCAGCACCGAGGCACGCCCGATACAGGGCGGCGTGCCCAACACCGACGGTTACCTGGTGCAGAACGGCCCGCACTCCACCGACACCACCTACACCCGGGTGCTCGGCGGCACCACCATGCACTGGGAGGCGAAGATCCTGCGGATGCTGCCGGAGGACTTCGAACTCACCGAACGCTTCGGGCAGGGCCCGGCCTGGCCGCTGGGGTACGCCGACCTGGAGCCGTTCTACCGCGAGGCCGAGCGCGAGATCGGGGTCTCGGCCGACATCGAGCACCAGCGCTACCTCGGCCTGACCTATCCGCCGGACTACGTGTTCCCGATGCGGGGCCTGCCACCGTCCTATCTCGACCAGGTGGTGGGCCGGGGCATCGACGGCACCCAGGTGCGGGTGGGCGACGAGGACGTCACGCTCAGGGTGCGCCCGTTCCCGCAGGGCCGGAACGGCATCCCGAACCCCGCGTACAACGCCGGCCGGGGATTCGTGCCGGTCGGCGCGGTCAGCACCAGCCAGGTCGAGGAGGGTGAACGCTGCCAGGGCAACAACAACTGCGTACCGCTCTGCCCGGTGCAGGCGAAATACCACGCCGGCAAGACGCTGGCCACGGCGCTCGGGCGCGGCGTCGACCTGCTCGCCCAGGCCGTGGCATACCAGGTGCACACCGATCCGGAGACGGGCCGGGTGACCCAGATCGAATACCGGCACTACCACGATCCCCACTCGGCCGAGTACCGGACCGGGTTCGCTCGCGGCCGCGCCTACGTGCTGGCGACCAACGCGATCGAGAACGCGCGGCTGATGCTCGCCTCCGGCCTGCAGAGCCGCAACGACCTGGTCGGGCGGAATCTGATGGACCACGCGTACCTGCTCACCTGGGCCCTGCTGCCGGAGATCGCGGGCACGATGCGGGGTACGAACTGCACGTCGGGCATCGTCGACCTGCGCGGCGGCCGGTTCCGCCGGGACCAGGCCAGCTTCAGCACCGACATCCACAACGACGGCTGGGGCTGGCCCACCGGCGCCCCGGTGTCCGACCTGATCCGGATCGTCGAGCAGAACCGGTACGGGTTCGACCTGCGCCGCTCGCTGGTCGACCAGGTCAGCCGGCAGCTGTTGTTCGCGCACATGATCGAGGTGTTGCCGGAACGGGCCAACCGGGTCACCGTCGACCCGCGCTACCGCGACCAACTCGGCAACATGCGTCCGGTGATCTCGTTCCAGGTCCCGGACTACACGATGCGCGGCGCCGCCTTCGCGCGGCGGCTGTCGCAGCAGCTGTTCCAGAAGCTCGGGGCCGAGGACCACACCGGCTACGACCCGTCCGACTACGGCTACGTGGAATTCGACGGCGAGGGCTACCGGATCCTCGGCGGTAACCACCTGGCCGGCACCCACATCATGGGCACCAGTCCCGGCACCTCGGTCGTCGACGTCAATCAGCGCAGCTGGGAACACGAGAACCTCTACCTGGCCGGCGGCGGCAGCATGCCCACCATCGGCACGGCCAACATCACCCTGACCGCCACCGCGCTCAATCTCCGCACGGCGCAGCACCTGATCCGTGAGCTGCGGCATCAGGACCGGCCGGTGGCCCTCGCCACCCACTGAACGTTAGGCACGAGATGACACAGCAGACCACGCTCCGGTCGAGCCGGCTACCGGCCGAGATCAGAACCGTCACCGATCTCGAGGCGTATCTCAACGCCGCGCTGCGGTTGGAGCACGCCACGATCCCGCCGTACCTGACGGCGCTGTACTCCCTGCATCCCGGCAGCAACTCCGACGCCCAGCACGTCATCCGGGTGGTCGCGGTCGAGGAGATGCTCCACCTGACCCTGGTGGCCAACGTCATGAACGCCGTCGGGCTCCCCGTCGACCTGACCGTCGACGACTTCATCGCCGACTATCCCGTGCACCTGCCCAGCGGCGAGGTCGACTTCCTGGTCAGCGTGCAGCCGTTCTCGGCGGCGGCGGTCACGACGTTCCTCAACATCGAGCGCCCGGCCAAGGCCCCCAGCGAGGACGCGCGCCTGCTGCCGCGTCCCGACCTCGGCGCGGGCACGGTCCTGGCGGCCAGCCCGCTCGATCCGAGCGTGCGCTACTACAGCATCGGTGAGTTCTACGACGAGATCGAGCGCGGTCTGCGCTACCTCGAACACGAGTACCGGGAGCGGGGCGAGGAACTCTTCGGGGGAGACATCGCCCGGCAGGTCGGCCCCGAGTACTTCTACTCCGGTGGCGGCGAGGCGGTGGTGGTGTGCGACCTGGCCAGCGCCCTGCGGGCCCTGACCGTGATCGCCGAGCAGGGCGAGGGCCTCGGCGGCGGCATCTACGACGGCGCCGGCGAACTCTCGCACTACTACCGGTTCGAGCAGATCCAGCTGGCCCGCTACTACCAGAAGGGCGACCTCGCCGGGCGCCCGAGCGGGCCACGACTGGACGTCGACTTCTCGGCGGTCTACCCGGTCGCGGTCGACACCAAGCTGACCGACTACCCCTGCGACTCACCGGCACGCGCGGCCGCGGAACAGTTCGGCCGGACCTACGACGACTTCCTGGCCTTCCTGACGGAGGCGTACAACGGTCAGCCGCAGAAACTGCTCGACGCCGTCCCGTGGATGTTCCGGCTGCGCGACGACATCAACCGGCTGATCCGCAACCCGTTCCCCGACCGGCCCGGTGTGAACGCCTCACCGGCCTTCGAACCCGCGTCCCGGAGGCGGTCATGATGCTGGACGACTTCGTCGCGTTCTCCTCGGAACTCACTGGATTCACCGAGTTCGACCTGGTCGGCACCGGTCAGGCCGAGTCCTACCTGCGGACCGTGACCCGGGTGGTCGGCGAGCGGACCGTGGCCGACCTGCTCACGACCTACCGCCAGAACGTGACCGAGCTCGACGACGAGCAGGAGCGGGCCGGGCAGCTGAATCGGGCGGTGCTCGACGACCCCCGCCTCGGTCCGATCGTCCGCAGCATCATCAAGCTCTGGTACTGCGGCGTCTGGTTCGGCATTCCCGGGTACGAGGGCACGTTCACCGCCTCGGCCCAGGCGTACTCCCAGGGCCTGCTCTGGTACGCGATCGGCGCCAACCCACCGGGTGCGCGTGCTCCCGGCTACGGCTCGTGGGCCTCCCCGCCGCGCATCCCGGAGCTCCCGCCGTCTCCCGTCCCGCTCTCCCTGACCCGGCGGTGACGGGCGGGGTCCCTGATCGGGTTCGGCGACGAGGTTCGCCGGGCCAGCCTGGTCGTGAGCGGCTTGACCGCGGTGCGTATGTGGTCGCGAAGCCATTGCGACGCTGGATCCTCGTCGAGGCGCCGATGCCAGCGGAGACCGACATCGACCCGCGGAAGCGACAGCGGGTAGTCGTGCCAGCGCAGAGGCATCCCGCGTTGGACGAGGTCCTCGGCCAGGACCCGGGGCGCGATGCTGATCACGTCGGTTTGCAGCGCCAGCAGGGCGGCGGCGGCGTAGTTCGGGACTACCGAGGTGACGCGGCGCGACAGGCCGGCCTCACGCAGTTTGTCATCGATGGGTCCGTACTCCAGTCCTCGCCGTGAGGCCGAGACGTGGGGGTAGCGCACCATGTCGTCGAGGCTCAGCTCGGCCGCCCGCCCGAGGTCGGAGTCGGCGGCGACCAGGGCGACGACCCGGTCGACGAACAGGGTGTGGGTGTTCAGGTCGGGTGGTGACGTGTTCGCGACGCCGAGGTCGAGATCCAGGGTGCCGTCGCGCAGGGGTTCCGGGTCCTTGGAGTCCTGAGCGACGAAACGCAGCGTGACGCCGGGCGCCTCGGCCGAGATCGGGCCGGCCAGACGGGCGCTGATGACCGGGGTGAGCCCGTCGTTGATGCGGATGGCGAACGTGCGCCGCCAGGTCGAGGGACTGTCGGCGGGGGCAGCCGGCAACTGGGCCGCCGTTTCGAGAAGTGCTCTCACCTGAGCCCTGGAACGTGATGCGAACGGTGTCGGTACGAGCCCTCGCCCCGCCCGCACCATGATCGGGTCGTTCATCGCTCGCCGCAGCCGGGCCAGCGCGCGACTGGTCGCGGGAGCCGACAGATGCAACTTGTCCGCGGCCGCCGCCACGCTGCCGGTCTCCATCAGGGCGTCGAAGACCCAGAGCAGGTTCAGGTCCAGATCGTTCATCGACGGAGTACCTCCGACTTCAACAAGTGCATCGAACGCACTGACAAGCTATCAATCATGCACTGGACGTCATGTCAGCGAGGCGATTCAGTTGATGTCGAACCGGCACCCGCGGCCGAAGCACCGAAGCACCGAAGCCATTGGAGCGTTGGCATGGCCCGTACGATCCGACCGATGTCTCACGGCGTCCCGGAAGTCCTCGACCTGGTCGAGGTGCCGATCCCCGTCCCGGCGGCCGATCAGGTCGTGGTCCGGGTGAAGGCCGCCGGGGTCAACCCGATCGACTGGAAGCTCTACAGCGGCTCGTTCCACGCCATCGACGACAAGTACCGGGACGAGGCCGGCGTCGGCGCGGACGCTCTCCCCCGGATCGGCCTCGAGTGCGCCGGCGTCGTCACGGCGGTGGGCGAGGAACGCGGCGAAGTCTCGATCGGCGACGAAGTCATCGTCTACCCCGTCACCGGCGCCTACGCCGACTATGTCGTGGCGAACCCCGGTTCGCTCATCAGCAAGCCGAAGCTCGTGGACTGGCCGGCCGCCGGTGCACTGATGCTGACCGGCACCACCGCCGCGCACACGCTGCACGCCGCCGGGGTCCGACCGGCCGACCGCGTCCTGATCCACGGTGGCTCCGGCGGCGTCGGGCTGATGGCCGTTCAACTCGCCGCCGACCTCGGCGCCACCGTCATCGCCACGGCGTCCGAGGCCAACCACGAGCTCTTGCGCGGTCTCGGCGCCAGGCCCGTGACCTACGGGCCGGGCTTGATCGATCGGGTCCGCGCGGCGGCCCCCGAAGGCATCGACGCCGCCCTCGACCTGATCGGCACCGACGAGGCCCTGGACACCTCCCTGGAACTGGTAGGCAACCCGGACCGCGTCGCTTCCATCGCCGGCGGCCCCCGGCGGGCCGAACAGGGCCTCAAGGTGATCGGCAACCAGCCCGGGGCCGACCTCGGTACCGAGATCCGCGCCGCCGCCCGGCCACAACTGGTGGAGAAACTCGTCCAAGGCCGGTTGCGGGTCGTCATCGCCGGCACGTACCCGCTGGAAAAGGCCGCGGAAGCCCACCGCGCCGGCATCGTCGGCCACGCGCCCGGCAAACTGGTCCTGCTTCCGTAGCCACCACCGGCCGCGTACACCCGCGGTCAGTGGCCGAGTGCGGGGTCAGGACCGCGACCACCGCTGGTTGCCTCCGCCGTGGCAGGGCCAGATCTCCAGTGGAGTGCCGTTGGCGGTCGCGGCGCCGGTCGCGTCCAGGCACTTGCCCGAGGCGACACCGACGATGGTGCCGTCGGCGTTGAGGATCCACTGCTGGTGGGTGCCGCCGTTGCAGTCGAAGATCGTGACGGCGGCCCCGTCGGCGGTGCCGGCGCCGTCGACCTCGAGGCATTTGGTGCCGTAGACCCGCAGCTCCCGGGCCGCCGTCGTCGCCCAGATCTGGTTGGCGCCGCCGTGGCAGTCGAACAGCTCTATCCGGGTCCGGTTGTCCTGACCGCCGAACGGCACGTCGGCGCAGCGGCCGGAGGCCTGGCCGCGCAGGACGCTGCCCACGTCGGGTCCGCAGCTGGTCAGGCCGGCGGTGTACGGGCAGGCGACGGAGGCGAACCCGCCGCGCTCCGGCATCGGCACGGACACGCTGGAGGCATTGGTGACGACCGTGGTCTCGCGTACCAGAGCGGAGCCGGAACCGTCCCGCACGGTCTCCAGCAGCCACTGACCGCCGCCGAGGAAGTTGAGCGGCGCCGACCAGGTGCGGGCCGGCTGGGCCGAGACTCCGCCGATGAACCACTTGCCACCGCTGCGCCGGGCGAAGTAGGCGTCCTGCCCGGGGCGGCCGCCGAGCAGCCGGGTCTCGTCCCAGGCGGTGGGCAGCTGGTTGAGGATGCGCAACGCCTCCGGGCGGGACTGGTAGCTCTCCGGGTTGTCGCCGAGGTGCTGCCAGCCCGACTCGAAGACGATGGCGGTGGCCAGTTCGTGGGCGGGCGTGGTGTCCCGGTTGTAGGGGCTGAAGACGACCGGCGTGTAGTCCATGCTCGAGATGACGTTGCGGGTGAAGGGCAGGATGGTGTTCTTCGAGGCCCGCAGGTATTGCTCCGCGCCGTGCACGGCCTCGGCCGTCAGCACGTGGGGCCAGGTCCGTTGCAGGCCGCGCGGGGTGGCCGAGCCATGAAAGTTGATCATGAGCTGCAGTTCGGCGGTCCGGGCCAGGATGGCGTCGTACCACTGCAGGGTCGGCTGGGTGTACTCGTAGCTGAAGTCGACCTTGACGCCGGCCACGCCCCAACCCTTGATCCGCGGCAGCCACGTCTCCCGTTGCGCCGCCGTCCACAGGGCGGCGGAGTTGAACCAGAGAATGACCTGTACGCCCTTGGATCGCGCGTACGCCACCACGCCGGGCGCCCAGCTCTCCTGCCAGCCCTCGTCGATGAGCACGTAGCCCCAGCCGTTGCGGGCGGCGAAGTCGATGTACTGCCTTTGCCGGCTCTCGCTGGACGGGCTGGCGTGTTCGGTCAGCCACGACCAGGTCACGGTGCCGGGTCGCACCCAGGACGGATCGGCGATCCGTGCCGGCGCGGCGAGGTCGTCGACCAGTGTCGACTGGGTGACCGTGGCCAGGGCGCCGACGGCCACGGTGCGCCACGGGGTCGACAGCGGCAGGGTCGTGGTCACCGTCGCGCTGTCCAGGACGGTGCCGTAGGTGCCCGAGCCGGCGGAGTGGGTCAGGCTCGCGCCGGCGTACCGGCCGTCGAGGTTCGTCTCGGCGACGAGGGCGTAGACACCGCCGGTCTCGAACAGCGCGGGCACCCGGAAGGTGCCGGCGGCGGCCGAGCCCGCGGTCGTCTGCACCGGGAATCCCTGGTCCTCGCGGTCGGCCGGCAACAGCCAGGCATTCGAGGCGGTGGGTACGGCCCACGACGATGCTTCCCGGCGCACGGTCACCGCCCCGCTGCCCGGCAGCACGTAACGGTAGGCGGCGCCGGAGTTCGAAGCGCGGACCACGATGTCCAGCCGGGCCCCGCCGGTGCCGGTGAACGACAGGGTCGCCTCGTGGTACGCGGTGGATCGGGCGCGTTGCTTACCGGTCGTCATCGTGTAGGCCTCGGTGACCGTGCGGTCGGCGCGGCCGGTGAAGCTCAGGTTGCGGGTCAGGTCGGCCGCGCCGGTCTCGATCCCGATGGCGGACGGCGACAGCACCGCGCGGCCGTCGTGCGACACGGCGAACGAGAGCGTGCCGTTGTCGTTCAGGGTGACCTGAGCCGCGACCGGTGAACCGGCCATCGGTCCGTCGACCGTCCAGGTCACGGCCGCGGCCGCGGGGGTGGCGTGGAAGATCGTCGCCAGCAACATCAGACCCATGGTGCGGTGCATACGGGTGCCTTCCTCGGCCGCCAACCCATAGACGTATCTCTATGTGTGGCCGAATCTAGTGCCTCCCGGCCTCCTCGTACAGATCGGAGGCGACGGAGTCCAGCTTCGGACCGGAGAGATCGGCGGTGTAGACGTCGCCGGTCTCCTCGTCCAGGTCCACAGTGCCCGCGCTGGTCACCGAATAGATCGTGCCGATGCCGGTATCCGGCTGGAAGCCGGTCAGCCAGGGACCTCCGCTGGAGCCACCGGCCAGGTCGCAGACCGCGCGCCACTGGTTCGGATCGCCGTTCGGCGCGGTCGGCACGTCGCACCATTCGAGGATCTGGCCGCGGGCCGTCCGGGAACCGGGATAGCCGAGAATCGACGCGTGGCCGTCGGGCGGGGCGGAGAACGCGATGTTCTGCGTACCCGCGGCCTGCGCCACGTGCCGGCCGGCGGCGGGGTCGAGCACGATCATCGCGATGTCGGGCGAGCTCTCGGCCTGATAGGACGCCGGGAACAGGTACGACCGTGCGGCGAAGACCCCGTACGGCTGCTCACCCTCGGCGTAGGCCGGCACGAACACGACGTCCGACACCTGGATCACCTCGTCGCGGCGGGTGTACCCGGGCCAGACGCAGTGCGCCGCGGTGACCACGACGTCGCTGGTCGGGCTGGGCACCGCGGTGGCCGTGCACCACTCGTCGGCGCTGGGGCCACTGGCGCCCTGTTTGACGACCATGAACAGCCGCCCCACACCGGCCGGCAGCCGCCCGGCCCAGGGCCGGCCGATGCGCTCGGGCCGCTCGACGGAGTCCGCCCCGGTCCGGCGCATGCGTTCCGGCGTCCAGTACGACAGCGCGCGGTCGCGGCCGGCCGCGGTGATGTCGGTCGTGACCAGCGGGGCGGCCTCGACATCGGCATGCGCTGAGGAACTGAGCACGATGGGTGTGACCACGATGGCCGGAGTGGCCAGGATCAACGCGGCGAGGTGCCGGGCGCGAAGCTTCATGGGATGCGGTTACCTGTCTCTTCCTCAGCCGGGACCAATGCCTGAGGCAAGGTACGCGGCCGCGCGTGAAGAAGGGGTTAGCTCACACGGCCGAGCGGGGGCCCGGCGACGGATCGTCGGTCCAGCTGGCCAGGAAGGCGAGCGCCTCGGCGGCCGGCGTGCCGGGGCGGGCGCTGAAGGTGAAGATCATGAGGTCGGGGTCGGACGGAAGGTCGAGTTGTTCGTAGTTGAGCTCGAGGTCGCCGGCGAGCGGATGGCGCAGGAGCTTGACCCCACTGCGGTGCAGCGTGACGTCGTGCGCGGCCCAGCGCAGCCGGAATTCCTCACTGCGGGTGGCGAGCTCGCCGATCAGCCGGGTCAGCCGGGCATCCTGCCGATGCCGGCCGGTCGCGGTGCGCAGATCGGCGACGATCGAGGAGGCCGCGTTCTCCCAGTCGATGAAGAACTCCCGGGCGCCCGGTTCCAGAAAGGTGAAGCGGGCCAGGTTGGCCCGCGGCGCGCCGTTGAACACGGCCGCGCACAGCTGGTAACCGAGGCGGTTGGCGCCGAGGATGTCGAGGCGGTGGTTGTTGACGAAGGCGGCGGCGCCGCTCATCGCGTCGAGCAGCTGCTGGACCACCGGCCGGACCCGTGTCGCGTCGCCCGGCGCCGGCGTGCGGGCCCGGCCCGAGCCGGCCGCCCGCGCCAGATCGAACAGGTGGGCACGCTCGGCGTCGTCGAGCCGCAGCGCCCGGGCCAGGCCCTCCAGCACGCTGGGGGAGGCCTTGCTCATGTCGCCGCGCTCGAGCCGGGCGTAGTAGGGCACGCTGATCCCGGCCAGCACCGCGACCTCTTCGCGCCGCAGCCCGGGGACGCGGCGTGTCCCGTAGGACGGAAGGCCGACGCTGTTGGGCGTCAGGCGTGCTCGGCGGGAGATCAGGAACTCCCGGATCTCGGCCCGCGCGTCCAGCATCAGTCGAGCGTACGGGCTCGGAGACCGGGTTGGGGCACCCTGCTGGGGTACCGTTGTCCGGGTCTGACACCGGCGCGGATCCGGTGCTTGGCTAGCCCCATGAAAGCGATCCACATGTACGGGGCGGGCGACGTCCGGAGCATCGACGTACCCGACCCGGCCCTCGAGAACGGCACCGACGCGATAGTCCGCGTGGTGCGAGCGTGTGTGTGCGGCAGCGATCTGTGGCCGTACCGCGAAATGCCGGCCGGCGCCGACGGTCAGGCGATGGGCCACGAGGCGATCGGCGTCGTCGAGGAACTCGGCCGCGACGTGCACGGCCTGCGTCGCGGCGACCTGGTCGTGATGCCCATGTTCGCCGCCGACGGCACCTGCGGCTTCTGCCGCGAGGGTGCGCCGTACGGCTGCGAGCGCATCACCTTCTTCGGCCGGGCCGGTTTCGCCGGCGCACAGGCCGAGGCGGTCCGGGTGCCGTTCGCCGCGGCCAATCTGGTGCGGGTCGGCGCGGAGGCCGACGACGCTCTGCTGGCATCCCTGCTGACCCTGTCCGACGTCATGGGCACCGGTCATCACGCGGCGGTCGTGTCCGGGGTGAAGGCCGGCGACACCGTGGTGGTGGTCGGTGACGGCGCGGTCGGCCTGTGTGGCGTGATCGCGGCCGCCCGGCGTGGCGCGGAGCGCATCATCGTGCTCGGGCGGCACCGGGACCGGACCGACCTGGCCCGCGAGTTCGGCGCCACCGATGTCGTGTCCGAACGCGGCGAGGAGGCGGCGCAACGGGTGCGGGAACTCACCGCCGGGACCCGTGGCGCCCACGCCGTGCTCGAATGCGTGGGAACCGAGGAGGCCACCGCGACCGCGATCGCCGTCGCCCGGCCAGGCGCCGGCCTGGCCCGAGTCGGGGTGCCGCACTATCCGGCCGTGCCGCAGGCGATGACCGCATGGGTCAAGAACTTGCGGGTGGGTGGCGGTCCCACGCCGGTGCGCGCCTACCTCGACGAGCTTCTGCCCGATGTGCTGGACGGCACGATCCGGCCCGGCCGGATCTTCGACCGGACGGTCGGCTTCGACGGGGTGTCCGGCGCCTATGCGGCGATGGCCGGCCGGGACGCGTTGAAGGTCCTGATCGCGCCCTGACCGGGGCCGGTCAGGAGACCGGACGCCGCGTTGCCTGGCTTACCGCTGGTCAATGACGGCGCGACCTATCAGCCGGTGCGGTACCCCCCCCGTCCGGCCCAAGTCCTACGACCGGGAACCTCACCGTGGTACCGCGGTACCACGGTGAGTCCGAAGATCCATCCGCGGTATGAAGGATCGCCGCTCGCCGGAACCTAGCGTTTGGAGCGCGACGCCGGACCACTCGGCGTGCAGGGTTCGAGGGGGAGCGATGATCGAGGCGAGACAGCTGACCAAACGGTACGGCGAGAAGACGGCCGTGGACGGGGTGGACTTCACCGTCCGGCCCGGGGCGGTGACCGGTTTCCTGGGGCCGAACGGCGCCGGCAAGTCCACCACCATGCGCATGATCATCGGGCTGGACGCGCCCACGTCCGGCACGGTGACCGTGAACGGCCGCCGGTACGCCCGGCATTCCGCCCCGCTGCACGAGGTGGGTGCGCTGCTCGAGGCGCGGTCCATCCACCCGGGGCGGTCCGCGTTCGACCACCTGATGGCGCTGGCGTACACGCACGGCATCGCACGGTCGCGGGTGGCCCAGGTGATGGAGATGACAGGACTGCACGCCGTGGCCCGGAAACGGGCCGGCGCCTTCTCGCTCGGCATGGGCCAGCGCCTGGGCATCGCTGCCGCGCTGCTCGGCGACCCGCAGACGATCATGCTGGACGAGCCGGTCAACGGGCTCGACCCCGAGGGCGTGCGGTGGATCCGCAACCTTCTCACCGGCCTGGCCGCCGACGGCCGTACCGTCTTCGTCTCGTCGCATCTGATGAGCGAGATGGCCCTGGTCGCCGACCATCTGATCGTGGTCGGCCGCGGCCGGGTCCTGGCCGACACGACCGTGCCGGAACTGGTCCGGCAGGCCGGCGGCGACGCCGTCCTGGTCGCCGGTGACGACCCCGGCGAGCTGCGCCGGGTGCTGGCCGGCCCGGGCGTAGAGATCACCGGGGAACCGGGATCCGAGACTCTGCGGGTGACCGGCCGCTCGGCCCGCGAGATCGGGCGCCGGGCCGCGGAGCACGGCCTCACCCTGTTCGAGCTCACCGCCAAGCACGTCTCCCTGGAGGAGGCGTTCATGGAACTGACCAGAGAATCCGTCGAGTACCACTCCGCCGATGCCCCCGCGAGGTCAGCATGAGCACTGCGACCGAAACCCAGCCCCGGCCGGCCACGGTGGCCCCGTCCCCGGCGATCACCCGGCCCGTGACCGGCCGGCGGGTGATGCGCTCGGAGTGGGCCAAGCTCTGGTCGCTCCGCTCGACCTGGATCACCCTCGGCCTCGGGCTGCTGTTCCTGGTCGGCTTCGGCGTCATCGCCGCCATGCGCTACCGGTCGAACCTCGACTCGGGCCAGCCGATGGACCCCGACTTCGCCGACGCCTCGGCGTACGGACTGGCGCTCTTCGGGGTGCCGTTCTCACTGATCACGCTGGGCGTGCTGGGCGTGCTCAGCGCGTCCGGGGAATACAGCTCCGGCATGATCAGATCGACCCTGGCCGCCGTACCGCGCCGGCTGCCGGTGCTGTGGTCCAAGGCGGCCGTGTACGGACTGCTGGCCTTCGTCGTCGGTGCGGCCGGCGCGCTCGTCGGGTTCCTCATCAGCAGCGCGGTTCTGTCCGGCACGCCCGTCGCGACGAGCCTGTCCGATCATGGCGTCCTGCGGGGTCTGGCCGGCCTGGGTGTCTATCTGGGCCTGGTCGGTGTCATCGGCGTGGCGCTGGGCTTGCTGCTGCGCTCGACCGCCGGTGGCATTTCGGCCCTGGTCGGCACGTTCATGCTGGTGCCCGGCCTGATGTCGCTGCTGCCGAAGTCCTGGCGGACCGACGTCACCCCGTACCTGCCCAGCAACGCCGGCGAATCGATCTACGCCCTGCAGCACGGGGCCGGCACGTTGTCGGCCGGCGCCGGGCTGCTGGTCCTGCTCGGCTGGACGGTGCTGGCCCTCGGCGGCGCGGCGTACCGGTTGATGCGGTCGGACGCCTAGAGCATGTCCTGTCGCCCTGAGCTGCGATGACGGACGATGATCGGGTGAGCTACGACGCCACCGCGGCCTCTGAGCCGGCCGGTCCCGCGCCGGCCGGCCGGCTGGCCGAGGCCGGGCGCAGGCTGCGGGAGTGGGACGGGCGGCACCGGTGGGTGCTGGACACCCTCGTGGTCGCCGGTCTCCTGGTGCTGTTCGGTGTGCCCGGCCTCTTCGACGATCGCGGGCCGTCGGATGCCCCGATCCCGCTCACCGAGGGGCCGCTGCCGTGGATGCTGCTGCTGCAGAGCGCGCTCATCCTGCCGTTGTGGTGGCGGCGACGGGCGCCGTATGCCGCGTTCTGCGCCGTCCTGGCGGTCTTCATGGCGCAGTGGGCGGCCGGGGTCATGCTGCGTGCCGACGTCGCCGTCCTGGTCGCCCTCTACAGCCTGGTGCTGCACGGCCGGCTGCGTCGGCTGCCCTGGGCCGCGCCGTGGGTGATTCCGGCGATCGTCCTGGTGGTGGTCCGGCTCTCCGGCATCGTGCCGGTGTGGGACGTCCTCTTCTTCGCCTTCACCAATGGCACGGCGGCGATCGCCCTGGGCCTCGCCGTCCGGATCCGGCGCGCCCAACTCGTCGCCCTGCGCGACCGCGCCGTCCGGCTCGAGATCGAGCGCGACACACGCAGCCGGCTCGCGGCGGCCACCGAACGGGCCCGGGTCGCGCGCGAGATGCACGACATCGTCGGCCACAGCCTGGCGGTGATCGTCTCACTCGCCGACGGCGGTGAGTACGCCGCGAGCGCCGACCCGGAACGCGGCATGGAGGCCCTGCGGCTGATCGGTGCGACCGGCCGCTCCTCCCTGGCCGAGCTGCGCCGGATGCTGGGAGTGCTGCGCGAGCAGACCAGCGAGCCCGACCTCAGCCCGCAGCCGGGCGTCGACGCGCTCGATCAGCTGTGCCGGCAGGTCCGCGCGGCCGGCCCGCGGGTCGAGTACCAGAGCACCGGGGCGCTGCACACCCTGGACGTGGGCGCGCAGCTGGCGGCATACCGGATCGTGCAGGAAGCGTTGACCAACGCGCTCAAGCACGCCGGCCCGCACACGCACATCCACCTGGCGCTGCGCCTGGACGGCGACCGGTTGCGGATCCGGGTCCGCGACACCGGGCCGCCCGCCGGCCGGCCACCGGTGGCGACGGCCGGTGAAGGCCTCGGCCTGGTCGGCATGAAGGAGCGCGCCGGGCTCTACGCGGGGACGGTCTCCGCCGGCCCGGCACCGGACGGCGGCTGGGTCGTCCAGGCCGACCTCGGTGTGGAGGGCGATCCGGCGTGATCACTGTGCTCATCGTCGACGACCAGCCTCTGCAGCGCTTCGGCTTCCGGATGCTGGTGGACAGCAATCCGGACACCGAGGTCGTCGGCGAGGCCCAGAACGGTGTCGAGGCGGTACGTCAGGCCACCGAACTGCGCCCGGACGTGGTGCTGATGGACGTGCGGATGCCCGGCCTGGACGGGATCGAGGCCACCCGGCGCATCCTGGCCGACGGCGGCCGGTCGCACATCCTCATGCTGACGACCTTCGACCTCGACGAGTACGTGTACGCCGCCCTGCGCGCCGGTGCCAGCGGTTTTCTGCTGAAGGACGCGTACCCGGAAGAGCTCCTGGCCGGGATCCGAGCGGTCGCCGCCGGTGACGCGGTGATCGCCCCGGCGCTGACCCGGCGCCTGCTCGACGCGTTCGCCGACCACCTCGACCCGGCCGCCGGGCGACCCGTGTCCGATCCGCGGCTCGACGCGCTGACCGGGCGGGAACGGGAGATCCTGGTCGCCATCGGCCAGGGCTGGGCCAATCGCGAGATCGCCGAGCGGCTGGTCCTGTCCGAGTCCACGGTCAAGACCCACGTCGGCCGGATCCTCGCCAAGATCGGGGCCAGGGACCGGATCCAGGCCGTCATCTTCGCGTACGACCTGGGCCTGGTCCGTCCGCACGACGACGGCTAGGCCGGCCGGCACAGGGCGTTGACCAGGGTCTGCTCCAGCCACGCCCGGTAGGCGGGCACGCCCATGTCGCCGTCGACGCACATCAGGTGGAAGGTCTGCGGGCTGGCCAGGCACCAGAGCGTGTCGACGACGTATTCCGGCTCCAGCCCCGGGCGCAGCCCGTCGGCGGGGATGTGCGGGGCCACGACGGCCATCGTGCGCCGGCGTTCCGCGTCGATCTCGTGCCAGTCGGCTGCGACCTCGGGGTCGGTGGCCGCGGCGTCGCGTTGCAGCTGCCAATAGTCGGAGGTGCGTTCGGCCACCCGGACGAAGAGCGTGCTGACCGCGGCGAGGTACGACCGGGCGGTGGCCTCGTGGTCGTTCGCGGCCAGTTCCGCGTCGACGGTGGCGCGCCACTGGTCGGGCTCGACCGGTGTGTCGGACGCCGCCAGCGCGGCCTGGGACGCGGCCCGCAGCAGCGCTCGTTTGTTGCCCCAGGCGAGGTAGAGCGTCTGCAGTGACACGTCGGCGAGCTCGGCGATCGCCGCGACGGTGGTGGCCGGGTAGCCCTGCTTGCGGAACAGCGTGTCCGCGGCGGTCAGAAGCCGTTGGCGGGTCGCTTGCCGGCTGGCCGCTCCCGCCGCACGTCGCCGGCGATACGGGTCGGCGGAAGTCATAGGCGCCATTGTGCCCCAGCCCTCAATAGAGTCTAGCTCTAACCGCTTGAGTGTCACTCAAGTGAGGAGTTTACTGGCGTCATGGAATTCCGTTCCCGCACCCCGTTCGGCATGGCGTGGCGCAACATCGCACGGATCGTGAAGCCCGACGTCACGATCACGACGGCGCCCGCCGGTCTCACCTTCGACCAGGACGTCGAGGTCCCGGTCCGCGACGGCACGGTGCTGCGGGTCGACGTCCAGCGGCCGGCCCGCCCCGGCCGCTATCCGGTCCTGCTCAGCGCCCAGCCGTACGGCAAGGGCGACATGCCCGCCGCCGGCCGCGGCGGGCGCCGGAAGCCGGTGCAGTACTTCCTGGCCGCCAACGCGGCCCCGATCGTCCACTCGAGCCTGACGCCCTGGGAAGCCCCCGACCCGGCGTTCTGGGTGCCCCGCGGATACGTCGTTGTCACTGTCGACCTGCGCGGCTGGGGCAACTCCGACGGCTTCGGCGAGGTGCTGAGCCGGCAAGAGGGTCTCGACGTGCACGACGTCATCGAATGGGCGGCGGTCCAGCCTTGGGCGAACGGGAAAGTCGGCATGAGCGGCGTCTCCTACCTGGCGATCACCCAGTGGGCGGCCGCGGCGACCCGGCCACCGCACCTGGCGGCGATCTGCCCCTGGGAAGGCTTCACTGACGCGTACAGCGACTTCGCCTATCCCGGCGGGGTCCGCGAGGACGGCTTTATGGTGCTCTGGAGCGCCCTGCAGCGCCGCCAGAAACCGAAGTCGGTCTCGTTCCGGGCCGAGCAGAAGAAGCACCGGCTGCGCGACGAGTGGTGGGCCGCCCGCGCGGCCGACCTGGAGAAGATCGAGGTGCCCGCGCTGGTCTGCGCGAGCTTCACCGATCAGGGCCTGCACTCACGGGGATCGTTCGAGGGCTACCGCCGCATCGGCTCGGCGCGGAAGTGGCTGTACACCCACCGTGGCCCGAAATGGGCTACGTACTACAGCGCCGACGCGGTGCAGACCCAGGCGCGGTTCTTCGACCACTTCCTGCGGGGCGACGACACCGGTGTCACCGAGGAACCGGCCGTACGGATCGAGGTCCGCGCGAGCCGCACCGATGTCGTCCGCGTGATCAGAACCGATCAGTGGCCGCCGCGCGAGGTGGAGCCGGTCGAGTTGCATCTGGACGGCGACACCCTGGCGCCCGAGCGGCCGGTGCGTACGAGAGTGCTCCCGGTGCCGCGCGCGGGGCGGCAGTTCGCCTGGACCTTCGATCGTGACACCGATGTCATCGGCCCGATGCGCCTCCGGGTCCGGGTCAGCGCGGAAGGGCCCGACGTGCAGCTGATCGCCGCCGTCCGCAAGCTTCACCACGGACGCGAGGTGACCTTCGAGGGGGCGTACGGCTTCACCGGAGACGTGGTGACCCGCGGCTGGCTCCGGGCCTCGCACCGGGCCGTCGACGACCGGCGCTCGACCGAATGGGAGGCGTGGCATCCGCACGACCGGGCCGAGCCGCTCGCACCCGGGCAGACAGCCGACCTCGACCTCACCCTGCTGCCGTCGGCCACCCGCTTCGCCGCCGGCGACCAGCTGCTGCTGCACCTCAACGACCGTTGGCTCTTCCCCGGCAACCCGATCACCGGTCAATGGCCCGCGGTCTACGAGCGACCACGACGTCAGCGCTGGAACGTGCACACCGGCGGCGCCATGGCGTCGCTGACGATCCCTGTGTGGAATGGAGCGATGTGACATGAACGACGACAGAGTCACGGTGGTGACCGGAGCCGCCGGGGGCATCGGAGCCGCCGTCGTCGCGAGACTGCTGGCCGACGGCGACACGGTGATCGCCACCGACAACAACGCCGACGGTCTGTCGGCCCTGCGACGGGACCGGCCCGACGCCGGCCGCCTGCTGACCATCGTCGCGGACATCTCCCGCGAGGACGACTGCGACGCCGTCGCCCAACTGGCCCGCGACCGCGCCGACCGGCTCGACGTGCTCGTCAACTGCGCCGGCTACTTCCCGTTCCGGCCCTTCGAACAGATGACGCCGGGCGACTGGCGCCAGGTCATCGACATCAACCTGACCGGTACGTTCCTGATGACCCGGGCCGCGGTCCCGCTGATGAAGCAGCGCGGATGGGGCCGCATCATCTCGTTCGGCTCCGGCGGCTACTTCGTCGGTGTGCCGGCTCAGGCGCACTACATCGCGGCCAAGGCCGGCATCGTCGGGTTCTCCCGCTCGATCGCGCGCGAACTCGGCCAGCACGGCATCACCGTCAACGTGGTGACTCCCGGCGTCACCCTCACCCCGAACGCGAAGCAGACCGCGCCGCCGGCCCTGCTGGAGGCGCAACGGCGAGCGCGCGGCATCCACCGCGACGAGTACCCCGAGGACCTCGTTGGAACGGTGGCGTTCCTCGCCTCCCCGGACGCGGCCTTCATCACCGGTCAGACGATCAACGTCGACGGCGGCGCCAACGCCACCTGAGCCGGCCCGCTCGGCAATCAGGGCAGCCTGTCGACGGGCCGGACCAGGCCGTTATGAGGCGTGCTGAGAACCAGATCAGAGCGGATGACGGCCGTTTCCCGCGTGTCCGGAGCTGGTCAAACGAATATCACGCAACTGCTGACGCCGCGGCTGTTCGGCGTGAGTCTCCAGATCCGGGGGCTGATCGGCCTGGCGGTGGTGATCGCCTACCGCGACCATGCCCGCGCCGCGGGAACCGTGGCGGGCAAGACGACCCGGAACGTGCTGCCGCCGTGCCGGTTGCCGACCACGTCGATGGCGCCGTGGTGGCGTTCGACGATGCGGTGCACGATGGCCAGGCCGAGGCCGGTGCCGGTGTAGGTCTCGCTGCCGCTGGCGCGGGTGAACGCGGTGAAAACCTCGGCCCGCTGCTCGTCGGGGATCCCGATGCCGTGGTCGGACACCTCGATACGCCAGCGGCCCCGCTGCTCGTCGCCCTGCGCGGTGACCTCCACCTGGGGCGCCTGGCCGGCGCGGGTGTACTTGCAGGCGTTGCCGATCAGGTTGTCGAACACCTGGCGCAGCAGCGTGGGGTCGCCGGTCACGGTGGGCAGGGGGCCGACGACGACGGTTCCGTCGGTGGGTGCGATGACGCGTTCGGCGACGATGTCGGTGACTATTGCCTGCAGGTCGACGGGGACCGAGGTCAGGGGCCGGTTGTCGGCGGTCGCGTAGTCGAGCAGGTCGTCGAGCAGGGATTGCATGCGGGTGGCGCCGCCCCGCAGGCGTTCGAGGAAGCCGCGATGCTCGTCGTTCCAGGCCGGGGCGGCCTCCTCCCGCAGGAAGTCGGAGTAGGCGCTGATCCGGGCCAGCGGGCCGCGCAGGTCGTGGGCGACCACACCGGCGAAGCCGACCAGTTCCTGCTCGCGGCGGCGTAGTTGTTCCTCCACCCGGGTCCGGCGTGCGATGTCCTCCCGCAGCGCCGCGGTGGCCTCCTCGACACTGAGCATGAGCCGATCCCGTGACGTAGTGACGGTGGCGGCCAGGATCGCGAGCAGGAGCGTGAGGACCGCACCGGTCACCCAGGCGGCGGTCCGCATCTGTACCGCCGTCTCCGGCAGGAGCTTGTCGGTCGCGCTGACCCGCAGTTGCCACTGGCGTTGCGGTGCCTCGACCGTCGTCGTCCGGCTGGTCCGCTGCTCGACGGTCACGCCGGGCGGGGTCCAAGCGGCCAGGACGATCTGGCGCCCGTCGGCGGCGGTGTCGCGCAAGGTGACGGTGACGGTGTCGCGGGCGACCACGCCGATGCTCTGGCGCAGGAAGTCGCCGCCCCGTACGCCGAGAACGATCCAGCCCCGGAATTGTCCGACGTCGGGCGCCGCGCGGGAGGTGGCGTAGACCGGCGCGGCCAGGACGGTCGAGAGCTGTTGCTGGTCCGGTGGCAGATGCGCGTCCTTGAGGAACAGGTACGGCTGGCTCGCGGTGAGCTGACGGGTCTGCCGGGACAACTCCAGGGTGCGTACCGCGGCGGTGGCCGGTGCGAGGTCGCGGCCGACCGAGGGCGCGCTGCCGTCCAGGGGGTGCACGAAGACGGTGAACCAGTGCGAGGTCGCCCGTGGCGCCGGTTGCAGTGTCAGGCCGGCGGCGCCGCGGGCCCGCCATCGGGCCTGCACCTGCGGGATCTGCCCGGTGCCGGCGGCGACGATCAGCGAGACGCCGGTCGCGCCGGGCAGCCGGGAGCGGTCGACCGGCGCCACGATCGCGGCGAACTCGTCCGCGTCCAGTTCGGCCTGGGCACTGACCGCGGCGGTGACGTCCCGGAGAGCTTCGCCGTACCGGCGGATCTCGGCCGAGACCGTCTCGACCACGGTCTGTGTCCGTTCCGAGAGTGTCTGCGCGGCTCGGTTCTGGTCGCCGCGCCGCAGCGCCGCGACCGCCAGGACCGTACCCAGCAGGCCCAGGAGCACCACCGCCACCAGCACCAGCATCGACCGGCGGCGCACGGGTCGGCTGGACCCGGCTGACCTCGCTCGCTGCCGACCGGCCACGCCCCGACGCTACGCCCGGCCCGGGGGCGAGGGGCGGAACCGGTCGGATCGGACAGCAGGAACGCATGCTCGCTCTCAGCTGTGCGGGCCGTCTTGACAGCTTGACCCACGTGCCTATTCTACGTTGTAGACCTACAGCGTAGAACAGAGGGCCATGATGAACCCGGTTCGAAGGACGTCGATCGCGACGGGAGTCCTGTTTCTGCTCGCTACGGTGGCCGCGCTCGCCGCGGGCGCCGTCGTGCCCGTTCTCACGGGACCGGACGCGCCGACCGGCCTGGCCGGCCAACACGATCGGCTGGCCGCCGCCGCGCTTCTCTACCTGGTCGCAGCCGGCACCAGTGTCGGCATCGCGGTCGCGCTCTACCCGTTGCTGAAAACGCTTCACGCCGGCCTGGCACTCGGATCCGTGGTCTTCAGAACCATCGAGGCGGTGTTCTATGCCGTCGCGGTCGTGGCCCTGCTGTCCCTGCGGTCGATCGCCGAGCCGAGCGTCGCCGACTCGGTCATCAGCATGCGCGACAGTGCCTCGGTCGTCGGCGTCCTGGCCTTCTGCACGGGCGCTCTGATGTATTACGTCGTGTTCTACCGATCGCGACTCGTTCCCCGATGGTTGTCGGGATGGGGCATGGTCGGCGTGTTCCTGATGGCTGTCGCCTGTTTACTGGCATTGTTCAGCGGCAATCCCGTCACCGGGTACACCCTCCTGGCCCTGCCCATCGGCGTCCAGGAGATGGTCCTGGCCGTGTGGCTGCTGGCCAGGGGTTTCAGCCAGCAGCACATCGTCGCCGGCGCCGCGTCCGACTAGGGCGCATCTGACGGATCACCCAGGGCCGCGGCGTGGCCCAGAGCCCGCAGGCCGTCACCCTGCCATGCATAGGCCCCTGATCCGGTGGGCAGGGCGATCACGGCGGTGGCCACGGCCTCGGGGGTCGGTCCGCTCCTTCTTCCGTACGCCGCCATCGCCGTCGCCCCGACTCCCGTACCGGGCGTGATCGTCGGCAGCACCGTCGTCATCGTGATGCCGAGATCCTCCGCCGCGGCCGCCGCGTAGCCGGTGATCATCCGGATCGTGGCCTTCGCGCCCGCGTACCCGCCGCTGAGCGGAGAACCGCTGTGCAACTCGGCCGCACTGCCGAACACGATCACCCGGGAGCCGGGCGCCAACGGCAGCCGCATCGCCGCCCGCAACCAGACGAAGGCGATCCGGACGTCGGCGTTCCAGTTCGTCGAGAACGTCTCCCACGAGTGCTCGGTCAGCGGCCGCATCACCGGCACCGCGCCGGCCGTGACCACCAGCAGGCGGGGACGGTGCTCGGCCAGGACCTTGTCGGCGAACGCCTCGTCGGTGGCGTCACCCGCGACCGCACCCGACCGCGCCACCGTGGTGACCCGTGCGCCGGCCGCACGGGCCGCGTCGGCCACGGCACGTCCCAGGCCGCGGGTGCCACCGACCACCATCACGTTCTCGTCTTTCATCGGTTCCTCCTCAGCAGACGTTTCAGCTGAGGAGATCCCGGCCGGAGGCCAGAGTCACCGGCTGCCCGAACATCGGGAACAGTTCCGGCTGCAGGAAGATGTGGACGTGCCGGAACCCGCTCCGGTCCACGTCGAGGACCTGCAGCGCGTGCGCGTCGGGCCCGGCGTAGAGCGCGATCGTCGGCTGCCCGTTGGCCGGCGGTGTCACCGGGGCGACCGTGAACCGGCGCCGCAGCACGCGTGAGCCGAGGAAGCCGAGCACCGCTTCCCGCCCGGCGAACCAGGTGGCATGCGGCGGCATCTCCAGTGTCACGTCGTCGCGGAGGACGGCGGCGAGAGCCTTCACGTCGGCCTGCCGGAACGCCGCCTCGTACCGCAGAACCTGGCTCTTGATCTCGGTGCTCTCGGGGTCGCTCATGCTGGACCGGTCGGGCGTCTCCCGCGCGATCCGTTCCCGGGCCCGCAACAGGGCGCTGTTCACCGCGACCGTCGTCGTCCCGAGCGCCGCCGCCACCTCGTCGGCCGGCAGGTCGGCGACGTCGCGCAGG
Source organism: Actinoplanes sp. NPDC049265 (assembly GCF_043197135.1). NCBI lineage: Bacteria > Bacillati > Actinomycetota > Actinomycetes > Micromonosporales > Micromonosporaceae > Actinoplanes > Actinoplanes sp. NPDC049265. The sequence goes on along the minus strand of NZ_JBICSP010000013.1, from coordinate 245,281 downwards.
ATCAGGGCCGCGCGCTGCCGGGCCGGCAGATGCTGCAACGCCGCGACGAAAGCCAGCCGTACGCTTTCCCGATCGCCGGCCACCTCCGCCGGGTCGACCGGTAGCGGACCCACCCACCGCGTCTCGGCCCCGGCCGGTCGGGCCGGCAGGTGCCAGTCCTGTTCCGGCTCGCCCAGCCCGGCGGGAAGCACCCGCCGCGCCCGCTGCTCGACGAACCGCAGGCAGACGTTCGTGGCGATGCGATACAGCCAGGTACGCACCGACGCACGACCCTCGAACCGATCGAACCCCCGCCACGCCCGCAGGAACGCCTCCTGCACGGCGTCCTCCGCGTCCGCCGCCGAGCCGAGCATCCGGTAGCAGTGCACCAGAATCTCCCGCCGCAGCGGCCCGGCGGCCTCCGTGAAACCCATGTCATCCACGTGCACACCTCCACCCGTACAGATCCGGGCCGCCGCCGGAAATCACCGGCCCTGTCTACATCACGGGCGGGAGGCGCCCCGGGCGGGAGGCGCCGCGGGCAGGGGGCGTCACGGGCAGGGGCGCCGCGGGCAGGGGGCGCCGGGCGGGAGGCGCCGCGGGCAGGGGGCGTCACGGGCGGGAGGCGTCACGGGCGGGAGGCGCTGGCTAAGCGAGGATCCGCTCGCCGATCCAGCCGCCCTCGGCGCAGCCCGGCGGGACGGCGAAGACGGCCGAGCCGATCGGGGTGATCCACTCGTTGAGGAGGTCTTTGTCGGCGAGGCGTTTCTGGATGGGTACGAACTGGCGGGCGATGTCGCGCTGGTAGGCGGCGAAGATCAGGCCGGCGTCGGGGATCCCGGCCGTGTCGGGCGCGCCGTCGTAGTTGTAGGGGCGGCGCAGGATCTTGAGGGACGGCTCGCTGACATGGGCCCGGGTGACGTGCGCGAAGTCGGGCATCGCGGGCAGGCCCGAGGCGTCGAGCCGGGTGAAGTCGGGCTCGTCGTGTTCGGCGGTGCCGCTGAGCGGGGCGCCGGTGTCCATCTTGCGGCCGACCGACAGCTCCTTGTCGGTGACCGAGAGCAGGTCCCACTTCTCGATTTCGGCGCGGATCCGGCGTAGCACGAGGGTGGTGGAATTGTCGGGGTTCCAGACCGCGTCGTCCATCACCGCGCCGCGCGGGTTGGCCGTGCCGTCGAGCTGGCCCATCACGTTGCGCTGGGTGTGCTCGGGCGCCTGCACGCCAGGACTGCGGCGGAACCCGGTCTGGACCCAGCGCACCGCCCCGAACGGGCGGGTGTCCTTGATGAGCATGCGCTGGGCGTGGGTCACGGTCAGCGGGTCGTCGGCACAGATCTGCAGCAGCAGGTCGCCGCCGGACCAGCGCCTCTCGAGCCGGTCGATGGCGAAGGCGGGCAGGTCGGCGACCGGTGACCTCGTTCCGGCCCGCCGGTAGAGGCCCGGCCCGAACCCGAAGGTGACGGTCAGCCGGGCCGGCAGCACCGCCAGCTGCGCGTCGGTGTCACCCAGGGCCGGCCGGCCCTGGGTGAGGCGGGCGGCGTCGTCGGTCAGCAGGCGCAGCATCCGTCCGAGGCCGCGCTTGTCCGTTCCGGCGGCCAGAGTGAAAGCGACGAACGCGGCGTGCGCGGGCGGATCCTGCGTGACGCCGGCCTGCCGGGAGCCGTGGAACGGCACCACCGCCTCGCCCGTACCCGGAGCGGCGGACGCGGGTGAACCCGGGACGAGGGAGGCCGCGAGGCCGGCGGCAGCGCCGCCGGCCAGCAACCCACGCCGGGTGGTCACGAGGGCGAGCCCGGCATCTTCATGCCCGGGTCGTAGCTCTCGCCCGCGCCCGCGAACGGCTTGGCGATGGCCTTGAAGTCCACCGTCTTGCCGCCGGCCAGTTTCAGGGTGAAGGTGACCTCGTCGCCGGCCTCGATCGCCGCGGCCGGCTTCATCAGCATCAGGTGGTCGCCGCCGGGGCCGAGCTCGTGGGTGCTCTTGGCCTTGATGACGAAGCCGCCCTCCTTGGGCCGCATGATCATCTTGCCGTCCTTCATGGTCATCTCGTGCAGTTCCATCGGGGACGCCGGTGACTCGGCGCCGGTCACTGTCACGTCGGCGTCGGTGTCGTTGACCAGCACGCCGAACGCGGCGGTCATCACGCCGGCGCCGGAGGCCTTCACCCAAGGGTCCTTCACGGTCAGGGCCTGGGCCGCGGCGGCCGCGGAGGGCGTGGTCGCGGGGGCGCCACTCGCGGCGTCCGTGGTGTCACCGGCGCAGCCGGTCAGGGCGAGGGTGGCGAACGTGGCGGTCAGGGCGATCGTCGCCAGCTTGCTTGTGCGCATGAAGTCCGTTCCTTTGTGAGGTCTGCGATTCGTTTGTCGCCGCCCGGTCCGGCGGAGTTCCCCGCCCCGGCGACATTTCCTCGACCGGTGTCGATCGGCGAGTCAGGCGTACGACCAGAAAGAAGCCGACGAGCAGCGACGTGTGAGTGCTGAGGCGGGCGAGACCGACCTGTCCGGCCAGCAGGTCGGTGACGGTGAGGACGGTGAGCATGGCGACGAACGCGGTGAGGACGGCCAGCACGGCCGGGGAGCAGCGGCCGGCCCGGGCCACGCCCAGCAGGGCCAGCCCCAGCGCGACGTTCCAGGCCGCCGACTCGTTGCGCACGTGTTCGCCGCTGACCGCGTCGAGCAGGTGCACCCCGGCGATCTGAGCGACGCCCAGCGCCAGCTGGGACACCGCCACCGCGGCCAGCGCCCGCCGGACGAGGTCGCGCCGGCGCGGCGCCCGCTCGTCGTCGCGGACCAGCCGCAGCCGGGGCCGCTGATCAGTGCTCATGCATCGGTAGTCGACGCCGCGGCCCGTTCGGTTCCCGCGGCGTCGCGCGGCCTGGCCTCGAGGCGGTCGGCCGCGCGGTCGAACCGGGCCTGCTCCCGTTCGTCGGCCCGGATCCACTGCCGGATCAGGAGCAGCACCACGATCGCGCCCGGGATCTCGCCGAACGCCCACGCCAGTCCGGCGCCGAGATGCTGATCGATGAGCAGGTCGGAGGCCCAGGCGGGGTGTACGGCCGGATACCAGTCGGCGCCGATCACGGTGGTCGACTGCAGCAGCACGAACCCGAAGAACGCGTGCGCCGCCATGGCCAGGAACTGCACACCCAGCAGCAGCGGTGACGGCAGCCGGCGGCGGCCGGGGTCGACGCCGATCAGCACCCAGAACAGCAGGTAGCCGGAGAGTACGAAGTGGACGAGCATGGCCAGGTGCCCGAGGTGGTAACGCATCAGCGTGCCGAGCAGGCCGCCGAAATACAGTCCGTACAGACTGACCACATAGATCCCCAGCGCGACCAGCGGATGGCTGAAGAACCGCAGCACCCGGCTGTGCACGACGATCAGCAGCCACTCGCGGGCGCCGCGCACCTGCGGGTCGGCCGGCCGTCGCAGGGCCCGCAGCGCGAGGGTGACCGGTGCGCCGCCGACCAGCAGGACCGGCACCGCCATGGACAACACCATGTGCTGCACCATGTGCACGCTGAACAGCATGTGCGCGTACTTGGCGACGCCCAGGCAGGTGATGGCGGCGAGCAGCGCCAGCCCGCCGGTCCAGGAGGCGGTCCGCCCGAGCGGCCAGTGGTGGCCCGCCCGGCGCAGCCGGCGCACGCCCACGAGGTAGAAGGCGATCCCGGCGACCGCCGCGGTCAGGAAGAACAGGTCCGGTAGCGGGCTGCCCAGCATCGTCGCGGCGCTGGGCGGACCGGGCGGGGTGAAGCCGAGCAGTTCCACCAGCGGATCCGGGCGGGTGAGCGGGTCGTCCTTCGGCGTGGGGGTACGTGACAACGCGACGGCCAGCCCGACGGTGGCGCCCAGCACGACGAGCTCGCCCGCGGCCAGGCGCAGGAAGGCGTGCGGCGCCCCGCCGCGGACGGCGGGGAGGGTGCGGCCGCGATGAGCCGCCCCGATCACGCCGACGATCAGGAGCGCGAAGACCTTCAGGATGACGAGTACGCCGTACCGCGACGTCACCAGGGCCGGCCACGAACCGAGCCGGACCGCCGCGTTGACGACCCCGCTGAACCCGGCGACCACGAAACAGGCCAGCGCGAGGCGGCTGTACCGGGCCGCCGTGTCCGCGAAACGGCGATGCCCGCGTACCGCCAGCAGACCACCGAGACCACCCACCCACAGCGACGCCGACAACACGTGCAGGGCCAGGCTGGTGACCGCGAGCTGATGGTCGCCGGCCGAGGCGGCATGGCCGGTGAAGGCGGGCGGCAGCACCGCCGCCCCGGCGACGACCGCGGCCGCCGCGGCCACCGCACGAGAGACCCCGGCCCGCGACAGCACGGCCACCAGCAGCGCGAACCCGGCCTGCACGACAAACGCCTGCCCCTGCCCGATGGAGGTCGCGAAGCTGACCACCGAGGCCTCGCTGAGCCGTGCCACCGGGACGCCCAGCACGTCCGAGACGGTGAGCGCCACCGAGGCCAGGGCGGCCGCCGCCCACAGCAGCGCCGCCCAGGTGGCCCGGCGCAACAGCCGCCAGCCGTGCGCGGCGACGCTCGGACCGTCGCCCGGCAGCAGGAACGCCGCCGTCACGGTCAGGCCGACGACCAGCACCCCGGCCGCGTTGGCCAGCGTGGTGACCGCCGGCAAGGCCCACTCGGTGACCGGTCCCGGGTTGGGGATGCCCGGCAGCACGGTGTCGTCGACCGCGCCGCCGGCCACCAGGGCGGCGGCGAGCACCGCGGACGACGTACCCGTCACCACCGCGACCAGCGACGGTGTTCTCCATTCAGCGCGCACCACCAACTGTCGTCCGGGGTGGGCGAAAAGTTCCCGGCGTGATCCACGCCTCCGCCGCGACGGGCAGGTGGGGCGGCGCTCGGAGCCTTGAAGGTACGCCGCCCCACTCACCACCAAACGTCGTCCGGAGGCGGCGGAAAGTTCCCGCCGGGTCCGGTCCGGCGCCCGATCACCGCGAAGCGGGCGGATGCCCGGCTCCCGGGAACTTTCGTGGCGCGGCGGCCGACTAAGACCGGAGACCTCCGGAGCGAAGGGCGGGACATGACAGTGGAGCGGACCGATCGGCGAGCGGTGGCCGGCGTCGGACGAGTGATGCTGGGGCTGGCCGTGGCCGGCGCCGTGCTGCTGCCGGGCACGCCCGCGCTCGCGCACAACGCGCTGGTCTCGTCCACACCGGCCGGTGACGCCACGCTGACGGTCGCGCCGGCCTCGGTCAGCCTGGTCTTCACCGAGCGGCTCAACCCCGACTTCACCACGGTGGCGGTCAGCGACGCGGCCCGGGCGCGGGTCGCCACGGGTACGCCGGTGATCGACGGTGCCACCGGCGTCGTCCCGGTGACCCAGCCGCTGGCCAACGGCAGTTACACGGTCGCGTACCGGGTCGTCTCGGTCGACGGGCACAGCGTGCAGGGCTCGTACCGCTTCACCCTGGCCGACCCGGCCCTGCCGCCGGCCGCCGCGCCCGCCGTGTCCGGCCCGGCCGCGGCCGCCCCGCCCGCGTCGTCGTCCGGCCTTCCGGTCCCGGTGCTGATCGGCCTGGTCGCCGCCGCGCTGCTGCTCATCGCGGTCGCCGCGGTCGTCTACCGGCGCGGTCGTCGCCGCGCCGGAGCCGAGGCGTAGCACCGGAAAATCGTTGCGGCCGCTCGACGCGCAGCGGCCCGGTCAGGAGATGTTCGACGATGTCCGGTTCGACGATGCCCGACCTGTCGGCCTACCGCCGGGCCGGCCGCCTGAGCCGCCGGCCCGCTGGCCCCGGGCCGCGGGTCAGCCCGCTGCCTCCTGCTTGTCCACCATCTTCACCTCGCCCGCCGCGACTGTTTTCGCCTCGCCCGCCGCGAGTGTCTCGGCCTCGGCCGGTGCGGGGGAGACGGCTGGCGTGGGGGAGACCGCCTTCATCCCGGCCGGTGCGGGGGAGACCGGGATGGCCGCGCCGCGGCGTCGGCCGCGGACCGCGCTGACGATCAGGTCGAAGGCCAGGAACGCGACCAGCGGCAGGCCGAACATCGGCAGGAAGTAGCCGATCGCCAGCACGACCGGGACGCCGGCGACGATGGCCCAGGTGGGCAGCTGCTGCCAGGCGCCGGGGCCGACGGGCGGGGCGCCGACGAGGGCGCGGGTGCCGTCGCGGGTGGGGCGGCGCTGCCACCACATGCGGTAGCCCCAGACGATGACCGTGATCAGGCCGATCGCCAGTGCGGCCAGCAGGAGCTGGTTGGGCAGGCCGAACAGGTCGCCCATGTGGGCGTAGATGCCGATCTGGGTCAGCTTGGCCATGACCGGCCAGTCGGCGTAGTCGATGCGGTCGGTGACCTGGCCGGTGGCGCCGTCGACGGCGATGCCGTCGCGGTGCATGGGCCACCGGGCGCCCATCTCGGTGATGTTCCAGGCGGTGTGGTTGTCGGCCGGGACGGTGATGGCGGGGCTGCCGGTGATGCCGTTGGCCTCGGCGACCTGCCAGACCTTGTCGATCTGGGTCAGGTCGGCGGGAGTGTCGGCGGCGGCGGGTGCGGCACCGCCGCCGTGGTGGCCGCCGCCGGCCGGAGCCGGGGTCACGGCGGCGAGTTCGGTGTCGACGGCGGGGCGGCTGCCGTGCAGGGCGTCGACGGCGTTGCCGAAGTTCTCGCCGGCATAGTTGGACCAGGTCAGGCCGGTGGCCGACAGAAACAGCAGACCGATGGAGAGCCAGAGGCCGGTGGAGGCGTGCCAGCTGCGGGTTCGGCGTACCCCTCGCTTGGCCTTGAGATCGGGGCGCAGCATCCGTTTGCCGCGCTGGCGGCGGAACCACAGGATGACGCCGCCCAGGGCGACGACCCACAGCCAGCTGGCGGCGAACTCGGAGTAGAAGAAGCCGGCGGTGCCGAGGTTGAGGTTGGTGTGCAGGTCGTCGAACCAGGTACGCAGCGGCGATTCGCCGTACCAGGTGGTGAGTTGCCCGGTGACCTGGCCGGTGTATTCGTTGACGAACACGGTGTGGGCGTGTTCGGAGTCGAGCTCGGGCGAGGTGAAGTCGATCTGGGTGGTGGCCTCGCCGCGGCCGGGGCGGATGGCCGTGACACTGCCCTCGGGATGTTTTGCCCGGGCCGCGGCGAGCTGCGCGGACAGCGGCTTGACGGCGTCGCCGGGAGAGGAGACGACGTACTCGTCGGCGTAGTAGGCGCGTTCCATCTGCGGGGTGAACGCGTACGCGATCCCGGTCAGCGCGGCGACCAGCAGGAACGGAGCGACCAGGACACCGGCGTAGAAGTGCAGCCGCAGCAGCAAGGGGCCGAAGCCGGTGGCGGACATAGGGTCTCCTCGATCCGGTGCTGAGGCGGCGTGATCGGTTTATCGGTCGGCGCCCGCGCCGGATTAGTTCCCGGAGACACTCGAAAAGTTCAGGGGCGCTCACCGAAGCCGCGCCGGTAGTGGTCGGGGCTGATGCGCAGGCGGCGCCGGAAGTGGGCGCGCAGCGCGGTGATCGAGCCGTGCCCGCTGCGCGCGGCCACGGTGGCCACCGGGAGGTCGGTGGTCTCGAGCAGGCGGCGGGCCAGGTGCAGGCGTTGCTCCTGGAGCCAGCCGAGCGGGCTGGTGCCGGTCTGCTCGCGGAAGCGGCGGGTCAGGGTGCGGGTGCTGAGCCGGGCGTGGCGGGCGATGTCGGTGAGGGTCACGGGGTCGGCGGCGTGCTCGGCCAGCCAGGCCAGGGTCGGGGCGAGGGATCCGCTGGTGCCGGCCGGGGCGTGCTCGATGAACTGGGCCTGGTCGCCGTCGCGGCTGGGGGCCATCACGACGACGCGGGCGGTGCGGGCGGCGACGGCGGCGCCGAGGTCGCGGCGGACCAGGTGCAGGCACAGGTCGAGGCCGGCGGCGACACCGGCCGAGGTGAACACCCGGCCGTCGCCGAGGTAGAGCGACGCCGCGTCGACCTCGACCCGAGGGTGGCGGCCGGCCAGTTCGGCGGCGGCGGCCCAGTGGGTGGTGGCCCGGCGGCCGTCGAGCAGGCCGGCCTGGGCCAGGACGAACGCCCCGGTGCAGATCGAGACGGTACGGGCGCCACGGGCGGCCGCGGCCCGGAGCAGGGCCAGCACCGGTTCGGGGGCCCGCCGGGGCACGGCCACGCCGGGAACCACGATCGTGTCGGCGTCGGCCGCCGCCTCCAGCTCGTACGGGGCCTGGATCCGGTAGTAGCCGGTGCCCGACGCGCTGGCCCGGACCGTGTCCCGGACCCCGCAGACCCGCACCTCGTAGGGTGGGCGGCCGTCGGCCCGCCGGGTGCTGCCGAAGACCTGGCAGGGGATGGCCAGGTCGAACCCGACGACGCCGTCGAGGGCGAGGACAGCGACGGTGTGGACGTCACGGGACAAGGCCGGTCCTCAGCGGTCGCGTGGTGATGCGCGGGAACCCGTCGTCGGCCTGGTCGACGGTCGCGGCCACGCCGAACACCTCGCGGATGAGCCCGGGGGTCAGCACTGTGGACGGCGCGCCGGCGGCGACGACCCGCCCCCGGTCGAGCACGATCGCGGTGCCGGCGTAGCGGGCGGCCAGGTCGAGGCCGTGCAGGGCCGCGACCACAGTCACCCCGAGACCCCGGACGAGCTCCAGGATCTCCAGCTGGTGGCGTACATCGAGATGGTTGGTCGGCTCGTCCAGCACGAGCATCCGGGGCTGCTGGGCCAGCGCGCGGGCCAGCAGCACTCGTTGCCGTTCACCGCCGGACAGCTCACCGACGCGGCGCCCGGCGAAATCGGTCAGGCCGGTGGCGTCGAGCGCCCGTTCCACCACGTCGTGGTCGGTGCGGGTGAGCCGGTCCAGGTTCTTCAGATGCGGGGTACGCCCCATGGTGACGGTTTCGGTGACGGTGAACTCGAAGCCGGCGTGGCTCTCCTGGGTCAGCACGCCGGTGGTGCGGGCCGACCACGCCGCCGGCCTGGTCCAGATGTCACTGCCGTCGACCAGTACCCGCCCCGCGTCCGGCCGGCGCGCCCGGTAGACCGTGCGCAGCAGCGTCGACTTCCCGCTGCCGTTGGGGCCGAGCAACGCCGTGAACCCGCCCTCGGGCACGGTCAGCGACACGTCGTCGAGCACCCGGGCCCGGCCCAGCGTGACCGACACCCCCTCCACCCGCAGCATCACGGCGCCCCGTCCGCGGCCAGCCCCCGGGCGTGCATGACCAGCAGGAAGAACGGCACCCCGAGGAATGCGGTGAGGATGCCGATCGGCAGTTCGGCCGGTGAGATCAGCGTCCGGGCGGCCACGTCCGACCAGAGCAGGAACAACGCGCCCAGCCCGGCGGTGACGGGCAGCATCCGGCGGTGGTCGGCGCCGACCAGCATCCGGGCCAGATGGGCCACGATCAGCCCGACGAACCCGATGCCGCCGGACACCGCCACCACCGTGCCGACCAGCAGGGTCGTCACGAGGAGCAGTTCGAGGCGCAACCGGCTGGCGTCGACGCCCAGCGCGGCCGCCGCCTCGTCGCCCAGCACCAGCACGTTGAGCCGCCGCGCCCGGACCGTCAGCAGCACCAGTCCGCCGGCCACGACCGCCGCCGGGACCGCGAGCACGTTCCAGCCCGCCCCGGACAGGGCACCGAGCAGCCAGAAGACGATCTGCTGCTGGGCCGCGCTGTTCTGGGTGCTGACCAGCAGGAACGACGTGACGCCGCCGAGCAGTTGCCCGCAGGTCACCCCGACCAGGATCAGCCGCAGAGGCAGCAGCCGGCCCCGGTGCCGGGCCAGCAGCAGCACCACGGCCATCGCCCCGGCGGCCCCGGCGAACGCCGCCACCGGCAGCGTCAGCGCGCCGAGCACGCTCACCCCGGTGGTGATCACCGCGACGGCGCCGACCGACGCGCCCGAGGACAGGCCCAGCAGGTACGGGTCGGCGACCGGATTGCGGACCACGCTCTGCACCACCGCGCCGGCCAGCGCCAGCCCGGCCCCGGCGACCGCGCCGAGCAGCACCCGTGGGAACCGCAGCCGCCACACGATCAGGTCCGCGTTCGCCGTCGTGTCGCCACCACCGGCGAGGTGGTGCACCAGGATCCGCCCCACCTCGCCGGCCGGCACCCGCACCGGCCCGACACCGGTCGCGACCACCACCGACAGCAGCACGGCCACACCCAGCAGACCCACGATCAGCGGGTACGGGACGACGGCGGCCCGGACACGGCCGCGGGCGCTCGGGACGGCGACGCTCACGGGCGCAACCCGGCCGCGACCTGCTCGAGCGCGTCGACGTTGAGCGGGCTGGGGAACTGGGTCAGGAACTGCGACACCGACAGCACCCGGCCGTCGCGGACCGCGGACGTGTGGGCCAGCAACGGGTTGGCCCGGATGGAGTCGACCAGCGCCCGCCCTTTCAGCTTGACGAAGCTGTAGTCGGTGACCACGACGATGACCTGCGGGTCGCGTTCGACGATCTGCTCCGGCGACACCTGCACGCGGGTGCCGGTGACGTCGGCGAAGACGTTCACGCCGCCGGCCGCGGTGACCACGCCGCTCGGGATGGTCGACGGGCTCGAGGTCGGCACCGGCTGCCCGGCCACCGGGTTGTCCGGCAGGATCAGCACCGTCGGCTTCGGCCCGGCCGGGGCCGTCACCGCCCGCTCGCGGGCCTGGAGCTCGGCGACGAGCTGCTCGGCGCGCTGCTCGACCCGGAACACCCGGCCGATCCTGAGCAGGAAGTCGTACGCGGGTCGCAGGCTGGTCAGCGGCCCGTCCGGGACGCAGGCGGCCAGCCCCTTGGCGTTCATCGTGGCCAGATCGGACTCCTTCGGGCTGCCCGGCGCCCCGCCGAAGGTCTCGGCCGAGGTGATCACCAGATCGGGTCGTTGCGCGGCGACCAGCTCGGTCGCCGGGATCGAGCCGGCCGTCAGCACCGGCAGCCGGGCCAGTTCGGCCCGGATCGGGCCCTTCTCGACCGAGAACGGCGCGGTGAACCCGACCGCGGTGATCCGGTCGCCGAGCCCGAGGCGGACCATCGACTGGGCGGCGTATCCGTCGAGGACGACGACCCGTTCCGGCGCCTCGGGGAACATCACGTCCCGGCCCGCGCAGTCGGCCACGGCCATGCCGGCCTCGGGCGCGGCCGGTGCGCCGGTGCCGCAGCCGGCCAGCGCCAGCACCAGCACAGCGGCGGTGAGAGCGCGCCTCACGACCGCCACACCTCGCCCCGGCGCTCGTATTCCAGGCCGTCCGCGACCCGGGTCGCGACCTCGGCGCCGTGGAAGCGTTCCAGCAGCCACAGGGCCAGGTCGAAGCCGGAGGTGATGCCGCCGGCGGTGACCAGGTCGCCGTCGTCGACCACGCGAGCGTCGACCGGTTTCCCGCCGGCCTCGGACAACCGGCCGGCCAGCCGGTGGTGGGTGGTGCACGGGCGCCCGGTCAGCAGCCCGGCCGCGCCCAGCAGCAGAGCCCCGGTGCAGACCGAGGCCAGGATCAGGCCCGGGCGTACGGCCGCCCGCAACGCGTCGGGCAGGCGGCCGGTGCCCAACTCGGCGGCCACCCCGGCCGCCCGCCCGGCGCCGGCGCCGCCTCCGGGCACGAGCAGGACGTCGGCGTCCACCGGGGACCACGGCTGGACCGGCCCGAGGCGCAGCCCGTGTGCGGTATCGACCTGCGGTGTGCCGCTCGCGGACACCAGCCGCACGCCGACGTCCACACCGGCCCGCCGGGCCATCGACCACGTCTCGTACGGGGCGATCACATCCAGGTCGTCCACTCCGTCGAACACCACCACGTCTATCCGCACGCAAACCTCCTCGGCTGACACCGGACATCAGTCCACCGGCTCGCGTCGGTCGCGGGGGAGTGGTCCGCGGGCCAACCTGCGCCCGCTTCGCGCCACGCCGCCGGGCGCACCGCACCTCGTACATCAGTCGCCGGCGCGGCCCCTCGGGTTCCCCGCACCTCTCATCCGGCCGCGCGGTCCTGCCCGAGGGCGGCGATCAGGTCCTCGCGGGCGCGGGCCACCCGGGAGCGGATGGTGCCGACCGGGCAGCCGCAGACCTCGGCCGCCTCCGCGTAAGACAGGCCGAGCACCTGGGTGACGACGAACGCCTCGCGCCGGTCCGGCGGCAGCCGGTCGAGCAGGTCGACCAGCGCGTGATGGTCGTCGAAACGGATCCGGGCGTGCCGTCCGGCCGACTCGGCCACGGCCACCCAGTCGGGCACGGCGGCTTGCGGCGGCCGGCGGTAGAGGTGGCGCAGATGGTCGGCCACGGTACGCCGGGCGATGGCGAACAGCCACGTCCGGACCGACGACCGCCCGGCGAAGGCCGGCAACGCCCGCATCGCCCGCAGAAAGGTCTCCTGCGTCAGATCCTCGGCGTCGTCGAGGCCGTTGAGCGACACCACGAACCGGTGGACCTGCCGCTGGGTGGCCCGGATCAGGCCGGTCACGGCATCGTGGTCGCCGCGTCCGGCGGCGAACGCCAGCGCGAGCAGGTCCGAGTCGTCCATCGGGGGTGCCACGCCCAGTGGTCGCCCCGGAAGCCGGGAAAGTTCCAGGGAGGCCGTTTCGGGTCGCGGCAATTCACGGGAACCATCGAGAGGGAGGCGGCGACTATCTCTGATGTCGGCCGCCTGATTTTCCCCTGAGTGGACGCACGCCGGCGCGCGCCCCGGAATCCTCCGGCGTGGACCTACGGCAGAACTGCGAGTCCTCCGATGGCACGAACCGGTAGACCGGTGATGCGCTGGCCAAGGCCGGCATCAACAGCTTCGTGACGCCGTCCAACTGCGCGAACGGCGCGGTCTCGCCGCGGCCCGGGGACGTGACGACGTACGCCAACCGGTCGGTCGAGTCGTCGTTCGACCTGCTGACCCAGCTCGGGGTGATCTTCGACGTCCAGGGCCGGGCGGCGCAGATCGTGCGCGAGGCACGCGCCTCGCTGGCCGCCTTCCCGCCGCCGCCCGGCGAACGCAAGCGGGTGCTGGTCGCGTACCCGGGCATGTCGATGGCGATGGGGCTCACGGTGCCGGCGGTGTTCGGTGGCGGGATCTTCGACGACATCGTCAACCGGGCCGGCGGCGTCAACGCGTTCGGCGGACTCAGCGACCAGCAACTCGGCGCGATCAACGTCGAGGCCCTCGCCGCCGCCGACGTCGACGTCCTGGTGGTCGGGCTGTACCAGCCGGACGACAACGCCGACAAGTACGCCGCGAAGTTGTTCGCGCAGTTCCCGCGATGGCCGGCGTCGAGGACCAAGACGTACACCTCGGTCTCCGACAGCTTCTACCTCGGGCCGTTGAACGCGGTCGCGGTCAAGCGGATCAGCGATGTCGTCCGCGCCGCCGGCTGAGCGGACCCGGCCGTCCGGCGGCCCGCACCTCGTACCCGACAGTGCCTTTCCGCTGTTGATCGTTCTCCTGGCCGGCGCCCTCGGGCTGGCCGCGGCGGTCGCGATCGCCGTCGGAACGGTCCCGGTGCCGCTCGGTGACGTGGTCGCGGTGACGTGGGCCCATCTCACGCCCGGGGACACCGAGCGCAGCCTGCTCTACGACCAGATCGTGTGGGACTTCCGCACGCCGCGGGTGCTGCTGGCCGGAGTGGCCGGCGCGGGCCTGAGCATCGCCGGGGTCTGCCTTCAGGCGTTGGTACGCAACCCGCTCGCCGATCCCTATCTGCTCGGCATCTCCTCGGGCGCCTCGGTCGGCGCCGTCCTCGCGCTGACCTTCGCGCCCGCCGTGATCGCCGGCCTGGGCGTGGCCGGCGCGGCGTTCACCGGGGCGCTGGCCAGCGTGGCGCTGGTCGTGAGCCTGGCGCAGCGGGCCGGCCGGGTCGCGCCCGGCCGGCTGATCCTGGCCGGTGTGGCGATCAGCTACCTGGGCTCGGCCGTCACCAGCTACATCCAGCTGCAGGCCAGCCCGACCGACCTGCGGGCCATCATGTTCTGGCTGCTCGGCTCGGTGGCCACGGCGTCCTGGGGCGACCTGCCGGCGCCGGCCTTCGCCCTGACCTGCGGCCTGTTCTGGCTGCTGTCCGACGGGCGCCGGCTGAACGCGCTGACGATGGGCGAGACGTCGGCGGCCGGGCTCGGCATCGACGTCAACCGGCTGCGGCTCGGGCTGCTCGCCGCCGCCTCGCTGCTGACCGCGACGATCGTCAGCGTGGCCGGGGGCATCGGCTTCGTCGGGCTGCTCGTGCCGCATGCGGTCCGCCTGCTCGTCGGGCCCGACCACCGGCGCTTGGTGCCGGTGTCGCTGCTGGTCGGTGCCGTGTTCCTGATCCTGGTCGACCTGCTCTCGCGCACGCTGGACCGGCCCAACGAGCTGCCGATCGGTATCTTCACCGCGGCCCTGGGCGCGCCCTTCTTCCTGTGGCTGCTGCGCCGCCGGTCCGGTGCGGTCCAATGAGGGTCATCGCGACCGGTGTCTCGGTGAGCATCGACGGCACGCCGATCCTCGACGATGTCTCATTCGACGCCGCCACCGGCCGGGTCACCGGGCTGGTCGGGCCGAACGGGTCGGGCAAGAGCACCCTGCTGCGCTGCCTGTACCGGATCATCCGCCCGCGGCAGGGCGCGGTGCTCATCGGCGGCGACGACGTCTGGCGGGTCCCCGCGCGCCGGGCCGGGCAGCTACGGGCCGTGGTGGCGCAGGACCAGGAGCTGGACAACGACTACAGCGTCCGCGACATCGTCAGCATGGGCCGGATCCCGCACCAGCGGCTGCTCGTGCGCGAGAGCGCGGCCGACCGCGCCATTGTGGACGGGGCGCTGGAGCGGGCCGGCATCGCGTGGGCCGAGCACCGGCGGTTCGCCACGCTGTCCGGCGGCGAACGCCAGCGGGTCCTGCTCGCCCGCGCGCTGGCCCAGGACGCGCCCGTCCTGCTGCTCGACGAACCCACCAACCACCTCGACATCGGCGCGCAGCTCGAACTGCTGGACCTGATCCGCGAGCTCCGGCTCACCACCGTGGCCGCCCTGCACGACCTCGACCACGCGGTGGCCTACTGCGACGCCGTGGTGCTGCTGGAGCACGGGCGGGTCGTCGCGGCCGGCCGGCCCGTCGCCGTACTCACGCCCGAACGCCTGGCCGAGGTCTTCGGCGTACGCGCGGCCGTCCTCACCCATCCCCTCACCGGCCGTCCGCACTTCGCGTTCGCGACGGCCGCGGCCCGGCCCGGTCCCGAAAGGACGACCAACGTGAGCACTCACGACACCTTCGACGAGCCCGTCCCCGACGCCCGGCTCACCGCACCGCTCGACCCGCCCGCGACCGGCGCCATCACCGTCGCGTTCCTCCTCTCGTCCCAGGCCGAGCTGGTCGACTTCGCCGGCCCCTGGGGCGTGTTCGAGTACGCCCAGCTCGACGACCGGCCCCACCCGTTCACGCTCTACACGGTGGCGGCGACGACCGATCCCGTCCGCGTCTCCGGCGGCATGGTCCTCGTACCCGGACACGATTTCGAAAGCGCACCCGCACCGGACATCGTGGTCGTCCCGGCCGTCGACATGGAGAAGATCGCCCCCGAGGCTCTGGACTGGTTGCGGCGCGTCCACCACGACGCCGCCGTCACCATGTCGGTCTGCAACGGGTCCTTCGTGCTCGGGCGGGCCGGCCTGCTCGACGGCCGGACCGCGACGGCCCACCACGCCGCCTACAAGGCGCTCGGGGCACTGTTTCCCGAGGTCGAGGTCGTCCGCGGGGTGCGCTTCGTCGAGGACGGCCCGATCGCCACCGCCGGCGGGCTCACCTCCGGCACCGACCTGGCCCTGCGGATCGTCGAACGCTACTTCGGCCGGGCCGTCGCCCAGCGGACCGCCACCTACCTCGAATACCAGGGCACTGGCTGGACGCATCCCGGCAGCAACGCGGAGTTCGCCTCGATGAGCTCACCGGAACAGCCCGCGTGCCCGGTCTGCGACATGCCGACCACCTCGTCCTTCTGCGGCGACTGGTGCCGGGAGCAGTACCAGGCCGCGCCGGAACGGTTCAGCGGCGCGGCCCGGCCATAATGGACTCTCCGCGTTCGTCGGAGGGACACACATGCGCCTACGTGTACAGGGCCGGACCGGAGTCGGTGCGCCGGCGGTCGTGCTCGCCGTCCTCATGACGGTCGGCGGTGCCCAGGCCGTGGCCCGGGTGGTGCCCACCTCATCCTCCGGCCCTCCCGTGGTTCTGCCGACGGTCGGCTGCGCGACCCTCGCCGGCCAGGATCTGTCGGGTACGCCCGGCGCCCCGGCGGTCATCGGGTCCGCGACCGAGGCGACCTCGCCCGACGGCTCGGCGGCGTGCGAGGTCAAGGGAACCGTGGCGCCGCAGATCCAGTTCGACGTGTTCCTCCCCACGAAGACGTGGCGGCAGCGCTATCTGCAGCTCGGGTGCGCGTCGCTGTGCGGGAACATCGACTTCTTCGCCGACGCGGCCGACGGATGCGTGCCGCTCACCCGCGGCGACTTCGCCCTGGCCACCACCAACCAGGGCCACGCCGGCGTCTCCGGCTTCGACGCCACCTTCGGCGCCGACCCGCAGCTCCGGGCCGACTTCGGCTATCGGGCCGACCACGTCGTCGCGCTCGTCGCCAAGCGGCTCATCGCCCTCTACTACGGGCAGGGCCCGCGCTACTCCTACTTCGACGGTTGCTCGCAGGGCGGCCACCAGGGCCTGACCGAGGCGCAGCGCTACCCGCACGACTTCGACGGCATCGTCGCCGGCGCCCCCGCGTCGCTGCTCACGTCGCTCATCGTGTGGTCCACGGGCTGGCACGCCACCGCCAACACCGACGCGCTGGGCCGGCCCATCCTGACCGCCGCCGAACTTCCCGCCCTGCACGCCGCCGTCCTGCGCGAGTGCGACGCACGGGACGGCCTGGCCGACGGCCAGATCGACGACCCTCGCGCCTGCGAGTTCGATCCGCGGAGCCTGCGCTGCGCGGCCGGGAGCGACAGCGCCGGCTGTCTCACCGACGCGCAGATCGACGCCGTACGCAAGCTGTACGACGGACCACGCGACGAGCGCGGCCGGCGGATGTACCCCGGTGGTGAGCCCGTGGGTTCGGAAGCGAACTGGGCTCGCTGGGTCACCCCGACCGCCGCCGGTGCCCCAGCCGTGGCCGAGGGCAACGCCACGAACGCGCTGAAGTACCTCGCCTACCCGTCCGCCCGGCCGTCGGCGACCCTGCGCGACCTGCTCTACGACTCGGCGACGTTCCGTGAGATCTACCAGCGGGCCGGCATCTACGACGCGAGCGACCCCGACCTGACGGCCTTCCGCGCCGCCGGCGGAAAGCTCATCCTCTGGCACGGCTGGGCCGACCCGGCGATCTCTCCGTACGGGACGATCGCGTACTACCACGCCCTCACCGAGCGCATCGGCGGCAGAGAAGCCACACAACAATTCGCCCGCCTGTTCATGCTGCCCGGTGTCGCCCACTGCGGTGCCGGGCAGGGGCCGGACGCGATCGACGCGCTCACCCCCGTTCTCGCCTGGGTCGAGCACGGTGTGGCCCCCGACCGGCTCGTCGCCACGAAACGCCAGGACGATGATGTGGTACGCACGCGGCCGGTCTATCCCTATCCGGCCGTCGCACGCTACGACGGGAGCGGCAGCACCGACGACGCCGCCAACTTCGCCCCCGCGGCTCCGCCCACGCGCTACTCCGACGACATCGCCTGGCTCGGGTCGTTCCGCTCCGGCTACGAGCAGACCTGCGGCTGGCACAACGGCCACTGGTCCTGCACCCCGGCCCGAAAGCCGGGCTCGAGCCGGTAGGTGTCGCGCCGGTGCTCGCCCCGCCGGGCAAACCCCACACCAACCCCGACGCGACGGTGACTCAGCTCCCGACGGGCACCGGGATCAGCTGGGCGGTGACCTAGGTAGGTGTTCGTCGCGGGTCGGCGGTAGAGGTCAGGATCATCGTGGAAGCCTCACTGGCGGGCGTCCAGGTCGGTGGTTGGTTGATCTGGGGCCGGCGGTTCCGCGGAAGGCGCGCGGCTGCTGGCCAGCACCTTTTGGAGGGCGCCGGCCACGTCAATGGTGCTCGCCACCAGGTCTATGTGGTCTTCGTGGGCCTGTCGGAGGGCGGCGAGGAGGTTCCGGCTCGTTTTCGATCACCTCCTTCAAGGATTCGTAGGCGTGGCGGCGGTGGGATCGCACGGTGCTCGGCTGGATGCCCAGGATGCCGGCGATGCCGGCGTCGTCGAAGCCGTCCAGTTCCAGGGCTATGACGGTGCGCTGCTTGTCCGGCAGGTGCTTCAGCCAGCGCACCAGGCGGTCGCGGCTGTCGATGTCGTCGTGTGGGTGGTCGTTGCGTTCGTGGCCCCAGCCACCCCTGACCGCCCGGGGCAGTTCCTCGCGTTGTCGGCGGCAGGTGCGTAAGGCCACGCGATAGGCGGCCGTGCGTATCCAGGAGGCCGGGTGTTCGATGCTTGTCCAGGCGGAGTAGGCCGACGTCATGGCTTCGGACGCGGCGTCTTCGGAGTCAAGGGCGGAGAATCCAGCCGCGCGGAGGAATGCCACCACCCGCGGAAAATCGTCATGAAAGTACTTTTCGAAGGCGGGCTCGACCGTGGGCCCGGATCGGCGGGAGGTCAACGCACTCGGATCCTTCCTGGCCGCTCGACGGATCTCAGGCGTGCGTCGTTGGACGCCGAAGTCCCATCAGCGGTCGTGCCGGTGCATAGCAGGAACGGTGGAGCCACTGCGGAGGTCCGGGTGGACGGCGCTGTCCCCTAAAGGTTCCGCGGCGGCGATAGTGCTTCGGCTCTTCAGTGCATGTTGCGAGGCCGAGTGTGCAACGAATATGTGAGTCGGGACGTGTTGTTCGCGGGCCGCCTGCTATCCGCCCGGTGCCGCGCCGGTGCCGGCGGGTGTGCGCTGCTGCTCGTTGCCGCTGTCGACGTGGATCGGCGGCGGCACGACAGCGGTGCTCGGCGGCACGTAGATCTCGCCGTTCTTGCAATAGACGATCACCCGGCGTACGGCCCCGCCCCCGATGTACGCGCCGGGGTTGCCCTGCCGGGCGAACTCCGCGGCCACCTCGGCCCGGGTCACGTTGGGCGCGGTGATGTGCGTCTCGACGTCCCGGAAGCCGAACCGGACCGCCTTCTCGCGGGCGACCACCGCGGACTCGTACACCGCTGCCGTGCCCGCCCGGCCGGCCTGCGGCGGCCCCTTGAGCTGCAGCGGGCGTGGCGGCCGGCCGATCGTACCGTCGATGCCGCCGAAGCCGTCGCCGAACAGCTCGACCGGCTCGCCGGTGGCCCGGGCGATGCCCTGGGCCTGGCTGATCTCGGTGGCCGACGGTGGCACCTCGTTGTAGCGGATCCGCACGTTGCCGCCGGCGTCCTGGGAGTGTGCCATCACCGGGTCGAGTGGGTTAGAGCGGTTGGTGGCGTTGGCCCGGTCCTGTGCCGCCTGGGCGTCCGCGACGTCCGGCTGCTTGCCGATTTCCCGGGCGGCCACCCGGCGCAGCTCGTCCGGCGACATGGCCTTGAGCCGCGCCTCGAACTCGGGGGTGAGCTTGCCGGCGGCGCGTTGGCCGGCGATGAACCGGTCGAACGCCGCCTGATCGCTCGCGGACAGCCGGGCCCGCCCTTGGAATTCGACCGCCTCGCGTGCGACCGGCGGCGCGCTCGGGGTGTCCACCACCGGCCGGGTGGTCGGCGGGGGGTTCGGCAGCCCGGCCGCGGCCCGGGCCCGCAGCTTGATCCGTTCCCGCACGGCGGCCAGCGCTCCGGCCGCCCGGGGGAAGCGGGCCACGAAGACTTTGGCCAGCTTCTGGCCGACCGCGGCGATCAGCACCAGCGCGAGCGTGATGCCGAGTGAGATCACCGAGTCGGCCATCACCCCGTAGTCGTCGCCGAGCTGCTCGGTCGTGCGACCCGGGCGGCCCAGGTTGGACCATGCCTTGGCGATGCTGGCCACCTGGACGACCACGTCGGCGGCCAGCAGCGAGAGGCCGACGGCCAGCATGGCGCCTTCGCCGACGATCGGGGTGCCGAGGATCGACCCGGCGATGAACGCGGCGATGGACAGCTGGGCGAACAGCGTGGACAGGATGGCCATGAGCTCGCGGGCGGCGCGCAGGCCGGCGTCCACGGCGTCACTGAACCGGCCCGCGAACAGGTCCGTCAAGGCTTGCCCGGCGGCGCTGAGCATCGGCGGCAGGTGCCGGTAGAGCGAGACGAACGGTACGAAGATCTCGAGCAGTACGTTGAGGATGACGCTGCCCCAGTTGCCGGCCAGATAGGACAGCCGCGCCTTCAGGAACTCCCACAGGATGTCTCCGTGCGACGGCGATGCCGCCTCCTGCTGCCGGGCGGGCACGGGCGTGGCCTCCTGGCGCTGGACCGTATGCCGGCCGCCCGGCGCCGCGGCTGTCTCGTCGCGTCCGCCGCCGAACAGGGGCGCCACGTGCTCGCCGTACATCTGCTCGGCCTTGGCCGGCACCGTGGCGATCATGGCGCCGACCTGGGCCCGGTACGGCGCGACGAAGGCGCCCGGGTCCTTGACCGCCCGCGCGATCCCGGACAGCACCTTGCTGCCGGTGACCCGCAGCAACTCGCGGACCTTCCCGGCGTACGCCAGCACCGCGCGACCGGCCGCGATCAGCCCGCGCACCAGCCCGCCCAGCCGGTCCCGCAGCCAGCCGCCGGCCGTCCGCAGCGCCGACCACAGGGCCCGCAGCGCGCCGGCCGCGAGGTCACGCAGCCGGTCGACGAGCCGGCCGAGCGCGGCCCGGGCCGCGGCGACCGCCCGCCGGATTGCCCCGACGGCGGCGCGGGCCGCGCCGGCCAGGCGCGCGCCGACCCGCCCGGCGATCTCCCGGGCGGCGTCCACGAACCGGGCGACGCGGTCGGCGATGGCCTGGCGGACGCGGTCGAACAGGCCGCGTACCCGGTTGAGGGCCGCGTCCAGCACCGACCGTGCCGCCGACGCCACCGCGGACAGGCCCGAGCGCACCGCGCCCACCGCTCGTCCGGCCGCGCCCTTGATCCGGCCCCACAGGGAACGCTGCACCGCCTGCACCGGCGCCGCCGCCGGGGCCTGCGCCTCGCTGCGGGCGGTCGACATGATCGACGTGGCCTCGGAGTTGGCCGCGCCGGCCTGCTGCTCGATGTCGGCGCCCGCGCCCGCCCGCAGGGTACGCAGCTCGCCGCGGGCGGCGGCGGTGACGCGGCCGCCTTCGGCCCGCCACGCGAGCCGGTGTTCGGCGACCTCGCCGGCCGTCCGGGTGCCGAGGTCCCGGGCCTCGCCGCCGACCGCCTCCTGTTCCGTGTCGACGGCCTCGTCGTGCGCGGCCCGGGCGTCGCCGGTCGCTCGCGTGTGCTCGGCGACGGCCGCGTCCCGTTGCTGCTGGGCGGCACCGGCGGCGGCTGCCAGCCGGCCGCCGAACCCACGGTCGAGCACGCGCGCCACGGCCGGTTCCAGGGCCGGCAGACCGGCCAGGTCGGGTGCCGGCGCGGGGGCGGAGGGCAGTGGGCCGGTGGTGAGCGCGCCGATCGCGGCGGGCGCGCCCAGCGGGCCGATCCGCATTGCGTCGGCCTGCCCGGCCGCGTCCTGCCCGGCGGCGTCGACGGCAGCGCCCTCGACCTGTTCGCGGGCGGCCAGCCCGGCGGTGGTGGGCCCGGTGGCCAGGCTGTCGCCGTCGGCGGCCGGGATCGGCGGCGCCGCGCCTCCCGGTCCGGCGACCGCCGGTGCGGGCGGCTCGGCCAGGTCGGGCTCCGGGGTCACGGGCAGGCCCGCGGGTGCTGATGCCGCCGTCAGTAGAGCGCCCGCCCCCTCGCCGGCCTGCTGATGCGCGGTGGTCATGCCGGCCGCCAGGGCGGCCACGTCACCGGCCAGGGTGCTGGGCTTGATCGCGCCGGCGCCGCCGCCCGCGCCGGCCCCGCCCATCAGTCCGGTGACCGCGCGGTTCCCGGCGGCACGCTGTAGTGCGAGCACGGCGCTCATCGGGCCGGCGGCGGGCGTCCGTCCGCTCCGCGGTTTCGCGGCCGGCGTGCCGTCGCGGTCCGCTGCGGTGTCGGCCCGGCGGTCCACGGCGCGACCGTACCCGTCGTACCGGAATGATCACTATCGGTGAAAAGACACGGATTCCTGACCGATCAGGTCAGGTGCCAGCCGGCGACGTGCTCGAACTGTCCGAGGTAGACGCGCGCGGCCTCGGCGACGCCGCCGTCGCGGGTGGGCAGCCGGGTGGCGGCGATGAAGGACTCCGGGTCGCCATCGCCGCCGGTCGTGGCCACGAGCTGGAGGTCGTCGTCGACGAACCGGCCGCCACCGGCGATCGCCGCCGCCAGCGCCAGGGCCAGGCCGGTGACCACGGCCGCGGCCCGCCGGGCCGGGCTGAACACCAGGCCGCCGCCACCGGCCGCGGTCGGCAGGATCACCACGAGCGGCTCCGCGGCCGCGCCGACCGCCTCCACCAGCGGATCGGGGACGCCCGGCCCGACCAGCGTGGACCGCAGGCCGGCTTGGTCCAGTGGCCGGCCGGGATCCACGACCCGGCCCCACTCGCGACGGCGGCCGGCCACCAGCGCGGGCGCCGGGACCTCGGCCAGCCCGAGCAGGTCGGCCTCGACGCGGCGGGCGCCGGTCACGAGGTCGCTCAGCGGCAGCGGCCGCCGGATGCGGGCCTGGAAGTCGAGCGACACGGCCTTCAGGCTACCGGCATCACCACAAGCACTTCGGCGTCGAGGCCTGATGCGGCGTCAACCCTGGGCGGCGGCCGCGGCGAGTTCCTGGTGGCTGCGCAGGATGCAGAACTCGTTGCCCTCCGGGTCGGCCAGCACCACCCAGCCGCTGCCGTCGGGTTTGCGGAGGTCGCTGACCTGGGTGGCGCCGAGCTCGAGGAGGCGGTTCAGTTCCTTGTCGCGGGCGCCCTCGACCGGGCGCAGGTCGAAGTGGATGCGGTTCTTGACCTGCTTGGCGTCGGGCACCTCGATGAACAGCACCGAGTGCCGGCCGTCGGCCGAGAAGATCGGGCATTCCTCGTCGCCGGGGCGGTTGGGGTCGTCGGGGTTCTCCCGGTAGTCGAGGGCCTTCTCCCACCACTTCGACAGGGTGTAGGCGTCGGTGCAGTCCACGGTGGTGTGCGAGATGAACGAGGTCACGCACCCCAGCCCAGCAGAGCCGACGCCGGTACGGCAACTCGAATGACCCGGAAGGGCCGTCAGTGTCGGATACCAGCGTTCAGAATGCCGGCCCAGGCGTCGTCGTCGTCCTCGATGCCGATCGAGACGACCAGGTGGCACAACATGCCCCGGGCGAAGAACATCTGGACCGGGCCGTCCTCGGCGCCGGACCAGCGGGCGACATCGGTGACCAGGTCGCGGTAGGCGGCCCGGACCACGGTGCGGATCGCCGGTTCGGCCGCGGCGGCCGCCTGGGCGTGCAGTTGCACGCGGAGCAGGCGGCCGTCGGCGATCAACTCGACGTAACGCTCCGCCATGGCATCCAGCAGTTGTTGCGGGGTGGCCGTGCCGCGTTTCTCCGCCGCCTCGTGGAAGGCCTGGCTGATCAGCCGGAACGCGTGCGCGATGGCTTCGGTGAACAACTTCTCGCGGTTGCCGTACAGGCGATAGACGTAGGGTTCGGAAATCGCCGCCCGCCGGGCCACGTCCTGGACGCTGGCGCCGTGGTAGCCACGTGCGGCGAAGACCGTTACGGCGGCGTCGAGCACCTCTTCGCGGCGAGCGGCACCGGTCGATCTATTGCTGTTAGGCACGTGACTCAGCGTAGCCGGTCCTCGGGGTGCTGCCGAATGACGGCGACAGACACCAGGAGGGCGGCGGCGCTGAGGGCGGCCATGACCACGAACGGGGGACCGTAACCGCCCAGCACGGTCAGGGCGGCGAGGCCGACGGCGCCGCCGACCTGGCGGGTGGCGTTGATGAGACCGCCCGCCAGCCCGGAGTCGGCCGGCTCGACCCCGCTGGCCGACAGGCCGGTGAGCTGAACGAACGCCGTGCCCAGGCCGAGGCCGATGAGCAACGTCGGCGCGATCAGGTCGAGGAACAGGCCGGCGTCGGCCGGCGTACGGGAGAGCCACAGCAGACCCGCGCCGAGCAGCGCGAATCCGCCGAGCAGCGTGACCCGGGGGCCGAAACGCCGGGCCAGACCGGGTGTGACCGAGGAGCTGAGCATGATCATGATGGCCATCGGCAGCTGCGTCAGGCCGGCCCGCAGCGGTGAGTAGTGCAACACCTGTTGCTGATACAGCGGCAGCACGTAGAACAGGCCGATCCAGACCGCGCCGAGCAGCAGCATGGTCAGGTTCGCGCCGGCCACCGCGCGGATCCGGACGACGCGCAGGGGTATCAGCGGCTCGGCCGCGCGGGCCGGCCACGCGACGAACCCGGCCAGCAGCACGGCCCCGGCGATCAACGCCACCGTGGGCCCGGCCGCGGGCACGCCGCCGACCCCGTACGTGAGCAGAAGCAGCCCCGCGGTGAGCGCGACAGTGCCGGGCAGGTCGAGGCGACGCCCGGGTTCGGACCGGTCGGAGCGCACCGTGCGGGCCGCGCCGGCCAGCACCACGATGCCGAGCGGGACGGTGGCCAGGAAGATGCCACGCCAGCCGAACGCCTGGGTCAGGACGCCGCCGAGCAGCACCCCGGCGGCGCCGCCGGCCCCGGACACCGCACCCCACACGCCGAGCGCGCGGCCGCGTTCCCGGCCCGGCGGGAAGGTGGCCAGCACGAGGCCCAGGGCCGCCGGGGCCAGCAGTGCGGCCGCGATGCCCTGCACGGCCCGGGCGATGATCAGTACGGCGCCGGAGCCGGCCAGGCCCGCGACCGCCACAGCGACCGTGAACAGCGCGAGCCCGCCGAGAAAGACCCGCCGGCGG
Source organism: Actinoplanes sp. NPDC049265 (assembly GCF_043197135.1). Taxonomy (NCBI): domain Bacteria; kingdom Bacillati; phylum Actinomycetota; class Actinomycetes; order Micromonosporales; family Micromonosporaceae; genus Actinoplanes; species Actinoplanes sp. NPDC049265. Next base: position 220,520 of record NZ_JBICSP010000013.1, on the reverse strand, counting down.
CCGGCCAGGTCGGCGATCCGGCCGCCGGGCAGCAGCAGGGCCCCGAAGACCAGGACGTACGCGTTGACCACCCAGGCCAGGCCCGAGGCCGACAGGTTCAGGCCCTCGCGGAGCTGCGGCAGTGCGATGTTGACGATCGAGGTGCTGAGAACGACGAGGAACTGGGCCGCGGCGAGGAAGGTGAGCGCGGCCCAGGCGGCGCGTCCGGTGGTTTCGCGTACGCCGGTCATGGGTCAGCCGATCCGCGAGTCCGGGATCCAGGAACCGTGGATGCCGCTGGGTACCCGCCGGGGCAGCGCGACCGACGCCGTCACGGACAGATCGTGCGCGTCCAGGACGAGCAGTTCGGAGGCGTCCTCGCGAAGGTCGCTGACGATCGTCAGGAGCCAGCCATCGTCCTCGGCGATGCCGTTCGCGGCCGGCACGAACACCGCCTCGCCGGGCTGGCGACCGGGCCCGGCCGGGTGGACGATCCGCTCGCCGGTGGTGGTGTTGAGCTTGACCAGGGCGTACTCGTGCAGACCGGCCCCGGGAAAGCCGGCGTGGTAACTGATCGCGCTGGCCCGGCCGAGCCGGTCGTTGTTGATCGTCGGGAAGTCGGTGGACAGGTCGTCGAGGTCGGTGCTCCGGGCGGTGCCGCGGGCCGGGTCGAGGATCCAGCGGGTGGCGGTCGCGCCGGTGACCGGCACGTCGGGGCAGCCGGGCGAGCCGACCCACCACTTCCACGAGGTTTCCCAACCGGCCCGGTCGTAGCGCGGGCCCTCCAGGACGACTGTGCCGTCCGGGCCGTCGTACGCGTTGGTGGTGTGCAGCACGGCGGCGGGCTCGACCGCGATCCAGGTGACGTCGACGGATCCGTCCCGCGCCATCACGCCGATCCGCGCCGGGTAGTCGTCGTGCCACCGGTAGGGGATGCCGGAGGTCTCGGCCTGGTCGAACACCACGGGCAGGTCGAGCCAGACGACCTTGGTCTCGGTGATCGCGAAGTCGTGCATGAGGCTGGGGCCGGCGCCCGGCACGACGTCGCTGCGCACGATCGTCCCGGTGGCGTCGGCCACCAGGTACGTCAGGTAGGGAGGGAAGGGGGAGTAGCTGAAGAAGTAGAGGTTCCCGTTGTCCGGATCCTCTTTGGGATGGGCCGTCATGGCCGAGGTGAGCTTGCCGCCGAAGTCGAACGGGCCGACCGTGTCCAGGCCGGGGGTGACCTCGAAGGGCAGGTTGGCCTCCTGGAGGGCCAGCAGCCGGCCGCCGTGCTCGATGATGTGGGTGCCGGCGACGCTGGCGGTCAGGTCGACCGAGCCGTCCGGGCGTACCAGCGGGGCGCCGTCGAGGGCCGGCGTGCGTACCCACCGGTTGCGGTACCACCGGGCCTGGCCGCCGGCCAGTTCCACGCCGTGCAGCATGCCGCTGCCCCGGAACCAGTGTGTCGGGGTGATGCCGGGTTTGGGGTTGTGGCCGTTTCGCAGGTAGCGACCGTTCAGCTCGGGCGGCACGGTACCGCTGATCTTGAGGTCGGTCCCTTCGATCTCGTCGGGGACGGGCAGGTAGTGGTCACTGATGTACGGCTGGTAGCTCACGGTTCCTCCGATAGTGAGTGTGTCCTCACACTCACCATGCCCGGCCCGGAGCTGACTCCAAACATTCAGAGTCAGGGGGTACGCCGTGCGCGGCCGGGGCCGGGCGCGCCGGCGAACGCCTGAGCCATCGACATCCACTCGGCGGCGGCGTCGCCCTCGATCGTCAGCGTCGTGTCGTCGACGTGGCGGCGCTGGGTGACGACGAGGCAGAAGTCCAGCGCCGGCCCGATGACCCGGTCGGCCGCGCCCGGATCGCCCCACGTCCAGCCGGTGCCGGACGGCGCCCGCAGTTCCACCCGTACGCCGGCGTCGGGGGTGGTCCGTCCGCGCAGCGCATAGCTGAAGCCGCGGGTCGAGACGCCCAGGTGGGCGATGTGGCGGAGCCGGTCGGTGGGTGTCCGCCCGGCGCCGAGGGCATCGGCCACGTCCTGACCGTGCGCCCAGGTCTCCATGATCCGGGCGGTCAGCGCCGAGGCCACACTCATGTCCGGGCCGAACCAGGGCAGCCGCGTCCGGGCCGGCAGGCCGCCGTAGACGTCGAGCAGCGCGGTCCGGGCGGTGGCGAACCAGTCCCGCGCCGCCGCGGCGGTCAGGTGGGCGTGGCCGGCGGCGATCCGGTCGGGGAAGTCCATGCCCGCGGCCATGAGCTCGGCCGCCTCGGTCCGGAAACGATCGCCGTCGGCCACCGCCAGCACGGCGGCGTCGTCGAAGAAGGCGAGGTGGGTCACCTGGTCGCGGATCGTCCACCCGGCCGCCGGGGTGGGCGCGGCGAACGCGGCGTCGTCGAGCGGGTCCAGCAGCGCCCGCAGGTCGAGCGTCTCGGCGCGCAGATCGGCGATCAGATCGCCGACGGAGACGGGCATCGCCGGCCTCCTTCAGCAGGTCCGCGGCAGGGGAGTCGTCAACGCGCCTCAGGCGGAGCCGGCGAGTGCGGTGACCGTGCGCGACGGGCTCGGCCGGCCCAGAATTCCGGCCATCCATTGGCTGGTGGCGACCAGTTTGCCGAGGTCGATGCCGGTCTCGATGCCGAGGCCGTGCAACTGCCAGACCAGGTCCTCGGTGGCGAGGTTGCCGGTGGCGCTCTTGGCGTACGGGCAGCCGCCGAGCCCGCCGGCCGAGGCGTCCACGGTGGTCACGCCGTGCCGCAGGGCGGCCAGCGTGTTGGCCAGCGCCTGTCCGTAGGTGTCGTGGAAGTGCACGGCGATCCGGTCGACCGGTGTGCCGGCCTCCCCGAGGGCGTCGAGCAGGGCCACGACCTGGCCGGGGGTGGCGACGCCGATGGTGTCACCCAGGCTCAGCTCGGTGCAGCCGAACTCCATCAGCCGGCGCGCCACGGCCACCACCTGGGGGATCGGCACCTCGCCCTCCCAAGGGTCCCCGAAGCACATGGAGACGTAGCCGCGTACGCCCAGACCCTCCTTGCGGGCCCTGGCCACGACCGGCTCGAACATCAGCAGCGACTCGTCGACGGTGCGGTTGAGGTTGCGCTGGGCGAAGGACTCGGTCGCGCTGGCGAAGACCGCGACGTCGCGGACGCCCAGGGCCAGGGCGCGGTCGAGGCCGCGCAGGTTGGGGACCAGGGCCGGGTAGCGGACGCCCGCGCTGAACGTCAGCCGCTCCAGCAGCTGCTCGGCGTCGGCGAGCTGGGGAATCCAGTTGGCGGGTACGAAGCTGGTCACCTCGATCGAGGTGTGTCCGGCGTCGACGAGGCGTTCGATGAACTGCGCCTTGGCCTCGACCGGCACGACGGCCGACTCGTTCTGCAGCCCGTCGCGCGGGCCGACCTCGTGGATGGTGACGCGCGACGGCAGGCCGGTCAGGGGCGTGACGCCGTAACGCGGATCCGGTACCACGTCTCCTCCTCGGACGGCTGGGTCAAGACCTTACGAACCTAACTGACCGTCCGTACGGTCAGCAAGGTTTTCGTATAGTTGTCCGGTGACCGCCCGGAACCCGCGTACGAGCTCCCGCGACGCGATCCTGCGCGTGTTCGCCGAGCAGGTGGCCGAGCGCGGCTACGCCGACACCAGCCTGGGCGACGTGGCCGCGCACCTGGGCCTGAGCAAGGGCACGATCGTCCACCACTTCCGCAGCAAGCAGGCGATGCTGGGCGAGCTTCACGTGGCCTATTTTGGCCGGCGCTTCGCCGAGGCGGAACACATCCTCGCGGAGCTCGACGACCCCGTCCGGCGGCTGATCGCGATCATCTACGCGTTGCTCAAGTCGCACCGGGACGACCGCGCCGCCAGCCTGGCCTGCCTGCGCGAGCTGGTCCGGTATTTCGAGGGCGAGCTGAACGAGTACGTCCGCAAGCAGCGGACGGCGTACACCGACATCCTGGTCGGCGTCCTGCGCGACGGTGTCCGGCAGGGCCTGCTGCACACGGCCGACCCGGGGATGACCGCGCTGCACATCTTCGGCATGTGCAACTACGCCTGGAGCTGGTACAGGCCGGACGGGGCGCGGTCGGTGGAACAGATCGCCGCCCAGTTCGCCCGGGAGACCCTCGGCGGTCTCACCCACCCGGCCACCGACGACCCCGGTCTGACGGAAAAAATCGACCAGGCCCTCGCGACGGTACGCCGCGCGCCCACCGGAATCCCGGACGCGGCGGTCCTCCGGGGCTGACCGGCCCATTCCACGGCTGAACGTCAGGCGATTGCGCGACGGTAAATCGTCGGTTTACCAGAGTGCATTGGATTTTCGTACCCGGTGCGAATTAGCGTCACTGCCTGCCGCCGGACCTGGCGAAGTTCCTATGGAAAGGACCACATTCCCTTGATCGACTGGGTGGTGCTCACCGAGTCACTGGGTTCGTCCTGGTGGCTTTATCTGATCCTGATGTCGGTGTCCCTTCTGGACTCCTTTCTGCCGCTGATCCCGAGCGAGCCCGTCATCATCCTGGCCGGCGTCTTCGCCGCCACCGGCGCCACCAACCTCGCGCTGGTCATCGTCGCCACCTCCGTCGGGGCCTTTCTGGGCGACCAGATTCCGTACGCGTTCGGCCGGGGGCTGGGCGGCCGGGTGCTGAAGCGGCTCCGGCCCGGCACCCGGCGACGTGCCACGCACGACTGGCTCTCCCGGAACCTGGACGCGCGCGGCGGATTCGTGCTGGTGAGCACCAGGTTCATTCCGGTCGGACGGTACCTGGTGACCATCACCACCGGGATGGTGCGCTACAGCTACCGGCGCTACGTCCTGTTCACCGCCATCGGGGGGACCGCCTGGGGCGCCTACACCGTCATGACGGGCTATGTGGGCGGCGTGCTCTTCCAGGACAACGCTCTGCTGGCCTTCCTCGTCGGCATCGGGCTGGCCGTGCTGGTGTCGGGGGTGATGGAGGTGATCCGTCGTGTCCGCGCCCGGGACGCGGTGGCGTGAACGGCGCGTTGTTGCGTGCCGGTAAATCGTGGCTTTACCACATGGCAGTGGATTGCGATCAATTCGCGAATTAGGGTGGCGTCATGAACATGTTGCTCGACCATCTGCGGATCAGTGACGTGGTCGCCAATTTGGCCCACGCCCAGGACTCCAAGGACTGGGAACGGTTTCGCGGATTGTTCGCCGATCGCGTGACACTCGATCTGACCGGGCGGTCCGGTGAGCCTGTCGAGGAGTTGACGGCCGACGAGATGACCGCCATGGGCCGTAAGATAATCGACGGTTTCGCCTGCACGCACCACGCCAGTTCGAATTTGCTCGTCGAGATTTCCGGTACGACAGCGTCGTGCCGGGCGCATATGGTCGCCTATCACCATGTCCCGACCCCGGGTGTCGACCATCTCACCATGCGGGGTTACTGGCATCTGGAGCTCGTAAATGACGACGAGAAATGGTTGATCCGCCGGTGGACAATCGTGCGGACAGCGCCGTGGGAAGGCAATCAGGACCTGTATCGCATCGCGCGTGAAGGCGCCTAGCTCGTCAGTGTTCGCCGCGGCGCCACTCGCTCAGGGCGATCAGCGTCTTCGTACCGTTGATCCCGCGGCCCTTGCGGAGTTTGTTGATGACCGCCTGCAGGTGCTTGTGGTCGCGCGCCCGCAGATGCACGAGGGCGTCGAGGTCGCCCGCGATCGACCAGATCGACTCGACCTCGGGCAGGTGCTGCGCGATCTCGACCATGTCCTCGGGCGTGCCGCTGCCGAGGTAGCGGACCTCCGTGAACGCCTCGACCTGCCAGCCGAGCTTGGTGTGGTCGATCTGCACGCTGAACCCGGTGATGATGCCGAGGTCGCGCAGGCGGTCGACCCGCCGCTTGGTCGCGGCGACGGAGAGGCCGACCTCCGCGGCCAGCGTCGTGAAGGTGGCGCGGCCGTCGCGCGCGAGCAGGCGGAGGAGCTCGTGGTCGATCTCGTCGGTGCTGTCCGGGTCCATACGCGCAAAGAATAGCGGCACCTTCGCACATTTTCCTCCGACGGACGGACCGGATCCTGACAAGCGCGGGCATCGAATCAGCGGAGGTCCAATTCGTGGCATCAGGCATCGGCGTGGAATTCACGTACCGTCGTCCGGGTCGTGTGGGGTATGCGGTTCCGCTCGTCTTCCCGCAGCACTTCCGCGGGAACATCGCCAACGGGGACCCGCTGCTCGTGAACACCATTGCGGCGCAGCCCGACGTCATTCCCTTCGACAACACCGGGATCGGGGCGAGCAGCGAGACCCCGCGAACGGTCGAGTGGATGGCGCCGGACGCGCCCGCCGTCCTCGGCGCTTCGTGTTGTACGACCAGGTCAACGGCCAGTCAGGCCGCGCCGAACCAGCGCTTCAACGACTGATCGAGGGTGCCGGCCCGCGTTCCGGCCCACGCGACGTAGCCGTCGGGACGGATCAGCATCGCCTCCGTACCCGAGGCCGGCTCTACGGCGACGGCCGTGACCCGGTCGCTCCACGGGCGGAGCGCTCGCTCGAACTCGTCGTCCCGAGCCGGGTAGATCAGCACGGGCCGTGCGTCGCGGAGCAGGTCCGGCAGCCGCGCCGACCGACCGCCGGCCAGGGTGAGCGGGATTGACGGCGCGAACCGGCCGACGACGCCGGACGGCTGATCGACTCCCATGTCGTACGGGACGTCGGAACCGGCCATCAGGTCGGCGATCCGCCGTACGTTGCCGCGGTCGGTGAGGAACTCGGTGAACAGTTCCCGGAGGGCGGTGACGTCGGAGCCGGGGGACATCAGGGCGGTCTGCGCCTGGGTTTGCGTGAAGACACGCCGGCCGAGCGGATGCCGCTCGCTCTCGAAGGTGTCGAGCAGGCCGTCGGGCGCCCATCCATGCAGGTCGGCGCCGAGTTTCCAGGCGAGGTTGGCGGCGTCCTGAAGGGCGAGGTTCAGGCCGGGGCCGCCGGCGGCCGAGTGCACGTGCGCGGCGTCGCCGACCAGGAAGACCCGGCGGTCCCGGTACCGGTCGGCGACCCGGGTGTTGCGGCCGCTGATCCGGCGCAGCAGGGTCGGTGCTCCCTCGGGCGGTGGGCTCAGGGTGACGGCGACGCCCAGGACGCGTTCGATGCTGGCTTCCATCTCGGCGAGGGTCATCGGCTTCCCCGGGCCCGGGTGGCTCTCCTCGGGGTGATCCTCCCATTCGGCCGTGTACACCAGTGGCCGCTCCGGGTTCCGCATCGCGATGGTGAGTACGCCGCGTTCGGTGCGATGGAACGTGTCCGGGATCGTGCCGAGCCCCTGGACGTGGACCAGGCCGGGGCCGGCCGGGGTGAGCTGCCTGGTCGGCGCGATCAGGGCGGTGCGGTCGACGATCCGGCGGTCCGTGTGGCCCGGGAAGCCGATGCCGGACTGCTTGCGTACCGTGCTTCGCGCTCCGTCGCTGCCGACGAGATAGCGCGCGGTCAGGGTGCTCCCGGTCCCGTCCGACGTGTTCGTGACCGCGACCTCGACGTGGTCGTCGCGCTGCTCGAACGTGCGCAGCTCGAAGCCGCGGCGAAGGTCGACGCCCAGTTCGGCGGCGCGCTCGTTGAGGACCCGCTCGAGATCGCGTTGATTGATCGGCAGCAGGTACATCGGGTTGTCCTGGCCGAGCACGTGCAGCGGCAGCGGCAGGGCGCCGAAGAAGAAGGCCGGCGCCGGCACCGGGACCGGTGTGCCGCTGCACCTCTCGAACAGGCCGCGGTGATCGAGCAGCCGTACGACCTGGCCGGTGAGCCCGTGTGCCTTGTCGCCCTGGTTGATCTCGGGCAGACGCTCCAGGACGACGGGGTTCAGCCCGGCCAACTTGAGTTCGCAGGCCAGGAAGATCCCGACCGGCCCGCCTCCGACGATGACCACGTCAAGCATGGTTTTCCTCCCTCTCGATAACACTACACCGTGCAGTGTAGCTCAGGGGGAGTACCGGTTTCATGCCACACCCGTGTCGGGCGGCGCTGACGCCTCTCGATGATCAGTAGAACTGTTGGCAACCGGCCCGCTGCCCCTCGTGAGGAGAACGCCATGTCACTGATCACCGACTACGACAGCAACGGCTACGACTACCGGTCCTACTGGGACGACCGGGACTACGAGGCCTGGGCCGAGGACCACGCGCTGGAGAACACGGTGCCGTGGCTGGGGAGTCCCGAGTGGATGGTCGACTTCGGCGGTGGTTTCGGCCGGAACGCCAAGCACTACCGCACGCGGGCCCGCCGTTACGTCCTCGTCGACTACTCGACCACCAACCTTCGCAACGCCGCCCAGGGCTTGGCCGGTGACGTCGCGGACGGGCGGGCGTACCTGATCCGGGCCGACCTCAACCGCCTGCCGTTCGTCGACCACGCGTTCGACGCCGCCATGGTCGTCCGGGTCCTGCACCACCTGAGCGATGTGGAGGGCGCGCTCGCCGAGATGGGCCGGACCGTCCGCGACCGCTGGCTGCTGGACATCCCGATCAAGCATCACGTTCTCGGCCTGGCCCGCGCGGCCGTGCACGGCGACCTGGCGGCGATGCGCGGGCCGGAACCCGTGGTCACCGGCCACAGCGAAACCCCGTTCTACAACTTCAAGCTCTCGGTCGTACGGCAGCGGCTGCTCGACGCCGGTTGGAACACCCGCTTGGCCGGCAGCGTCAACAACCTGCGCCGCTGGGACCGGTCCCTGCCCCCGGCCATGGTCCGCACGTTGCGCCCGGCGGTGCAGGCGGTGGAGACGGCCGTACGCCACGGCGGTCGCGGTTGGTTCGGCCCGAGCCAGTTCGTGTACGCCAACCGCAACACCAACGAGCTGGCCCTGCGGGCGACCGACTCCCTGGCGGCCCGCATGTGCTGCCCGGCCTGCGGCGGCTGGCTGGACTGGACCCCGGACGCCGCCACCTGCGAGAGCTGCTGGTCGGCCTATCCCTGCAGTGACGGCTTCTGGGACTTCACCGTCCGGGCGGCCTGACGTCCGGATGTCCTCAGGCCCCCCGAACGACCAGTTTCGGCAAATTACGGACAAAAGACTTAAACGGCATTTACCCTGCACTTGTTCATTGCGATGCGGGGGAATCGATGCTGCGACACCGAGGAAAAGTCAGGGCGGGAGCGGTAGTGCTCACGCTTGCCGGCGTACTCATCGGCGGTACGCCGGCGGCGGCCGCGCCGCCCTCGACCACACAGGTGCTGCAGTTCTACGCGGGGACCGGTACGGCCGGCGCGGCGGTGCCCGGACCGTACGCGTCCTCGCCGCTGAGCTCGCCGATGGGAACGGCGTTCGACAGCCAGGGCAACATGTTCATCAGCACCTACGGCACCAACAACTGCCAGGTCCTGAAGGTGACACCGGGCGGCACGCTCTCCGTCTTCGCGGGCAGCGGCCCCTGCGCCAACGCCACCCCCGGCCCGGCCACGGCGAGCGGGCTGAACAAGCCGACCAACCTCGCGGTGGACAGCCAGGACAACGTCTACGTCACCGAGGACGTCGGCAACCGGCTCTCGAAGATCACGCCCGGCGGCACGCTCAGCATCGTCGCGGGCAACGGCTCGTCCAGCGGCGCGGTCGTCGAGGGCCCGGCGACCCAGTCGCCGATGCGCATCTCCGGCCTGGCCCTGGACAACTCGGACAACATCTACCTCGGTGACTGGGTCCACGGGCAGATCCTCAAGGTGGACACCGGCGGCAACCTCACCATCGTGGCCGGCAACGGCACCACGACCGTGACGCCCGGCCCGGCCCGGCAGTCCGGCATGCGTGGACCGTACGGCGTGGCCCGCGACAGCCAGGGCAACATCTACGCCACCGACTACTACCTGCACTACGTCTACAAGATCACTCCCGGTGGCACGCTGTCGATCTTCGCGGGCAACGGCGGCACGGCCGTACCGACGCCCGGGCCGGCCACCAGCTCGGCGCTGTACCGCCCCTGGGACGTCGACGTCGACGCCTCCGACAACGTCTACGTGAGCGTGGCCGGCGCCCCGTCGATCGTCGGCATCACCCCCGGCGGCACACTGTCGATCGTGGCCGGCACCGGTGTCAGCGGCACCACCCAGCCCGGCCCGGCCACCGCCACGCCGCTGCGTTCGATCACCTACATGAGCTTCGGCGGGGCCAACCTCTACTACAGCGACCTGACCGGGCAACGCGTCAACCGGCTGCTGGCCGGCACCCCGCCCACCGCCCCGCTGAACCTGCAGGGGACGCCCAGCGCGGGAAGCGTCGCGCTGAGCTTCGATCCGCCGGCCAGTGACGGCGGCACGGCCATCCAGTCGTACGAGGTCTCCACCGACGACGGGGCCAACTGGGCCACGCTGAGCACGTCCGGCTCCGGACCGATCACCGGCACCGTGTCCAACCTGACCGCCGGTCAGACGTACCAGATCCGCGTGCGGGCCAACAACGCGGCCGGCGCCGGCACGCCGAGCGCGCGAGAGACCGTGGCGGTGCCGGCCGGGCCGCCCGGCGCGCCGACCGCGCTGCAGGCCGACCCCCGGCACGCGGCCGCCGTACTGACCTTCGCCGTTCCCGCCAACGACGGCGGCGAGCCGATCACCTCGTACGACGTCTCCACCAACGACGGTTCCAGCTGGGCCGCCCTGCCGGTGACCGGGACCGGCGCGACCCGGACCGGAACGGTCGGCTCGCTGACCGACGGCCAGCAGTACACCGTGCGGGTCCGGGCGCGCAACGTCGTCGGGCCCGGAGCGGCCAGCGCCAGCGTGACGGTCACGCCCGTGCCGTCGGCTCCCGGAGCGCCCGGAAACTTCGCGGTGCAGCGTGGGAACGCCTCCGCCGCGGTGGCGTTCGACCCGCCCACCGACAACGGCGGCAGCCCCGTGACCTCGTACGACGCCTCGACCGACGACGGCGCGAACTGGAGCCCGCTGGTCACCACCGGCAGCACCCGGCTGACCGGCACCATCTCGTCGCTGACCAACGGTCAGCAGTACACCGTCCGGGTCCGGGCCCGCAACAACGCCGGCGCCGGTACGCCCACCGCCGCGCTCACCGTCACCCCGGCCACCACCCCCGGCGCGCCCGGCAACCTGCAGGCCACGCGGGGCAACGGCAGCGCCGCCCTGTCCTTCACCCCGCCCGCGGACACCGGCGGCGCCCCGCTCACTACCTACGACGTGTCGGTGGACGACGGCGCGAACTGGCAGGCACTCACCACCAGCGGCGCCAACCCGGTCACCGGCACCGTGTCCGGCCTGACCAACGGCCAGCAGTACGCCGTTCGCGTCCGGGCCCGCAACGGGATCGGCGCCGGCACGCCCAGCACCGCCGCCGCCGTCGTCCCCGCGACCGTCCCGGCGGCACCCACCGGCGTGCAGGCCACCCGGGCCGACCAGGCCGCGGAGGTGACGTTCACCGTCCCGGCCACCGGCGGCTCGCCGATCACGTCGTACGAAGCGTCCATCGACGATGGAGCGAACTGGGCCACGCTGGCCGTCACCGGGACCGGCGGCACCCGGACGGGCACGGTGTCGTCGCTGACCAACGGCCAGCAGTACTCCGTACGCGTCCGGGCCCGCAACACCGTCGGCGCCGGTACGCCCAGCGGCGCCGCCACCGTCACACCGGCCGGCGTCCCCGAGGCGCCGACCGGCGTGAGCCTGGCGCCCGGCAACGGCCAACTCGACGTCACCTTCACGCCCGGCGGCGACAACGGCAGCACGATCGGCGGGTACGAGGTGTCGGTCGACGGCGGCGCCTGGACCGCGCTGGCGACGCAGCCGGCCACGGGCGGCGCCCTGACCGGCACGATCACCGGCCTGGTCAACGACACCGCCTACCAGGTGCGCGTACGTGCCGTGAACGACATCGGGCCCGGGCCGGCCACCGCCGGAACCTCCGGCTCGCCCGCCGCCGCGGTCCCGGACGCGCCGACCGGCCTGCAAGGGACCGGCGGCAACGGCACCGCCACGCTCACCTTCACGCCCGGCGGCGACAACGGCAGCACGATCGGCGGGTACGAGGTGTCGGTCGACGGCGGCGCCTGGACCGCGCTGGCGACGCAGCCGGCCACGGGCGGCGCCCTGACCGGCACGATCACCGGCCTGGTCAACGGCACGGTGTACGCGGTCCGCGTACGCGCCCTGAACCAGGTCGGCCCCGGTGCGGCCACCGCGCCGGAGAACGTCACCCCGGTCGCCGCGCCGGCCGGGCCGCCCGCCGGCCTGAGCCTGTCGTCCCGCGACGGCGGACTCGGTCTGCGGTTCACGCCACCCACCGACGACGGCGGCAGCGCCGTGCAGACCTACCAGGTCTCCACCGACGGCGGCACGACCTGGGCCGGCCTGACCACCAGCGCCGGAACCGGCGGCACCCGGACCGCCACCGTGACCGGGCTGACCAACGGCGTCTCGTACGCCGTGCGGGTCCGTGCCGTCACCGACGCCGGACCCGGCGCGGCCGGCGACCCGGCGACCGGCATGCCCGGCCTGCCCGCCGCGCCGCAGAACGTCGCCGCGGTCGCGGGCGTCTCCTCCATCACGGTGTCCTGGAGTCCCGGCACCGGCAACGACGTCCCGGTCACCGGGTACCGGGTGATCGCCGATCCGGGCCCGGCCACCTGCCGCCCGGCCGCCGGCCAGACGTCCTGCGTGCTGGGCGCCGTAGCCGGCCAGGAGTACAAAGTCCGCGTCGTCGCCGAGGCGGCCGGTGCCCTGGAGACCTCGTCCGGGCCGGCCGGACCGGTGACGCCGTCGGCCCCGCCGGTCACCGCCGAGCCGCCGGACACCGACCTGACCCTGACCACCGACCGCGGCGACATCAACGAGGTCAGTCCCGGGGAACGGCTGACCCTGATCGGCACCGGCTTCGCGCCGTACTCCACGGTCACGATCACGCTCTACTCCGACCCGCAGGTGCTGGCCACGGTCACCACCGACGGCGACGGCGCGTTCCGCTACACCGTCGACGTTCCCGCCGGCCTCAGCGCCGGCGATCACACCCTGGTCGCGGCCGGCGTGGATCCGGACGGCAACCCGTTCAGCCGGACCCTGTCGGTCACCGTGGCCGGCGACGGCGATCAGCTGCCCATCACCGGGACCGACATCAACCGGGCCATCCTGACCTGGCTGCTGCTGCTCGGCGTCGTGATGGTCGCCCTCGGATCCGGGGTGCGGGTGCTGGTCCGCCGGTCCGAGCCCTGATCCACGGAAGGCCCGGGCCGAGCTTGATCAGCTCGGCCCGGGCCGATCAGGTCGCCGGTGACACGCTCCTGATCCGTTCCAGGATGTACGCGGCCAGTTCGTTCGGCGCCTGTTCGGGGATCCAGTGCGTAACGCCGTCGAGCACCTTGAAGTCGTACGGCCCTGACACCCAGCGGCCGGTCAGCTCCGCGGCCCGGCGGCCGATGGCGACGTCGCCGGTGCTCCAGACGTATGTCGTCGGAACGGTGATCGCCCCCGTCGTACGTCCCACGGAGGCATCGAGAGGCATAGCGCGGTACCAGCGCAGCGCGGCGGCCAGCCGGCCGGGGTCTTCGACGAGCCGGTCGGCGTACGCCTCAGCCGTGTGATCGTCGAGGCCGGCGCGTTTCAGCATCGCCACCGCGAGCCGGCCGTCCCACGCCCGGATGGCGGCCTCGGGCAGCCACGGCACCTGGAAGAACCCGACGTGCCAGGCCTGCCGGAACTGCCGGCTGGTCAGCATGGCCTTCACCATCGCACGCGGATGCGGCGCGGAAACAGCGGTCAGGGTGTGCAGGCGTTCCGGCCTGGTGGCGGCCACCATCCACGCGACCCCGCCGCCCCAGTCGTGGCCCACCAGGTGCACCCGGTCAACGCCGGCGGCGTCGACGAGGGCCACGACGTCGGCCACGAGCTCGCCGAGCCGGTAGGCCCGCCGCGGCCGAGGCCGGGCCTCCGGCGTGTACCCGCGCTGCTCGGGCGCGATGACCCGGTAGCCGGCCGCGAGCAGTTGCCGGGAAACGCCGGCCCACGTTCGCGCACTCTGCGGGAACCCGTGCAGGAGCACGACCGTCTCCGCGCCCACCGGCCCCTCGTCCAGCACCTCGAACCGCATACCGTCGCGTGCGAACGACTCCACAGCGTGGACGCTACCCGCCCCCGGCCCGCCGGCCTCAGGCGCCCGAGGAACTGCTCGCTCGTGCGCGGCGCGCGTCGGGGGCGGCAGGTGGCAGGGCATTGCCGGGATCGACGCCCTGCTGATAGTTCCGCAGACGTCGATCGCGACGCCGGCGTTCGCGCTCTATCCAGTCCTTTCCCTCCGCGGCGACCGATTCGAGAATCTGCAGCGCCCCGTTGATACCGGCGACGTCGAGCGCCAGCTCCAGGAGGTTGCGTGGATCTTCCCTGACCCGATCGATCAGGCCTTCGTCGAAGTTCTCCGCGCGGACCTTGATCAGCTGATCGTTGACCAGAGCCAGCTCGAACGTGCGGCTGAGCACCAGTGCGTCACCGACCGGACGGTGGCCCGGGCTGTCCGTGGGCCGGGGCGTGGCCGTTTTCGCCGCGGAGCGGCCGCCGCCGAGCCGCATGCCGAACTCCTTGACCCGGGCGGACGCGAACGCTCCGTAGTGGAAAGCAGTCCGTTCCTCGTTGCCGATCATGCCGGTCAGGAAGTCCGACTCCACAGCGAATTGACGCACGCCGCCCTCGGTGAGAAGAAAGACGCGGATGATGTACCTGGAGTAGCGCGGCGGCCCGCTGACGACCCGGGCGCGGGCGCACGGCGGCCTGGCTTCGGTGAGAATCGTGTGCGCCAGGACATCGCGGCTGGTCAACCTGTACCGACGCATCGCCAGTTGTCTCACATGAGCCTTGTCGTAGTCGAGCCATCGTGCCATCTCGCTGTCGTCCGGCCGGTCCGCGAGTTCTCGCCGGTGTTCCTCGTAGGCGGCATACTGCCGCGCGTAGTCGCTGTCCGCTTGGCCGAGCTCTTCGCGGCGGCGGCCCACCTCCAGGTAGAACATCGTCGCCCCTCGGTAGGTCAGGCTGGCGCCGAGGCACAGGAGTGGCACCGCCAGAATGGTCACCGGCCAGTCCACGACGAAGATCTCGGCGACGACGACACAGAATCCGCCGCCCCCCGCCACAAGTCCCAGCACGGTGAGAAGAACGGTCCGGCCCGCGGCCCGCGGTTCGGTGCGGTCGTCGGGCAGGGATCCCGAACTCCACCGGTCGAACGTCACCTTGGCATGCCACATGATGAGCCAGACGATCCGGTCGAGTCTTTTCCGTCTCCCGTACAGGTCGACGATTTCTCGCTGGACAGCGTTCTTGATTCTCTTGACGCTGCGGTCCCAGTGTTCTCCGTCCGGCTTCTTCCTGGGCCGATAGGCTTCAAACGCGGCGTCGACCAGAGCTCTGATCACGAGGATGTTGGCCCGGCTCCGGCCATCCCCGCCGGGGTTGCCGCTGTCGCTGGAAATCGGCTTCTGACGGGCGGCGACGCGCCGGTACCGTTCGCGTTGCCGCAGCGTCTCCCACCGGCACCGGACGGCGAGGAATCCTCCGCCGGAGCAGAGAAGCAGAGCGGTGACGACCGGCGGTGTGCCGGCTTCAGCGACGACCGGGACGAGCAGTACGAACGCTGCAGCGCAGAGTGCCACGCCGAGCACGAGCAGGAACCAGGTCAGCTCGTTCAGGGCGACCTTCTTCGGTTCCCGGCGTACCGGAGTGGCGGGGTCGGCCCAGAAGAACTTCCACGCTCGTTCGCGTCGTCGGTTGCCCGTCCGGTTGGCCTCCAGTTCGGAGGCGTACTCGGCGTCGATCTGATCTTGGATTCCGCCCGCCAAGATCATGTCCAGGTGGCGGCGGATCTCCTCACGTCGTGGTCTCGGCAACCGGTCGAACTCGCTCATCGTGCGTGTGAAGGCGTCCGGATCCGGCTTGCCCCGTGATTCCTGTTCCGCCAGACAGTGCACCAGCATGTGTACGACGGTCAGCGCGTTGCGCCACGGTTCTCGCGGGCCCGGGCCCTGGATCAGTTCGAAGGCGGTGGAGAGGCCGACGAAGTCGTCCTTGTCCAGGCGATCGAACGACCGCTGACCGAGAATGGCGAGCGTCCAGTAGTAGGCGACCTCGGTCGTGCGGAGACCCTCCATGAACGCCTCGCGGAAGAGCTTCTCGGCCCGAGGATGTGCGTTGCCACGCAGGTAGTTCAGGCCGACCCGGCGCTTCTCCTCCGGGGAGTCCTCCCTGAGGTTGTAGAAATATATGTTGCCGTGGACCGAGCCGACCTGCATGTTCACTTCGGCGTCCTGGGCGACGTTCGAGTAGTAGGCGTCACCGCCCGGCGTCATAGCGCACCTCGCAGTGCCAGCTCGATGATCTCATCCGCCTGGGCGATCAGGTCCGGCGCGCCGTCGACCTGGCGGCGGATGCCGTGCATCGCGGCGACGAATTCGCCGTCGTCGTCCGACGCGGCATGGGAGGCCAATGCCCGGCAGATCTCCGCGCGCACCGCTGTCGCCGCGTCGCCATCGAGATTGCCGGCCCGCTGTGCGGCACGTACCGCCTTGCAGAACTGCTCGACACGCGTGGCCAACTCCGACGACGCCTGGGGCGGCGCGCCGAAGCTGACGTTCCCGACGACCTTGGAGATCTGGTTGGCCGGTCCGACGACGAAGCCCTCGATGCTGTTGGTGAACGTCTCGTTCATGACCTGCTCCTTCCGGTGGTCCGACGAACTGTCAGTTGTGGACGGCATGGTCTGTCGCTGAGGTTCGGCAAGGTCTCGGTCCTGCCTCAGAACTTTTCGGTGGATGTCCTGGAGGGCGGCCCCCGGGCGGGTTCCGAGCTCCTCGTCGAGTTGGTCTCCGATACGTCCGAAGGTCGCGAGCGCGTCGGCGGTCTGCCCGGCACCGTGATAGGCGATCATCAGCTGGCCCGCGATCCGCTCGTCGCGGGGAAAGGCCACGTTGAGCGAAACCAGTTCGGGGACGAGGTTGCTGTGGCGTCCCAGCCGGAGTTCCAGGTCGATGCACTCCACCAGGTCGCTCAGGTACGCCGTGCGTAGCTGGTCGCGCTGGTCGCGCACCCAGCGTCCGGTGAGGCCCGCGAAGGGCTCGGTCGCCGGCGGACCGCCCTCGGCGCCCCATTCTCGGAGGGCGCCGCGGTACTGCTTCACGGCCTTGGCCAGTTCGCCCGCTTCCTGACACGCTCGCGCGGATCGGCGCAGATCGTGGAACCGGAGCAGGTCGACCTGCCCGTGGCGAACGTCCGCGCGATATCCGTGGCGTTGCGGCGGAAGCAGCATTTCGTCGCCGCCTGCCTCACGGAGGGCCCGCCGCAGATCGGAGATCAGCTCATGCAACCGCGGGCGCGCGGCCCGGGGTACCGCGGTGTCGGGTTCGTCGGCCGGCCACAACCGGTCGATCAAGGACTCGGTGCTGATGAAGCGCGGTTCGCTGACCAGGATGGACAGCAGCAGCTGATGTATCGCGCCGCCGATCGCGACGGTCCGGCCGTTGAGCCGCACTTCCGGTGGACCTAACAGTTGAAATTCCATCGAACCCCCCAGAGCGGCGCACGGGCCAGCGCGGCACCCATACGCACCTATCGGCGGCCCAGTTCGGGACCCAGGCCGTGTTGCGACAACAGAGGTGGCCGGCGGCAGATGGCCGCCGCGACCGGCGAAAGCGAGTGATCCGAGATGGCGCAGATCGACCGGATCTGGCAATGGAGCGCAGGGCTCTGGCTGAAGAGCAGCCGCAGTTACGGCAGCGGCGAATGTGTGGAGGTGCGGGCGCGGGACGGCGGCATCCAGGTCCGGGATTCCAAGGATCCTGACGGACCGCGGCTGGCGTTCAGCCGGCGGGAGTGGGCCGCCTTCGTGGCCGGCGTCCGGGCGGGCGAATTCGATCAGTTCTGTTGATCCGCGTGGCGTGAGCGAGATGCCGTGCTCCGGTGGGGCACGGCATCCCCCACCGGTCGAACCCGTCACGGTCGGCCCCCGCGCAGTTGGGAGGCCCGGGCCGCGATCAGATCCCGGGCTGAGTCTCCGAAGACGGCCATCCGGCTCAGTAGCGACCACTGATTCTCGTAGAGGGTCACGTCGGACGGTTTGACGGCGAGCACGTTGGCGTGGACCGTCTCGATCGAGACGTAGGTCTGGTCCTCGGCAACCCCGTCGTAGATGACGAAGCCGTGCGGGATGGCCGTGACCGCGGTGGCGTGGTGCGGGATGACGCCAATGGGGATCGACTCGACGGTGATCAGCGCGGCGATCCGCTCGAGCTGGGTCATGAGAACCTCATTCGGGCCGGGGGACCAGTGGAGAGCCAGTTCGGTGACCAGGAACTCGAATCGCTCGCCGTTGCCGTACAACGCCGCGTGACGGTTCATGCGGCCCGTCACCGCGGCGGCGAGATCCTCTGGCGTGTAGGGCACGGCCGACATACGGAAGACGCTGGTGGCGTATTCGACCGTCTGCAGCAGGCCCGGCACGATTGACGGTTGAAAAGTGCGTATCCGGCGGGCGGCGGTCTCCCGTTGACCGATATCACCCTGAAGGTGGGGCCGGTCCGTCAACAGGGTCTGCCAGGAGTGAACCTCGGCATGCGCTGCCTCGGTCAGCGATCGCAACCGGTCCCTGGTCTCAGCGGTCGTGCCGACCGCCTCGGCCCACGCGGTGACCTCGGGCATCGTCGGCGTGATCGTGCCGACCTCGATCCGGGAGATCTTCGATTGGCTGAGCCCGGTCCGCGTGGCCAGCAACCGGCCGGAGACACCGGCCTGCTTGCGCAGCTTTCGTAGCTCGCTGACCAACTGAATGTGTCTCGGACCGAACCCGTCGGGAGTTCGGGTGAAGGGCATGCCTTTCACCCCCAGGAGCGATGATTCATCTTGATTCAATTTGAGTTGAAGTGATGCTCGCAGCCATATCGACGCCCGTCAAGACACGGACGCGAGAACGGCATGCCGCAGGGGCCGAGACGATCATCGCCTCGCGGGCGGGCCGGCAAGGCCGGGCCGCCCGAGGTCAGGCCTTGACGGATGCCGCCGACGGACCGGCGTGGAGAGCCTGCTGGGATCAGAAGGCGTGGCAGGTGTCGGGCTCGCCCGGGCGGATGCCGTAGCAGCCGTACTGCAGGCCGTCGGCGGGCTGATCGAGGACATTGCCGGTGAAGTAGGCCAGGGAGACCCAACCCCATCGCCCGTTGGCGGCGCGCGTGTACGCCCACCAGAAGTTGGTGCTCGAGTTGTGGGTGTGCGACTCGCCGGGCTGCTGGCCCAGGAACCAGTTGGCGCCGCCGTGGGCGAGGCTCCCGACGGGGGAGGAAGCGTGGTCGGGCCGGCTCATCACCGGGGCGTTGCCTCCGATGAGGGTGCAGTACTGGCCGTAGAGCCGGGCCGCGGCGATCCAGGACGGAACGCCGCAGTCGCCGCCACCGCCGACGGCCGTGTTGGCGATCCAGTCGCCCAGCAGTGTCACGTGGTCGCTGCCGATGTAGTCGACCCCGGCGTACAGCGCGTCGGTCCAGGAACGGCTGCGGTCGGGACAGTCGACCGGGTCCGACAGCCGCACCCGGTGCCCGGTGCTCTGGGCCGTGACGATGTCATCCCAGTACGTCGCCTGGATCGGGTCGCCGGTGGAATTGGTGCAGTCGGCGGCCGGGCTCGGGAAGCTGACCACCGGGACCAGGTCGGCGTTGTACTGGTCCTTGTCGACGTCGAGGCTGCCGTCCAGGAACGTGTAGATGTCGGACTGTCGCTGGAGCAGCCCGCGGACCGTGTCGTATCCGCCGGCGCCGGCCGGGAACCGGTCGTCGTTGTGGCCGCCGGTGATCACGATCTGCACCGGTCCCCACCGCCGAGCCGTCTGGTCGACGTGAAAGAGCATGCCGCGGTACGGGGCGAGCGTACTCATGATCTTCTTGGCGATGACCAGCGGATTGTTCCCGTCGGCGGCCGCGGCGGCCGGGTTCGGGGGCAGCGTGCAGCCGGCCGGCCCTTCGACGCAGTTGATGTCGATGAGCAGCAGGATCGGCCGGTTGAATCCCGGGTACACCCGCCCGGCGTTGGCCTTCACCTGGGCGCTGAACCGCTGGAGGTAGGCCGGCTCGAAGGGCTTGGCGGTGATCGCGGTGCCGCGCGGGTCCCGGCAGACGTCGCCGGTGAGGCGATGGCACAGCACCAGGGTGTCGTCGCGCAGGACGACGTCGGTCTCGATGCTGGTGAAACCGTGGTCGAGCGCGTCCTGCAGTGGCCGTGCGTTGAGATAGTCGTTCTGCGCGTGCCCATGTTCGAGGGGTGTCACCCCGCCGTCTCCGGCCTCCGCGGTCGCGGCGGGTTCCGCCGTTTCCGGCCGGCCGGCCGGCTCGTCGCGGCGGAGGATCAGCACGGTGGCGAGGCCGGCGAGCACCAGCGCGCTGAGGGCGCCGGCGACCAGCGCGCGGCCGCGGCCGGGACGGCGGGTGGTGAAGTACGCGTCGATGACGACCGGTTCGCCGGCCGGCGTGGGACGGAGCGCGGGCACGGCGCTCGGGGCGTTCTCGTCGGCCTGCCGGGCCGCGTCGACCAGGGAAGACACGTGGGCGCTGGCGACCTTGACCCGGGCCACGTCGGCGTCGTCGAAGGGCTCCCCGGCGATGAGGTGACTGGCGCGTGCGACGGCCACGACGAGAACCGGATCGGTGATGTGCTGCGGATCGCCGGCCAGCACCGCGGCCACGTCGTCCTTGTCGACCGACAGGCCGGGGGCCAGGCGGTGGGTTCGGATCACCTCGGCCAGATGACGCAGGGAGGCGGGCTGCCGGCGACGCCGCGGCGGCGGTGATCCGGGCGGTGCGGTGTACACGCCGACCTGGGCCGCGTGCGTGACATAGGCGTTGAGCTGGGAAGCAAGCAGTTGTGCGGCGCCCCGGACCTCGGTCCACCACGGCGACAGCGGTTCCCGCACCTCAGCCTCACCTCTTCGGCCCGCCCAGCCCATCGACGACGACCATTATGCCTATCGAGGCGGAGACCCGACGAAAGTGTGCGGAAAGTGAGCGGTAAGGGCGAGCTGTGAGGCTCAGGTGGACCGACAGCAGTCGTCACGAGAGGACCACCATGCACCGCATGACCAAGATCGGCACGCTCGCTCTGGCCGCGACCGCCGTCGCCGTGGCCGTTCCCGGGGTCGCGCTGGCCGGCCAGGCCAACCCGGTGGAGGGCTACACCAGCACCGGCACCGGCTGGACGTCGTACACCAATCAGCGTCACGACGTCGACGGCGGGACGATCACCTTCAAGCCCAACAACCTGTCCAGCGGCGGCGTCTGCATCCGGCTCCGGAGCGCGCGTACCGGCTCCGTGTTCAGCAACACCATCTGCTGGACCGACCACTCGACCCGCACCCTGGCCACCGGCGTGCTGGCCAACACCACGTTCACCATCGACGCCCGCAAGCAGGCCTCCGGCTCGGACACCTTCTGGTCCGGGACGATGAACTACTGATGAGCCGTCACTTCCGCCTGTTCACGCTGGCGGTCGTGGTGGCCGCCGGCATCGCGGCGCCCGCGTCGGCAGCGGGCGCCGCGACGCCGGTCAAGTCCGACACGCTGGGCTTCTTCCACCCGGCCGACCGCACCGCCCGGTTGCGCACCTCGTTGTCGGCCGGGCCGCCGGACGTGCTGCCGTACGCGATCGGGGTCAGCGGCGACGTCCCGGTCGTCGGCGACTGGAACGGCGACGGCGTCGACGGCACCGGCTTCTACCGCACCGGCGACCACACGTTCCACCTGCGCGAGGTGCTCGACGCCACCGGTCCGTCGGACTACGCGTTCGTCGCCGACTTCGCGCTGCCCGGTGACGTGCCGGTGATCGGTGACTGGGACGGTGACGGGCGTGACGGGATCGGCACCTACCGTCCCGGTGACCTGACCTTCCGGCTGCGCAACGTCCGCAACAGTGGTCCGGCCGACTATCAGTTCCCATCGGGGGCGGCCGGGGACAAGCCGGTGGCCGGTGACTGGAACGGCGACGGCAAGGACAGCGTCGGGCTCTTCCGGCCCAGCACCGGCAACTTCCACCTGCGTAACGCGCTCAGCTCCGGAACGTCGGACTACGCGTTCGACCATCCGAGGGTCGACGCCGGCGACCTGCCGGTCGTCGGCGACTGGGACGGTGACGGCATCGACACGGCCGGGGCGTGGAGAAATTCTTCGCGTACGTTCACCGCGCTCGCCGCCAACACCGCGACGGCCGGGGTGGTGGCGTCCTATGTCGCCGGCAGTAGCGGGGATCAGCCCCTGGCCGGGGACTTCGAACTCGACGTGGCCAACCCTGATCCGGCCCAGCTGGCCCGGGTCTACGGCTTCTACGCCGACCCGGCCGCCCACCCCACGCAGTGGGTGGCGGCCAACGGCGGCGACGCCCGGGCCGGTCCGATCCGGCAGTCGATCGCCGGACGTCCCGGTGCGAGCTGGTTCGGCAACTGGAGCGGCGACATCTACGACGCGGTCGACGCGTACGTGTCGGCGGCGGCCGCGGTGCATCAGGTGCCGATGCTTGTCGCGTACAACATTCCGGACCGGGACTGCGGGGGCGCGTCGGGCGGTGGGGCGGGCAGCCCGGCGGCGTACCGGGAATGGATCGATGACTTCGCCGCCGGTGTGGGTGACCGCCCGGCGCTGGTGATCATCGAACCCGACTCGCTGGCTCAGGCCTATCCCGGGTGTATCCCGGACAGTGCCAAGCTGCAGACCAGGTTCGACCTCATCGGGTACGCCATCAACGCGTTCGGCGGCCGCGCCTGGACGTACGCGGACGGCGGCAACGCCAACTGGTGGAGCGCCCAGGAGATGTCGGCCCGGCTGACCCGCGGCGGTGTCGCCGACGCGCACGGCGTGGCGGTCAACGTCTCGAACTTCTACACCACCGCACAGTCCACGACCTACGGCGACGCGGTCCGGGCCGGTGTGGGCAAGCCGTACCTGATCGACACCAGCCGCAACGGCGCCGGCGGTACGCCCGGCGACTGGTGCAACCCGGACAGCGCCCGGCTGGGCTCGCCCTCGAAGACCGGGACCGGGGGAGCCGAGTTTCTGGTCTGGGTCAAGGTGGCCGGCGACTCGGACGGGCCGTGCGGCATCGGCGCGGGCATACCGGCCGGCACCTTCAGCCCGGCCCTGGCCGTGCACCTCGTCAACGGCAGTTGAGGGTAAGGGCGAGGTAAGTCCACTCTGGAAGAAATGAGTCTGACGGTCGATTTCCGAGAAAAGGAAGAACGACGTGAGACTCAGACTTACCGCAGCGCTCTCCGCCGCTGCTCTGATCGGCAGCACTCTGGTGGGGGTGACCGCGGCCCAGGCCGCGGTCACCTCCTTCATCCGGGTCAATCAGGTCGGTTATCCGGCCGACGGGCCCAAGACCGCGTTCCTGCTCGGGACGACCGCGCAGGCCGGCACCTCGTTCCAGGTGGTCGACGGCGCCGGGACGCAGGTGCTGGCCGGCACCGTCGGGGCCAGCCTGGGCTCGTGGAACAGCTCGTACACCGCCGTCGCGCCGATCGACTTCTCGGCGCTGCGGACCGCGGGCCAGTACAGCATCCGGGTCAACGGTGTGACGACCTCGCCCACCTTCTCGGTCGGGACGGCCGGCGGCCTGTACGCGCCGGTGTCGGCCACCATGACCAAGTTCTTCCAGGCCAACCGCGACGGCGCGAACGTCCTGCCGAACGTGCTCAATCGCAAGCCGTCGCACCTCGCGGACTCGTCGGCCACTGTCTACAAGAAGCCGGTGTTCGACGAGGAGGGCGCCATCGTCGGGGGCCTGACCAAGGCGCAGACGGCCACGGTCGACGTGTCCGGCGGCTGGTTCGACGCGGGTGACTACCTCAAATTCACCCACACCGCGGCGTACGCACTCGACACGCTCTTGATCGCGCAACGATCCGGATCGCCGGACTCCACCCGGGCGGCCGAGATCGACTTCGGGCTGGACTGGCTCGACAAGATGTGGGACGACAACACCTCCGTCCTGTACGCGCAGGTCGGCATCGGTGGCGGCGACAACGAGACCTACTTCGGCGACCACGACACGTGGCGGCTGCCCGAGACCGACGACACGATCACCGACCCGGCCGGCACCGACCTGTACTACGTACGCCACCGGCCGGTGTTCCGGGCCAACGAGCCCGGCGCGAAACTGAGCCCGAACCTGGCCGGCCGGGTGTCGGCCGCCTTCGCGATCGCCGCCCAGGTGCACGCGACCAGCGATCCCACCCGCGCGCGGTCCGAACTGACCAAGGCGGCCGCGATCTACGGCCTGGCCAAGACGACCTCGGTCGGCGAGCTGGTTACCACCTTCCCGCACGACTACTACGGCGAGGATCTCTGGACCGACGACATGGCCTTCGGCGGCGTCGAACTGCACCTGGCGGCCAAGGCCCTGGGCGACAGCCGGGCGGCGTCCTGGCTCACCCAGGCGGCGCAGTGGTCGCGGCAGTACCTGGACGGCGACGAGCACGACACGCTGAACCTCTACGACGTCGGCTCCGTGGCCAACGCCGACCTGGCCACCGTCATCGGATCGGGCGCGGCCGTCACCCGGGCCGAGCTCGTCGCCTCGCTGGAGCAACAGCTGGACGCGGGCGTGGCCCGGGCCAACGCCGACCGGTTCCGCGCCGGGGCCGTCTACAACGACTACGACTCGACGTCGCACACGTTCGGCCTCATCGCGCAGGCCGCGCGATACCGCGACATCACCGGCAGCACCAAGTACGCGACGTTCGCCCAGCAGCAGGCCAACTGGGTCCTCGGCGGCAACCCGTGGGGCACCTCGCTGATCGTGGGCGTCGGCAGCACGTACCCGAAATGCCCCCATCACCAGATCGCCAACCTCGTCGGCACCGGCTCCGTGCTGGCCGGCGCCGCGGTCAACGGCCCCAACGGCACGGCCACCTTCGACGAGCTCGAGCCGGGCGACGACGTTCGCGCCTGCCCGGCCGACGGCGTGGACCGGTACGCGGCGTTCAACGGCAACGGCGCCCGCTACATGGACCGTGTGGAAGCGTGGATGAGCAACGAGCCGGCGATCGACTTCACGTCGACCGGCGCGGTGGCGTTCAGCCTGCTCGGGCCGGGCGGACCGGGCGGACCGGGCACCGGGCCGGCACCGCACGCCGACACCATCGGCGTGTTCCGGCCGTCGAACCACACGGCGTACCTGCGAACGAGCATCACGCCGGGCAACAACGACGTGCCCGCGTTCGCGATCGGTGACGGCTCCCAGGCGCCGGTGATCGGCGACTGGGACGGCGACGGCGTCGACGGTTGGGGATACTTCGACCCGGCCGACCGCTCGTTCCACCTGCGCGACGCCCTGGACGCGGACGAGGAGCCGGGCGTCGTCTTCGTCGCCGGCTATGCGGCCAGCGGGGACGTGCCGATCGCCGGTGACTTCGACGGCGACGGCAAGGACACCGTGGGCACCTGGCGGCCGAGCGACCAGCTGGTGCGGCTGCGCAACTCGAACACCGCCGGTGCGGCGGAGGTGACCCAGTCGTTCGGGAAGTCGACCACCACGCCGCTGACCGGTGACTGGGACGGCGACGGGCACGACAGCCTGGGCTACTACGATCCGGCCGACCGGTCGTTCCATCTGCGCAACGCGCTGACCGGCACCGGCCCGTCCGACTTCACGTTCGTGTACGGGTCGGTGGGCGACAAGCCGGTGATGGGCGACTGGAACGCCGACGGCCGGGACACGGTCGGCATCTGGCGTCCGTCGACCAAGGAATTTAACCTGCGCGACACGAACCAGCCCGGTGACGCTGACGTCCGGGCGGCGTACGGCGCGACGACCGACCGCCCGATGGTGGGCGACTGGCGGTAGTCACGGTGAAGGCCGGGCGTACGAGGACGCCCGGCCTTCACCGTTGTTCAGCTCCAGTTGCCGGCGACGGCGAGGTCGCCGGGCTCACCCCAGTTGTTGAGCGTGTCCACGCCCCGCATGTACCACTGCTTGGTGCTCGGGCGGCGGACTCCGGGTTCGTCGATGCCGTCACCGTTCCAGTCACCGGCCACCGGCTGGTCGCCGGGCTCGCCCCAGTTCTCGACGTGGCCGCTGCCGAGCAGGTACCAGCGCTTCTCGCTGGGCCGGAACACCCCGGGCTCGTCCCGGCCGTCGCCGTCCCAGTCGCCCGCCACCGCCTGATCGCCGGGCTCGCCCCAGTTCTCGACGTGGCCGCTGCCGAGCAGGTACCAGCGCTTCTCGCTGGGCCGGAACACGCCCGGCTCGTCCCGGCCGTCGCCGTCCCAGTCCCCGGCGACCGGCACGTCGTTCGGCTCCCCCCAGTTGTCGACGTGCCCGCCGCCGTGCAGGTACCAGCGCTTCTCGCTGGGCCGGAACACGCCGGGCTCGTCGACGCCGTCGCCGTCCCAGTCGCCGGCCACCGGCAGATCGCCCGGCAGACCCCAGTCGGCCAGGCTGCCGTTGCCCCGGAAGATCCAGTCGTTGGCGCCCGGCCGGAACACACCCGGACCGTCCGGTTGCCGGGCCGTCCACCAGGTCGTCTGGCGGCGGGCGCCGGCCCAGCTCATCTCGAAGTGCACGTGGTTGGTGTGGCAGCCGCTGGCCGAGCCGTCACAGGAGTACGCCTCCCACGTCTTGGCCCCGCTGGGCGTGAGAAAGATGATCCGCCGGTTCCAGATGATGAAGTTGATACCGAGGCGGCGGGCCATCGCGTGCTTGTTGCCGTACTTGTCGGTGGCCAGCAGCCAGTTCAGCACCGTGTTGACCTTGTCCACGTCGGCCGCGTCGGTCGCGTCGTTGCCCCAGTCCCAGGCCCGGCCCTGATCGTGGCCGCCCGGGCTGCTCAGGTCGCAGGCCTCCACGAAGTCGATCGTGTTGCCCAGGCCGTACCGGTTCTTGATGAACGAACGGAAGTCCTGCAGGCCCGGTTTGATCCCGGCGTCGCAGCTGCTGACCGGGTCGTTGGCGGCGTAGGGGTCGATCGCCCGGTTGAACGGCGGGATGACCGGTGGCGTCGCTGCCTGTGCCGCGGCCGGCGTGAGGGTGACGACGGCGGCTGACAGCACCGCCGTCAGGATCGCGTTGCGGCGCAATCGTTTTCGCACGGATGTTTCCTCTCCATCGGGTCTCTGAGGTCGGGTCCCGAGGCTAGGAAAATCCGCTTACCGGCGGCTTATTCGCAGGGTAAGTCTCCGGCAAGCACGCACGCCTAGCGTCGGCCGCACTCGCTCGTACCCGACGGAAGGAAGTGCTGTGAGACGCATCCGAACCCTGGTGGTGGCGGCCACCCTGATGACCGCCGTGCTCGGGCCGGCCGTACCCGCGCTGGCGGCCGCACCCGGCGGGGGCATGACCCCGGCGATCGCGGCGGCGTACGCCACCAAGACCTGCGGCGGTGTGCAGCCCATGGACACGGCGCTCGCGAACCGGCTCAACCCGCTGCTCAACGGCAAGCTGAAGGGCTACCTGACCGGGTACCGGATGTCGTGCGCGCGGCGCATCGTCGAGACGGTCCGCGGGCGTGGACTGGCCCGGCGGGCCGCGGCCATCGCCGTCACGACCACCATCGTGGAGTCCACCATCGAGAACATCAGCGAGGAAGTGGACCACGACAGTCTCGGTCTGTTCCAGCAGCGGGCCTCGTGGGGGACGGCGGCGCAGCGTACGGATCCGGTCTGGGCGACCAACGCCTTCCTGAACCGGATGATCGCCCTTTACCCGAACAACGCCTGGAACAACACCGCCAACCCGATCGGCGAGATCTGCCAGCGGGTGCAGGTGTCGGCGGTCCCCGACGCGTACCAGGTGCAGGCGTCCGACGGCAGCACGATCGCCTACAACATCCTGGACGCCCTGGCCGGCCGCGCGGACCGTCCCGGGGTGTTCCGGCCCGGCGCGAACGACTGGATCCTGCGGGGGGCGGGCACGCTGGCCGACTGGGGCGTGCCGGGCGACCTGCCGGTGGCCGGCGACTGGGACGGCGACGGCGTCGACGAGCCCGGCGTGTTCCGGCCCAGCGAGAAGCGGTGGTACCTGCACGGCGGCGGGCACGTCGACAACTGGGGTGAGCCCGGCGACCGCCCGGTGGCGGGGGACTGGGACGGCGACGGCCGGGACGAGCCCGGGGTGTTCCGGCCCAGTGAGAAGCGCTGGTACCTGCTGGGCAACGGGCACGTCGAGAACTGGGGTGAGCCCGGCGATCAGGCGGTGGCGGGGGACTGGGACGGCGACGGCCGGGACGAGCCGGGCGTGTTCCGGCCCAGTGAGAAGCGGTGGTACCTGCTGGGCAGCGGCCACGTCGAGAACTGGGGCGAGCCCGGTGACCAGCCGGTGGCCGGTGACTGGGACGGTGACGGGAGGGACGAGCCGGGCGTTCGCCGCCCGAGCACGAAGCAGTGGTACATGCGGGGCGTGGACACGCTCAACAACTGGGGTGAGCCGGGCGACCTCGCCGTCGCCGGCGACTGGAGCTGACCTAGGGATGTGCGGGCAGGACGCGCTGGCGCAGAATCCGCAGGTAAGCCTCGCGCAACTCCGGGCCGGACTCGATGCCCAGCTCATCGGCGAGCAACCGCCGGGTGCCGGCGATGACCGCCAGCGCGTCCGCCTGCCGCCCGCAGGCCGCCAGCACGAGCGCGAACTGCGCCTGCACCCGCTCGTCGAACGGCGAGCCCTGCGCCAGGTCGTCCAGAAACGGAAGCGCGGTGTACGGCTGACCGGCCGCCAGGCACGCCTCGGCCAGCCCGACCACCGCCCGTACCCGCTGCCCCTCCAGCCGGCGCACCGTCGCCCGCTGCTGCAACGACACCGCAAGGTCGGCGCCGATCCGGCCGCGCCACAGCGCCACCGCCGACCGGAGCAGTTCGATGCGGGCGTACGGGTCGGCGGCCGCTTCCGCCGCGGCCAGCCGCAGCCGGAACTGTCCCGCGTCGACCAGCGCCGGGTCGACGTCGACGGTGTAGCCCTGCGCGGTCAGCTCCAGCCGGTGCCCGCCGCGCAGCCATCGGCGCAGCTTGTGCACCGACACGTGCATGGCGGTGGGGGCGCCGGACTCGCGGCGCCCCCGGAACAGCTCCATCAGCTGCCCCGCGGGCACCGGGTCGTCCTCCACCAGCAGCAGAGCCAGCAGCCCCCGAAGCTTGGGCGCGGTCAGGGGGCCGGCCGGCGACGGCCACCAGACCTTCAGCGGGCCGAGCACTCCGAACTCCATTGTCGCCTCCAGGCGGGTCGCGATCGGGCGACTCACATGCTGGTTCGGCGTGGACCTGCTCGACAACGGCTTGCTGTCCGTGACCTGGTCTTATCTGTCCCCAAAGACAGCTAGGCCAGGTCAACGCGCCTCGGGTCAGCGGTCCTGTCGCAGGTCGACGACGACGCTCTGGTAGGCGTCGGGCGTCACGGCGAAGGAGCCGTAGTAGGGGTAGTTCATCTCGACGATGAGGAACAGGTTGGTCGCGATGACCGTGCTGGCCATGATCAACAGGGCGCGCCGGACGAAGCCGTCGTCGAGGCCGAAGAACAGGCACATCGTGAGGACCGCGCCGGTCGAGACCAGAACCCCGAACCACATCACCGGGGACATCCGGCTGTCGTCGGCCTCGGCGTCCGAGGCGTGGTGATATTGCTCGGCCCGGCCGATCTGATCGATGGCGTGGTTGACGAAGAAGCGCTGCGCCTCGGTCGTCGGCCGCAGCGAGCCGACCAGGGTGGCTAGTTCGCTCAGGTCGGCGGTGCGCTCCCGCTCGGTGCCCTGCTCGTGCCGGGCTTCCCAGTCGGCGACCAGAGCCGACTCGTAGCGGATGACGCTGTCGGTGAAGGTCCGGCGGGTCTGCTCGTCGAACACCACACTGCCGGGTATGACGGCGGTCATGCCCGCCGCCTCCTCGCGGACGGCGTCCTTCGCGTCGGTGTAGCCCTCCCACAGAGAGACCACGCAGAGGCCGATCACGATGGCGTACGCGACACCGACCAGCGAGACGATGACGCCGGTGACGTCGTTGTGCTGGAGGAGCCGCCGGTGCGGCAGCGTGCGGTGGACGATGATGTCCAGGACCAGGGTGACCGCCGGGACCCCGATGATCAGCACGGTCCCCACCAGCCACGCCGACAAGTCCCGTACGAGCCAGAGTTCCACGCCATCACCGTAGGCGGCCGGCCGACCGGGCGGCCCGATATTGAAACGAAACGTGTTACTCGGCCGGCCGGCGATTGCCGCGGCGAATGACGAGCCGCAAGCCCGACCAGATCTCGTCGATCGCGCACACCTTGTTGTCGACCAGCCCGGTCGGCAGCGCGACCTCGCGGACCACGTCCTCGGTGACGTCCGTGGGAACCTTCGACGCTCGTTTCGGCCAGGCGACCCAGAAGCCGCCGTTCTGGGCCATGCCGCGTCTGACCTCGTCGAGCCGGGCCCGCAACTCGTGGCGCTCGGTCACGAACAGCACGATCACGTCGATCGGCGCGTCGGCGGCCAAGCCGTGCCGGATGACCACGTCGCCGGGCAGGCCATCGAGGGTGCCCTCGAAACCGGCCGGCGCGTCGAGCAGGGCGACTCGGTGACCCGGTCTGATGCCCAGCTTGCGGTGCAGCGGCGTGCCCGAGTAACCAGCCATGTCAGCCCCGTTGCCCGACGTTGTCGAATACCGCTGGATAGTAGCCCGTACGACTGAGGGGCAGGCGGATCCCGGTCTGCCCCTCAGGTGTCTGGTGGTCTTACCGGCTTACCCGCTTGGCCCACAGCGGGGCGACGATGGCGACCAGGACGATGGCGGCGGCGATCTGGAGGATGTGCCGGATCCAGTCGAATCCGCCGGTGTCCCGCACGCCCAGAGCGGAGGCGATGAGGTTGCCGACGATGGCGCCGATCACGCCCAGGATGATGGTCAACCAGATCGGGATGTTCTGCCGGCCCGGCAGAACCGCTCGTGCGATGAGACCGATGATCAAACCGGCGATGATGGCCCAGATGAACGACATGGCGTGCCCTCCGGTGAATGTCTGAGTGCTGCGGACCAGCGTGTTTCCTCAACCCGCGTCCGGCAAACACACGCGTCGAAGTTTGCTGCTGAGCGCGGCAACGGAACCCCGGAAGTCACACGGACAGAACGCGGCCGGGTTCAGGTGCGGTAGGCGGCGACCGTGGTACGCATTTCCTCGGCGGTGCGGGCGAGCTCGCCGGCGGTGCGCTGGGTGGCGGTGGCGCCGGTGGTGACCTGCCGGGCGGCCTGGGCGACGCCCGAGATGGTGTCGGCGATGCTGGCCGAACCCCGGGCGGCCTGGCCCACGCTGCGGGAGATCTCGCTGGTCGTGGCCGTCTGTTCCTCGACGGCGGAGGCGATCGTGGTGGTGTAGTCGCTGATCGTGTTGATCACCTGGGCGATGCGGGCGATGGCGTCGACGGCGCCGGTCGTTTCGGCCTGGATGGCGGCGACCTGGGTGGTGATTTCCTCGGTGGCCTTGGCGGTTTCCTGGGCCAGGTCTTTGACTTCGGAGGCGACCACGGCGAAGCCTTTGCCGGCGTCGCCGGCGCGGGCGGCCTCGATGGTGGCGTTCAGGGCGAGCAGGTTGGTCTGTTCGGCGATCGAGGTGATGAGCGCGACGACGGTGCCGATCTGGGCGGAGGCTTCGCCGAGCTTGGCGACGCTGCTGTTGGTGTCCTCGGCCGTGCGGGCGGCGTTGCTGGCCACCCCGGCGGCTTCGCCGGCGTTGGTGGCGATCTCCCGGATGGAGATGCCCATCTCCTCGGCGCCGGACGCGACGGCCTGCACGCCCTGCGAGACGGTGGTCGCGGAGTCGGAGACGCTCGCGACCTGTGCTGAGGTCTCCTCGGCGGAGGCGGACAGCTGCCGCGACACGGCGGAGAGTTGTTCGGAGGCCTCGGCGAGCTGCACGGAGCTGCGCGTGACGTCGCCGACCATGCCGGCCATCGCGCTCGTCGTCTGGTTGAGGGTGCCGGCCAGCTGCCCGATCTCGTCGGCGCTGTCGACCCGCACCCGGGCGGTGAGGTCGCCGCCGCCGATGCGGGTCAGCGTGGCCACGCACCGGGCCAGGGGCCGGGTGATGAGCCGGGTGATACCGGCGGCGCAGGCGACGCCGGTCAGGGTGCTGGCGATCAGGAGGACGATCACCCACCAGCGGGTGGAGCCGAAGCGGGCTTCGGCGCTGGACTCCTGCGCGGCGGCGCTGGCCACCGTCGCCTTGGACAGGCGGGTCAACGCGGCGCTCACCGGCTCGGCCACACCGTCGCGGCCGGCGCGGGCGCGGCTGACCGCGGCGCTGTCGCCGCTCTGGATGGCGGGGAGCAGGGTGCCGGTCAGCCAGCCGTCGTAGGCGGTCCACGCGGTGCTGAACTGGGCCAGGTCGGCGGCCTCGGTGGAGGCGGTGACCTGGTCACGGTAGGTGGTGACCGCGGTGTCGACCGCGGCCTGGGCGCCGGTGAGCGCCTGTTGGGCGGTCGGCCGGGCGCCGCCGTCACCGGCCAGGGCCAGATCGTCGGCGGCCAGCCAGGTCTCGTACACCGCGGCGCGTAGTTCTCCTATGGCGTCGAGCTCGACACCGTGCCGGTAGACCCGGCCGACCTGGTCGTTGGTGGTGCCGAGGCTGGACAGGGCGAACAGGCCGTCCAGCACGCTGAGCCCGGCGATCAGTAGCACCGCCGCCATCACCTTCGTACCGACCCGACGATCGGTCAGCAGCCGCGCCCAGCCCGGCCGTCCCGACGCCGCACCCTCGGCCGATGCCCGCATCACCACGCAACCCCCGCGTACCCGTGCTCGTCGTGGTCAGCAGATCACGGTCCCCGGCGCCGCGGATGCCGATCCGCCGAATCACCGCGCCCGGGGAGAGCCGCGGGCACGGACGGCTACGGGCCTGTGGGAGTGGAGATCGGGCAGCTGCTCGCCGGCAGCTTTCTGGTCCTCACCCACTCGACCGCCGAGATCCACGGCGCCATCGCCCACAAGCGAGCCGCCCGCACCTTCGCCGCGTCGCTAGAGCCGCTCGGGCTCGACGGCACGGTCTGAGCGGGCGGCCTCAGCCCACCCCGGCCGGGCGTGCGACGTCAGTCACCGGCCGTGATCGCGGTGCGGGCCAGGATGTCGCCGGCGATCCGTGCGGGTGCCTCGATGTGCGGACAGTGGCCGAGATCCGGGTATTCCACGAGGTCGGCCCCCGGATTTCGGCGGCGGATCTCGTTCGCCACCCGGCGGCCGGAAATCGGGTCCTCCATGCCCCACAGGAATGACAGTGGCACGGCGGTCCCGGCGTAGACGGATTCGAGGCGGTCCCGGTTGCCGGCCCGCTCGGGGATGTACCGCAGGATCCGTGCCGGGGCGTCCCGCCGCGGATCCGCGGCTCGCAGCGCCCGGTAGTGCAGGCCGGCGAGCTCGGGGTCGAGCGGGTGGCCGGGCGAGAAGCACTCGGACCACGATCGCGTGAACGCCGATCGACTGATCGTCCGGGCCAGCACGGGTCCGATCCCGGGCCACAGCATCGCTCGCTGGGTCCTCGTCGGCCGGTACTGCTCGGCGTACAGACCCGCGTTGAGGAAGACGCACCGGTCAACGGGGAGCGAGGCTCGGGCGAGGAGCTCGGTGGCCACGATGGCGCCATAGTCGTACGCCACCAGGGTCACCGTGTTCAGGCCGAGGCCGGCCAGGACCTCCTGGGCCAGATCGGCCTGTTCGAAAACGCTGTAGTGGTGACCACGGGGCTTCTCGGACGCTCCGAATCCGAGAAAGTCGAAGGCCACCACCGTGTGCCGGCGTTCCAGCGCCGCGCTGACCGGTGCCCATTCGAAAGACGAGGCGGGAAAGCCGTGCAGTAGCACCACCGGGCTGCCGGTGCCGGCGACGTGGACGAACACCTCCCGGCGTACGCCCCGCACCGCCGGATGAACGACCCGGCCCTGCCGATGCCAGTCGGTCAGCTGATCGCTCATGTCCTCACCCGTTCCGGCCCGTTTGCTAACCTAGTGATCGCTAGGTTAGCAGCAGGGAACGCGAGGGAGGCGTGGATGGGATCGACCAGAGCCCGTACGTTCGCTCGGATCAGTTCGGTCGAACAGCCCCCGAGCAAGCCGAAACAGCTGGATACGGCGGTTGTTCTCGGCGGCAGCGTCGCCGGGCTGATGGCCGCGCGGGTGCTCGCCGACCACGCGCACTCGGTCGTGGTCATCGAGCGCGACGAGGCCTCGGACGATGCACCCCGGCGAGGGGTGCCGCACGGCACTCAGCTGCACACCTTGCTGCCGGGCGGACGGCGGCAGATCGACCGGTGGTTCCCCCGGTTCACCGAGGAGGCGCTGGCCGCGGGGGCCGTGTGGGCCTCGGCCGAGCAGCGCTCGACCTACATCGACGGCGTCCGCAAGGTCCGCGGTTCAGACGCCGACATCATCACCGCCACCCGGCCCTTCATCGAGGGGCAGCTCCGCCGGCGGTTGCTCGCGGTGCCGAACGTCAAGACGATCACCGGTCGGGCGACGGGCCTGACCTTCGACGACTCCGCCGTGACCGCCGTCCGCTACGAATCCGGCGGGACGGCCGGTGTCGAACCCGCGAGCTTCGTGGTCGACGCGATGGGCCGGTCGAGCCGGCTCAGCGACTGGCTCGAGGCGGGTGGCTGGGACCGGCCACCCATGATCCGGCAGGTCACCGGCATCAACTACGCCACCGCGCTGTTTTGTCGTACGCCCGAGCCGGCGGAGAGGACCGCGAGTTTCGCGCTCTGCAGCACCGAGTTCGGGGGTGACCTGGCCG
Source organism: Actinoplanes sp. NPDC049265 (assembly GCF_043197135.1). Lineage (NCBI taxonomy): Bacteria > Bacillati > Actinomycetota > Actinomycetes > Micromonosporales > Micromonosporaceae > Actinoplanes > Actinoplanes sp. NPDC049265. Next base: position 185,863 of record NZ_JBICSP010000013.1, on the reverse strand, counting down.
GGGCGGTCTTCTTCGCGGTGGAGAACGACCGCTGGATGGTCATGATGGGTGGGTACGGCGACCTTCGACCGGGCCGGACCGCCGAGGACATGATCCGGCGTTGCCGTGCCGACTTCCCCGCCGATTTCGGCCGGGTCGTGGCGAACGGCATCATCGGCGAGGTGCTCACCTATCGGCAGGCCGACAGCCGGCGCCGTGAGTTCGCGGCGGCCGCGAACCTTCCGGCGCGCCTGGTCGCCGTCGGTGACGCGGTCGCCTCGTTCAACCCCATCTATGGGCAGGGGATGTCGTCGGCCGCGCTGCACGCCTCCTGCCTGTCGATGTTCCTGCGGTCCGACCCGGCCCTGTACGCCCCGGCCCAGCACTTCTTCGACCTCCAGCGGGTGGTCGTCGACGCCGCCTGGAGTGTCTCCGCCGGCCCGGCCACCGCGGGGCGCCGTGATCGGGTCACCAGCTGGCTGACCCGGCAGATCGTCGACGCGACGGTCGTCGACACGAAGGTCGCGCGCGTGTTCGAGGACGTGACCCACATGGTCCGCCATCCTGACCACCTGGCCGCACCCGCTGTGTTGCGCCGCTTGTTGTCCGCCCAGCGCCGCCGGCGGCCGGCTCCCACCGCGCCGATGCGGTCGCTCTGACGCGGCGGCCCAGTGACAAGGAGAAATCAGTGACACCGCGGAAACGGCTCCCGGCCGCGCAGAGACGCGCGCTGATCCTCGATCGAGCGGCCGAGGTGTTCGCCGAACGCGGCTACTCCGGCACCTCGGTCAACGAGGTCGCTCGCCGGTCCGGCGTGTCGATTCCGGTCCTCTACGACCACTTCCCGTCCAAGCTGGCCCTGTTCCGCAGTGTCCTCGACGACGAGTACGCGCGGTTGCGCGACGTCTGGGGCGACGATGACGGCGCCGGGATTCCGGTCGAGAAGAGGCTTGCCGCGGCCCTGGACGCCTGGTTCGCCCACATCGAGCGGCGCCCGAACGTGGCCCTCGTGCTCCTCCGGGCGCCGGCCGGCGATGACGAGGCGCAGCGGGTGCAGGACGCCGCGATCCGGGACAGCCGGTCGGCGTTGTTGCCGTTGGTCGTCCGGCTGTTCGAGGAGTCGGCGCCCGGCAGCGATCCGCTCGACGCCGAGATCCTGGTCGAGCTGGTCACCGCCTCGCTGCGCGCCCTCGCCCTCTGGTGGCACGACCGTCCCGAAGTTCCGCGGGCCAAGCTGGTGAGCTCCATGATGGACACGCTGGGAGCGGGAATCGGGCGGCGACTGGACCGGTCATCGGGACAGGTGCCGCCACAGCCGGGGGAGTAGCGATGCGGAGACGCTCTGCCAGGCTTGCACCTCCTCCTCGGACAGCGGCTGCGGCGTGCCCGCGGCGGAGGCCCGGAGCCAGGTGTCACAGGCCGCCTGGACCAGCCACATCCGGCTCACGGCGAGGCCGGGGGAGCCGCCGGTCGTCACGGCGCCATTGCCCCGCAGTAGCAGGGCCGAGCCGTGGCCCAGGGCCGACGCGGCGGCCCGGGCGAGTTGCGACGTACGCAGCAGCTGGGCCGGCCGGTGGACCGGGATCCGGGTGCCCAGCCAGGCGGCCTGACCATGCAGCACCGGGATGCTGCCGGCCGCGGCGGCCGCCGGAAAGGCGGCCGGCGGCATGGCGCGGGCGACGGCGGTGACGTCCGGACGGCTCCGGTAGATCTCCAGGTGCGCCCAGGCCTCCGGGGGTACGCCGGCCGGGAGCGTGTCGGTGGCGAGGTCGATCCGGTGCAGGCCGGCGACGGTGATCGTGGCCAGGTCGTCGGGCGGGGTGATGGTGACCGTGTCGTCGACCCGCACCGAGACGTGGCCGAAGGCTGTCACCAGGCCTTGCCGTGCGAGGACGTGTGCGGCGGTGACCAGTTCCTCGAGCATCTCGATCTCCCTGTGAATCCGTCTGGTCAACCATGACCCTCGGACGTAAAGTGTATGTAGTTTTGGGAAGGAGAGCCATGATCACGGGACTGCACCACTACGCGCTGGAGGTCCCCGACCTCGAGGTGGCGGACGGTTTCCTGCACGACTTCGGCCTCGAGACCAGCGACAAGGACGGCGTTCTGATCGCCTCCTGCCCGGGCCGCGATCAGGAACAGGTCCGGATGACCCGGGCCGATCACAAGAAGCTTCAGCACGTCACCTTCACCGTGGCCGGCGGCGGGCTGGACGTCCTGCGCGAACGTCTCGAGACCGCCGGAACCCCGGTCCTGGCCGAGCCGCCCGCCGGAGCGAGCGGCGAGGGTCTGTGGGTCACCGACCCCGACGGAACGCCGGTCCAGTTGATCGAGACCGATCCGGCCCCCGCCCGCACGGCCATCGGTGTCGGGTCGAACGTCGGCGGGCGTCGCGACCGCGTCGGGCAGCGCGCCTGGACCGAGCTGGGCAAGGACACGACGCCGCAGCGGCTGGGGCATTCACTGCTGTTCACGGCCCAGCCGGAGGCGATGGAGGCCTTCTACACCACCGTGCTCGACCTCCGGGTCAGCGACCGGATCAAGGGTCTGGTCACCTTCCTCAACGCGGGACCGGGTGACCACCACGTCTTCGGGTTCATCCGGAGCACCCACCGCGGCTTTCACCACGCCAGTTTCGAGGTCCCCTCGATCGACGCCATCGCGCTCGGCGCCGACCGCATGCGCTCGCGCGGACGCGACGCGGGCTGGGGACTCGGCCGGCACACCGTGGGATCGAACTTCTTCCACTACATCCAGGACCCGTGGGGCTCGTGGATCGAGTGGTTCTCCGACATCGACCAGATCGACGACTGCTGGATCGCCCAGGAATTCGACGTGCCGCCTCACCTGTGGGGAGCTCCGCCACCCCGGGAGTTCCTGCAGAACCGTGAGCCGGCCGTACCCCAAGCCCAGTCCTGACTCAACGAGGAGCACACCGTGGTTGACGCACGAACGATCGCCCAGGACCTGCAGACGATTTTCGACGGGATCGACACCCTCGACCCGGACAACTTCGTCCGCCATCTCACCGAGGATGTCGTCTTCCAGTTCGGCAACAACGATCCCGTGGTGGGACGGGAAGCCGTCGCGGAAGGCGTCCGGGCCTTCTACACGACGATCGCCGGCATGCGCCACGACGTCCGCAACGTCTACGTCGACGGCGACGTGGCGATCGCCCAGGTCGACATCCTCTACACCCGCCACGACGGCAAGGCGGTCACCGTACCCAACGCCGACATCCTCACCTTCGACGGCGACAAGGTGCGGGACTGGCGGATCTACATCGACCTGACGCCGGTGTACGCATGATCGAGCTGACCGACATCGCCTACGTCCGGTCCGGGGTCACGGACCTCGACCGGGCCACGCGGTTCGCCACCGACATCGTCGGGCTGGAACTCGCCGAGCCCTCGGAGAGCGGGGTCGCCCACCTGCGGGCCGATCACCGGCACCACTGTCTGGCCCTGGTGGAGGGCCCGTCCGGCGTCCTCGCGTCCGGGTTCGAGGTCGCGGACTCCGACGCTCTCGCCCTGGCCGAGACCGAGCTCGAGGGCCGGGGCTTCCGGGTCACCCGCGGGACCGCCGGCGAGGCCCGCTCGCGCCGCGTCCGCGAGTTCATCGGCTTCGACGATCCGTTCGGCAACCACCTCGAGCTGGTCAGCCAGCCGGAGACGATCACGCGACCGGTGGCGCTGACCCGCACCTCCGGTATCAACGAGTTCGGGCACCTGTGCCTGGACGCACCGGACGTGCACGAGGCCTACCGGTTCTGGAACGGCACCTTCAACGCGCGTGTCTCCGACTGGATCGGCGACAACGCCTGCCTGATGCGGATCGACCCGGTTCACCACAAGCTGGCCGTCTTCCGGGGCGACGAACCAGGGCTGTGCCACATGAACTTCCAGGTGGACACGATCGACGACGTCTTCCGGAACTGGCACTTCCTGCAGGAGCACGGCGTACAGATCGAACAGGGGCCGGGCCGGCACCCCCAGTCGACCGCCGTCTTCCTCTACTTCCTCGGCCCCGAGGGGTTCACCTACGAGTACTCGTTCGGGGTGCGCCGCATCGAGGACGAGGCCGCCTGGCGTCCACGCACCTTCGACCCGGACGAGCCCGGATCCATCGACATGTGGCTCGGCCCGACCAAACGAGTGTCGACCCAACGCCAGGTCGTCAAGACCTCGGTGCACTAAGGCGTTCGCCTCGCACTCGGCCGGGTCTAGAACACGCCTCAGGAGGTTCCATGTCCTTACCGTTCGACACGGTGACCATCGACGTCGCCGGTGTCCCCACGACCGTCATCGACACCGGCGAGCCGCCGGCCGGCCACGTCCACCCGCCGCTTCTGCTGCTGCACGGCTCGGGGCCGGGTGTCACCGCGACGGCGAACTGGCGCACGGTGATTCCGGCGCTGGCGCGTACCCGCCGGGTGATCGCGCCCGACCAGCTGGGCTTCGGCGGGACGGCGACGGGGGAGGACCGGCAGTTCGGCCGGGCCGCCTGGACCGGTCACGCCGAGGCGCTGCTCAAGAGCCTGGGCGTCGACACCGTCGATGTGATCGGCAACTCGATGGGCGGCGCGATCGCGCTCTCGCTGGCGCTGGCCGGACCGGGCGCGGTACGCCGGGTGGTGCTGATGGGCACGATGGGCGTGCCCATGACGCTGCCGGTGGGCCTGGACACCGTATGGGGCTACACGCCCGGCCTGGACAACATGCGTACGATCATCGATCTCTTCGCGCACGACAAGTCGCTGATCACCGACGACCTCGTCGAGATGCGGTACCGGGCGAGTCTGGAGCCGGCCGTGCGGGAGTCGTGGTCGGCCATGTTCCCGGCGCCACGGCAGAGGTGGGTGGACGACCTCGCGCTCAGCGGCGTGGAGCTGGCGGCGGTGCGGCAACCGGTTCTGATGGTGCACGGCCGCGACGACCGGGTGGTTCCGTGGCGGGATTCCAGTGAGCCGCTGCTGGCCGCGCTGCCGGACAGCCGGCTGCACCTGCTGTCCGGTTGCGGCCACTGGACGATGATCGAGAAGACGGCCGACTTCCTCGGCGTCGTCACCTCATTCCTCGACCAGCCCTAGGCTGACGCGACGGCGGCGAGGGTGGCCCGCCAGGCCGCCTCGTTGTTGTCGACCATGGCCACCGCCTGCGGGACGGCGCGCGGTTCGAATCCGGGAGCACAGTCGGCCAGCACGTGCAGCGCCGTCCGGGCCAGGTGGTGGGCCAGACCGCTGGTGACGTCGTTCAGCCGGCGTTCGATGAGCGCGTCGAGGATCTCGGTGTGCTCGCGATCGCCGGCCGCGTCCCAGGTCCGGGGCTCCGCCGCCTGGTAGATCCGGATGTAGCGCGCGGCCCGGTCGGCGTGCAGCCGCAACTGACGCTGGAGGGTGTCGCCCGCCCCGGCGGTGAGGGTGCGGTGGAAATCGGCGTGGACCTCGATCCACCCCTCGATGTCGCCGCGCTTGGCGCAGGCACGCATCGTCTTCAGTTGTTTCTGGGCCGTGCGCCGGCGTTCCGCGTCGAACCGGTCGAGGGTCAGGGTGATGCCCAGCACCTCGAGCAGGATGCGGCTGCCGTAGACCTCGTCCAACTCCTCGGGGTCGAGTTCGGCGACGCGGGTGCGCTGGTTCGGCTCGACCGCGACCAGTCCCTCGGTCTGCAGCAGCCGCAGCACCTCACGCAGGGGCGTCCGGCTCACTCCGAGCTGCTGCGACAGGGTTACCTGAGAGAGCTTCGAGCCGGGCCGGAGGGTCCCGTCGAGGATCCGGTCGCGCAGGTACGCGTGGACGTAGGGGATCGCCTGGCGGGGCTCCGGGATGACGACCCGCTCGATGCCCGGGATCAGCGTGGTACGTGGCATGAAGCAATCATTCCTCACCTCGTGAGCCGGTGGAGACCAGCCGGAAACCTTGACGCTGACAACAAAGTGCATACACTTTCGTCATGGGTAATTTTACTCCCCACCCTGGTCAGCCGGTTCCGTGGTCTCTCATCTCCTATCGCAACGGTCCGGCGGCATCGATCGCGGTGCTCCGGCCGGACGGGGTGGTGGTCGCCCCGCCCGAGCTCAAGCAGTGGGAGACGATGCTCGACCTGCTCGACGACTGGGACGCGGCCGAGCCGGTGCTCCGCGAGGTGCGCTTCGAGGGCGCGCCGACGGTGACGGCGGAGAAACTGCTGCCGCCGCTGCGGTACCCCCGCAAACTCATCTGCGCCGGCGTCAACTACCGGCGGCACATCCAGGAGATGGGGGCCGAGATCCCGGCCGAGGGCTGGCGGCCGTTCTTCTTCCTCAAACCGCCCACGACCACCGTCGTCGGCCCGGACGACCCGATCGTCGTGCACGACCCGGAGGTCACCCGGTACGACTGGGAGGCGGAGCTGGCCGTGATCATCGGGCGCGGCGGGCGGGCGATCCCGGTCACCGAAGCGCTCGACCATGTGGCCGCGTACGCCGTCGCCAACGACGTGACGGCGCGCGGGCGGCACAAGCGGACGGTCGTACCAGGAGCGCCGTTCGTCTACGACTGGGTCGCCTCGAAGGCGATCGACAGTTCCTTTCCGATGGGACCCGGTCTCACCCCGGCCTTCTTCGTGCCCGACCCGCAGGACCTGCGGCTGAAGCTGTGGGTCAACGACGAACCGCAACAGGACGAGACCACCGCGGACATGATCTGTACGGTCGCCGAGCTCATCGCCGAGGCCAGTCAGGTGATGACCCTTCAGCCCGGTGACGTGATCGCGACCGGCACGCCGGCCGGGGTGGGCGCGCCGCGGGGCCGCTTTCTCCGCGACGGCGACGTGGTCCGGGTGACCATCGACGGTCTGGGCGCCATTCAGAACACCGTTCACGAGCCAGGAGCAGAAGCATGATCTTCGTTTCCCACGTACGCCCCGTCAACGAACCCGGTGAGCCGGTGCTCGACCGGGACGCGGTCTGGCAAGGGCTGGTTCTCAAGGCCAACAACGCGCTGCCCTTCGTACCCAACATGACCTACTGCGAGGTGATCGGCACGATCTCGCCGACGGTCTTCGACCGGGAGATCGATTTCCGCGGCGACCGGTTCACCGAACGCATCACGCTCGAAGAACCGCACCGGGTGGTCTTCACCCGGACCTCCGGCCCGGTCCTCGGCACCATCGCCAACGAGATCGAGGCCGACGAGGCCACCGGTGACCTCCGCCTGCGCTTCAGCTTCGCGCTGACCGTGTCGGCCGCGGTCGGTGGATCCCCGCAGGAGAAGGAGTACGCCGACGGCATGACCGGCGACTACCTCAAGGCGGTCCAGTCCACTCTGGAGGCGATCCGGCGGCTCGCCCGGGAGGGGCAACCCGGATGAAAGTCATCATCGACACCGCACGGTGCAACGGACACGGCGAGTGCGTCATCGAGGCGCCCGACGTCTTCGACCTGCCCGACGACTCCGACGTCGCGGTGGTCCGCGAGGAGTCCCCGGACGACACACGACGGGCCGAGGTCGAACGGGCCGCCGCGATGTGCCCGGTCACCGCCATCCTGATCGAGGGCTGACATGGCCGGCGTCGTCGTCATCGGGGCCGGGCTGGCCGGCCTGCGCGCGGCCGAGTCACTCCGGCAGAACGGCTATCAGGGCTCGCTGACCATCGTCGGCGACGAGGAACACGGCCCGTACAACCGGCCGCCGCTCTCCAAGGACCTCTTGCGCGGCGCCGTCTCCGAGGAATCCTGCCGGTTCGACACCGCCGGGCTGGACGCCACCTGGCTGCTGGGCCGGAGCGCGGTGCGTCTGGACGTGGCCGGCCGGCGGGTCACGCTGGACGACGGGAGCCGGCTCGGCTACGAACGGCTGCTCGTGGCCACCGGCTGCCGGCCCCGCCCCTGGCCGGCGCCCGTCCCGTCGGCCGGCGTGCACATGCTGCGGTCGCTGGACGATGCCCGCCGGCTGCGCCGGGCCGCACGCGAGTCCCGGCGTGCGGTGATCGTCGGCGGCGGCTTCATCGGATGCGAGATCGCCGCTACGCTGCGGGAACTCGGCCTCGAGGTGGTTCTGCTGGACACCGCTGAGCAGCTGATCACTCCGCTGGGGCCGGAACTCGGCCGGCGGGCCCGGACGTGGCACGAGGACGCCGGCGTCGCCGTCCACCTGGGAGTGCGGGTCGAACGGTTCCTCGGTGGCGCCCGGGTGAGCGGCGTACGACTGGCCGACGGCCGGGTCTTCGACGCCGACCTGGTCGTGATCGGGATCGGGGCCGTGCCGAACACCGAATGGCTGGCCGGCTCCGGTCTGCGGCTGGAGTCCGGTGGCGTCCTGTGCGACGAGCGCTGCCTCGCCGCCGGAGCGCCGGAGATCGGTGTCGTCGGTGACATCGCCGCCCGGCCGGACCCGTGGACCGGGCAACCCCGGCGGGTCGAACACTGGACGAACGCGGTCGACACGGCGATCACCGCGGCCACCAACCTCTTCGCGGGCGCGGGCGCCGGCGTGGTCCACCGCTCGATCCCGACGTTCTGGACCGACCAGTACCACTACAAGCTGAAGGCGGTGGGATGGCCGGCCGCCGCCGACAACGTCAGCGTGGTCGCCGACGAACCCGGCCGGCAGCGCTTGGTCGCCGAGTTCCACCGCGCCGGGCAACTCGTCGCCGCGGCGACCGTCAACGACCACCGAGCCCACCTCCGTTACCGCCGCCGGCTGGCCGACGTGGCGACTCGCCCGGAACGGTTGCCGCTCTCCGCCTGACACCGAAGGAGCAACAATGACCGTCACCGATTGGGTGCCGAGCGTCGCGATGAAGGACGTCGCCACCGGCACCGCCGAGACTGTTCTGACCGCCTACGAGAGCATCCTCGCCGAGGGTTCCGTCGCACGCTACGACGACGGCGTGGGCAACGTGATGTGGGGCATCTTCTCCTACGCGGAAACCGAGCAGGCCGCCGTGGACTCGGATGTCTTCAGCAGTGTCACAGTGCCCGAGGGCGCGCCGAGGATTCTGCCGTTGATGGCCGATCCGCCCGAGCACGGCGCCTACAAGCGGTTGTTCAACTCGTGTTTCCGCCCGGACCGCATCGCGCCGATCGAAGCCCGGATGCGGCCGGTGGCGGCCGAGCTGATCGACTCGATGATCGGCGCGGGCACCGTCGACCTGGGCGCCACGTTCGTCTACGAGTTCCCGACGCGCACCCTGTGCGAGTTCATCGGGCTGGGCGACGAGTGGAAGTTCTACGGCCGGTGGGCGAGCGAGATGGAAAAGGCCACCTCGGCCGGGGTACGCAATGCCGGCTCACGCCTTCCGGAAGAGCTCATGGCCGAGATCGCGCCGCCGCTGCTCGCCCTGATCAACGCCCGGCGCGAGACCCCCGGCACCGATGCGATCAGCCGGATCGTCACCGCCGGCCTCGACGGGGCACTGCTTCCCGACGACGTGGTCGTGGGCCTGGTCATCGCCCTGTTCCTCGCCGGTCTCAACACGACCGCCAGCGGCCTCGGCAACCTCATCTACCGCCTGGCCCGGGACCAGGAGTCCCAGCAGTTGCTGCGCGAGCACCCCGAACTGATCCCCGAGGCGATCGAGGAGGGCGTGCGGATCGACAGCCCTCAGCAGGAGATGCCCCGCCGGACCAAGCGCGACATCGACGTCGGCGGCACGGTGATTCCGGCCGACTCCGCGGTCTTCCTCAACTACGGGTCGGCCAACCTCGACCCCAAGGCCTGGGACAACCCCGAGGTCTTCGACATCCGCCGCGCGGACAAGCGGCGCCATCTGGCGTTCGGGCGCGGACAGCACTCCTGCCCCGGCTCGCCGCTCGGACGCATGCAGATGCGGGTCGTGCTGGAGGAGCTCCTGCGCCGGACGTCGTCGTTCTCGGTGGCCGGCCCGGTCGAACGGCTCACCTGGCCGCGGCTCTCGGTCGAACGTCTCCCGCTGCGCCTGGTGCCCGCCGATGCCGCTTGAGGGCCGGCTGACCTGGGCCATCCGGGCGAGCTTCCTGGACTACATCGCCGCGCTGAGCGACGGCCGGGCGGTGCTCAGCGACGGCGCCCGGGTCACGCCCGGTGAGGGGATCGTCTTCCCGGTACGCGACGCCGACGTTTCCGGCGGCGTCGGCCGGGTGTCCACGCGCGGGGCGGTTCGCTTCTTCGGGCACGGCGGTGCGCTGGACATCCGCATCGCGGATCCGGAGCTGGAACTGGGCGACTCGTCGGGAAGCATCACCGTCGAGTCGCCGGCCGGGCCCAGCGTCATCGCCCGTTTCGCTCTGGTCGCGCGGCCCACCGCGGCCGAGATGCGCTGGCTGGCCCACGACGTCGGCCTGACCGAGGCGGGCGCCGACCTGTTCTCGCGTGTCTATCGGCCCGGTGAGCCACTCGACCCGTTCACGGTGACCATGTCGGCGGACACCGTGGCCCATCGATTCTTGCCCTGACTCTTGGCCGCGTACATGGCCTCGTCGGCCATTCGCAGGAGGTCGCCGCCGTCGGACGCGCCGTTGGAGAGCGCGATTCCGATGCTGACACCGACGGTTACCTCCGCCGTGGCCAGGTAGATCGGCTGAGACAACGCCGTGATGGCGCGATCGGCGACACTGACGGCGCCGGCTGTCTGCCGTACGCCGCCGATCAGGAGAACGAACTCGTCGCCGCCGACGCGGAACGCGTTGTCCGTACCCAGGATGATCCCTCGGAGGCGGGCCGCGATCTCGACCAGCAGTGCGTCACCGGCCTCGTGGCCGTAGCTGTCGTTGATCGGCTTGAAGCCGTCCAGGTCGAGGAAGAGCACGGCCACTGCCGGCTCGGGACGAGCCAGTGCCTGGTCCAGGGCCTTGTGCAGCGCGGCCCGATTGGCGAGGCCGGTCAACGCGTCGTGGTCGGCGCGGTATTCGAGCATCTGTCGCTGGGTGTGCCTGATGTCGATGTCTCGCTGGTTCAGGATGACGCCCGCGACGTCGGGGTCGTCGAGCAGGTTCACGGCCACCACCTCATGCCACCGCGACTGTCCGTCGACGTGCCGGAAGCGCATCTCCGCCCGGTGCTCGACCAGCGGCTCGGCGAACACGGCGGCGGTCAGCGCATCCGCGACCGGCCGATCCGCGGCGTCGACGTAGAAGAACGCCCGCCGGCCGACCATGTCGTCCGCCGGATGTCCCAGCGTCAGCCGTGCGGATGGCGACGTGAACGTGATGAGACCGGCGGCGTCGACCACCGTGATGACGTCGGTGCTGTTCTGCACCAGTGATCGGAACCGGCGTGCCTGGGACCGGGCCGCCGCTTGTGCTCGCTCGGTGCGGGCATCGGCTTCCTCGCGCGAGGCGAAGGCCAGGCCCAGCTGCCGGATGACGACCAGGCTCAGGAACAGCGTCAGGAACCAGGCCACGAAGGAAACGGGCTCGGGTAGGTAATTCTCGACCAGACCGAGCCGGATGGCGCCCTGCCCCAGCGTGCTACCGGCGATGGTGAACGGCACCGCGAGTCGCCAGGCCCGTGCCCCGGACCACCGTAGGTGCGACACGGTGGCGACGACGTAGGCGGCCGTGACCAGCGGTCCGAAGCCCGTCACGTAGGCAACGAGAGTCACACCGACACCGAGGTGGAGCGCCATCCGCACGGCGAGGCGGTTGCGCAGATCGCCGCCCGCGAGCCACCGCTGGACCCGCGAGGACTGCATCAGCAAGGCCGGTGTCAACAGGGCGACGAGCGTCTGATCCGAGAAGCCACCGGCCCAGCCGAGGTGGTTGGCGACGAGGAAGACCGCTGTGCCGACGATCCCCTCGACGAGTTCGTGCCGCAACAGGCGCGCGACGCGCCGGCCGGAAGCAGGTCTCACGGACGCCTCAATTCCTCGCCTTCCTTTCGGTGATCACGTCGGCCGCCGGCGGGGGAAACTGAGGTTCCGGTAAACGTCAGGTGTTTGGGCTGGGTCAGGCCGGGATGATCGCGTCGAACTCGGACCGGCGGACCGTCGTCTTCCACTCGGTCACGGTGTATTCGGTGATGCCCTCGGCGATCAGCGGGTCGGTCGCGACCACGGCTTCGATCGTGGCCCGGTCGGCCGCCCGGGCCAGGATGACACCTCCGTCCCAGGGCACGGCCGGGCCGGCCAGCAGGAACGTTCCGTCGGCCATGTTCCGGTCGATGTAGGCCCGGTGGCCCTGGTACGCCTCCTCGAAGTCCTGCGGCGACTTCTGGAAGCGGTGACGCAGGATGAACAGGGTCTTCGGAACGTCGCGTCCGAAGACTCGCGGGCTGGGGCTGGGCTGGTCGATCTCGCTCACGATCACCTTCCTGGTGCTTCGATGAAGAGGACTTCAGTGGGTCAGTACAACGCGACCGACGTTGGCGGCCGATTCGAGGTAGTGGTGCGCGGCCGGTGCCTCGGCGATCGGGAAGACCGCGTCGACGACGGTGCGGAAGCCCCGCCGCGCTTCCCGCCAGAGGGCCTCGACCGTCTGGGGCGTGCCCGTTCGGACCCCGATCACGCGGATGCCGATGCTGTACGCCTTCTGCAGGTTCAGCGGCACGGTGTGGCCGAGGAACGCGCCGGACGACACGACCGCCCCGCCCGGGCGCAGGGCGTCGAAACCGTGCTCCCAGACCAGGGGCGCGCCCAGGTTGTCGATGAGCAGGTGCGCCCCGTCGCCGCCGAAGGCCTCGCGGGCCTGCCCGGCGAAGCGTTCGTCGACGGCGTCGAAGACATGCTCGAAGCCGAGCTCACGCAACCGCGCGCGCTTGCTCTCGTGCCGGGACGAGACGACCACTGTCGCCCCGAGGTGCCGGGCCAGCATGGCCGTGGTCGTGCCGAGCCCGCTGGTGGCGCCCTGGACGATGACGTTGGACCCGGGCCCGACGCCGCCGGCCCGCTCGAACTGGTTCACCGCGACCGGGCCGACTCCGACGATCGCGGCGGCCATCACCGGATCGACGCCGTCCGGCGCCACGTGGACGTTGCCGGCCGGCACCACGGCGTACTGTCCGTAGGCGCCCGGCCGGTGGGTGCCGAGAATCTCCACCCGCGGCGAGATGTCGGCGTGACCGGAGCGGGTGAACTCGTCCTCGCCGGTGAGAATGACGTGGAAGACGCCCACGTGGTCGCCCACGGCGACGTTGGTCACGCCGTCGCCCACCTCGGCGACGGTGCCGGCGTGGTCGGCTCCGAGCAGGTGCGGGAAGGTGAACTTCGCGTAGGGATGGCGACCGGACCGCGCCACCACGTCGAGCAGCCGTCCGAGCGCCACCGCGCCGACCTTCACCAACACCTCACCGGGCCCGGGCCGTGGCGTCGGAACCGTCTCGAAGTGCAGCACCTCGGGTGGCCCGAACTCGCGGAACAGCATGGCCCGCATCTGTTCCGGCGCGCCGCCGTCGACCGAGGGCCAGTCCGCCGTGAGTGGTGCGTCGGTCGTCGTCATCTCGTACCTTCTGTCCTATCGCGATGCTCTTCCGGAGTGTCGAGGCGATGTAAGTGCATGCACTCTGACTCGGAAGCTATAAGGGCAGACGGGCCGCGACGACCTCTTGTCCCGGTGACCGGAACACCTGGTTCAGAAGTGAATTCCGGGACGGCGGGCGATCAGGCGGGAGACGGCCAGGGTCGCGGTCTGCACCGCCGGTCCGACCCGCCGCGCGTCCAGGTTCCCCACCCAGCCCGCGGCCGACAGCGCGGCCACCGGTTCGCCGCCGGCGCCGCGAATGGCCGCGGCCGCGCAGGTCACCCCGGCCGCGCTTTCCTCACGTTCGTACGCGATGCCCTTCGCGCGGACCCGGGAGAGCTCACGCCGGAGCCGCGCCGGATCGGTGATGGTGTTCGGCCCGGTGGCGGTGAGGCCGGCGTCGATCACCTCCTCCACGACGGCCGGGTCGCACCAGGCCAGGAGGGCCTTGCCCACGGCGGTCGCCGCGGCCGGCATCCGGCCGCCGATCCGGCTCGGCAGCGGGGGCGTCCCGCGGGCCGGCAGGATCTCGATGTAGACCACCTCGGAGCGCTCGAGCACGGCGAGGTGGATGGTGTGGTTGACCGCGGCCCGCAGATCGCTCATCGACGCCGTGGCGATCCGGCGGAGGTCACGGGGCCGGGTGGCGGACTCGCCGAGCTCGAACAGCCGCAGCCCCAGCCTGACCCCCGACCCACCGCGTTCGAGGAACTGATGGTCGACCAGTTCCTGCACTATCCGCGAGACGGTCGACTTGGCCAGCCCGGTCCGCCGGGCGATCTCCGACACGCCCAGGGCGTCGTCATCGGCGGTGAAGGCGTCGAAAACGGCTGCGACCCGGCCCACCATCGATCCCGAGGTGTCCCGCTCAATGGAACGCATCTTGTGAGTATCAGATCATCGCGACGCAAGATGCAACGACGACGGAAGGGATCCTCTGATGAACACACCGGTATCCGGCATGCGGGGTCTGGAACACATCGCGTTCACCGTTCCCGACCTGGAGGAAGCGATCAGGTTCTTCGTCGATGTCCTGGGCTGTGAACACTTCTACGACATCGGGCCGTTCGAGGATCCCGGTGGCGACTGGTTCCGGGTGAACCTCGGCCTCGACCCGCGATCCCGTGTCCCCCGCGCGGCGCTGCTGCGCACCGGCCACGGCTCCAACTTCGAGATCTTCGAGTACGAGGCGCCGGAACAGGTGCGGCGCATGCCCCGCATGAGTGACTGGGGCGGTGTGCATCTCGCGTTCTACGTCGACGACATGCGGCAGGCGCTGGCCGACCTGGACCGCCACGGCGTACGGGTCCTCGGCGGGGCCAAGGACGGCATCGGGGTCGAGGGCGGTGAAGGCTCGTCGTTCGCGCATTTCCTGTCGCCCTGGGGCATGCTGCTGGAGTTCGTCTCCTTCCCCAACGGCAAGCAGTACATGAGCGGGCGGGACCGTCTGCTCTGGACTCCGACCGATCCGTCGGCCTGATCCCACGGGCCTCAGGACTCCACGTCGGGAAAGCAGGCGATGAGGCGGTCCACCATCTCGTCCACCGGCATCGACGGCTCGTTGCGCATCCAGTGGACGGTCATCGCGAGCGTGCCGCTGGCCACGAAGCGGGCCGTGTCCTCGATGTTCAGCCCGGCCGGTACGGTCGGGAGGTGCCGCAGGGCCGCGACGATCGATGCGGCCAGCTCGACCACCGCGGCCTCGAACGCTCCGGAACTGCCGGGCATGCCGAGCACGTTCAGGTAGAGGCCCCGGTTGTGGGCGATGTGCTCGACGTTGCGGTGCAACATGGCGGTGGAGGCCTCGCGCCAGCCGGCGTACGTGGTCCCCCTGGTCTCGTGCTGCTGCGCCGACACCTTCTGCACCATGTCGTGCATGATCGCGATCGTGAGTTCCTCCAGGCCGGAGAAGTGCGTGTAGAACGCCGCCCGGCTGATCCCGGCGCGGCGTACGACCTCACCCACGGTGACTGGCCCGTCGTCGCCGATCGCCTCGACGGCCTCGAAGATCGCCTGCCGCGTTCTCGCCACCTTGGTCGCGGGCGAGCGGCTCATGCTGCGCCTGACCTCTTCGATCGCTGAGCCCGGGGTCGGTTCGTCGGTCATCCGTCAATCCTAGCCAACTAGACATGTTTCTAGTTTGTGATGGACAGATGTCCATTTGGCAACTACGCTGAGTTTTGTCGGCGATCCCTCGCGGCAAGGGAGCGGTCATGTCTCCAGGCACTTCGGCCCCGCGCACCTTGCGCTGGGGCATCAAGGCGGGCTTCCTGCGGCACTTCTCGTCCAGTTCCGGCCCCGACGAGGGGGCCACGCTCGGGCCCGCCGGCGACGTCCGCTTCCCGCTGGCCGACGCCCACGACTTCGACGCCGGCACCGGTGAGGGGCTGCTGATCTTCCGAGGTGTCGTCGGTTTCACCGGGCATCTCGGTCTGTTCTCGGTGCGTCTGGCCGACCCGTGGATCGACCTGGCCGGCGACCGGGGCGTGCTCACGGTCGCGGCCGGTCGATCCGGCCCCGGCGGCCGGCGCAGCCGCATCCCGATCGTCGAGTTTCTGGCCCGGCGAGGCGGCTCGCGGGGCGTCGTCGTCGGCGCGGGAGTGCGCCTGACCCACGCCGGCACCTCGGTGTTCGACGCGAAATACACCGAGGGTGAGCCCTTCTCCGACCTCTACATCGGTGTCCCGGTGGCCGTTGCGGAACCGGCCCCGAGAGCGTCCGCGCATCTGTCGCCGGCCTGAGCAGCCTGGCTCCGGGAGCGTCAGGGCCGCTCCGGCCGGGCTGCGGAGCCCGGTCCGAGAGCTCGGCGCTTCCTCGGCCGGCGTGCGGAGCCCGTCAGCTCGACGGGCGAAGTGACCGGAACGTGGCGCGGACGTCGTCGACCAGCGGACCGGGCTGCTCGAGCGCCGCGAAGTGCCCGCCCCGCGGAGCCTCGCGAAAGAGCACGAGGTCGGTGTAGCGGCTCTCCAGCCACCGTCGCGACTGCCGCACCGGATCGCCCGGGAACTGCGAGTAGCCGGTCGGCACGGTGATCGGGTTATCGGCCGTCGCCAACGGCGCGAAGCCCCCGTGCCTCAGCTCCCAGTAGGTGCGGGCCGAGGTCACGCCGGCGTTGGGCAACCAGTAGAGCATGAAGTGGTCGATCAGGTCGTCCTCGGTGAACGTCCGTAACGCGTTCTCGGGGGTGCCGCACCCCTCCTCGAAGATCGTGTAGAGCCAGGCGGCCAGGCCGGCCGGTGAATCGGCCAGCGAGTAGCCGATCGTCTGGGGCCGGGTCTGCTGCTGCTGAGCGTAGGCGCTCCGGTTGGTCCAGAAGTCCCGCCCGTCGGCCAGGATCCGTTGCTCCTCCGGCGTCGCGTCGGCCGCCTCCTCCGGGGTCGGCTGGGCTGTCGAGAAGTTCAGGTGCATCCCCACGAGCCCGGCGGGATTCCGGGCGGCGATCGTCTCGGAGACCCCGGCGCCCAGATCCCCGCCCTGAAGCCCCCAGTGCCGGTAGCCGAGCCGTTCCATCAGCGTGATCCACGCCGCCGCCGTCCGCTCGAACGACCACCCGGTCGTCGTGGGGGCGCTCGAGAACCCGAAGCCCGGCATGGACGGCGCGATGACGTGGAAGGCGTCCCGCGCGTCGCCGCCGAACGCCACCGGGTCGGTCAGGGGACCGATCACCTTCGTGAACTCGAGCACCGAGCCCGGCCAGCCGTGCGTCATGAGCAGTGGCAACGCCCCGGGCTCGCGCGAGACCGCGTGCAGGAAGTGCACGGTGACGCCGTCGATGTCGGTCTGGAACTGACCGAGCCGGTTCAGCTCCTGCTCGGTCCGGCGCCAGTCGTACTTCTCACGCCAGTGGTCGATCAGGTGCCGGAGGGTGTCGAGCTTTGTCCCCTGGCCGTTGTCGGCGACCGTTTCCCGGGCCGGCCAGCGCGTGCGGGAAAGGCGCGTGCGCAGATCGTCGAGTTCGCTTTCGGAAACGTTGAGTTGGAACGGGCGAACGTCGCTCATCGTGGCTCCTTCATGCTTTACGGAAAAACGGGGGGCGGGTCAGACGGATTCACCCCGGCGGATCTGCGGAGCGCCGGCCAGCAGCGGGCCGATGGCCGCGAGAAAGGCCTGCCCGGCCGGGCTCGCGACGGCGGCGTCCAAGTCATCGGTGGAGGCCCAGTCAATGACACCGAGAACGACGTCGGCCTCGTCGATCTCCGTGAAGAAACGAGCATTCTGTACGCCCGGTTGGGACAGATAGGCCGGTCCCACCTCCTGGACCCGCTGCAGGAATTCGGCCCGGCGACCGGGCTGGACAACGAGGGTGATGATCTCGGTCGGCATGCTTCGACTGCTCCTTCGAGTACGGGGACGACACGAGCATGGGCAGCCGCCGGACACGCGTTCAAGGATGTGACCCACTCACCGGAACGGTCTCCGTTGAGTGAGATGACGCCTTGTTACGGTCGGCCCTATGAGCGCCTGATCGCGTTGATCGACCGCGGAGCAACAATCTGCGACTAAGGAGTACGAGGTGTCAACTGATCTTGCCGGAAAGGTCGCCATCGTTACCGGCGGCGCCAGTGGAATCGGTCGCGAAACCGTCAAGGCGCTCGTCGAGAACGGCGCTCGTGTGGTGGTCGCCGATCTGAGCGAGGACGGCGGGCGGGAAACCGTCGATTATGCCGGCGGGGCGGAGAACGCAACGTTCATCCGCACCGATGTCGGTGATCCGGACTCCGTACGGAATCTGGTCGGGCGTACCGTCGAAATTCATGGCCGTCTCGACATCGCCCACAACAATGCCGGCATCACCTTCGCCGGCCCGTTGCTCGCCGACGTGACGGTGGAGGACTTCAACCGCGTCATCGGGGTCAACCTGGCCGGCGTGTTCCTGTCGATGCGGGCGGAAGTGCCGGCGATGCTCGCCGGTGGCGGTGGATCGATCATCAACACCGCGTCGGGCCTGGGCGAGGTGGCGCTGGCCGGCCAGTCCGCCTATGTCGCGTCCAAACACGGCGTGATCGGCCTGACCAAGGCGGCCGCGATGGAGTACTCGGTGCACGGCGTCCGGGTCAACGCGGTGCTCCCAGGGGTGATCAGGACCCCCCTCATCGAGGCGATCGACAAGGAGCAGCCGGGCTTCATCGAGATGCTCCTCCGCGAGCACCCGATCGGCCGCCTGGGCACGACCCGGGACATCGCCGAGGCGGTGGTCTGGCTCGCCTCGGACGCCGCGACCTTCGTGACCGGTTCCTCGGTCAACGTCGACGGCGGTTACAGCGCGCACTGAACGCGGACGACGTACCTCACTCGGGCTGCCGGGTCCGGTAAGAGAACGGCAGCGGCATGGTCACTATCCGGCCGGATGTGGCGGCGGGCTGTCCCGCTCCGTCCTGGGACGATAGGCATCGGCTATCGGAAGATCGTCGCTAACGCTTTGACGTGCTCCTGGAGCCGGGTCGACGGTGAGTCGAAGTCCTCACCCGACACCCAGGGAGCGATCATGGCGAAGGTGCTGTGCGTGCTGTACGACGACCCGATCGACGGATATCCGACCACGTACGCCCGCGACGACATCCCGGCGATCGACCACTACCCGGGCGGGCAGAGCACCCCGTCCCCGGCCGCGCTCGACTTCATCCCGGGCCGGCTGCTCGGCAGTGTCTCCGGGGCCCTCGGCCTGCGGCGCTTCCTCGAGGACGCCGGTCACGAGCTGGTCGTCACCTCGGACAAGGACGGGCCGGACTCGGTGTTCGAGCGGGAGCTGCCCGACGCCGAGGTGGTGATCTCGCAGCCGTTCTGGCCCGCCTACCTGACCGCCGACCGGTTCGCCAAGGCGTCCAGGCTGAAGCTGGCGGTCACCGCCGGGATCGGCTCCGACCACGTCGACCTGGACGCGGCCGTCGCCCGCGACGTGACGGTGGCCGAGGTGACCTACAGCAACAGCATCAGCGTGGCCGAACACGTGGTGATGATGATCCTGTCGCTGGTCCGCGACTACCTTCCCGCGCACCGCGTCGCCGCCGACGGGGGCTGGAACATCGCCGACTGCGTCGCCCGCTCCTACGACCTGGAAGGCATGCACGTCGGCACCGTCGCCGCCGGCCGGATCGGCTTGGCCGTGCTGCGCCGGCTCGCGCCCTTCGACGTACGCCTGCACTACACCGACCGGCACCGCCTGCCCCGCGCGACCGAGGAGGAGCTGGGCCTGACCTTCCACCCGACCGCCGCCGACCTGGCCACGGCCTGCGACGTGGTCACCATCAACGCCCCGTTGCACCCGCAGACCGAGGGCCTGTTCGACGAGAAGCTGATCGCCTCCATGAAACGCGGCGCCTACCTGGTCAACACCGCCCGCGCGCGGATCGTCGACCGGGACGCCGTCGATCGGGCCCTGCGGGCCGGTCACCTGGCCGGGTACGCCGGTGATGTCTGGTTCCCGCAGCCGGCCCCGGCCGACCATCCGTGGCGGACCATGCCGCATCAGGGCATGACCCCGCACATCTCCGGCTCGTCGCTGTCGGCCCAGGCCCGCTACGCCGCCGGCACGCGCGAAATTCTGGAGAGCTACTTCGCGGGTACGCCGATCCGCGACGAATACCTGATCGTCGACGGTGGTGCCCTGGCCGGCGCCGGCGCTCATTCGTACTCGACGACGACCACCACCTGAGGCGAAACGCGGCGGCCGTCCGGGGCGCATTGACTTATATCAATGGATAGGTTGAGGTAGGCGCATGCGTGTGCGCCTCTCGATCGTCGAACCGCACGCCGGCGTCGCCGCGCTGGCCGCGGTCGTCCTCGTCGCGTCGGCGGCGCCCACCCCGCCCGCGTCGGCGGCACCCGCACCGCCCGCGTCGGCGGCACCCGCACCGCCCGCGTCGGCGGCGCCCACCCCGCCCGCGTCGGCGGCACCCGCACCGATCATGGACGCGATCACGCTGATCACCGGCGACCGGGTCACCGTCGCACCCGGCCGCCCGGCCCGGCTGGATCCCGGGCCGGGCCGCCGGGACGTGGCCTATCGCACGACCGTGGAGGACGGGCACACCTTCGTCGTCCCGGTCGACCAGGAGCCCGCCATCGCCTCCGGTCGGCTCGACCGGCGGCTGTTCGACGTCACCGCCCTCGGCGAGTTCGGATACCGCCGCGACACCCCGGTCCTCGTACAGAATGGACGGTCGGTGTCGCCGGTCAGGAAGGGTGCCGTGGCGCTCGCGGCGGCGACGGCGGGCACGAAGATCTGGCTCGACGGCAAGCGGAGGGTGAGCCTCGACCGCAGCGTGCCGCGGATCGGCGCGCCGGCCGCGTGGGCCGCCGGTTACACGGGCACCGGGGTGAAGGTCGCGGTGCTGGACACCGGGGTCGACGCGACCCACCCGGATCTGGCCGGCCGGATCGCCGAGTCGGCCGATTTCACCGGCGGGCCGGACGCCGACGACAAGGTCGGGCACGGCACCCACGTCGCGTCCACGATCGGGAGCGACGGCGCCAAATACCGCGGTGTCGCGCCGGACGCGCGGCTCCTGATCGGCAAGGTCTGCCCGGACCTGTACTGCCCGGACTCGGCGATTCTGTCGGGCATCGACTGGGCCGCCGAGCGCGGCGCGAAGATCGTCAACCTGAGCCTGGGCGGTGCCGATTCCCCCGGGCTCGACCCCCTCGAACAGGCCGTTCAACGCTATTCGACCGAGAAGGGGATGCTGTTCGTCGTCGCGGCGGGCAACGACGGACCGTACGAGTCGACGGTGTCCAGCCCGGCCTCGGCGGACGCGGCCCTGGCCGTCGCGGCCGTCGACCGTGACGACGAGCCGGCCGCGTTCTCCAGCCGCGGCCCCCGCCGCGACGGTGGCGCGATCAAACCGGAGATCTCCGCGCCAGGAGTGGGCATCGCCGCCGCCAAGGCCGCGCACGGCACCCTCGGCACGCCCGTCGACGACAGCCACGTCGCGATGTCCGGCACCTCGATGGCCACCCCGCACGTCGCGGGCGCTGCCGTCCTGCTCGCGCAGGAGCACCCGGACTGGACCGGCGAGCGCATCAAGGCCGCGCTGATGGCCTCCGCCAAGCCGGCCGCCGGCGTGCCCGTGCTGACCCAGGGCGCCGGGCGGGTGGACCTCGCACGCGCGATCGACGAGCAGGTCGTCGCCTCGCCGGTCGGCGTCTCCTTCGGCACGCAGCTCTGGCCGCACACCGACGACAAGCCGATCGAGCGTACGGTGACCTATTCGAACTCGGGTGCCGAGGCGGTCACGCTCGACCTGACGATCGACAGCTCGGTCCCGGCCGATGCCTTCACGGCCACGCCGTCGCGGGTGACGGTCGAGCCCGGCGGAACGGCCGAGGTCAAGGTCGAGGCCGACACGAACGCTCTCGGTGCGAGGTACGGCAGAGTCGACGGTGCCGTGGTCGCGGCGGCCGGGGACACCCGGGTGCGTACGCCGTTCGAGATCCTCAACGAGCCCGAGGCGTACGACCTGAGCGTGCGGATCCTCGACACCGACGGCGCGCCCGCGCGGTTTCTTTCGACGAGCTTCGTCCGCAAGGACGCGTACCAGTACCAGACCCACCCCCGGCCCGACGAGAACGGCGTCGTCCAGCTGCGCCTGCCGCGGGGCCGGTACGCGATGGGCGCCTTCGTCTACGGCGAGGACGGCGGCACGGACCTGTGGCTTCCGGAGATCGACGCCGACCACGATCAGAAGTTCACGCTCGACGCCCGCGACGCCGGCCCGATCGACGTGCGCCCGGTCGGCGACGACGGGGTGACCGAGGCTCTGGGCGGGTACTCGGTGGAGAACCGCAGCGCCCAAGGCTGGGGCATGAGCTACTCCTTCAGCGCCTGCTGCGGCGGATTCACCCGATTCGAGCAGCGGGTGGGCGTGACCGGCCCGGAGCCGGTCGCGGGCGAGCTGTGGGGCTATCTCCTAAGCACCTGGACCACCGCGCCCGGCGCGGCCGACGCTCGTGTCTACCCCCTCGGCTCCTACTTCGCCGATCGGCTGCCGACCGACTGGACCCGCCGGGCCGACGTGACCACGCTGGCCGAGTCCGACGTCACGCCGCCCGCGATCCAGCCCGGCAACGCGTACATCCAGTGGGCGTTCGTGTACTCGGCCGACCGCGGGGAGCAGGGCGCCGGGCACGGCGTCGATCTCACCGGCGCCACGCGGGTCCGGACCTTCTTCCCGGCCCGGGCGGGCGGTCTCCTCGGCGCCTACCGGTTCGACGAGCGCACGCCCAGCTACGCGAACAGGTGGACCGCGGCCTCACGGCCGGTCGGCCACCGCCGCGGGACCGTCGAGCGGCTCTCGCCGTGGCGGCCGGTGTACGGTCCGGTGCTCACGCCGGTGGGCGAGGGAGCCGACCTGGCTCGGTACGCGGACGACACCGTGGACGCGCCGGCCCGGTACGCGCTGTTCGGCGACAGCTCCGGCAACGTGGGCTGGATTCCGGCCGGATCGTACGAGACGAGGATGAGCCGCCTCGACGTGCCCGGCGAGATCGTCGCCGGCGTGAACGGCCGCTTCCCGCTGCCGGCCGAGAAGGGCCGCTACCGCCTCGCGATGACCGGCAACGCCCCGGCCGGCTTCACCTCGAGCACCCGGGTCGCGGCGAGCTGGGACTTCACCTCCGCACACAGCGACCAGGCCCGCAAGCTGCTGCCGCTCTCGGTGCCCCACTTCGAGCCCCGGCTGGACGCGGGCGGCGCCGCACCGGGCGGGCAGCGGTTCACCGTGCCGGTGAGCGTCCGGTCGTACCCGGGGGCCGGGCCGGCCCGCCGGGTGACCGCGGAGGTCTCCTACGACGACGGCGCCACCTGGACCGCCGCACCGGTCAGGCGTGGCCGCGTGGCGCTTCACCACCCGAGCGGGCCGGGTCACGTCTCCCTGCGAGGAACCGTGACCGACTCCCACGGGAACACCGGCACAGTCACCGTCATCCGCGCCTACGACCTGAACGGGTGAACCGCATGCGCGTCCCTGCCTCGATCGCCGCCCTGCTCGCCACCGCCGCGCTGTTCCCGGCGCCACCGGCGTCCGCATCCGCGCCCGTGGCGCCGGTGAAGGACGAGATCACGCTGATCACCGGCGACCGCGTCACCCTCTTCGAGGGCGGCGCGGTCACCGTGGCCGAGGGACCCGGGCGCAGCCGCGTGACCTTCCAGATGACCCGCGAGGACGGTCACCTGTACGTCGTACCGAGCGACCAACGCGGCGGCATCGTCAGCGGGCGGCTGGACCGGCGGCTCTTCGACGTCACCGCGTTGAAGGAGTTCGGCTATCAGACCCGTACCCCCGTATTGATCCAAGACGGACGGTCGGCGGTCAGCGTGACCAACGGCGCCGTGGCGCTCGGGAGCGCCGCGCCCAAGGCGAAGATCTGGCTCGACGGCAAGCGGAAGATCAGTCTCGACCACAGCGTGCCGCAGATCGGCGCGCCGGCCGCCTGGGCCGCCGGATACACCGGCGCCGGCGTGAAGGTCGCGATTCTCGACACCGGTGTCGACGACACCCACGCCGACCTTCAGGGCCGGATCGCCGAGCAGCGCAACTTCACCGCGGAGCCGGGCACCGACGACACGATCGGCCACGGCACCCACGTCGCCGCCACGATCGCGAGCAACGACGCGAAGTACCGCGGCGTGGCACCGGACGCGCGGCTGCTCATCGGCAAGGTGTGCGAAAGCCAGTACTGCACCGACTCGGCGATCCTGGCCGGCGTCGAGTGGGCCGGCGACAGCGGCGCCAAGATCGTCAACATGAGCCTGGGTGGCGACGACACGCCCGGCGTCGATCCCCTCGAGGAGGCGATCAACCGGATCTCGGCCGAGAAGGGGACGCTGTTCGTCACGGCCGCCGGCAACTCGGGCCCGGAGGAGTCGACGCTGGGCAGCCCGGGCACCGCGGAGGCCGCGCTCTCGGTCGCCGCCGTGGACCGCGAGGACCGGACCGCGCCGTTCTCCAGCCGCGGCCCCAACCTGACCGGCACCGCGCTCAAGCCCGAGATCTCCGCCCCCGGCGTCGAGATCGCCGCGGCCAAGGCCGTCCATGGCTTCATCGGGACACCGGTCGACGACACGCACGTCGCGATCAGCGGTACCTCGATGGCCACCCCGCACGTGGCCGGCGCGGCCGCGCTGCTCGCCCAGCAGCACCCCGACTTCACCGGCGCCAAGCTCAAGGCGCTGCTCATGGGCTCGGCCCAGGCGCCCGTCGGCGGGAGCGTCCTCGAACAGGGCGCCGGCCGGGTCGACCTGACCCGGGCCATCACCCAGACGGTCACCGCCTCGCCGGCCGGCGTCTCCTTCGGCACACAGAGCTGGCCGCACGACGACGACCAGCCGATCGAGCGCGCGGTCACCTACTCGAACCCCGGCGCCGAGCCGATCACCCTCGACCTTTCCTTCGACGTCGGCACCCCGGGCGTCTTCCGCGCCACCCCGTCGCAGGTGACGATCGCGCCCGGGGCCACGGCCACGGTCGAGGTCGCGGCCGACACCTCGGATCTCGGCGACGCGTACGGGCGGATCCAGGGCGCCCTGGTCGCGTCGGGCGGCCCGGCCGTGGTCCGTACTCCGGTCGACGTGCTCTACGAGGACGCCAAGTTCGACCTGAGCGGCACCGTGCACGACTCGGCCGGCCGGCCGATCGGCGGATACCTCGGTCTCTATCGGACCGACGACCGGTCGAGCCAGGACTGGATCAGGGTCAACGAGGACGGGACGTTCAAGACGCGCCTCGACGGTGGAGAGTACGGCGCCGTCGCGCAGGTCGACAACGACACCGAGGTCGCCTACCTGGCCTACTCCCAGCTGACCGTCGACCGGGACCGGAAGATCGAGATCGACGGGCGTCACTCATCCGTCGTGGACCTCCGGCCGAGCGTCGAGGACGGTCTGACCGAGCAGTTCGGTACGGCCAGGATGGTTCACAAGGGCCCGCAGGGGTACGGGCTCGACCTGGGCATCGGGGTGTCCGGCGGCTTCGGCGGGCTGGGCATTCCGCTGCGCATGGGCGGCGACGGTCCCAGCCTGGACATCATGAGCGTCTGGGCCACCCCGGTCAGCACCGCCGGCACCCAGGTCTACAGCCTCGGCTGGAGTTTCCCGAGGATCCCGGCCCGGCTGACGAGGCGGGTCGACCCGAGCTCGATGGCGCTGGTCGACGAGCGGTTGCCCGCCACCCCGCCCGGCGATCACGTCATCGACCTGACGACCATGGGTTCCACGGCGAGCGCGACGGACTCCGGGTTCGGCGTCCAGATCGACGTGCCCGGCGCCACCCGGATCCGGCGCTGGGTGACCACCGCCCGCGAGAGGGTGCGCTGGCGGACCCAGTTCATTCACACCGGCCCCGACTTCCTGGGCAAGCAGTTCGCGTACGCCCCGCTGACCACCTACCGGCCCGGGGCGATACACGTGTCGACGCCGCTGGCCCCGGTCTTCGGGCCGTCGCTGAACTGGATCGGCGACGGCAACGACCTGTCCCGCGACGGCGACGTGGTGAAGGTCCCGGCGCAGACCGGCCTGCTCGGCGACTCGGCCGGCAACCGGGTCTGGAACCCGGCCGCGGCGGTCACGACCCGGATCAGCCGGCTGGACGTGCCGGGCGAGATCAGCCCCGGCCCCGACGGCGCCTTCACGCTGCCCGGGGCGCCCGGCCGCTACCGCCTGGAACGGCACACCGACGGCATCGACGCGAGCTGGGACTTCGGTTCGTCGCGCACGGGCGCCACCACGCCGCTGCCGCTGTCGGTACCGCGCTTCACGCCGGTGCTGGACGCCGCGGGCGCCGCACCCGGTGGACAGGCGTACGCCGTGCCGGTGACCATCCAGTCGTACCGGGGGAGCGGGGCCGGCGAGCCGCGCGTCATCACCGCCCAGGTCTCGTTCGACGACGGGGCCACCTGGACGGACGTGCCGGTCCGCAACGGCCGGATCCGGGTCCGCCACCCGGCCGGACCGGGTCACGTCTCACTGCGCGGCACGGTCACCGACGCCAACGGCAACACCGGTTCCGTCACGATCATCAGAGCCTATGCGCTGATCTGAGGGGTTGCGGGCGCGGCACGATCCACGACGGCGTACCGCGCGCGGTCGTCGTGGCTCGGCGTTCACCCGCCGCCAGGTGGCACGGCCCCACCGCCTTGGACGCGTGGCGGGAAGCTGCCGTCGAGCGTACGGGAAATCGCCCCAGGAAATGCTTACCGATCGGTGACGTTTTTAGATAAGCGAATGGCCTTAATTGCTTCGTAAGATTTACACCGGCCAATGTGGATTAGCGTTCTCCATCAGCGGGTCGTCTGACCACTGAGGAGGATAACTGTGCGTAGGTATGCTGCGGAGTCTGTCGGGACGTTCTTTCTCGTGCTGACCGTCGGCATAGCGGTGACCACCATGAATGTGGCGGCGCCGGTGGCGATCGGCGGGGTCCTCATGGTGATGGTGTACGCCGCGGGCCATGTCTCCGGCGCGCATTTCAACCCCGCCGTCACCGTGGCCGTGCTGGTCCGGGGCCGGATCAGCGGCCCGGCCGCCGGTGGGTACGTGGTCAGTCAGATCGCCGGCGCGCTGCTGGCCGCGGTGACCGTCCGGCTGATCCTGACCGGGCCACGGCCGGCTCAACTCTCGTTCACCGGCAGGCAGATCGCGATGGCGTTCGCCGTCGAGGTGCTGTTCACCTTCGCCCTGGCGTACGTGGTCCTGAACGTCGCCACCAGCCGGAGCCACCCGGAGAACTCGTTCTACGGCGTGGCGATCGGCGGGACCGTGATGGCCGGCGCGTTCACCGTGGGCGCGATCTCGGGTGGCGCGTTCAACCCGGCGGTCGCTCTCGGCGGCGCGGTCATGGGCCTGTTCGCCTGGTCCGCGATCTGGGTCCTGCTGGTGGCCGAGGTCGTCGGGGGCGCGCTGGCGGCGACCGTCTTCCTGGCCCTCAACCGCGACGATCGGGGCCCTGTCGCATCCGCCCCGTCCACCGGCACCGCCTCGCACGACAGCCGTACCGCCGCGGTCACGCGGTCCTAGACCTCCCCGTACGCCACGAAGGGAAACTGATGTCCGACAACCACGAGGACGGGGTCGTGTCCGTGCCGTCCGAGGAACACCAGGCGATCGATCACGACGCGGACGCCGGCGCCGCGTCGACGTGCCCGGTGGCGCACGGCCGCGCGGCTCACCCGACCCAGGGTGGCGGCAACCGCGGCTGGTGGCCGAGCAGATTGAACCTGCGGATCCTGGCGAAGAACCCGGCGGAGATCAATCCGATGGGCGCGGAGTTCGACTACGCGGCGGCGTTCGGAGCCCTCGATCTGGGGGCCGTCAAGCAGGACATCACCCAGGTCCTGACCACGTCGCAGGACTGGTGGCCGGCCGACTACGGCCACTACGGGCCGTTCGTCATCCGGATGGCCTGGCACAGCGCGGGCACGTACCGGATCAGCGACGGACGCGGCGGCGCGGGTGCCGGCCAGCAGCGGTTCGCGCCGCTGAACAGCTGGCCCGACAACGCCAACCTGGACAAGGCGCGCCGGCTGCTGTGGCCGGTGAAGAAGAAGTACGGCCAGGGCCTGTCCTGGGCCGATCTGATGATCCTGGCCGGCAACGTCGCGCTGGAGTCGATGGGCCTGACCACCTTCGGGTATGCCGGGGGCCGGCCCGATGTGTGGGAGCCGGACGAGGACGTCTACTGGGGCCCGGAAACCACCTGGCTCGCCGACGACCGTTACACCGGCGACCGGGAACTGGACGAGCCGCTGGCCGCGGTGCAGATGGGACTGATCTACGTCAACCCGGAAGGCCCGGACGGCAACCCCGACCCGATGGCCTCGGCCCGCGACATCCGCGAGACGTTCGCCCGGATGGCGATGAACGACGAGGAGACCGTGGCGCTGATCGCCGGCGGCCACACCTTCGGCAAGACCCACGGCGCCGGCCCGGCGGAGCACGTCGGTGCCGAACCCGAGGCGGCTCCGATCGAGGAACAGGGCCTGGGCTGGCGCAGCACGTTCGGCACGGGCGCGGGCCCGGACACGATCACCAGCGGCCTGGAGGTCGCCTGGACCACGACGCCGACCCGGTG
Source organism: Actinoplanes sp. NPDC049265 (assembly GCF_043197135.1). Classification (NCBI taxonomy): domain Bacteria; kingdom Bacillati; phylum Actinomycetota; class Actinomycetes; order Micromonosporales; family Micromonosporaceae; genus Actinoplanes; species Actinoplanes sp. NPDC049265. The sequence goes on along the minus strand of NZ_JBICSP010000013.1, from coordinate 157,409 downwards.
GAGCAACAGCTTCTTCGAGATCCTGTTCGGCCACGAGTGGGAGCTGTCGACGAGTCCGGCCGGAGCGCACCAATGGGTCGCCCGGGACGCCGCGCGCATCATTCCCGATCCGTTCGACCCGTCGAGCCCGCGTCGACCGACCATGCTGACCACGGATCTGGCCCTTCGGGTCGACCCGGCGTACGAACAGATCTCGCGCCGTTTCCGGGCCGACCCCGACGCCTTCGCCGACGCGTTCGCTCGGGCCTGGTTCAAGCTGACCCACCGCGACATGGGCCCGATCCAGCGTTACCTCGGCCCCGAGGTGCCCGCCGAACGGCTCATCTGGCAGGACCCGGTCCCGGCGGTGGATCACGAGCTGGTCGACGCGGCCGACGTCGCGGTCCTCAAGCAAAAGGTCCTGTCCGCCGGCCTGAGCGGGTCGGAGCTGATCGCGACCGCGTGGGCGTCGGCGTCCACGTTCCGCGGCGGCGACAAGCGCGGCGGGGCCAACGGCGCCCGGATCAGACTCGCGCCGCAGAGCTCCTGGGAGGTCAACGAGCCGGAACAGTTGGCTCGCGTGTTGAGGGTTCTCGGTGCCATCCAGCAGGCGTTCAACACCGACCGCGCCGACGGCCGAAAGATCTCCCTGGCCGATCTGATCGTGCTGGCCGGCTCGGCCGCGGTCGAGCGGGCGGCGGCGGCCGGCGGGCATCCGATCGCGGTGCCGTTCACTCCGGGCCGGACCGACGCCACCCCGGAGCAGACGGACGCCGAGTCGTTCGCCGCGCTCGAGCCGACCGTCGACGGCTTCCGCAACTACCAGGGCAAGGGGCACCGCCTGCCGGCCGAGTTCCTGCTCGTCGACCGGGCGAACCAGTTGACGCTGACCGCACCGGAGATGACCGTGCTGGTGGGTGGCCTGCGGGTGCTGGGCGTCACCTACCAGGAGTCGCCGGTGGGTGTGCTCACCAGCACACCGGGAGCACTGACGAACGACTTCTTCGTGAACCTGCTCGACCTCGACCGCTCGTGGCGACCGGTCGCCGGTGACCCGGACCTGTTCGCGTCGCACGACGCGGACGGCTCGGTCCGATGGATGGGCAGCCGGGTGGATCTGGTCTTCGGATCGAATTCCGAACTGCGGGCCGTGGCCGAGGTGTACGCCGGCGACGACGCGAGAGCCAAGTTCGTCGAGGACTTCGTCGCCGCCTGGGCCAAGGTGATGGACCTGGACCGCTACGACCTGGTCTGAGCCGCGCCGCCCGGCCGGACGCCCCCCGCCGGCCGGGCCGCGTACTGGTTTCCGTCGATGGCCCTCGGCGTGCACAATCGGTCGGCGTTGACAACCGACGACGGGACCCGGGCATGAGCTTCGACGGCTTTATCTCGTACAGCCACGCCGCCGACGGCAAGCTGGCGCCGGCGGTCCAGCGCGGGCTGCACCGGCTCGCGAAGCCCTGGCATCGGCGCCGGGCATTGTGGATCTTCCGCGATCAGACCGGTCTGTCGGTGACGCCGGGCCTGTGGTCGTCGATCCAGAAGGCGCTGGACGGCTCGGAGTGGTTCGTGCTGCTCGCCTCCCCCGCGGCGGCCCGGTCGCCCTGGGTGAATCGGGAGATCGAGTACTGGATCGCGACAAAACCGGCCGGCCGGATCCTGCCCGTGGTGACCGACGGGGAGTGGCGCTGGGACGCCGGGCGCGGCGACCTGTCGGCGGACTCGACGGCCGTGCCGGACGCGCTGCGTGGCGTGTTCGCCGAGGAGCCGCTCTTCCTCGACCTGCGCTGGGCGGACGACGACCGGAAGCTGAACCTGCGCGACTCCCACTTCCGGGACGCGATCGCGGAACTGGCCGCACCCATGCACGGGGTCGGCAAGGACGAGCTGGAGAGCGAGGACCTCCGGCAGCACCGGCAGGGCCGCCGGATGCGCCGGTTGGCGACCGCGGCCGTGGTCCTGCTGACCGTGGTGGCGTCCGGGACAGCCGTGCTCGCCGACCACAACGCCGACCGGGCCACGGCCGCGGCGGTGGAGGCTGAACGCCAGCAGCAGGACGCCTCACACCAGCGCGGCGAGGCCAAGCGCTACGCCGACGAGGCCCGCCGCCAGGAGGAGAACGCGCAGACGCAGGAGTCCCGGGCCCGCGCCGCCACCACCGAACGCGAGCGGCAGGAGAAGCGCGCCGGGGAGCAGCGAGCCGAGGCGCAGCGGGCGGCGGCCGAAGCGGAACGGCAGGAGAAGGCCGCACGCCGCCAGCGGGAGCTGGCGAGACGCGCCCAGGCGCTGGCGCGCGAGCAGGAGGCGGTGGCCCGGGAGCAGAAGGAACTGGCGCGGCAGTCGTCGCGGGAGGCGACAAGCCAGCGGGTCATCGCCGAGGAGCAGCAGCGTCTCGCCGTGGAGGCCACCGCGGAAACCGAACAGCAGCGGCGCAACGCCGAGCAACAGCGGCGGATGGCCGACGAGGCCACGGCGGAGGCCCTCCGGCAGAAGGCCATCGCCGAGGAGAACGAGCGGAAGGCGGAAGAGGCTGCCGAGGAGGCGCGCCGGCAGGAGACCAACGCCGACGAGCAGAAGAAGATCACCACCGGGCGACGCCTGATCAATCAGGCGAAGGTGACGATCGACAGCGACCCGGTGACGGCGTTGCGGCTGGGCATCGCCGCGCAGCGGATCCAGCCGGGCACCGAGGCCCGCACCGAGCTGGCGGGAATCGTCGCCTCCACCCGCCGGGCCGGCACGATGAACAACACCTGGTACGCCGAGTACGGGCCCGGCGACGTCGTTGCCGTCGTCGAGTCCGACTTCACGGCCGCGTTGTGGAGCGTGTCCGACCGGGCCAACCCGGTCCGGCTCGCCCCGCTCGACGGCTTCCTCTTCACCGCCCAGCCCGTCTTCAGCCGGGACGGCCGGATGCTCGCGATCTCCGGCGGCTACGAGCTCGCGCCGCATCTGTTCGACGTGTCCGATCCGGCTCATCCGGTGCTGGTCGGGACCGTGCCCGTGGAGATGGGCAAGTGGACCACGTTCAGCCCGGACGGGAAGACACTCGGCGTCGTCGACTTCGACGGCGTGTGGTCGCTGTGGGACATCGCCGACCCGGCCCGTCCCGCCCTGCTCACCCGGCAGACCAAGGGGTATCCGGCGCCGCTGGCGTTCAGCCCGGACAACCGCGGCGTGGTGACCGCCGGAACGCCCGGAACCGTCTGGGACATCACCGACCGCACCCGTCCCACCGAGGTGGGCACGCTGCCCGGCAGTTGGGCCCGGGTCGCCGTGCACCCGGCCCGCCCCCTGCTGGCGACCAACGACGAGCAGGGGAACCTGGTGTTCTGGGGCCTGGACGACCCGGCGAAGCCGCGGCGGGACGCCACGGCGCCGGGCCGGTCGCACGCCGTGGCGTTCAGCCCGGACGGCCGTACGATGGCCAGCAGCGACGACAACGGGACCGCGCGGCTCTGGGATCTGACCGACATGCCGGTCCCCATGCTCGAACTAAACGACAACGGCGGTTCACCGAGATCGATGTCGTTCAGCTCGGACGGCCGGACGCTGGCCACGGTCGGCGACCTTCGCACATTGAGCCTGTGGAACGCCGCGGCACACGGTGAGCCGGCGGCGGTCGGCCAGGCGGACGGGAGCGCCGGACGAACCGTGACGGCGGCCCTCACCCCGGACGGGCGGCGGCTGACCACCGTGCAGGCCGACGGGACGGCGACGGTGTGGGACGTCTCGGACCGGGCCCACCCGGTCGAGCGCGCCACCGTGCGCGTCCGTGACGGCGACATCGGCCAGGCGGTCGTCAGCTCGTCCGGCGGCCTGATCGCCGCGGGCGGGGTGACGGACGGCGCGCGGGTGACGCTCACCGACGTCAGTGACCCGAGCGCGCCGAGATCAGTCGGTGGGGTGCCCGGCGGCGAACCGGACGGCCGGCTGACGTTCAGCCCGGACGGACGCACGCTCGCCGTCGACGTCGGGGGGTTCACCATCCTGCTCTGGGATGTCACCGAGCCGTCCCGGCCGGACCCGGTGTCCGTGCTGGACGGCGAGGACTGGGTCGAGGCCATCACGTTCAGCCCGGACGGGCGCACCGTCGCGGTGGGCGAAGGGCGGTCGGTCGCTCTCTGGGACGTGACCGACCGGAAGAAGGCGGTGCGGCGTACGACACTCAAGGGACATTCCGACGCCGTGCTCGCCGCGGCGTTCAGCCCGGACGGACGCACGCTGGCGACCGGCAGCGCCGACCGGACGGCGGCGGTCTGGGACCTGACCGGCCGCGCTCGCCGGCAGGCGATCCTGACCGGCACCAAAGCCGCGGTGTGGTCGGTGGCCTTCGGGCCGGACGGGCGGACGCTGATTACCGGATCAGCGGACGGCTCGGTGGCGTTCTGGCAGGTGGGAGAGCTGTCCGGGCCGGTCCGGGCGATGTCGATGCGCCGCGCCGCGCTGGGGTCGAGGACGTTGCTGCCGCACCCGGACGGGCGGACGCTGACGGCCGCCGGTGGGGAATCCGGGAGCCGGCGCGCGGTGCTGTGGGACTACTCGTCGTTGATCGCGTTGCGGGACGAGCCGGCCGCGGTCGCCTGCGGGGCGGCGGGTGGCGGTTTCACGGAGGACGAGTGGGCCGCCTACATCCCGGAGGTGGCGTACCGGCCGACCTGCCCGGGGTGACGGAGAGGGCGCGACGGCCGGTTCAGTCCAATGCGTCCTGCAGCTTCCGCTCGAAGGTCGCCGGGAGTTGTCCGTGCTGTCCCTCGGTCACGGCGGGGTAGAGGTTCTCGATGATGACCGAGGAGACCTCGTAGTAGTTCGGCGTGATGGGGCGGGGTCGGGCCTCCTTGACCGCCGCGAGCAGTTCGCCGATGTACGGGATGCTCTGCGCCTGCGGAGATTTGTACGCCGACTCGGTGGTCGGCACGAACCGTCCGTCGAGAAGCAGTTTTCGCTGCGTCTCGGCGCTGGTGAGGAACCTGATCAGTTCGATCGCCTGGGCCTTGTGCCGGCTCTTCGCCGCCACCGCCAGGTTTTGTCCACCGAGGATGCCGGGCCCGAACAGCCTGCGTACCTCGGGTTGCGGCTGGATCTCGCCGAACCACACCGGCCAGTTGCGCATGGCGGCGGCCTCCTTGCGCTCGAAGGCCCGTGCGGTCTTCTCCTCGGCGGAACCCTCGCCTTTGCCGCCGGGATAGTAGAGCCGACCGGCCCGCACCTCGGCCTGCACCACCGCGAGCGCCTTTTCCCAGTCTTCCTGGACGACCCGCGGGGGAGTCCCGTTCTTGTTCAACAGTTTCGGGTCGACCGCCAGCAACTGCTCGAGGATGTTGACCACGAAAGCCTCGTCCCGGCTGAGCTGGATGGCGACCCGTCTCGGGACGGCGGGGTCGGCGGCCAGCGCCCTGGGCAGTTCCGCCGCCGTCTTCGGAGGGGCGGTGCCGGCCTGGAAGAACAGCAGACCGACATCCGAGTTGTACGGCAACGCGTACAACCTGTTTTTCCAGTAGCAGGTCAGCAGCGGGTTGGGCAGGAAGTCCCGGAGCATGTCCTCGGTGATCGGGTTGGGGACGTCCGGTGCGCTCGCGTCCAGTGCGGCGAGCAGCGGCGGACTCCCGTCGGCGGCGGCGTCCGCGAATTCCGCCACGTGAACGGAATCGAGGTTCACGATGTCGACGTCGTCCGGTTTCGTGGGATCGAGCAAGCTCTTGAACTGGTCACGTTGCCGATCGGCGTTGCCGGCGACCGGGACGATGCGAGCCGGGATGTTCCGGTGCTTGTCGTTCCATTCCCGTACCGCCTGTTCCCGGGCTTTTTTGCTGCTCTCGTCGACCCCGCTGGCGATGAGCAGTTCTTCGCCGGGCGGCAGTGGGGCGAGCGGGCCGGCCGCCGACGCCGAGGGCGGCGCGGGCGGTGGTGGCGGCCCGGTTGACGCGTCCGGGAGGACCAGGAGCGAGAGCGCGGTCACGACGACCCCGACGACGGTCGCCGCGACGAGCGGGAGAAGGGGCGGTGACAGCCGCGGTGAGGTTCTCATCGGCGGGTTCAGGAGGTTCCCTGGTGCCCCGCGGCGGCGGGCCCGCGACCGGTAAGCGCCAGCCAGGCGCCGGTGGCGAAGAAGGCCGCGCCGGCCAGTACGCCGGCGGCGACGCCGGCCCGCAGCGCCCAGACCTCGGAGTGCCCCGACCGCACGATCGCGGCGCAGGCGACTCCGACGACGAGCGACCAGAGCAGGCCCCAGGCCAGGTGCGGCAGCGTCACCTGGGCGTCGCGCGTGGCCGGCTCCGGTTCCGGCTCGGTCAGGCTGTCCAGCATCCCGGCGATGATCGTCGGGTCGGCGTAGTTCTTGAAGATCGGCCGGCGGCCCGCGTACCCGTGGGCCTGCCTGGTCGGCAGCGGGAGGTTGCTGGCCTCCAGCCGTTCATGGGTCCGTACGGCGATCTCCTCGATGCTCACGAATGGCCCTGCGCCCGGCACGCCGTCTTTGCCCAGCACACCGACGAGCTCGTTGGTGAAGGCCGTGAGCCCGGTCGCGGAGTCGGCCCGGGCGGCCCGGTTGGGCCCGGTGGCGGCGAGCACGAACGTGCCCTCGATCGCGAGGTGGCCGTTCAGCGACCCCATGACCCGGGTCGCGTTGCCGGCGTAGCAGCAGTCGAGCACCAGGATCTTGTTCGGGGCGCCGCAGTGGATGAGGGTGTCACGCAGATGCCGGTACTCCAGCGCCGTCGCCTGCCGGTCCTCGGCCGACCCGGAGTGCGTGAGGTACAGCTCGTCCGGGCTCGTCGACGAGCAGAACCCGTGCCCGGCGTAGTACACGAACAGGGTGCCGCGGCACTGCGTGCCGGCGGTTTCGATGGCCGTCAGGATCTCGTCCGCCGACGTCGGGTCCATCACGGCCACGCACCGCGCCGGTTCCAGTCCCCAGGGCACGTCCTGCCGCAGCGTCAATCCCAGCTTGGCCACGTTGGCGGAGACCCCGGGAAGGTTCCGGTCGCTGTAGGAAGGGTGCCGGTACGTGGCGGTGCCGATGAGTACGGCATGCGACAGGGCGGGGTCGCCGACCGGGTCCCGGTCAGCGTTTGTCATCGTCGGCCTCCGCCGGCGCTCCCGGTGCGGACTCGGCCGCGGCGGTGGCCGCCGACAGCGGGCTCCGACCGGAAGGAGCCACGCCGTCGCCGTCGCCGTCGCCGATGACGGTGATCTTTCCCTGGTGGATGATCGTGACCACGAGATCGGGCCGGCCCTTGACCACACGAGCCTCCCGCCACGCCTTGACCGCCACGATCAGCTGGGCCAGCCCGAGGGCCGACTGGAGGATCACGAGCAGGGTGTCCAGGTCACCCGCGCCCATCCGGGTGCCGTCCGGTTCGTCCTGCGGCCGCAGCCGGGAGACCGGCCACCCGCCGCCGAGGACGGCGTTGCCCCGGAGCCAGCCGGCCAGTGCGTCGAGCTCCCGGTCGGCCTCGCGCCCGGCGACCCGCAGGTGCACCGAATCGGCCGGTCCGATCGACGGAATGCCAGACGTCGGTGTGACAACACCCATGTGGGATCAGCTCCTGAATACCGATCTGAGAGGACCGTGACTTTATCATCTCGTCCGGTGTCAACAGGCCTTCCCGCGCCGCCCCCTATTTCCCCGGCGGCCCGCGCCATGATCCGTGATCATGAAAAAGATTCCGCGTCAGGAATGGAAGAATACGCGCCCCGATGATCGAGTTCTGGTATCAGCGTCTCGTGCCGCCGTCAGCGTAGAAATTCGAGCAGCAGCGCGGTGAGTTCCCGCGGTCGTTCCTCGGTGAGCCAGTGACCGGTGCCGGTCATCACCCGGGTCTCGACGTTCGAGGCGTAGCCCTGCCATTGGGTGCCGACGGCGCCGCCGAGCGCCTCGTCGCCGCCGACGGCCAGGATCGGCATCCGCAGCAGCCCGGTCGCACGGAGCTTCTCGTTCTGGGCGATGTCCGTGTGAAGCGCTTGGTACATGTCCATCCACGCCTCGAACCGGCCGGGCTCGCGCAGATACCGGGCGTAGAACTCGTAGTCGGCGGCGTCGAACGCGCCGTCCACGGCGAGGTACTGCTCGATGAACCCCTCGACCAGGTCTCGTTCGTGCCCGCGGACCAGGTCCTGAGCCCAGTCCTTCTGGAAGAATCCGAGGTGCCACGTGGACAGCTCGCCTTCGGGGGAGAACGCGGGGAACGTGTAGAGGGACCGGTCGGGGATGGGACCTTCCATCACCACCATCCGGCTGACCTCGGTGGGCCACGTCGCGGCGTACGGGTAGGCGATCCACGCGCCGATGTCGTGGGCCACCATCTGGACACCCTGGTTGAGCCCGAGCTGGGCGAGCAGCGTATGCACGTCGTCGGCCAGCTGCACCGTGTCGTAGCCGCGCTCCGGAACGGAGGAGTCACCGGTCCCGCGCAAGTCGACCGCGATCACTGTGTGATTCCGGGCGAGCGCCTCGAGCTGTGGCTTCCATTCGGCGGAGGTCTGCGGAAAACCGTGCACGAGTACGACCGGCGAGCCGCTGCCGCCGCGAAGGTAGTGCATCCGGAAACCGTTCACACGCGCGTACGCCGATCGGTAGCCGTTCGGTATCCGGCCCGGCGACTCGACGGCCCGGATGGCGGCGTTCCGCACGACAGCGGACTCCGGCCGCGAAGCCACGGCGGAATCAGCCGAAACCACAGCGGTCCCCACAATGGCGGTGGCCGCGGTAATGGCGGTAACGACAGCCCCGGTCAGTACGGTCATTCTCTTTCGCATTGTTTCTCCTTTAGACGCGATCGGCCTGGTGCGTGTCGATGGCGGCCATGTTGGCCTCGTCGTAGCGGTCGCCGGCGGGCGGCGTCAGGTTGTTCAGCCGGGCGATGTGGCCGTCGGTGAGTCCGACGCGGTCGGCGGCGATGTTCTCCTCCAGCCGGTCGATCCGCGTGGTACCGGGGATGGGGGCGATGTCGTGGCCTTGGGCGAGCAGCCAGGCCAGGGCGACCTGGGCCGGGGTGGCCTCGGCCTCGGCGGCGGCGGCGACGACCTCGTCGACGATGCGCAGGTTGCGTTCGAGGTTGCCGCCGGTGAACCGGGGGTTGGTGCGGCGCCAGTCGTCCGCGTCGAGGCCGTCCAGCGAGCGGATGCCGCCGGTGAGGAACCCGTGGCCGAGCGGCGAGTAGGGGACGAGGCCGACACCGAGCTCGCGCAGGACCGGCAGGACCTCCGCCTCGGGGTCGCGCGTCCACAGTGAGTACTCGGACTGGACCGCGGCGATGGGGTGCACGGCGTGCGCGCGCCGGATCGTCGCTGGGCCGGCCTCGGACAGGCCGATGTGGCGGATCTTGCCCTCGGCGACCAGGTCGGCCAGCGCCCCGATGGTCTCCTCGATCGGGGTGTCCTGGTCCACCCGGTGCTGGTAGTAGAGGTCGATGTAGTCGGTGCCTAGGCGCCGCAGCGAACCCTCGACCGCGATCCGGATGCCGGCCGGTGAGCTGTCCGGTCCGGGCCGGCCGGTGTGCGAGACGAGACCGAACTTGGTGGCCAGCACGACTTCGTCCCGGCGCCCGGTGATGGCGCGGCCCACCAGTTCTTCGTTGACGAAGGGGCCGTAGACCTCGGCGGTGTCGATGTGGGTGACGCCCAGATCAAGGGCGTGCTGGATCGTACGGATGGACTGGTCGTTCCGCCGGCCGGCGCCGGTGTAGAAGGCCGACATTCCCATCGCGCCGAGTCCGATGCGGGAGACCGCCAGCCCCCCGAGTGACGTGGTTTTCATCGTGCTGCCCTCTTCCTGATGTGGGACCAACCGCTTTAAGTTCCGATCGGTCCAGAACGCTAGCACATCAGGACCGCTCGGTACTAAAGTGTGTTGTGACGAAGGTCAGCCCCGGGGCGAGGAGGATGCCGCTATGAGTGGTGCACGGAGCGCGGCGTTCGGCCGCCCCAGAGAGTTCGACATCGACGAGGCGCTGGAGCGCGCCATGCGCGTGTTCTGGGCCCGGGGATACGACGGTACGAGCCTGACCGATCTGACCGGCGCCATGGGAATCACCAAGTCGAGCATGTACGCCGCCTTCGGCAACAAGGAGCAGCTCTTCCGCAAGGCCGTGCGACGGTACGCCGAGGGCCCGGCGTCCTACGCGACGCGCGCCCTGCTCGAGCCCACGGCCCGCGGCGTGGCCGAGGCGTTCCTTCGCGGAGCCGTCCGGACCACGACCTCACCCGGCGCTCCGGCCGGATGCCTGTCCGTCCAGGGCGCCCTGGCGTTGAGCGAGCAGGGCCGACCGGCGCACGATGTCCTCGTCGACTGGCGGCGCGACGCCGGGGTGCGGCTCGAGGAGCGTTTCCGCCGCGCCGTCGACGAGGGTGACCTAGGGGAGGACGCCGATCCGAGGCGTCTCGCGCGTTACGTCATGACGATGGCATTCGGCATCGCGGTCCAGGCCGCGAACGGCCTGAGCACCGACGAACTCGACGAGATCGTCGCCGCGGCGCTGCTCGCGTGGCCGGGCTAGCGCTCCGGTGCCGTCAGAGGCGGAAGGTGGCGACCAGCTCTCGTAGCTCGCCGGCGATGCCGGACAGTTCGCGCGTCGCCTGTTCGGACTGGTCGACCAGTGCGCTGCTGGCCCGGGCCAGGGCGGCCACGTCGCTGCTGTCGGTGGCGATCTGGCCGGCGCCGCTGGCGGCCTCGGCCACGCTGCGGTTCATCTCGCTGGTGGTGGCGGTCTGCTCCTCGACCGCGGAGGCGATCGTGGTCTGGTAGTCGTTGATCTGGCCGATGATCCGGGACACTTCCTGGATCGCGGCGACCGCGCCGGCCGTGTCGGCCTGGATGGCCTGGACCCGGCGGGAGATGTCCTCGGTGGCCCGGGCCGTCTCCTGGGCCAGATCCTTGACCTCGCCGGCGACCACCGCGAAGCCCTTTCCGGCGTCGCCGGCCCGGGCCGACTCGATGGTGGCGTTGAGGGCGAGCAGGTTGGTCTGTTCGGCGATGCTGGTGATCACCTTGATGACAGCGCCGATCTCCTGGCTCGAGACGTCCAGCCGGGTCATCGTCTCGGTGGTGCTGTGCGTGACGGTCACGGCCTGCCCGGCGATCTCGACCGCCTGGCCGGCGTTCTGGGCGATCTCCCGGATCGAGGAGCCCATCTCCTCGCTGCCGGACGCCACCGTCTGGACGTTGCGGGACACCTCGCCGGCGCTGCCGGCCACCCGGTCGGCCTGTGCGGACGATCGCTGCGAGCCGGCTGCCAGCTCGGCCGAGAGGCTGCCGATCCGTTGGCTGGCCGCGTTGAGCGTTTCGGAACCGGCCGCCAGACGGGTGAGCACGGCGCCGACCGCGTCGAGGGCGGCGTTCATCGAGGCGCTCATCCGGCCCACTTCGTCGCGCGCGGAGACATCGAGGCGCCGGGTGAGGTCGCCGCCGGCGACGGCGGCCATGACCTCGCCCGCTTCGGCCAGCGGGTGGGTGATGCTGCGGGCGGTACGCCAGGCGACGAGCACGGCGATCGTGAGGGCGGCGACGAGCAGGCTGGTCATCAGGACGATGAAGGTACTGGCGGTGTGCCGGGCGGCAGCGGTCTCCTTCCGGTTCATGGACTCCTCGAGGTCGATGAACACGTTGATCACCCGGAGCCAGTCGACGAACGCCGGTTTGGCCTGCTCGGTGAGGAGCTTCAGGGCCGTGTCCCGGTCCCCGGCGCGCTGCTTTTCCAGGATCTGGTCGATGAGCGGGAGGGTCCGCTGCTGTACGGCGTTGATGTCGGCGTAGGCGGCCTTCTCGGCGTCGCTCGTGTTCGCCGGGTCGCTGAAGATGGCCTTCATCTTCTCGTCGGACGCGGTGTACTTGTCCGTGAGCGTCTTGATGAGGTCGGCCTCTTTGCCGATCGCGGTCAGATCGCCGCCGGCGATGACGACGTCGCGTACCGCGATGGCCCGGTCGTGCACGCTGCCGCGGAAGTTGATCGCGAAGCGCTGTTTCACCGCGTTCTGGTCGTTGATCGTCGTCAGTCTGCTGTTGATGTCGCGCACCTGGACGACGCCGACCACGACGAGGGCCACCATGCCGAGGATGACGACGAGGAACCCGGCCCCGAGTCTCCTGCCGATGCTCCAGTTGCGCATGTGACAACTCCGTTCACGACCGAGAGAGGCCGACAGGTGGGCCTCAGACGAGGCGATCACTGATGACAGCATCGCCGACCCGAATCCGGAGTTCAGGCGATTGAGAGATTCGGTCCGGTCCACGCCGTTCAAGCCGGCGTCACCGGCGTCACCCTCTCCCGTGAGGAACGTCTGCCAATGGTCCAGCCCGAGAAAGTTGGGGATCGTCATGATCGCCACGTGGCCGCCCATGTAACGCAGGAACTCCAGATCCTCGGAGTCCAGCCGGCCGCCGGTCAGGGTGCGTTCAGTGGTGCGACCTTTCAGGCCACGCCGGAGGTGAGCTCGCTGAAGACCCGGTTCGCGGCCTCCGACTCGAACTGCCGACGCAACTCGGCCCGGGCCACCTGCTTGCGGAATTCGCCCTCGGTCGATGGATCACCGGCGTTGTGCATGACCTCGGTGATCCATGTCGCGAACGCCTGGTAGTTCCAGACGTGGTGCAGGCACGTGTCGGAGTACGCGTCGAGCAGGTCCGGGTCGCCGTCGCGTTCCTGGGCGATGACGGCCCGGGCGAAGGTCTCGGCGTCGAACAGAGCCAGGTGGATTCCCTTGGCGCTCATCGGCGGGACGATGTGGGCGGCGTCGCCGAGCAGATAGACGCTGCCGTAGCGCATCGGGTCGTGGACGACGCTGCGCAGCGCGACGACCTCCTTGCTGAGGATCTCACCTCGGCCCAGAGACTGACCGACGCGGGCTTCCAGCTCGTCCCAGACCCGTTCGTCGGGCCATTGCGCGACCGTGTCCTCGTTCGGGCACTGCAGATAGATGCGGCTGTTCTCCATGCCGCGGGGGATCAGCCCGGCCAGTCCGCGCGTGTGGATGGCCATGCCGGAGGTCTTGGCCGGCACCGCGGCCAGGACACTCAGCCAGGAGTATTCGAACTCGTGGGAATACCGGGTGATCGCGGTGGAGGGAATGCTCCCCCGGGTCACCCCGCGGTCGCCGTCGCAGCCGGCCAGGTAGTCACACCGGACGACGACTGTCGCACCGGTGGCTTCCCGGTATCGCACGACAGCGCCCGGGCCTGTGACGTCCTCGATCGCCACGTCGACCTCGTAGCGAAGGTCCCCGCCCTCACGCAGGAAGATGGCGGCGAGCCGGCGGATCAGGACCTGCTGCGGGATGAAAATGCTGTCATTGTCATTGTCGTCCACCTCGATCGGCATCGCGTGACCGTCGATGAAGAAGCCGCCTCGCACCTCGGGAGTGGGTCCGGTGTCCAGCACCTCATCCAGTCCCCACTGCCGGAACAGCCGGACACCCCGGGTATCAAGAGTTCCGGCCCGCTGCCGCGCCTCGACGTGTTCCCGGCTGCGACGCTCGAGAATGACGCAGTCGACGCCGCCGCGCCGAAGAAGATTGCCGAGTGTCAGGCCGGCGACCCCAGCGCCGACAATGACCACACCGATGTGCCTGTCCGCTTCAACCATGGGGCCAACTATCAGCGGCCACCCGAGCCCCACACCACCGATGAACGCCGGCGCGATGCCGAAAACCCGCCAAGTGTGGAGCCGCCCGCCGGCGGACTCATGGCCGGGGCAAGCCGCGTCCTAGCCGGCTCCGGCGGATGACAACCTTGTAGAACCCGAAGCCGGCCACGCCGATGACGAGGGCGGCCAGGAACGTCCAGAAGACGGCGACGTCGGTCCAGCCGTGCCAGCCGCGTACCACCCTGGCACCCTCCGGGCTGCTCTCCTGGTAGGAGATGGTGACGGTGCTGCCGATCTCCGGAGGCTGGTTGGCGGATGCCATGTCGGTGAAGGTGACGGTCCGTCCGGACGCGGTGGTGAACTCGTACGTGGGCCGGTACGAGGTCGACGCGGGTTTCCGGCTCCGAGCGGTGAGCTCCTCGGCGACGCTGACGACCCGTGCCGTGCCGGTCGTGCCGGCGGGATAGGCGGTCTGCTCGACGCGGGCCTGCAGACCGACCCATAGGGCGCCGCCACCGCAGCAGAGGATCACGACCGCCAGAACGACACCGATCACTGTTCGCACCCCGCCACCGTAGGACGAGGAATCAACCGGTCGCGATCGACCCTGCTCCGGTTCGCCGGTCGCGACGTGCTGCGCGGAGCGACGGCGACACATGGTTGTGGGTTACGTGTCGTTGTTGCGAGGCGCGTCGATGTGGGTGACGAGGTTGATGCCGCCGTCGACGTGGATCACCTCGCCGGTGACGAAGGGGACCTTGACGAGGGCCAGGACCATCGCCGCGACGTCGGATGGTTGCCCGAGCCGGCCCAGCGGTGTCACCGCCCTGGTGCGTGCCGCCCGCGTGGCCAGGCTGTCCGAGGTCAGCCTCGTCTCCACCGGCCCGGGGGCGATCGCGTTCACCCGGATGTCTGGGCCCACGGCCTTGGCCAGCAGCCTCGTCAGGTGGTCGAGCGCGGCCTTGCTGACGGAGTAGGGGATCGAGCTGCCGAGGGGGCGCGAGCCGCCCACTGAGGTGATGTTGATGATCTGGCCGCCGGGCTCCAGGACCTTCACGGCGGCGACGGAGACCTGCCACGTTCCGACGACGTTGACGCCGAGGATCCGGTGCCAGTCGTCGGCGGTGACCGCGTCCAGGTCGGTGTGGGGGACCGGTCGCGACACCCCGGCGTTGTTCACCAGCAGGTCGAGCCGGCCGTGCCGCTCCATGGTGGTCTCGACCAGGCGTACGGCGTCGGAGGGGTCGGCGATGTCGGCCTGGACGTAGCTCGCCCCGGGGAGCTCGGCCGCGAGCCGTTCACCGGCGTCGACCGAGGTGGCCGAGGTGACCACGACGGTGAAGCCGTCGGCCGCGAGCGCGCGGGCGATCCCTTCTCCGATCCCGGAGCTGGAGCCCGTCACGATGGCCACAGGTGGCGCGTTCTCCATGGCTCAGATCTCGCCGGCGGTGTCGGTCGGGGTGGCGGTCCAGAAGACCAGCCATTTCCCGAGTTGTACGACGACCGCGTGCAGGGCGATGCCGATGGCCGACAGCACGACGATCACCGCGAAGGTCCGGGCCACGTCCAGGGTGAAGTTGCTCGCCTGGATGAGGTAACCCAGGCCTTCGGAGCTGCCCACGAACTCCGCGACCACGGCGCCGGTCACGGACAGGATGACGGCGACCTCCAGCCCGGCGAAGATGTGCGGCAGCGCCGACGGGATCTGCAGGTGCCGCATGACCTGCATGCGGGACGCGCCGAAGGATCGGAGCATCTCGACCTGCTCGTAGGCGGCGGACCGGAATCCCAGGATGGCGTTGATGAGGAGGGGGAAGAACGCGATCAGGGCCACGGTCAGCACCTTCGAGCTGATCCCGATGCCGAACCAGACGATCAGCAGGGGCGCCATGGCGACCTTCGGGATGGTCTGGGTGAGGATGAGCAGCGGGAAGAGCACGCGTTCGACCGCCCGGAACTGGGTGATGAGCACCGCGGAGATCAGTGCCGAGCCGACCGCGATGCCGAACCCGATCAGGATCTCCTTCAGGGTGACGACCGACTGGGTCACCAGGCTGCCGTCCTGGAAGCCGTCGACCAGAGACTCGAGGACGGCCGTGGGCGCGGGGACGAGGATGTTGGAGACGTCGAACAACTTCACGACGACCTGCCAGACCACCAACAGCCCGATGAACACCAGCACGCTGTAGGTGATCTCCGGCGGTCGCCGGCGTCGGCGTCGGACCGGGGTGCCCGAGCTCGTCGGGACAGCGAGGGCCTCTGCGGGGCGCTCGGTGTTGATCGACATCAGGACTCCTAGTGGGCGCTGTGCTCGGAGTCGAGCAGCTTGCGGATCTTCAGGACGATCTCCCCGAACTCGGGCGTGTTGATGTTCTCGAGCCGCCGCGGCCGGGGGAGCGCGACCTCGACGACGTCGGCCAACCGGCCGGGTCGCGGTGTCATGACCACGACGCGGTCGGCGAGGAGCACCGCCTCGGGGATGCTGTGCGTCACGAACAGCACGGTCTTGCGGTCCTGGTCCCAGATCTTCAGCAGGTCCAGTCCCATCTGGTCGCGGGTCATCGCGTCGAGGGCGCCGAACGGCTCGTCCATGAGCAGGATGCGCGGGTCGTGCATCAGGGCGCGGCCGATCCCGACCCGCTGTTGCATGCCGCCGGACAGCTCGTGGGGGTACCGGTCGCCGAACTCCTCCAGGCCGAGCATCACCAGCAGTTCGTCGGCCTTGGCGTGGGTCGCAGCGTCCCGGGCGTGGTGCAGGTCGGGCGACGTCAGCAGGTTCTTCCGTACGGTGCGCCAGGGCAGTAGCAGCGGTTGCTGGAAGACCATCCCGAGCTGATTGCGATGGGTGTCCTCGGACGCCCCGAAGGTGACCTGTCCGGAGGTCTGGCGGGAGAGGCCCATGATGATCCGCAGCAGCGTGCTCTTGCCGCAGCCGCTGGGGCCGACGATGGAGATGAACTCACCGGCCCGGACGCTGAGGGAGACGTCGTCGAGGGCCTGGACGGTCCCGCCGGACTTCGTCGGGTAGAGCATGGACAGCGAGTCCAAGCGGATCACGCGGTCGGTGTCGGTGCCGGTCGGCATGTCTGTCCTTTCTCATCTGCTCGGCTCGTCGGGCGGGGAGCGATCAGCCGGTCGCTTCGGGCCATGTGCCGCCCATCTCCTTGGTCAGTCGCTTGCAGGCGGCCTTCAGCGCCGTGGCCTCGCGGGAGTCGAGCGCCTCCGGCAGCATCCGCTCGGTGCCGACGGCCGCGATCGTGGCGCAGATTCCGGCCGCCGCGAACACCGGCGCCGCGAGGACGCAGATGCCGCGGTGGTTGACGTTGCTGCTCATGCCGTCCTGCCGGATCGCCTCGATGCGACGGCGGGTCTCGGCGCGCTGGGGCTCGGGGAGGCTGCCGGTGAGCCGGTCGGCGTGGAACTGGTCGGGTAGGAAGGCCAGGAAGACCTTGGCCTGCGAGGAGTTCAGGGCGAGCTGCGAGCCCACGCGTACGGTCACCAGCGTGGCGTGGTCGGCCTCCTCCACCAGCGAGACCACCGGGCCGGAGGCGCCCCACAGGGACAGCACGATGCTGACCTTGATCTCGAGCGCGAGTTCGCGCAGGTAGGCCGGCGCCATCTGGATGATGCGCTGCTGTCCCAGCGTGAAGCTGCCGAGCTGCAGGATCGACCGTCCGGGACGGACGAGTGCGGAGTCCTCCACGCGATCGAGGAGGCCGGCGCTGATCATCGAGCTGAAGTAGCGGTGCACCGTGGTCCGTTTCAGACCGAGCCGGCGGGTGGCCTCGGCGACGGAGAGCTCCGGAGTCTCCGGACCGAACAGCCCGAGGATCTGGGCTGTCCTGCTCACCGCCTGGATGTCCTGCTCGCGAGCAGTCTCCGGCTTCTCGGCCTGGCCCTCCGTCATTGGCTCTCACCCGTCTCGTTACGTGTCCACAGAGCGTGCGCGATGTTCGCAGTACGGACGGAGACTAGGCGTGACCTACGTCTCTCGGCAAGGTTTCCCTGCGGTTTCTCAACGATGTTGTACGAAACGCAGCCGTCTTGACAGACCGGATAGCGAACTCTCAGTCTGTGATGCGAACACCCGCCCACCGCCTGGAGACTTCATGGCTGACTCACCCGCCGTCATCAAGTTGCTGAACGGCTGCGTTGATCTGCACTGCCATTCCGGCCCGAACCCGTTCCCCCGACGCATCGACCATGCCGAGGCCGGCAAGGACGGCGAACGGCTCGGTATGCGGGGTGTGCTGGTGAAGTCCCACCACCACAACACCGTCATGGACCTGCTGGCGATGCGCGACCGGCTGGCCGGGATCAGCACCCCGGTCTTCGGCGGCATCACCCTGAACAGCATGGTCGGCGGCATCAACCCGCAGGCGGTGGCCATGTCCCTGCGCATGGGCGGCCGGGCCGTGTGGTTTCCGACGTTCTCGGCCGGCCGGCACATCGACTGCCACCCGGAGGGCGTCGGCTTCCCCACGGCGAGCGTCGAGGTGCCGTCGTCCCGGGTCGACATCCACCAGGAGGACGGCGAGCTCATCCCTCAGGTCCACGAGGTGCTCGACCTGGTGCGGGAGAGCAACGCGATGGTGACCGGCGGTCACATGGAGACCGAGTCGATCACCCAGCTGTTCGCCGCGGCCAAGGACCAGGGCGTCACCCGGATGCTTCTCAACCACCCCGACTACGTCATCGGCGCGGACGAGGCGAAGTGCCGTGAGCTCGTCGGCTATGGAGCGTTCATCGAGCACGAGACCGGCTTCTACGACCCCGAGGGGACCAAGAAGTGGGACCCGAAGGCCCTCCTGGACTGGATCGGGAAGATCGGCCCGGAGCACACCGTGATCGCCTCCGACCTCGGTCAGAAGGATCGCCCGCTGCCGGTGGACTCCTACATCCGCGTCGCCACCGCGCTGCTGGACCTCGGCCTGGACGAGCGGTCCCTGCGACAGATCTTTTGCGACAACCCGGCTTTCCTGCTCGGTCTGGAGGACTGATGACCACCCTGGCCACCCCGCCCGACGTGGAGTTCTCCGACCTCGGTGCGGGTGATCCCGACGAGACGACCGCGGGCGGTTCGTCGACCTGGTATTTCCGCGGGCACAACTTCGTGCTCGCCCACACCACGCTGGTCGCCGGCGACGTGCTGGAGCGGGGCGATCAGCCGGACGAGTACGTCGTGATCCTCCCGTACGAGGAGTCCAGCGTCGAGGTCCGTGCGTCGGGGGAAGTCGTGTCGGTCGCGGGCAAGGCGGTGGTGATGGTCCCGCCGGGCCGCAGCGCGATCGCCGGCGTCGACGACTGCACGGTCGTACGGCTGTTCAGCTCTCGGTCCACCGACCTGCTGGACAAGGCGCGCAACAGCGATTCGTACGCGGAGCCACACCCGAATGTCCGGCCGTTCGAGCCGTGGCCGGACCCGCCGGAGGGTTATCGCATCCGGCCCTACCGGCTGGCCGACCTGGCGGTGACGCAGGACGCCGTCCGCCCGGGCCAGATCGTGCGGTGCAGCACCTTCATGGTCAACTTCCTGGCACCCCGGGTCGGTCCGCGTGATCCCGACAGCCTCTCGCCGCACGACCACGACGACTTCGAGCAGTGCTCGCTCGCCGTGGAGGGGGAGTACGTCCACCACCTGCGGACCCCATGGTCGAAGCGTCGCAGCGAGTGGCGTGAGGACCGGCACCTGCGGTGCGGCAGTCCCTCGGTGGCCGTGATCCCGCCGCCCATGATCCACACCAGCGAGGCCGTGGGCTCGGGGACCAACCAGCTGATCGACATCTTCTGTCCGCCGCGTCTGGACTTCTCCCGGACGCCGGGCCGAGTGCTCAACGAAGACACCTACCCCCTCCCCAACCCATAAAGGAAGGTCCCCTCGTGAAGACCAGACGAGCAATGAAGGTCGTATCTGGTGCGGTCGCCGTCCTGTGCGCGGCCGCAACGCTGAGTGCGTGCGGTGCCGACAGCGGGTCCGGCGAATCGACCGGGTCCGGCAAGCTGACGTCGGTGAAGTTCGCGATGGCGTCCCCGAGCTGGAACGCCGGCTTCGCGGTCATGGCCGTCGTGGAGGCCGAGGGGTTCTACGAGCAGGAGGGTCTGAAGGTCACGACCAACCTGTTCCCGTCGGCCACCCAGGCGGCCCAGCAGGTCGCGGCCGGCGGAGCCGATCTCGGTCTCATGACGGTCGAGCCCGTGGCCATCGGGCACGACAAGGACCTGAACCTGGCCTACTTCAGCTCGTACTGGCCCAAGTGGATCTACAGCCTGGAGGTGCCGGCCGGCTCGGCCGTGAAGAGCATCGCCGACCTGAAGGGCAAGAAGATCGGCGTCACCGCGGTCGCGAGCTCCGGCGCGACGTTCGCCCGGACCGCGATGAAGCTCAACGGCATGGGCGAGAACGATGCCAGCCTGGTGCCGATCGGCGCCGGCGCCCAGCAGATCAACGCCATCAAGAGCGGCCAGGTCGACGCGTTGGCGCTCTGGGACATCCAGTACCAGGCGGTCAAGAACGCCGGCATCACCCTGACGCCGCTTCCGGTCAACGAGACGGCGGACGCGTGGGGCGGCGGCTTCGCGGCGACCCGCAAGAACCTCGACGCCAAGAAGGACGTCCACGAACGGTTCGGCCGTGCGGTGGCCAAGGCGTTCGTCTTCGCCCAGGCCAACCCCGAGGCCGCGATCCGCGACCTGTGGAAGCTCCACCCGGAGACCCGCGGGTCCGACCCGGAGGAGAAGGCGCTGGCCGACGGGATCAAGGTCTTGCAGGTACGCCTGGCCGGACAGGGCTTCGACGACAAGACCCTGGGCCGGATCGACGACGCCGCGTTCACCCGTTCGATCGACTTCATGGCCTCGGCCGGGCTGGTCAAGAAGTTCCCGGCGAAGGAGGTCTACACCGACGTGATGTTCAAGGCGTTCAACGACTTCTCGTACGACGACATCCGCCAGAAGGCGAAGGACGCCGCCCGATGAGCAGCTCGTACGTGTACACCTCGGTCCGGACCCCGTTCGGCCGGTTCAACGGAGCCCTGGCCGACACCAGGACCGACGATCTGGCCGCGACCGCTCTGAAGGGGCTCCTCGACCGATCGCCGGGCCTGGATCCCGGCCTGGTCGGTGACGTGTTCTGGGGCAACGCCAACGGTGCCGGCGAGGACAACCGCAACGTCGGCCGGATGGCCGTGCTGCTGGCGGGCATGCCCGTGTCGGTGACCGCCACCACGGTGAACCGGCTCTGCGGCTCGTCGCTGGACGCCGCCATGATGGCCGCACGCATGATCGAGGTCGGCGACGCGGAGATCGCGATCGCCGGAGGCGTGGAGTCGATGACGCGGGCGCCCTGGGTGCTGCCGAAACCGTCGCGCCGGTTCCCGGCCGGCGACGTCACCGCCGTCTCCACGACGCTGGGCTGGCGGCTGGTGAACGAGCGGATGCCGGCCGAGTGGACGGCCTCGCTGGGGGAGTGCAACGAGCAGCTGCGGGAGAAGTTCTCGATCTCGCGCGAGCGGCAGGACGAGTTCGGCGCCCGCTCGCACCGCCTCGCGGCCGAGGCGTGGGAGAAGGGCTTCTACGACGGCCTCGTCGTGCCCGTACCCGGCGCCGACCTGGTCCGCGACGAGAGCATCCGGGCCGGCACCTCGATCGAGGCGCTGGCCGGGCTGAAGCCGGCGTTCCGGCCCGACGGGACGATCACCGCCGGCAACTGCTCACCGCTGAACGACGGTGCGAGCGCGGTCCTGCTGGGCTCGGCGCGCGCGGCCGCGACCATCGGTCGTGACCCGGTCGCGCGGATCGCCGGTCGCGGTGGGGCGGCGCTGGAGCCGCAGCAGTTCGGCTATGCCCCGGTCGAGGCGGCCAACGACGCGCTCGAACGGGCCGGCATCAGCTGGGACGATGTCGGCGCCGTCGAGCTGAACGAGGCGTTCGCCGTACAGTCGATCGCCTGTGTCGACGCCTGGCTCGAGCTCGGGCTGCGGGACGCCGAGGTCGTCAACGCCAAGGGCGGGGCGATCGCCATCGGGCATCCACTGGGCGCATCCGGCGGGCGGATTCTCGGCACCCTCGCGGCGCGGCTCGTGGAGTCCGGCGAACGATGGGGCGTGGCCGCCATCTGCATCGGCGTGGGTCAAGGCTTGGCGGTTGTGCTGGAGAACGTCGCATGACGTTGCTCTGCACCTCGGCCGACGAGGCGGTCAGCGGCATCGCCGACGGCTCGACGGTGCTGGTCGGCGGATTCGGCCCGGCCGGCATGCCGTACGACCTGATCGACGCGTTGATCCGGCAGGGAGCGCGGGACCTCACCGTCGTGTCGAACAACGCGGGCAACGCCGACACCGGGCTCGCGGCGCTGCTCGCGGCCGGTCAGGTGCGCAAGATCGTGTGCTCGTTCCCCCGGCAGACCGACTCCTGGGTCTTCGACGAGCTGTACCGCGGCGGCAAGATCGAGCTCGAGGTCGCGCCCCAGGGGAACCTGGCCGAGCGCATGCGTGCCGCCGGAGCCGGGATCGGCGGGTTCTACACCCGCACCGGAGCCGGGACGCTGCTCGCCGAGGGAAAGGAGACCCGCGAGATCGACGGCCGGACGTACGTCCTCGAGCTGCCCATCGCCGCCGACGTCGCGCTCATCAGCGCCCACACCGCCGACACCCTCGGGAATCTCGTCTACCGCAAGACGGCACGCAACTTCGCGCCCGTCATGGCGACGGCCGCGACGACCACCGTGGTGCAGGTGCAGCACGTCGTCGAGCCAGGCGGGCTGGATCCCGAGGCCGTGGTCACCCCCGGCATCTACGTCGACCGGATCGTGCGGGTGTCGTCATGAGCGTGGTGTCCGCGGGCATCGTCGAGCACACCGGCCGTGGCCCGCTCGGCCGGGACGAGATGGCCCGGGTGCTCGCCGGCGACATTCCCCGCGGGGCGTACGTCAACCTCGGCATCGGCCAGCCCACGACCGTCGCCGACCACCTCTCCCCGGACTCGGGGGTCATCCTCCACACCGAGAACGGCATGCTCGGCATGGGGCCGGCGGCGACGGGTGACGCGATCGATCCCGACCTGATGAACGCGGGCAAGTTCCCGGTGACCGAGCTGCCCGGCGCCTCCTACTTCCACCACGCCGACTCGTTCGCCATGATGCGAGGCGGCCACCTCGACCTGTGCGTCCTCGGCGCCTACCAGGTCTCGGCAGCGGGGGATCTCGCCAACTGGCACACCGGCGAGCCCGACGCGATCCCGGCGGTCGGCGGGGCCATGGACCTCGCCGTGGGCGCCCGGCAGATCTTCGTGCTGATGTCGCTGTTCACCCGGACCGGCCGGCCGAAGCTCGTCCGGGAATGCACCTATCCGCTGACCGCTCTGCGGTGCGTGAACCGGATCTACACCGACGTCGCCACGTTCGAGATCACCGATGGGGACCAGGTCCTCGTCCGCGAGACGTGGGGGATCTCGTTCTCCGAACTCCGCTCGCGCCTCGACGTCCGATTGGAGCGATATGTTCACTAGTTTTTACATCGGGGGTACGTGGGTCGATCCGGCCACGCCGCGGACCTTGGACGTCCTCGATCCCGCCACCGAGAAGACGTTCGCGACGATCAGCCTCGGGACGGCCGAGGACATCGACCGCGCCGTGGTCGCGGCGCGCGCCGCCTTCGCCGCGTACTCGCAGGTGAGCGTGAAGCAACGGCTGCAGTACCTGGAGCGGATCATCGCCGGCTTCCGGGCCCGGCTGCCCGAGATCGCCCGGACGATGACCCGGGAGATGGGGTCGCCGATCACGTTCTCGACGGAACGCCAGGCCACTGTCGCGCTCTTCCACTTCGAGGAGGCGGCCCGCGTGCTCGCGGACTACCCCTTCGAGGAGGAGATGGGAGCCGGGATCGTGCGGCGCGAGCCGATCGGGGTCTGCGGCCTCATCACGCCGTGGAACTGGCCGCTGAACCAGGTCGCGTCGAAGGTGGCCCCGGCCCTCGCCACGGGATGCACCGTGGTGCTCAAGCCGAGCGAGATCGCGCCGCTCAGCGCCATGGTGCTGGCCGAGGTCATCCACGACGCCGGGCTCCCGCCCGGAGTGTTCAACCTCGTCAACGGTGACGGTCCCACGGTCGGTGAGGCCATCGCGGCGCACCCCGGCATCGACATGGTCTCGCTCACCGGTTCGACCGGCGCCGGTATCAGGGTCTCCAAGCTCGCGGCCGACACGGTGAAGCGCGTCGCGCTCGAGCTCGGCGGCAAGTCAGCCAACATCATCCTGCCCGACGCCGACCTGGAGTCCGCGGTCGTCGCCGGGGTGCACGCGTGCTACACCAACGCCGGCCAGAACTGCCAGTCGCCCACGCGGATGCTCGTGCACCGCTCGCAGCGCGACGAGGCGTACGCCGCCGCCCGGCGGGCGGTCGAGCAGGTCCGTCTCGGGGACCCGCTCGATCCGTCGACCACGATGGGGCCCGTGGTGAGCCAGGCTCAGCTGGAGAAGATCACCGCCCTCATGCGGTCCGGGATCGACGAGGGCGCGACGCTCGTGGCCGGCGGCCCCGGTCGCCCCGACCAGCTCGACCAGGGGTTCTACGTCCGCCCGACCGTGTTCGGCGACGTCACACCGCAGATGCGGATCGCGCGCGAGGAGATCTTCGGCCCCGTGCTCTCGATCCTGCTCTACGAGACCGAGGACGAGGCCGTCGAGATCGCCAACGACACGCCGTTCGGGCTGGCGGGCTTCGTGCAGTCGACAGACCCGGACCGAGCCCGCAAGATCGCCAACCGCATCCGCGCGGGACGCGTCTATCTCAACGGCGCTCCGTTCGACCGCAGCCTGCCGTTCGGCGGCTACAAACAGTCGGGGAACGGGCGGGAGTTCGGGCGGTTCGGCTTCGAGGAGTACCTCGAGGTGAAGGCCGTGATCGGATGGTGACCGCCGACCACAGCGAGCGGCTCTCCGTCCTGCTGGACCGCGAGGAGCTCTTCGACCTGGTGCGGCGCGAACGCTTCGCTCGCGACCAGCGGCTCTTCGACGTGATGCGGGACTGCTTCCACGACGACGCCTACGTCCGGACCACGTGGTACGAGGGACGCGGCGGTGAGGCGTACGTCGAGGCGACGAAGACGTGGATGAAGCGCACCGGGAACAGCAAGCACTGGGTCTTCCCCGCCTACGCTCGGGTCGAGGGCGACCGGGCGACCGTCGAGAGCCCCGCGAAGATCTTCAACCGCACCACGGTGGAGGGAGTGGAGGTCGACTTCCACGCCTACTGCCGGTTCTTCTCACGGGCCGTCCGGAACGAAGGGCGGTGGCGGCTGATGAGCTTCGAGGTCCTGCTGGAACGCGACGAGCTGCGCCCCGTCCACGCGGGTGAGCCGCTCCCGGTCGACGTGGCCCGGCTCGCCGGACTCCGGCCGTCCTACCGGTTCCTCACCTGGATCCAGTCGACCCGCGGCGTGACGGTGAGTCAGGACCTGCTCGGCGACGACCGGCCGGCCGAGCTCGACGCGTTCCACCAGGGCGAGACGGCCTGGCTCGCCGGCCGACGCTAACCGCCCCGGCTTCGGCTAGCATCGACTCTGATCGATGGTTCCCATCGCCGGGGGAAGGTAGATGCCATGCGTCTCCGTGCTGCGGTCACCGCCGCGCTGACCGTGCTCACCGCCACAGTCGTCGTCACCGTGGCCTCGCCGCCGCAGCGGGCGGAGGCGCTGGACAACGGGCTCACGCTCACTCCGCCGATGGGGTTCAACGACTGGAACGCCTTCGGCTGCGACGTCAGCGAGAAGCTCATCAAGGACACCGCCGACCTGTTCGTCGCCGGCGGGCTCAAGGCGGCCGGGTACGAGTACGTCAACATCGACGACTGCTGGATGACCCACGAGCGCGACCCGAACACCGGCCGGCTGGTGCCCGACCCGGTGAAGTTTCCCGACGGCATCGACGGCACCGCCGAATACGTGCACGCCCGGGGACTCAAGCTCGGCATCTACGAGGACGCCGGCACCGCCACCTGCGCGGGGTATCCGGGCAGCCTCGGCCACGAGGCGGTCGACGCGCAGACGTTCGCGGACTGGGGCGTCGACTACCTCAAGTACGACAACTGCAACAACGCCGGGTCGACGACGACCGAGGAGTACATCGCCCGCTACTCGGCCATGCGCGACGCGCTCGCCTCGACCGGCCGGCCGATCGTCTACAGCATCTGCGAGTGGGGTGTGAACGCGCCGTGGACCTGGGCGCCGGAGGTCGGCAACCTGTGGCGGACCACCGGCGACATCAGCGACAACTGGGGCAGCCTGAAATCGATCATCAACCAGAACAAACCCCTTCATCCGTACGCGGGACCCGGCGCGTTCAACGACCCGGACATGCTCGAGGTCGGCAACGGCGGGATGACCGACGTCGAATACCGCACCCACTTCGCGCTGTGGGCGATGATGGCCGCGCCCCTGCTGATCGGCACCGACCTGCGCCGGGCCACCCCCGCGACGATGGCGATCCTGACCAACACCGAGCTGATCGCCGTCGACCAGGACAAGCTCGGCAAGCAGGCCAGGCCGATCGCCGACGCCGGCGGCCTCACCGTTTTCGCCAAGCCCCTCGCCGGCGGCGACGTCGCCGTGGCGCTCTACAACGAGACCGACGCACCCGCGTCGATCCGGACCGACGCACACTCGGCCGGCCTGCCGAAGGCGGCCGGATATCTCGTCCGTGACCTGTGGCAGCACAGCACCGCCGAGACCGCGGGCACCATCGCCGCGACGGTTCCCGCACACGGCACCGCCGTCTACCGCGTCTCCGTCGCCGGCCGCGACTGGCGGCGCCATCCGCCGTTGACCCAGCTCTCGGCTACCCTGCCCGATGCGCCGGTCATCGCCGGGCAGGTGCTGGTCGAGCCGGGCCGGCCGGTCACGGTCCGCACCGCGTTCGTCGACGACGGCCGGCAGCCGGTCCGCGACGCGGCCGCGACGCTCACCGCCCCCGACGGCTGGAGCGTCGCCGTCAAGTCCAGCCCGGTCGCGCCGATCCTGCCGACCGGGCACACCTTGAAGACGCGGTGGAAAGTCACGCCGCCGCCCGGCGCCGCCCCCGGCACCTACCAGCTCACGGCCGGCGCCGTGTACGGCTGGGGCACCGGCAAGTGGGGCATCACGAGCACGATCGTGCCGCTCCTCGTCGCCGCGCCGCCCCCGACCGGCACGACCTACCTGTCCGACCTGGCCTGGCTGTCGGCGAGTAACGCCTGGGGACCGGTCGAGAAGGACATGAGCAACGGCGAGACCGCCCCCCGTGACGGACACACCATCACCATCAACGGTGCGACGTACCCGAAAGGCCTGGGCACCAACGCGCCGAGCGAGCTCGACTACTACCTCGGCGGCACGTGTACTGGTCTGCGGGCCGACGTCGGCATCGACGACGAGAAGGACAACAGCCCGGCCAACGCCACGTTCCAGATCTACACGGGCTCGACGCTGAAGGCCGACAGCGGCCCGATGACCTCGGCCGACCCGGCGAAGCCACTGACGGCCGACCTGACCGGTGCGCAGACGCTCCGGCTCGTGGTGACCGACAACGGAACCCCCGACAGCGACCACGCTGACTGGGCCGGCATCCGCATCACCTGCTCCTGACGCACTCGGCCGTTGATCGCCGCGGCCGGGGCGTGGGACGTGGCCCGCTTCCTCGTCGGCCACGCGAACAGCGCGGTTACCAGCCGGGTCGGTCCCGCTACCGGTTGTGGTTTCTCTTCGCTAGAGTGCTACGCGTCGATGCAAAGGGGCAGCCTGTCGTGGAATGGATCGGTCTGGCGGAAGCGGTTCAGCTTCTTCGCGATGAGCTGACGATCGCGCAGGACAACGGATCGGACGAGGCGTTACGGTTCGACGTCGGAACGATCGAGATGGAGTTCTCCCTCGTCGCCCGGCGCACCGGCGGAGGGCGGGCCGGCGTGCAGTTCGGCATCGTCACCGTCGGGGTCGATGGCGCCGTCTCGCAGGAGTCGACGCATCGCGTCAAGGTCACCCTGCAGCCCAAGGAATTCGCGACAGGGCGGGCACCGCAGGTATCGGGCCGGGCGGACACAGTTCCGGACCGGTGACCGGGCGTGGTGACGCGCGAACGAGCCTGTGAGGTCTACGCGCCGCCACTGCGTGGTTCGGGCACCCTGGTAAGGGACCGGCTCGTGCTGACCGCGGCGCATGTCGTCGGCGGGGTCGGCACCGACGCATGGGTGCGTTTCCTCGGCCACAGCGACAATGTCAAATGTCGGGTAGCGGTCCGGGACCAAGCTGCGGACACCGCCCTCTTGCGGATCATCGACCAGGGAACCAGGCAGAGAGATCCGATGTCCGGGGTCCCGTCGGTGCCGTGGGGGATGCTGGTGTCCTCCGGAGCGGGCATCCGCTGCGAGGCACTCGGCTTCCCGGAGGTCCGGGTGACGCCGGACAAGGTCCATGAGGTCGAGCATCTGTCCGGCACGATCAACCCGGTCGGCGGCGACAAGACGAGCCGCCTCGCCGTGGACGTGGACACGTCGCCCGCACCTGCCCCGCGATCCCAGCAGTCGCGGTGGGCCGGCACGTCCGGTGCCGGCATATTCGTCGACCGGTTCCTGGTCGGCATCGTGTCTGAAGATGCCCACGGGTACGAGAGCCGTCGCCTGACCGTGGTGCCCGCCACGGAGTTCGGCCCGGACGTGGCCCAGATGGTATGGCCCGAGGTCGAGGACGTCCGGTCCGTCCTCGAGCCGGTCGAGTTGGCTGGGCTGCAGGCCTTTCTTCCAGAACCGCTATCGCCGGCGGCCCTGTTGCGGGCCGACGTGCGGGCCGTGCCGTTTCGCCGGCACAACCGTGAGAAGCCTTTCGACGAGTTGCGCCGGTGGTGCGAGACGCCGGAGCCGTTGTCCGTTGCCCTGGTAACCGGGCCGGGCGGGCAGGGCAAGACCCGGCTCGCCCTCGAACTCGCCGAGGAACTCCGTGGCGCCGGTTGGAAAATCTCGCGCATGGGCCGGTACGCCGGGCCGGAGGCGTTTCGGTTCCTTTCCACGGTGGCGGTGCGGCTGCTGGTCGTCGTGGACTATGCGGAACAGCGCCGAGATCAGATGATCATGCTCGACCGGGCACTGGCCGGACGAGACCCCCTTCTGCCGCCGGTGCGGGTGTTGCAGCTGGCCCGTCAGGACGGAGAGTGGCGCCGTGGGCTGGACGGGGCACTGCCGCTGGACAAGGTCGGCTGCGACATAGAGTTGGCCGCACTGCATCCGGACCCCGCTGAGCGGGCGCAGGCGTTCACCACGGCGGTCCACGCATACGCCGGCCGGCTGCGCCACCTGCCCGGCTACCAGGACATCGACTGGTCGGCGGCGGCCAATCGCGTACCGATGCCAGATCTGACCGACCAAGCGACCGCCCTGGCGGTACAGGCTCAGGCTGTGGCCGGTCTCCTCGATGCGGGACAACTGGTCGACGAACCGGTGGGTCCCGCCGCCGCGACGAACGACGTCCTTGATGATCATGAATCTCGATATTGGGCGGGTGCGGCCGCGCGCTGCGGCCTGGACTTGGCCGCGACGACCCAGCGGTACGCGATCGCGATGGCGGTTCTGCTGCCGGCAACCGATCTCGACGAGGCCCTACGCGTCCTCGCCTGTGTGCCCGGGCTTCGGGACTCCGACGAGGACCGACGTATCAAAGTAGCCGAATGGCTCGCCGGTCTCTATCCGCAACGAGGTGCGCAATGGGGCGAAGTCTTGCCCAACCTCATGGCCGAGCGCCTCGTGGGTGCCGTCCTGGCCACCAGCCCGCACCTTCTGGACCAAGTCCTGCCGGCCGCATCGGCAACGCAGGCTCACCAAGCCCTCACCGTGCTCGCCCGGGCGTCCGCGCACCAGCCCCGGCTCCGGCCGATCATCACGCGGCTCGTGGCCGAGGGCACCGAGACGCTCCGAGCGACCGCCGCCGCCGTTGCCATCGAGACGCCCCAGCATCGTCCGCTGACGACCGGAATCGACCGGTACATCGACGGTCACCGCGACGACCCTGATCGGTTGACCACACTGTACGAGGCGTTTCCGGCCGGAGGACACCTGCATGCGGACCGTGCGGCCGAAGTCGGTCAGCTCATCGTCGCCGGCCGTAGGCGGCAGTTGCCGACCCGACCGTGGATCCTCCGAGTCCTGCACTGGAGACTGCGTCCGCGAGAGGTGCCGGCGCACACGAGCCTCGCCACGGCGGTGACCGCGATGTCAAGTCGGTTGGCGGCCGCGGGCCAGTCGACGGGCGCGTTGGCCGCGGCGGAGGAAGCGGTCGGGCTGTACCGCCGGCTGGCGCGAGCCAAACCCGACATCCATCAGGCCGAGAACGCGGATGGCGCCGGCGATCTCGCCCGGTCGTTGGGCGTGCTTTCGAGGCGCTGTGTCGCTGCCGGACAACACAAGGCCGCCCGGTCCGCGGCCGAGAAGGCAGTGCGTCTGCTCCGCCGTCTGGACCGGCGCGATCCTGGCCGATACGGAGCCGACCTGGCCCGCGCGTGGGTGACCCTCGCCGGTCGCCGGGCGGCCCTGGACGACCACAAAGGCGCTGTCGCCGCGTCGGAGGCGGCGGTGTCCGCCTACCGGAATCTGGTGGCGACGAACCCCGGCCGCCACGATGCCGACCTGGCGGGAGCGCTCGACGACCTGTCGAGCCGCTACGCGAATGTGTCGCACGGGCGTGCCGCTCTCGACGCGACGGACTCCGCCGTCAAGGTGTATCGGCGACTTGCTGACCGGGAGCCGCACAGGTTCGAGCCGGACCTGGCGAGGCTGCTCGGCGTCTTGTCCGATCGCCGCGCCGATCTCAGCCTGCTCGAGGACGCCCTCGCCGCCGCGAGTGAGGCCGTGACACTCTACCGACGGCTGGCAACCACTCGGCCGTCGATGTACGAACCGGAGCTGGCCGGATCACTGGAGACCCTGTCCCGCCGCATGGCAAGCCTGAACCTGCTGCCAGGGGCGCTCGCGACGATCATGGAGGCGGTCGCCGTCTACCGGCGGCTGGCCGGGGCCCACCCGGGGGCGTTCGAGCCGGGCCTGGCCCGGTCGCTGGAAGACTTGTCCGACCGGCTGGCCGCCGTAAACAAGCTGGCGCCCGCGCTGGCCGCCGTGACCGAGGCGGTTGAACGGTACGGCCGACTGGCCGACGGCGACCCGGGCGCGTACGAGCACGCGTTGGAGAGGTCGCTGGCGACATTGTCGAACCGGCTCGAAGCGCTGTCGCCGGTGGAGGACGCGCTCGGCGTCGTCCGGGGCGCCATCGATGTCTGCCGCCATCTGACCGAGCAGGAACGGGCCCCGATCCGCCCCCAGCTGGCTCGGTCGCTGGGCAAGTATTCCAAGGATCTGGCCTACCTCAGCCACGGCGACGAGGCATTGACCACCGCCCAGGAGGCGCTCTCGCTGTATCGTGACCTCG
Source organism: Actinoplanes sp. NPDC049265 (assembly GCF_043197135.1). Taxonomy (NCBI): domain Bacteria; kingdom Bacillati; phylum Actinomycetota; class Actinomycetes; order Micromonosporales; family Micromonosporaceae; genus Actinoplanes; species Actinoplanes sp. NPDC049265. The sequence goes on along the minus strand of NZ_JBICSP010000013.1, from coordinate 126,420 downwards.
CCGCCGCGGATCCTGACCGCTATGAAGCGGATCTGGCCATGTGCTTCGTGACGATGGCGAACAGATTCACGGCACTTGGTCGCGACGAAGACGCCCTTGCCGCCACCGAGGATGCCGTCCGCAGCTATCACCGACTGGCCGAGAAGCAACCCGAGATCTTCGAGAACCGGTATGCCAATGCGTTGGTCAGCCTGTCGGCCGACCTTGTCGCGGCCGACCGGCGCGGCGAGGCGCTGTCTGTGTCCGAGAGAGCCGTCGACGTGTACCGCCGCAGGGTCGCAGCCCGGCCGGACGACACATCCGTACTCGAACTGGCTCAGGCGTTGGAAAATCTCGCGGCCGACCATTTCGCCCTCAGCCAGCACCGCGAATCGGAGATCCACACCTACGAAGCTCGTCGCCTGTACCAGGTTCTTGGAATGAGAACGTCGGATACGTCTTCACCGGTCACACACGAGGAGCATGATCGCATCGAGCAACGATCGAGAGACCAGGAGCCCGGTTAGTCCAACAACGTGGTCATCGAGCCCGCAGCCGCGGTCGTGCTCTACACCGACGGCCTCGTCGAACGGTGCCGCACCCACCTGGCCGTCGCCCGGCAAGGCCGGCACGGCCGTTCCTCGCCTAGCTCTGTGCGGGTTCGGGCAGGCTGAGGAATTCGAGCACGCCGGTGATCTCGAGGATGCGTCGCACGGCCCGGGTGGGGTTGCGTACGGCGAACCTGCGTCCGGTGTTGTCGGCGTGCTGGTAGGCGCTGATGAGGGCGCCGAGGGCGGCGGAATCCAGGAAGGTCACGTCAGCCAGGTCGGCGACGACGGTGGTGGTCTCCTGGGTGTCGAGCTCGGTGATCAGCAGGTCGCGCAGCGCTTTGGCGGCGACCATGTCGAGCTCGCCCTTGAGAAAGGCGATGCAGCTCTGGCCGGCTGTGGTGATGCGCGCGGACCACAAGGGTGCGGGAGGCATCGGGTGTCCTAGCGTCGGTGGGTGTGCGGCTCGGCCTGCGGGCACCGCGACGCCTGAATAGTCCTACCGTACCCACGGTGGACGGCCGTCACGCGCGCCGCAGCTGTGAGATTCGCGGTTGATCACCGTGGGGTCGTACGGCCATCAGGGCGACGTCGTCTTCGTGGTCGTTGCCGGCGAACCGTTGGTAGAGCGTGTCCAGGAGCTCGGGAAGCGGCAGGTGGCCGAGCGTGGCGACGGCGGCGTGGAGTTCACGTTCGCACTCGTCGAAGGGGCGTCGCCGGGTCTCGATCAGCCCATCGGTGTAGAAGAGCACGGTCGCGTCGGCCGGTAGGGCATGGGTATGGGTGGTCCGCGGGGTGAGGTGTGGCACCCCGATCATGGGGTCGCGCCCGTCGAGCGCGGTGACACCGGTGCCGGTGATCAGCAGCGGGCTGGGGTGTCCGGCGTTGGACCAGCGCAGCTGGTGGCCTCGGCCGCCGGCGTCCGGGGAGAGGTAGGCCAGCAGGAGGGTCGCGGTGATCCGATCGTCGAGGGCGCGGTTGGCGGCGTCGAGGCGGCGGATGAGCGCGGCGGGTGGTTCGTGGCGGTCGATCAGGAGCAGGCGCAGTTTGCTGCGGAGCTGGCCCATGCGGGCGGCGGCGCCCATGTCGTGGCCGGTGACGTCGCCGATGACCAGGGCGAGCTGCCTGGGGTCGAGGCGGACGGCGTCGTACCAGTCGCCGCCGACATGCTCCCCGCGAGCGGCCGGTTCGTACCGGGCGGCTACCTCGTAGGGCGCTGTGTCGGGAAGGTCGGTCAGCATCGCTCGTTGCAGCACGGTGGCGACGTTCTCCCGGGAGAACAGGTAGTCGGCGCGTTGCAGCGCTTGCGCGACGAAGCCGGCCAGCGCGGCCAGGACTGCCTGGTCGGCCGGATCGAGCACGCACGGCTGTCTCCAGACGAAAGTGAGCGCGCCGATCGGCCCGCCCAGGCCCGGCAGCGGCACGCTGGCGGCGGACTGCCAGCCCAACTCGGTGAACGTGTCGGCGGCGTCGGGCGTCAGCGCCCGCACCGAGGCCAGGTCGGGCAGCAGCACCGGGGCGCCGATCCGGGCGGCCAGGGCCGAGGGGGTGGCCGCGGTTCCGGGGTAGCGTTTCCAGCGCTCCGCGACGGATGCCGGTAGCGACATGCCGGACTGCAGGGTGACACGGCCGGCCGGATCGAGCAGGGACACTCCGACGTAGGCGGGGTTCAGGGAGCTGGTGACCAGATCGCGTACGACGCCGACGACGTCGTCGCCGGTGCTGGTGTCGGCCAGCGCGACACTGGCGCGCAACAGCAGCTGGGTGCGGTTGAATGCCGCGTCGGCCGTGGCGCTTCGCTTGCGGAGGTCGTCCTCGCCCTGCCGGGCGGCGCGGGTCGCGATCCGTAGTCGCAGCATGTCGCTGCACGCCGCGGCCAGGTCGGCCAGCACGGTGAGCTCGCGAGAGGTCCACCGCCGCGCAGCGCTGTCGATCGCGCACAACGAGCCGAGGACGTTTCCGGCGTCGTCGGTCAACGGCATCCCGGCATAGCCGACGACGTTCAGATCCTCGATCGCGGGATTTCCGGCGGTCCGGGGGTCGGTGCGGGCGTCCTCGACGATCAACGGTGCGGCCGTGACGACGACATGCCGGCAGAACGAGTGCGACAACGGGGTCTGCCGCTGCTGCTGCCAGGGGTGCCCGAGCCCGCAGGCGCCGGGGAAGATCTGCCGGTCGGCCTCGACTAGGCTGACCAGGGCGACCGGTACGGCCAGGACGGTTCGGACCATCGCGGTGAACCGATCCAGCGCCGGATCCGGGGTAGCGGTGAGCCCGGTGTCGGCCAGCGCCGAGAGGCGGCCCGCGGCGGACAGGGACTCCGATGGCTGGTGAGGGGTCACGCCACCTCTTCGGTGGGTGCACCGCACAACCGGGCACAGTTGGAGTCGTCCGCCGCCAGGCGGTCCCACGAGTACATTGCCGCATCCTGACATACCGTGGACCACTACGCGCCGGACGGTTGTTCGCCCGGCGCGGGTGTCGTGGACGGCCTGGTGTCTCGCAGGCGGGCAGGCGGGTCAGCGCACGACAGTTCAGTGGCTGGGCCGGGTGTTTCGCAACGAGGAAGAAGGCGGTCGACCGGCCCGGGGAGATCACGCTGATACGGATCTCGACCAGGGGCGGCCGGCCGCCGTCATTGCCGGCCGAACCCGTGTTCGGGTCGCCGGGTCGCTTCGCTCAGAGTGGGCGGATGTTCTCCGCCTGCGGGCCCTTGGCGCCCTGGGTCACGTCGAACTCGACGCGCTGGTTCTCGTCCAGGGAGCGGAAACCAGAGGTCGCGATCGCCGAGAAATGCGCGAAAACGTCAGCGCCACCACCGTCCGGGGTGATGAAGCCGAAACCCTTGTCGCCGTTGAACCACTTCACTGTTCCGGAAACCACTGAATTTCTCCTGCCGAATTTCGAGTTGCCGCACCGTGCGGAAACTCTGTCGCTGTATCGATGATCCCGGAAACGAAGCTCCGCGCAAAACGGAAAAAGCCTGATGGGCTGAGATGCCCGTCAGGCGTGGAAACGTCTTGGGAAATCAAACCTATAACATGGGTACGCTAGCACGGATGTTCGCCCGGTGCGAACGGCGTTGAATTTCGGATCCGGGCTGACGGGCGCCGGCGTGCTACGTTGGCCAGGTCGAGCTTCGATTTCCGTTGATGTCTCTGACGGGTGACCCAAAATTCCGTTCAGGAATTTTTCGTTCTGGTGTCGTTCGACGTAAGTGATAAACGCGGCGGTGTCGGTTGCGCGGGCGGAGACGTCCGTGGACTTCGACCTCACCTGCGACGAACGGCGGCTCGACTGGTTCAGCGGGTCGCCGTTCGGCTTTTGCTGCCCACGATGCACATCTTTGGAGAGGTGATGGCGATGATGACATATTCGGGTCCCGCGCGACTGATCCTGGCCGGCGGCACGTCCGTTTCGGGCATGGCCTCCCTCAAGACCAACTCTCATGGTGACCTCAACGGCTGGGGCGGCACGTTCCGTCCGGACGAGATCACCGCGGACCTTCGCGATGCGGAGGACGGGCTGCAGATGGAACTCCCGTACGACCGGATCGGCAGCGTCGCCGTCACCCGTAGCCGCAAACTCCTCGCCACGCAGGTGCTGATGTCGCTGGCCGGCAGCGGGCCCGCGCCGTTCTGATGTGCGGTGCGGCCGCCTGACGCGCGGACACGGCGATCGGTCGTCCGTGTCCTCCAGGAGATCAATGCGGCTCCTGGTATCGGGGCGGGCGCGAGGTGAGTGGCCGCGCATCGTCGGCCATCGGCGCCTGGGTACGCCGGCTTTCCGAAGGCGTACAGTGATATGAGCCGGTGACTCCGTCAGCGGCGCCGGCTCCGGCCGGCATGCGTCGCGGCGAGTGCCGCGCCTGCAGCTCACCGGCCTCGGTGGGCCCCGACCTCGCCTTCGTCATCGGGTTGGGCCCGTGCCTGCGTTGGTCCCGACGACGGGAACGCACCTTGGCAGCACCGGTTCGACCGATGGATCCGGCACACCGTCCGGAAATCTCCGTCCTTCCCCACGCCGGCGGCCCGGCGGTCCGTCCGGCCGGCCCTCGTATCACCAACGAAGCCTTCTACCAGGCGATCGTGGCGGCCGGGAGGGCGCCCTCGGCGTACAACGCGCAGCCGTGGCGATGGCGGGTGACCGGCGGTCAGGTGGACCTGTACGCCGACCACGACCGGATGTCGAGGTTCGCCGATCCGGAGGGACGGCTCACCGTGATCAGCTGCGGCGCCGCTCTGCACCACGCCCGCCTCACCCTCGCCGCCCGCGGCTGGCGGGTGACCGTGACCCGGCTACCCGACACCGGCGACCCGGACCATCTGGCGCGGCTGTGCATCGACGGCGAAGCGCCCGTGAGCCCGGACACCGCGGAGCTGGCGCGGTTGATCGAAGAGCGGCACACGGATCTCCGCCCGGTCACCGGCGACCCGATCGAGGAGGCGGATACCCGGACCGTCGCCGTCGCGTTCGAGACGCAGCACGTCGGTCTCGCGGTGCTGCGCCCGGACCAGATCCTCGAGCTCGCATCGGCCACCGCACCCGACGGCGACACCGTGCCCGACGGCGCGCAGTGGCATACGGCCCTGGCGGAGTGGGCCGGCACCCACAAGATCGCCGGCGGCCCGCGGTTGTCCGTCACGTCCGGCGAGCATGACCGGGCGGCGACCTTCGCGGTGATTCATGGCCCGGACGATGAGCCTCTCAGCTGGCTGCACGCCGGGGAGGCGCTGTCCGCGGGCTCACTCGTCGCCGCCGGTCTCGGGGTGTCGATCCTGCCCTTCAGCGCACCAATCGCCGGTGTCGCCGCGGCGTCGGCCCTGCGGCGTGCGGTGCCCGATGTCGGCCACCCCCATTTGATGGTGCGCTTGGCGCGGTACGCGACTGAACCCAAGGCCCAGCACACGACGCGACGGCCGGCCGAGGAGAGCATCGACCGTCCGTAGTGACGGGGGTTCGGCGCCCCGCGTCAGGGCTCGGCCGGCGCCGGCGACGCCTGTGCGCCGGAGGGTCACGTGTCCCGGTCCCGCCAGCGAGGCGACGTGGAGGAGGTCGCCTGTCGCGATGTCGCGCCCGGCCGCTGTCACACGATTGGTCTCACCGCGGCCGAACCCGAGTAGCTTCGTAACATGGCGACTACAGTGCTGCGGGTGAGGCTCGTCGGTGGCGACAGCATGGACATCACGTACGACGAGCCCGGCATCTCCGATCAGCACCAGTTGCTGGAGAACGCGATCACGATCCTGGCGCAGGATTCCGGAGCGTTGCGTACACGACACGGTGACCGGCTCGTGGTGCTTTACGGGCGAGGTGTCGCCGCGATCGAGGTCGGGCCTCGCGGCGCCGTGGTTTGAGGACGCGCCGTGTCGCCGGTGTCATCAGGACCGGGCGCCGGAGTCGTGCGGGTCGGGTGAGGGGCGCACCATATCGGAGCAGCGGCGACGTAGGTTCTTGCCAAGTGCGGTGACCTGGCCGGCCGCAGCCGTCAGCAGCCGGGCGCGGCGCCCGCGGCCGGCGCCAGCTCCCGCCAGCCGGCGTCCGATCCACGCCACGCGCCGGCGACGATCACGGCCGAACCGCTGCTCGGGCAATCCTGCACGCGATAGCGACCGGCCGTCCCGCCGATCTGCACCAGCACGTCCCAGTGGCGCCCGTCGCTGCGGATGTAGACGTCACGACGAAAGCGCGCCGTCTTGCTGCCGTTCCACCAGTGCCGTTGAACCATCACCCGGTAACCGTACAAGCTGCGCCCCGGCCGCGACCATCCACAGAGGACGGATGTGGGCGGGGTGGCGCGATGCGAGATCGCGCCGGCTCAGCGGGACGCCGGGGGCGTACCGCCATGGTCGCTCTCGCGCCGGGGCTGACCGCAACAACCTTCCGCCTGGGCGGTCCCGCTCGACGGGACGTCACCGGACGTGCTCGATGCCGGTCAGCAGGTCGGGCGTCCGGCGCCGGTCGGCGGTGTCCGCGGCGGCGGCCAGGGCAGCGTCGGCCGATGCCCGAGTAGCCGCCGGCGGAACGACGAGAAGGTCGAAGCGGTCGTTCCCGAAGTCGGTCATGATGGTGATCAGTCCCGCCGGCTGGGATGTGTACCAACCGAGCCGCACCGTCCGGCCGCTCACTGCCGCTCGCCGCGGGTGGGGGAGGTCCCACTCGGCACCGTTCATCAGCACGTGCGTGATCTCGCCGCGTAGTCCCGCCAAGGCCTGCACCAGCCCGGGAAGTTCGGCTACCACATCCGTCGATCGCGGCCACCAGCCCCCGTCGAGGACGGTCTTCCGAGAAGAATCCTGATCCAATCGCAGCCGTACGGCGTCATCCGCCGCTCGCGTCGGCGCGGTCAGGGTGGTCGGTGCCATGGCGGCTACCTCTCGCCGCCTCATCGGCGGGCTAACGACGCACGGCCCTACGCCGGATGACGCCGATCGCCGCCGTACCGAGGAACAGAATGAGCCCGATGATGGCCAGCCATATCAGCCCTTTGATCGCGAAGCCCACGACCGTCAGGATGAGCCAGAGCACAAGGAGAACGATGAGCAGAACGAGCATTTTCATCCCTCCGGACGCGACATCCGTCGTCAGTGCGAGAAGACACAGCACCAGGGTCCGGAGTGCCGTTCTCACCGTACTCCTGATTGCCGCACGGTGAACGTCAGAGCCCTCACCTCACCGTTCTGTCGCAGCTCATCGGTGGCGTCGGCGACGGATCACACCGAGGGAGGCCGGCTGCCACCGGCGATGCGCTGCGCCGGGCGCTCGGGCACAGTGAGACTCCCGGTTCCGGCATCAGTCACCCGCGCCTGATGCCAGGCTCAGGCCACGGGCGTACTCTCTCAATTGCCGCCCCAGACTCCGGCGTCGCGCTCCGCTCTTCACGAAGCATTTCGACGAGGGAATCACCGTCTTCTGGTAACCCGACGTCGACCCGGCCGGGCCACCACGGCACCGGCCCGCCGCTCGCCACACACGCTGGCCGGATGGTGCCGTCATCGCGTGAGGCCGGGCCGGTGATCGACTGCCGCGGGCCGATGACCGAAGGGCACGGCCCATGACCATCAGGTTCGGATTTCTCAGCACCCATCCACCCACCCACTGCGGACTCGCGGCCTTCAACTCCGCGCTCGCCGCCCACCTGGACGGGTCCGGCGTCGTGCGTGTCGCTACCACCAGCGACGACCTGACACCCGCTCCCGGCGTGGTGCACACCTGGATGGCGACGACACCGGCCGGCTGGCGGGACGCCGCCGAGGCGCTCAACAGCTTCGACGTCGCCATCGTCCAGCACGAGTACGGCATCTATCCCGGCCGTGACGGCGGCGAGGTCCTGTCCGTGCTGCACCGGCTCACCGTGCCGAGCATCGTCGTCCTGCACACCGTGCTGACCCACCCCTCCCCGAGCCAGAAGTCACTGCTCGAAGAAATCGTGGCGGCCGCGGGAGCGGTCGTCACCATCACCACCGCCGCGTATGACCGGCTGCTCGTCGGCTATTCCGCCGACGCCGCGAAGGTATCGGTGATCCCGCACGGTGCCTCCGGCTACGCCGGCGTGGTGGCACCCCGGCCGGGACCGCCACATATGCTCACCTGGGGCCTGCTGGGACCGGGCAAGGGCATCGAGTGGGCGCTGCGCGGTCTGGCCCTGTTGCAGGACATCGAACCGGCACCCGTCTACACCGTGGCCGGCCGAACCCACCCCAGAGTGATCGAGCTGCAGGGCGAGGCGTACCGAGCGGGCCTGCATCAGCTCGGTGCGACCCTCGGCATCGCGCACCGGGTGCGCTACGAGGCGGCTTACCTCGACGACGCGGCGCTCGGGCAACTGGTGCGCTCCGCCGATGTCATCGTGCTGCCCTACGATTCCACCGAGCAGGTCACCTCGGGCGTCCTCGTCGAGGCGGTAGCGGCCCGGATCCCTGTGGTCGCCACTGCCTTCCCGCATGCGGTGGAACTGCTCACCGACGGGCCCGGCCTGCTCGTACCCCACCGCAAGCCGGTCGCCCTGGCCGCCGCGATCCGGAAGATCCTGACCAAACCGAAGGTGGCCGCCGCGCTGCGCGGGCGCAACGGTCATGCCGAGCCGGCACGGCAATGGCCGGCCGTCGCGCGGCGGTACCACCACCTTGCCGCGACCCTCATCACCGCCCGCCCGGTCGCCGTGGCCGGCGCGTGATCGTCCGCACAACGACCGTGGCGCCCAGCGCGGACTGGGACGTTCCTGTGCCCACGTTCGCTCACCTGGCTCGGCTCACCGACGACACCGGCCTTTTCGAGCATGCCCGCCACGCCACGGCCCGCCGCGAGCACGGCTACTGCACCGACGACGTAGCCCGCGGACTGGTCGTCGCCAGCCGCGAGCCCGTCCCGTCCGCCGAGGTGATCCGGCTCGCGGAGTGCTATCTGACCTTTCTCACCCACGCGCAGGACGCCGACGGCGCCTTCCACAACCGGCTCGGGTTCAACCGCGCCTGGACCGACCAGCCCGGCCTCGGCGACTGGTGGGGGCGCGCTCTGTGGGGCCTCGGCGTCGCCGCCGCCCGGAGCCCGGTTCCGTGGATCCGCCGGGAAGCCCTCCTCGCCTTCGACCGGAGCGTCTGGTGCCGGGCCACCGCCCCGCGGGCCATGGCCTTCGCCGCGCTCGGGGCCGCTGAAGTGCTCCGTGCCGACCCCGGCAACGCGTTGGCGGCCGAGCTTCTCTCCGCCGCCGTCGCCGTCATCGGCCGTCCCGGCGCCGACCCCGGCTGGCCGTGGCCGGAGGAACGGCTCAGCTACGCCAACGCCGCCCTCGCCGAAGCTCTCATCGTCGCGGGTGACCTCCTCGACGATCCGCCGGCACTCGCCGCCGGTCTGCGGATGCTGACCTGGTTGCTGCACATCCAGACCAGCGACAACCACCTCTCGGTGCTGCCGTCGTCGGGCTGGCAATCCGGCGGCCCCAGGCTGCGCCACGACCAGCAACCGATCGAGGTGGCGGCCCTGGCTGATGCCTGCGCCACCGCGGCCGTCGTCACCGGCGACCCCGCCTGGCACGTCGGGTTACGCCAGTCCGTTGACTGGTTCTTGGGCGCCAACGACATCGGCGAGCCGATGTGGGATTCGGCGACCGGTGGCGGCTACGACGGGCTGACGCTTCGTGGACCAAACCTGAACCAGGGCGCCGAGTCCACCCTGGCGCTCATCTCGACCCTGCAGTACGGAAGCGCGCGGGCGCGGGTGCTGGCGTCTCCCTCGCCGGATTCGCCTCAGGACCGTCTCGATACAGTGCCGTCACCTGGCTTGCCAGGCCGGCGTGCCCATGAGGCGGTGCCTTCGGGGTGACTCTCCGGCCGTGAGCGGGTTCAGCGCCCGCCGTCGTCGAGCAGCCTTTCGTAGACAGCCAGGTAGTCGGCGACCATCCGGCCGGCGCTGAAGCGTTCGCGGGCCCGCGTGCGGCAGCCGGCCCGATCGATCGTGTGGACCGAGTGCACGGCCGCGACGGCCTGGTCGACGTCGCGTACGAGACGACCGGTGACGCCCTCGTCGAGGATCTCGGGCAGAGCGCCACGCGGGTAAGCGACGACCGGCGTGCCACAGATCATCGATTCCACCACCGACAGACCGAACGGCTCGTCGAAGTCGATCGGATGCAGAAGGGCCGCCGCGCCGCCGAGGATCTCGCTGCGGCGCTGCGGCCCCACCGGGCCGAGGAAGACGACCCGGTCACCGTCGATGTGGGGCGCGACTTCCTCGGTGAAGTACCGCTCGTCCTGGATCGGACCGCACAGGGTGAGCTGACGTCCGGCCCGGCGGGCGATCTCGATCGCCACGGCGGTGCCCTTGTCCGGGTGGATCCGGCCGAAGCTGACCAGACCTGATCCCCCGGAGGGATTGAACGGGAGTCCGTCGACGTCGACGCCGTGGTACACCGTCGCGACATAGTCGAGGTCCGGGCTCCGGTCGGCGTCCGAGATCGACACGAACGAGGAGCCACTCGCCCGATAGGCCGGCAGGATCCGAGGGCTGGAGAAACCGTGCACGGTCGTGAGCAGAGGTGCGCGGCAGTGCTGCGCGAAGGCCAGGGGGAGCCAGTCGAGGTGACTGTGTATGACGTCGAATTCGGGCGACCGGGCCAGGGCGTGCGAGACGTGCATCGCCTCGGCTATCCGGCCGTCCGTCGACGGATCGTCCGCGTACCCGCGTGGGCACTTGCCGTCGAGCCGGGCTGTGGTGATCGAATCCAGGGTCGCGAAGAGGGTGACGTCGACCCCCGTGGCCACGAGGCCGTCCGCGAGCAGGCCGGTCACCTGCTCCCAGGGACCGTACGCCCGTGGCGGGGTCCGCCACGCCACCGGCCCCAGGAGGCCGATCCTCACGCGGTCTCGGATCCGGCCAGCCCGGCAAGATCAATGTGGAGCATGGCCAGCAGACCGCTGTGCCGGGAAGGGTCGATGCGATCGGGTAGCTCCCGGTCGACGAAGCCGGCCCGGTCGTGCTGACCACGTGCACGAAGAATGGCGACGACATCTGCTTTGGATATGGTCATTGTCTGCTTCCTGGAGTCACCTTGCGGCGCGAGACGAGGCCGCCGGAGTCTGGAGCGACGGTCATCATCGTACGCCTGCCGCCGTGACTCGACCCGCGGTGCCCGGCGGCGAGGTCAGTTCACCGCGGTGAGGTCGGGGACGTTGGCCGGGTCGGAGACGATGGCCGCGGTCAGGTCGGCGATGCGGATGTTCCGGCGCCTGGAGTAGGAGCGGATCAATCGGAACGCCTCGTCCGGGCCGACGTCGAACGCGCGGATGATCACACCCTTGGCCTGCTCGATGATGATCCTGCTCTCGAGAGCGCGCTGAAGCTGGTCGGTCAGGGTCTGCGCGCGCTGCAGGGCACGCTGGTGCAGCAGTCCGATGGCGGCGACGTCGGCCAGGGCCTGCACGATCGGCATGTCGGCGTCGTCGAAACCGGCTCCCAGCGTCGCTCCGAAGACGTTCAAGGCCCCGATGATCTCCCGCCGCACCCGCAGCGGGAAGGCGTGCACGGATTGGAATCCGGCCGACACCGCGCGGGGTGCGAACAGCGGCCAGCGGCCGGACGCCGCGGGCAGGTCGGCGTTGACCACCGGACGGCCGGTGCGGAACGCCTCGAGACAGGGGCCTTCGTGGCTCTGCACCTGGAACAGCTCGAGCCACATGGCGTTGTCCTGCGAGGCCGCCATGAACTGAAGCTCGTTCCGGTCGTCGGCGAGCAGCATCCCGACGGCGGCGGCGCCGAAGAGGCTGGCCGTGCGGACCGTGAGCATGTGCAGGAAGTCGCGGAGGTCGAAATCATCGGTGAGAGTGTCGGCGACCTCGACGAAAATCTTCGACAGCTGGCTGGTGGACAGGGCCGTCATGACGGTGGCTGCCCGGCGGCTCGCCCCGTCGGCGCTGGACGACCCGTGATGCTGAATGGCGACATGACGCTCCCGTGGCCGTGTGGATGGCACGCGACGCCGGGGGCTGGGGCGACCGAACACCGAGGAAGGAAACGTCTCGGCGTCCACGGAGACTATACGCCGTGACGTGGCCAGGCATCGACGCAGCGTGGCGGGAGCTCCCGCCGCCAGCCAAGATCCGTCGGCCGATCGGGGCCACGCGTGCTCCGTCGACCACGGTGGCGCCGGGGGGTACCCGGTTCATTCGCGGGGCGGTATTTCCATCGTGCGTTTCGCGCCGTCCGGCCCGGTCGTCGCTCGGCCACTCGAGCCTCGGGCGATCTGGTTACCGCCTCGCTGAACGGGTATCGTTCGCAGACAGCACTCTCCGTCTCGGACGGAGATGCGCCGGCCGTCCAGACTCCGCGGCCTTCTCGTCATATTTCATGCAGAGCGGCCCTCGACGCGCCGTTCAGCTGGTCCTTAGGAGTCGCGCCATGAGCGCATCTGCTAGACAGCGGCCGAAGACCGCCGGCAGTGACTTCGCCAGCCTGAACCGGCGGATCGCCGCGGCCGGTCAGCTCGAATGCCGACCCGAGCTTTCCTCGCAAGCCGGTCGGTCCTGCGGGCCGCCGTCATAGGGGGGACACGGTCGGCCCGCAGGATCACCGTCGCGCCGCCGCCGGCGCCATCCGCCTGAACGATCAGTGACTGCCCAGATCAGGGAGATTGGGCAGGCCGGTGATGATGGCCTCGGTGACCTGGCCGAGGCGGCGGTTGTTCCGCCGTGCGAAGTCACGGATCAGGATGAACGCGTCGTCCGGGCTCACTCCGCGCGACTGGGCGACGATGCCTTTCGCCTGCTCGATGACGATGCGACTGTTGAGGGCACCCTGCAGCTGGCCGGTGAGCAACTCGCCGCGGTGAATGGCGCGTTCCTGCAGGAGGCCGATGACGGCGACGTCAGCCAGGGCCTGCACTATGGTGATGTCCGCCCCGTCCAGGTGGGTGGCGCGGGCGAACACGCCCATCGCACCGATGATGTCCTTGCGCAGGCGTAGCGGAAAGGCGTGCACCGACTCGAAGCCGGCCTGGGTGGCGCGGGGCGCGAACTCGGGCCATTTCCGCGTGGCCTCGGACAGGTTCACATTGGTCACCGGCCGGGTCGTGCGGAAAGCGTCGAGGCACGGCCCGTCACCATATTGCAGCTGGAACAACTCCATGAGCCGGGCGCTCTCGTCGGAGGCCGCCATGAAGGTCAACCGACCGCGCTCGTCCGCGAGCATCAACCCGGCCTCAGCCGTTCCGAACAGGCCGGCCACGCTCTGGGTGAGCATCTGCAGGAACTCCACGACGTCGAAGTCGTCGACGAGCGTGTCGGCGACCTCGACGAACAGCGTCGCGAGCCGTTCGGCGGAAACGGTGGTCACTGCGGTCTACCGCCCTTCTCCGAATACCGGACCGACGGCGGTCACGACTGGCCGCTATCGAATGAAACCCTACGCGCCACCACGTCGCGTGCCACGTCACCCAGAGCCTTGTCCTCGGCGTAGGCGTACGCGCGGAGCCTGGCCAACGCGTCTGCCAACGAGACGCCCAACTGCACCGCCACCATTCCCTGCGCCTGGAACAACTCGGCCCGCTGTCCCACCACCTCGTCGTCCAGTCCGTCGGCGGCCCTCCCGGGCGCGGCCCGCGCCTGACCGTCGAGCAAGGTCGTGACCGCGATGTCGGCGAAGGTCAACGCGTCCCGGAACTGATCGTCGGTCAAGGGGCCCACTTCGTCCCGGAAGATGTCGAGGGCACCCAGCCGCGCCGCGCCGATCTGCAGCGGGAAGGCGAACACGGCTCGGACACCCCGGTCGTGAAGCGCCGGCGCGTAACCGGGCCATCGGCCTGTCGTCCCGACCGAGAGGTCGGGCACGAGGACGGGCCGGCGACTGATGAACGCGTCCAGGCAGGGGCCCTCGCCCAGCAGGAACTGCAGGTCCTCGAGCGGTTCGTAAGCCGGGGCCGACACCGCGGCCACCCCTCTCAGCCCGCCGGCGGCCAGCACGCAGACGCCGGCGCCCGAGGCGGACAGAGCCCGTTCGGCGGCCCTGCACAACCGCCGTAGCGTTCCGGTCACGCCGTCGCGATCACCAGGCCGAGCCGGCTCGTCCGCGACTAGCCGAGCCACCCGGACGGTGGGCTCATCCACGACGACGGTCACTGAGGAGCCCGTCGCGTGGGAACCCGGCGGCGGGCGGGTGTGAGCGGCTTGTCATCGCTGAACTTCTCCCTGTCTCGGGGAAACCGCCGAGGACCAGGGCAGCAGCGCGTCCGAAAGTTTCCAGTAGGCCACACCCTACCGCCACGAAGGCGTCCACGTCGCGGCTCGGGCGGAGTGGGTCTGCTCGGGCGGGCCGGAACGTTCTCGCTCAAGGAGACGCCGGAGGCCCGACAGTGATTAGGCGAATAGTTTACGTTTCGCATTACGGGGCATTCGTTTCGATGAAGACCTCCCATCACGGTTCTCTGCTGAGTAGATCCCGGATCCACCGTTTCCGGGCCGATCGCGCCTGGTCAAGGCCGGCCGCGACCAGCAGGACGCCTGATCGACACGGACCACCGCCGCTGCCCGGGACACCGACGTCCCCGGCAGCGGCGGTGGTCCGTCTCCGGTCGCCGACCCAGACTCGAGGACACCACCATGCCAGCTCCGGCCCTGTCCCACCCGCCGCATGTCGGCGCGCTGCGTACCGCTGTCGTGGTCAATCCGTCGAAAGTGGACGACCTCGACGGGATGCGGCACACCGTCACCGCCGCTCTGACCGCGGCGGGGTGGCCCGAGCCCATGTGGCTGGAGACCACGCCCGACGACCCGGGCGCCGGTCAGACCGCCCAGGCCGTACGCGACGGGGCCGAGCTGGTCTTCGCCGGCGGGGGTGACGGCACCGTGATGGCTTGCGTGACCGCTCTGGCCGGGACCGAGGTCGCCCTGGCCGTACTCCCGGCCGGCACCGGCAACCTGCTGGCCGCCAACCTGGGTCTCACCGGCGACCTCGCCACCGGGATCGAGGTCGTCCTGCAGGGCGGACGGCGGCGCATCGACGTCGGCGCGGTCGGCGAGCAGAGTTTCGCCGTGATGGCCGGGATGGGCTTCGACGCCCACATGCTCGACGCGACCAACGCCACCGCGAAGAAGCGCATCGGCTGGCTCGCCTACGTCGGCGGCGCGGTGCGGCACCTACGGGACCGGCCCATGCGGGTACGCGTCACCCTCGACGACCGCCCGGCCTTCACCTGCCGCCCCCGCACCGTGATCGTCGGCAACGTCGGCCGGCTCAGCGGTGGGATGCGTCTGCTCGCCGAGGCCCAGCCGGACGACGGGCTGCTCGACGTGGCGATCCTCAGCCCGCGAACCCTGCGCCACTGGCTGGCATTGGGCTGGGGCGTGCTGCGCCGCAAGGGCGCCGTCCCGAACATGCGGACCTTCACCGCCGCCCGGGTGGAGATTCACAGCCGGCGGGCCGAGCCACGCCAGCTCGACGGCGACCTCATCGATGCCGGCAAGCACCTGCTGGTCACCGTACGGCCGAAAGCGCTCGTGCTGTGCGTGCCGCAACCCGCCAACGACCCCGATCTCGCCCACGACGTGGCGGCGACGGATCGCGCCGCGGACGAGATCCGCTCGGATTCCGGGGTCGGTCATCCACCGGTCGAGCTCGGCCGACACGTAGCCCTTGTCCGCGATGGCCGGCTGTCCGGGCCGGGCCGCTAGCAGTTCGTGATCGTCGTCTGGCGGCCGAGACTCGGCCGGTTTACCGGCGATGAAGGGTGGCGAGGCGATAATGAAGCGAATGGGCCGCCTTCGCCAATCGCGAAAGCGACCCGATTCGTTTGGCTGGCGCTGCGACGGTGCGGATCTCGATGTCGATCAACGACGCGAATTCATCGCGTCGCCCGAGTCACTGGAATCAGAATCAGGATTCCCGCTGAGCTCCGTTTTCAGGCAGCGTCAGCAGCTGCGCAGATAGTCGAATTGGGCGGTCGGGTAGCGGCTCCATACGTTCTGACCGGTGTGGGCCAGGACCCAGTAGCAGTCGCTGTCCGGTGCCGCGGTCCAGACCACCTGAACGTGGTATCCACTGTCGCAGGAGTTGAAGATGGCGCCAGAGGTCGGCGACGAAGACCCTCGCCAGGTCACGCACGACGGAAGCGCGGCCTGAGCCGGCGACGCCACAGCGAACGTCCCGGCGCCGACCGTGACGGCACAGGCCGCCAGAATTGCTCGAACTTTTTTCATCAGCGTTTTCTCCCCACGTGGATTGTCATTCCATCACAGCGCCAACGCGACCACCGTCAGGGCTATTGCCCACCGTCCACCACGGGACGGTTTTGGTGGAGACGCACAGCGAACATAGCGACGTGCATCGATCGGGTCAACGGTTGAGGGATTGATTTGAACGCGTTGGCCGTCCGATTGCGGAATGCAGCACTTCTCAATACGGAATTCAGCAAGGCGTACAGCCGGCCCCGGCCCGTCGACGAGTCGTCGTGGGACGGCACCTTCCGGTTCGATGTGGACTTCCCGAGCGGCGCCGCGCGGTTCGGCGACACCTTCCACCGCGCCGACACGCTGGACCTGCCCGCGGGCGCCGGCACCTACACCGTGACCGTTCAGCACACGGGCCGGACCGAAGAGTTCCAGAAGGTCACCGAACGCAACGGGAAGCTGGTCGGCTGGACCAGTGACGAGGAGGCACGCGAGCTCGGCCGCAACGCCGGCATCGAGCGCTATCTGGTCACCATCGCACTTCAGTAATGCATCCGTCCTTCAGGTGAGCGTCGTCGGGCCGTCCGGCTCGGGCAAGCCGACCCTGCTGAACGTCCTCACCCCGGCCGGCCGGTCTCGGTCAGGCGGCCGAAGCGGTCAGGACGGTCCCGGCCGCCCGCCGGAGACTCTCGATCATCGGATTGGGGTCGTCCTTGCGGCTGACCAGGACGACCTGGCTCGGTGGAGCGTCCTCGACCGGGAGGGTGACGAGGTCGGGACGCAGTGAGCTGCGGCGATCACCGACCGGCAGCACGGCGATGGCCCGGCCGCCGGCCACGAGTTCGAGCTTGTCCTCGTAACTCTCGGTCGGCGGCACGCCGGCCCCGAGGATCCGGTACGAGGTCCAGTCCGTGGTCTCGTACGCGCAGGGGGCCTCCTCCTCGCCGGCCAGTTCGTCCACGGTCACCGAGGCGCGGCCGGCCCAGGGGTGACCGTGCGGGACTACGAGCATCCGGGGCTCTTCGTACAGCGGAGTGGTGACCACGTCGCCGGCGGCGAGCGGCAGCGGCGCCCGGGCGATCAGGGCGTCGACCTGCCGGTCGGACAGAGCCCCGACGTCGCGGCAGCTCAGGTGCCGGGTGGTGATCTCCGCGTGCGGGTGGCGGCGGCGCAGTTCCCGTACGGCGGCGGTGATGACCAGGTCCTCGACGTAGCCGATAGTGATGCGTTCGGTCGCGGCTTCGCTCCGTACGGCCAGCTCGGCCTGGTGGGCGGCCTGCAGGAGCGCCCTGGCCCGGGGAAGGAACGTCTGGCCGGCCGCGGTCAGCCGGGTGCCCTGGGGTACGCGGTCGAGCAGCCGTGCGCCGAGATGCTTCTCCAGCCGCTGGATCTGGCGGCTCAACGCCGGCTGGGCCAGGTGCAGCTCGGCGGCGGCCCGGCCGAAGTGCTGGTGGGCCGCCACCACGGTGAAGTAGCGCACCAGCCGCAATTCCAGGTCCTGTCCGGGATCGTTCATGCGTCCAGCGTACGTCTCATGCCGTTTCGGAATATCGGGTTGCCGGACCGGTCTTGGACGACCGTGCCGTCACCGGCCTTGACTGGGGGAGCAACGTTTCCGCGAGAAAGCACAGGCGTGATGAAGGCGATTCAGTTCCACGAGGCGGGCGGCCCGGAAGTCCTGCGGTACGACGAGGTGCCGATGCCCGAGATCGGCGCGGGCGAGGTGCTCGTCCGGGTACGCGCGGTCGGCATCAACCCGCCGGACTGGTATCTGCGCGAGGGGATGAAGGTCATGCCGCCCGAGCTGAGGCCGGCGCTCGACTTCCCCCTGACCCCGGGAACGGACGTGTCGGGCGTGGTCGAGGCGATCGCCCCCGGCGTACGAGAGTTCGCCGTCGGTGATGAGGTCTTCGGGATGCTGCGGTTCCCGGGGTTCGACGGCCGGGCGTACGCCGAGTACGTGGCCGCGCCGGTCTCGGACCTTGCTCGCAAACCGGCCGGTATCGATCACGTGCAGGCCGCCGGGGCGCCGATGGCCGTGCTGACAGCCTGGCAGTATCTGGTCGATCTCGGCCACGACGTGCCGAACCCGTTCACCGGTACGGTGCACCGGCCGGTGCCGATCACGGCGGGAACGACCGTGCTGGTCAACGGGGCCGCCGGCGGGGTGGGCCATTTCGCCGTGCAGCTGGCGAAGTGGAAGGGCGCCCACGTGATCGCCGTCGCCTCGGGCCGGCACGAGCAGTTCCTGCGCAAGCTCGGCGCCGACCAGTTCGTCGACTACACGACGACGCGGGCCGAGGACGTGACGAGCGACGTGGACGTGGTGATCGACGCGGTCGGCGGCCCGGACAGCGCGCGCTTCCTGAACGTGCTCAAGCGCGGCGGAACCATGCTCCCGGTGTTCTTCGCCGAGTACGACCCGGAGGTGACGGCGGGTCTGGGGGTCACGGTCTCGACCGCCCAGGTGCGCTCCAGCGGCGCCCAGCTGGCCGAGATCGGCCGCCTGTTCGACGCGGGCAAGCTCCAGGTCGGCGTGGACAGCACCTACCCGCTGTCCGAGGCGGCCGCCGCGCACACGCGAGCCGCTCAGGGCCACATCCAGGGCAAGATCGTGCTGACGGTGATCCCGTGACCGCCGACCTGCGGCAGGTGGTGGCCACGTACGCCCACGCCCTGGACGAGCTCGACGTGCCCGGGCTGGAAGCGATCCTGACCGAGGACACCACCTGGACCTTCACGATGCCCGGCCCGAGGGTGCTGGGCCCGGTCACCGGCCGGGCGGCGGTGCTCGGCTTCGTCCGCGACGGCCACGCGGCGCAGACCGGGAAGGTGCGGCACCATCTCGGCAACGTGATGGTCAAGACGGCGGAGGCGGACACCGCGGAAGTGCGGGCTTACCTGGTGCAGACGCGGAACACCGGCGAGAACGTGCAGGTGATCTCGACCGGGGTGTACGCGTTCGGCCTGCGCCGGTCCGGCGACGGATGGCGGATAGCCGACCTCACCTTGGCGCTGGACAACCCTTTGTAGGTCCACATCCGCGCCCGGGCTTCCCGGCTGATGGGTCAGCAGGAGAAGCCCGGGCTGGATGATCCCTCAGGGCCAGGGACGGCGGGTCAGCCGCGGAAGCTGACGGTCAGCAGGCCGAGGCACATCTCATCGCTGGTGCCGTCGCCCCAGACCACGTAGCGCGGCGGCAGGGTCTTGAGCTGTGGCAGCTGCCGGCGCAGGCTCGCGTCGTGGGTGCACGTGACCCGCAGCTTGTCGCCCGGGTTGACGTCAACGGGCGTGGCCAGGGGGCGCAGGCGCTGGTCGTCGAAATTGAACTCGGGCACGTCGATCAGGGTGCGGGCCTTCGGCGTACCGGGATTGAGCTCGACCTTGATCGACCGCCCGAGCAGGTGCATGTGCCCGAATCCGGCATAGACGGTGGCCGGCCGCGGCACCGGGATGTCGCAGTGCTGGGTGTTCCCGGGGACCGGCTTGCCGTTGCTGCACATGTCGATCATGCGCTCCTCGAGCGTACCGACGTCGGCGCCGAACCGCCGGCCGACATCCGCGAGCGAGGCGGCCCGATCGCACAGCGGGCCCGACTCGCCGGCGGCGCAGGGCAGCTCGGTGGGCGCCTGCACCGGCCAGGTCACCAGCCGCTTGGTGTTCGCGGTGCCGTCGGTCAGCCGCAGCCGGACGGTGGACTGGTCCGATCCCTTGTCCGTGAGCAGGTTGTAGTGGATCTGAAGGATCATCAGGCTGCCGGGTTCGAGGCGGAAACCCGCGTCCTGGTCGAGCAGGGTCTCACTTCCGCCCGGTGTCCACGTGTCGACCCATGCGGAGTCCTGCTCGTCCGCCAGGCCGTTGCCGCCGAAGCAGGTCCAGCCCTCGCCCGGCGCCTCCTTGTCCTTGGCGTGGGCGGCCGCGGCGCTGCCGGGCCCGACCGCGAAGACGATGGCGTGATGCACGATCGGGATGTTCCGCGGCTGGAACTGGGCTCCGGTCAGGAACGCCGGTTTGGTCAAATGTGGATCGACGATGATGCAGCGGTACTCGTCGGTGCCGCCCGAGGGAGCGGAAGGGGTGTAGGACTCCGGCATGCCCAGGTTGACGAACCGTTCACCGGCGCGCAGCGGAAGCTGCGGAGCCGCGCCGGCCGCCTGGTGTCCGCTGTGTACGCCGGCGGAGGCGGGAGCGGCGGCGGTCTCGTCCGGGCCGGTGTCCGACGCGCAGGCGGTGATCACCGTCAGCGATGTCACCGCGGCCAGTACGAGTGCCCAGGTCCGAGGCACGATCACGGTTTTCCTCCTTGATTCGCCCTGTTTGGCCATCACGTTCCGAACGCTAGGCCCCGTGCGGGCGCGGCCGGTCGTACTGTGGTCTGATTTCCGGCTACGGAGTGGTACCCCGGTACCACCCGCCGTGGCGCCGGCGGGCCTAGCGTGAACGGGGTGACGGCTGACGAAGCGGTGTGCGACGACGACGGCGCCAACATACGGGTGGTCTCGCTGGTCGACCGGCAGCTCGAGATCGGACGCCACCTCCTGCGGTGGGACGCGGGCAACCGGTGGGCCATGGACACGGTCACCGTGGTGGCCGTCTTCCTCGGGTTCGGCCTGTCCGACGCTCTGTCCGGGCACGGGTCGTCGGACTCGCCGGTCGTCTTCGCGCAACTGCCGCCGGCGCGGATGCTGCTCCTGCAGGCCGCGCTGATCCTGCCGCTGTGGTGGCGGCGCCGGGCACCGCTGGCGACGTGCTCGGTGGTCCTCGCCGTCGCGGTGGCCCAGTGGACCGCCGGAATCATGCTGAAGGCCGACTTCGCCGTCCTCGTCGCGATCTTCAGCCTGGTCCTGCACGGTCGCCTGCGCAGTCTGCCCTGGGTCGCGCCCTGGGCGGCCGGGGCGGTGGTCGTGGGCGCGGTCCGGCTGACCGGAGACGCCTTCTACATCGCGTTCTTCCTGCTCAGCAACATCACCGCGGCGGTCGCGCTGGGTGTCGCCATCCGGATCCGCCGGGCCCAGCTGGCCGTCCTGCGCGAACGCGCGGTCCGGCTCGAGGTCGAACGTGACCAGCGCACCCGGCTGGCGGCGGCGACCGAACGCACCCGGGTCGCCCGCGAGATGCACGACATCGTCGGCCACAGCCTGGCGGTGATCGTCTCGCTGGCCGACGGCGGCGCCTACGCCGTGCACACCGACCCGCGGCGGGGCGCGGAGGCGCTCCGGCTGATCGCCGACACCGGCCGGACCTCCCTGACCGAGCTGCGCCGCATGCTCGGCGTCCTGCGCGAGGCGGGCGACAAGCCTGACCTCAGCCCGCAGCCCGGCCTCGCCGACCTGGAGTCGCTGTGCCGGCAGATCGCGGCGGCCGGGCCGCGGGTCGACTACTCCGACACCGCGGCGCTGCACACCCTCGACGTGGGCGTTCAGCTGGCCACCTACCGCATCGCGCAGGAGGCGCTGACCAACGCGCTCAAGCACGCGGGACCGCGTACCCGCATCGATCTGGCCCTGCGGGTCGACGGCCGCCGCGTTCGGCTCCGCGTCCACGACACCGGGCCACCTGCCGGTGAACGTCCCGCGCCGGCCG
The DNA here is from genome assembly GCF_043197135.1 of Actinoplanes sp. NPDC049265. Taxonomy (NCBI): domain Bacteria; kingdom Bacillati; phylum Actinomycetota; class Actinomycetes; order Micromonosporales; family Micromonosporaceae; genus Actinoplanes; species Actinoplanes sp. NPDC049265. Next base: position 104,657 of record NZ_JBICSP010000013.1, on the reverse strand, counting down.
GCGGCGAAGGCCTCGGCATCGTCGGCATGCGCGAACGCGCCGGTCTGTACGCCGGAACGGTCACCGCCGGTCCGGCCCGCGGCGGCGGCTGGACCGTGCGGGCCACCCTCGCCCTGGAGAGCGAACCGGCATGATCACCGTGCTCATCGTCGACGACCAGCCGCTGCAGCGCTTCGGCTTCCGCATGCTGCTGGAGAGCAACCCCGACACCGACGTGATCGGTGAGGCCCGCAACGGCGCCGAGGCGGTACGCCAGGCCACCGAGCTGCGCCCCGACGTGATCCTGATGGACGTACGGATGCCCGGCCTGGACGGCATCGAGGCCACCCGGCGGATTGTGGCCGAGGGCGGACGATCGCACATCCTCATGCTCACCACTTTCGACCTCGACGAGTACGTCCACGCCGCCCTGCGCGCCGGCGCCAGCGGTTTCCTGCTCAAGGACGCGTACCCGGAGGAACTGCTGGCCGGGATCCGGGCCGTCGCGGCCGGCGACGCGGTGATCGCCCCCGCCCTGACCCGCCGCCTGCTCGACGCGTTCGCCCAGCACCTGGGCCCCGCCGACGATCAGCCGGCCGACTCGCGGCTGGGGCGGCTGACCGACCGGGAACGCGAGATCCTCGTCGCCGTCGGCCGCGGCTGGACCAACCGGGAGATCGCCGAGCGGCTGACCCTGTCCGAGTCGACGGTCAAGACCCACGTCGGCCGGGTCCTGGCCAAGATCCGCGCCCGGGACCGGGTCCAGGCCGTCATCTTCGCGTACGACCTGGGTCTCACCCGCCCGAACCGGACCCTCGGAGAGTGACCTGCCCCGTCGTTCAGCGGACAGCGAGCCCCTTCCTCCGGTCGGTGGCGCGCATGTTCAGATCGGCTCGCCGTGGCCGGAGTTGAGCATGTGCCGCACCGCGTGATGAGGTGCTGTCCTGCTTCTCACCTGCGGTGCGCGGATTCCGCACCCAGCCGCCGTGACCGGCTGTGTCCGTGTCAGTCGTTGTCGGAGCGGTAGCCGAGGTTGGGGGCGAGCCACTTCTCAGCCTCGGCGACGGTCCAGCCCTTGCGGGTCGCGTAGTGCTCGACCTGGTCGCGGCCGATCTGGCCGAGGACGAAGTACTGCGACTGCGGGTGCGAGAAGTAGAGGCCGCTGACCGCCGCGCCGGGCCACATGGCCATGCTCTCGGTCAGTTCGATGCCGGTGTTGGCCTGGACGTCGAGCAGTTGCCAGATGGTCTGCTTCTCGGTGTGTTCGGGGCAGGCGGGGTAGCCGGGGGCGGGCCGGATGCCGACGTACTTCTCCTTGATCAGGTCCTGGTTGTCGAGTTTCTCGTCGGGCTGGTAGGCCCAGAACTCGGTGCGGACCCGCTCGTGCAGGCGTTCGGCGAAGGCCTCGGCCAGCCGGTCGGCCAGGGATTCGAGCAGGATGGCGCTGTAGTCGTCCATCGCGGCCTTGAACTCGGTGATCTTGTCGGTGATGCCGAGGCCGGCGGTGACCGCGAACGCGCCGACGTAGTCGGACAGGCCGGTGTCCTTGGGGGCGATGAAGTCGGCCAGGGAGCGGTGCGGGACGCCGGTGCGGTGTTCGGTCTGCTGCCGCAGCTGGCGCAGCGTGTGGAGCACCTCGGTGCGGTCCTCGCCGGTGTAGAGCTCGATGTCGTCGCCGGCCGCGTTGGCCGGGAACAGCCCGATGACCCCGGCGGCCCGGATCCACTTCTCGGCGATGAGTTTGTCGAGCATCGCCTGCGCGTCGTCGTAGAGCTTGCGGGCGGCCTCGCCGCTGGCCGGGTTGTTGAGGATGTCGGGGAAGCGGCCCTTCATCTCCCACGCGTTGAAGAAGGGCTGCCAGTCGATGTACCCGCGGAGCTCGCTGAGTGGGTAGTCGGTGAAGGTCTTGACGAACTGGTGGGCCGCGGGCGCGGGCCGGCCGTCCTGGTGCAGGCGCGGGGACTGCGCGGCGATCAGCCGGGGGCGCGGCGGCCGGTAGCCGGTCCAGTCGATCGGCGTACGGTTGGCCCGGGCCGCCGCGATCGGCAGCATCGGCTTGGTGTCGGTGCGGGCGGCGTACCGCTCGCGCAGCGCCTCGTAGTCGGTCTTGATCTCGGCCAGCAGGCCCGGCCGCTGCTCGTCGGAGAGCAGCGCGGCGACGACCGGGACCGAACGGGACGCGTCTTTGACCCAGACGACCGGGCCGTGGTATTTCTGGTCGACTTTGACCGCGGTGTGCGCCCGGGAGGTGGTGGCCCCGCCGAGCAGCAGCGGGATTTCCAGCCCGCGGCGTTCCATCTCGGCGGCGAAGCCGACCATCTCCTCCAGCGACGGCGTGATCAGCCCGGACAGCCCGATGATGTCGGCGCCGTGTTCCTCGGCCGCGGCCAGGATCTTCTCGGCCGGGACCATCACGCCGAGGTCGATGACGTCGTAGTTGTTGCACTGCAGGACGACGCCGACGATGTTCTTGCCGATGTCGTGCACGTCGCCCTTGACGGTGGCCAGCACGACGACGCCGTTGCTGCGGCCCGCGGTCTCCGGGGTCTTGGTCGCCTCGATGTAGGGGATGAGGTACGCGACGGCCTTTTTCATCACCCGGGCCGACTTGACCACCTGGGGCAGGAACATCTTCCCGGCGCCGAACAGGTCGCCGACGACGTTCATGCCGGCCATCAGCGGGCCCTCGATGACCTCGATGGGCTGGCCGCCGCGGGCCTCGATCAGCGCCCGCAGTTCCTCGGTGTCGGCCTCGACGTGGTCGTCGAGGCCCTTGACCAGGGCGTGGGTGATGCGTTCCTCGACCGGCAGCGACCGCCAGGCGTCGTTGACGGCCTCGGCCTTGCGCCCGTCGCCGGCGAACTCGGTGGCGATGTCGAGCAGCCGCTCACCGGCGTCGGGACGGCGGTTGAGGATCACGTCCTCGATGCGTTCACGCAGCACCGGGTCGACCTCGTCGTAGACGACCAGGGCGCCGGCGTTCACGATGCCCATGTCCATGCCGGCCGCGACGGCGTGATAGAGGAAGACCGCGTGGATGGCTTCGCGGACGGCGTTGTTGCCCCGGAACGAGAACGACACGTTGGACACGCCGCCGGAGATCAGGGCGCCGGGCAGGTTCTGCTTGATCCAGCGGGTGCCCTCGATGAAGTCGACGCCGTAGTTGGCGTGTTCCTCGATGCCGGTGGCGACGGCGAAGATGTTCGGGTCGAAGATGATGTCCTCGGCCGGGAAGCCGACCTCGTCGATCAGGATGCGGTAGGCCCGCTCGCAGATCTGGCGGCGGCGTTCCAGGTTGTCGGCCTGTCCGTCCTCGTCGAAGGCCATCACGACGACCGCGGCGCCGTACTTGCGGCACAGTCTGGCCTGGGCCCGGAACTTGTCCTCGCCCTCCTTCAGGGAGATCGAGTTCACGATCGGTTTTCCCTGTACGCAGCGCAGCCCGGCCTCGATGACCTCGAACTTCGACGAGTCGATCATCAGCGGGACGCGGCTGATGTCCGGTTCGGCGGCGATCAGCTTGACGAAGCGGTCCATGGCCGCGACGCCGTCGATCATGCCCTCGTCCATGTTGATGTCGATGACCTGGGCGCCGTTTTCCACCTGCTGCCGGGCGACCGAGAGCGCGGTGGGGTAGTCGCCGTCGCGGATGAGGTTGCGGAACCGGGCCGAGCCGGTGATGTTGGTGCGTTCGCCGACGTTGACGAACAGCGACTCGGCGGTGATGTTGAGCGGCTCCAGCCCGGACAGCCGGGTCGCCGCCGCCGGGGTGGCCGGCACCCGCGGGGTGAGGCCGTCGACCGAGGCGGCCATCGCGGCGATGTGGTCGGGGGTGGTGCCGCAGCAGCCGCCGAGCACGTTGAGCAGGCCGCTCTGGGCGAACTCCAGCACGATGGCGGCGGTCTGGGCCGGCAGTTCGTCGTACTCGCCGAACTGGTTGGGCAGACCGGCGTTGGGATAGCAGGAGACGAAGCAGTCGGCCAGCCGCGACACCTCGGCCAGGTACGGTCGCATCTCCTGCGCGCCGAGGGCACAGTTGAGGCCGACGAGCAGCGGCCTGGCGTGCCGTACGGAGTTCCAGAACGCCTCGGTGACCTGCCCCGACAGCGTGCGCCCGGAGGCGTCGGTGATCGTGCCGGAGATCATCACCGGCCAGCGCCGCCCGCGTTGCTCGAACAGGGTCTCCAACGCGAAGATGGCGGCCTTGGCGTTGAGCGTGTCGAAGATCGTCTCGATCATCAGGATGTCGGCGCCGCCCTCGACCAGGCCGTTGGCCTGCTCCAGGTAGGCCTCGACGAGTTCTTCGTACGAGGTGTTGCGGGCGCCCGGGTCGTTGACGTCGGGTGAGATCGACGCGGTCCGGTTGGTCGGGCCGAGCGCGCCGACCACGAACCGGGGTTTGGCCGGGTCGGCCTCGGTCGCCGCGTCCGCCTCCAGCCGCGCCAGGCGGGCCGACTCGAGGTTGAGCTCGTAGGCCAGCTCCTGCATGCCGTAGTCGGCCAGGGAGATCCGCTGGGCGTTGAACGTGTTGGTCTCGATCAGGTCGGCGCCGGCCCGCAGGTATTCGCGGTGGATCTCGCGGATCGTGTCGGGCTGGGTGAGCGAGAGAAGATCGTTGTTGCCGCGTACGTCGGACGGCCAGGCGGCGAACCGTTCGCCCCGGAAGTCCTGTTCGCTGAAGACGTGTCGCTGGATCATCGTGCCCATCGCGCCGTCGAGCACGAGGATCCGTGACCGGAGAAGCTCGGTCAGCTGGGCCGTGGCGTCCGGGCGCAAGAGCATCCGGCGATTGTCTCAGGCGGAACGGCCAACCGGCCAATCCGGCTCATCCGTGATGGCTCAGATGTGAGGGACGCCGCACTATTTCCGGATCGGGACGAACAGGCTTATTCGCGGCATAAAGGAAGGCCGGGCGGAGTCGAGGGGGCGACTCCGCCCGGCGGAGGGGGATGAGGCTTCTACTCCCCCCAAGCGCCCGGCGAACACACGGGGGCGGGGGAGGAACGGCGGTGCGGCCGTCCGGTCAGAAGTCGTCGTCGAAGCTGACGCTTCCGGTGACGCCGACCTGATAGGCGGAGACGCGCCGCTCGAAGAAGTTGGAGAGCTCCTGCACGTCCTGCAGTTCCATGAAGGCGAACGGGTTCTTGCTGCCGTACAGCGGCTCGATGCCCAGCACACCGAGACGCCGATCAGCGACGTGCTGCAGGTACTCACGCATGTCGGCCAGGGACATCCCGGAGACGCCCTGTTCGAGCAGGTCGGCGGCGAACTGGACCTCGCACTCGACGGCCTCGGAGAGCATGTCCCTGACCTGCTGTTCCATCGCGGCGTCGAACAGGTCGGGCTCTTCGGAGCGGACGGTGTCGACGACGTCGAACGCGAAGGCCATGTGCATCGACTCGTCGCGGAACACCCAGTTGGTGCCCGACGCGAGTCCGTTGAGCAGGCCGCGGGAGCGCAGGAAGTACACGTACGCGAAAGCCCCGTAGAAGAACAGGCCCTCGATGCAGGCGGCGAAGCAGATCAGGTTGAGCAGGAACGCGCGCCGATCGTCTCGGGTCTTGAGTTCCCGCATCTCGAAGATCGAGTCGATCCAGCGGAAGCAGAATTCCGCCTTGCGGGCGATCGATGGGATGTTCTCGACCGCGGCGAACGCTTCGAAGCGCTCCTTCTCGTCCGGGACGTAGGTGTCGAGCAGGTTCAGGTAGAACTGGACGTGTACGGCCTCCTCGAACAGCTGGCGGGACAGGTAGAGCCGGCCCTCGGGGGAGTTGACGTGCTGGTAGAGGTTGAGCACCAGGTTGTTGGCGACGATGGTGTCGCCGGTGGCGAAGAACGCGACCAGCCGGGACACCAGGTGCTGCTCGGCGGGGGAGAGCTTGGCCAGGTCGGCGAGGTCGGTGTGCAGGTCGACCTCCTCGACGGTCCAGGTGTTCTTGATGGCGTCCTTGAACCGGTCGAAGAAGTGCGGGTACCGCATCGGCCGCAGGGTCAGGTCCATGCCGGGGTCGAGCAGCATGCGCCTGTCGTCGGTCGCGCGGGGGGAAGGAATCGTGGTCACTGGCAGGCCTCGCAAGACTCGGGGTTTTCCAGGGAGCAGGCGATCGCCTCGTCGACGACGACCGTCGAGACGGCCGGAGCGATCGGCACGGTCGCCTGCTGAATGCGCGTCGCGGGGCGCGAGCGCAGGTAGTACGTGGTTTTCAGCCCGGTCTTCCAGGCGTAGTTGTACATCGAGGAGAGCTTGCCGATGGTCGGTGCGCTCAGGAACAGATTCAGTGACTGGGACTGGTCGATGTAGGGCTGCCGGGCGGCGGCCAGGTCGATCAGCGCCCGCTGCGGGAGTTCCCAGGCCGTGCGGAACAGTTCTCGCACGTCCTCGGGAAGGTCGGCGATGCCCTGCACGGAACCCTCGGCCCGCTTGATCTGCTCGCGGATGGCCGGGGTCCAGAGGCCGCGCGCCTTCAGTTCGCGTACCAGATAGGTGTTGATCTGCAGGAACTCGCCGGACATGGTCTCGCGCTTGAACAGGTTGGACACCTGCGGCTCGATGCACTCGTAGCAGCCGGCGATCGAGGCGATGGTGGCCGTGGGAGCGATGGCGATCAGCAGGCTGTTCCGCAGACCGCGCTCGGCCACGCGGGCCTTCACGGCCGCCCAGCGCTCGGCCTGGGTGACCTCGGTGCCCCACAGTTCGTGATGCAGATCGCCCTTGGCCGCGCGGGTCTCCGCGAAGGCGGGGTGGGCGCCGAACTGCTCGGCCAGGCCGGCCGAAGACTCCAGCGCGGTCAGGAAGATCTCCTCCTGAACGCGGGTGGACAGTTCCTTGGCCTCGGCCGAGTCGAACGGCAGCCGCAGCCTGAAAAACGCGTCCTGCAAGCCCATCAGGCCCAGGCCGACCGGCCGCCAGCGCGGGTTCGACGCTTCGGCCTGCTTGCTCGGGTAGAAATTGATGTCGATCACCCGGTCGAGGAAGACGACGGCGGTGCGTACGGTCGACCGCAGCTTGTCCCAGTCCACGCCGTCGGCGGTGACGTGGGCGCCAAGGTTGATCGAGCCCAGGTTGCAGACCGCGGTCTCGTCGTCCGAGTTCACTTCGAGGATCTCGGTGCACAGGTTGGACAGGTGGATGTTGTTGCCCGGGGCGCCGGTCTGGTTGGACAGGCTGTTCGAGCGGTCCTTGAACGTCATCCACCCGTTGCCGGTCTGAGCCAGGGTGCGCATCATCCGCCCGTACAGATCACGGGCCTTGACGGTCTTGACGGCCTTCTTCTCGGCGGCGCGGTAGGCCTCGTCGAAGGCCTCCCCGTAGAGGTCCGGCAGCTCCGGGGCGTCGGACGGGTCGATCAGCGACCACTCGCCGTCGGCTTCGACGCGGCGCATGAACTCGTCCGGGATCCAGTTGGCCAGGTTGAGGTTGTGGGTGCGCCGCGAGTCCTCGCCGGTGTTGTCGCGCAGCTCGAGGAACTCCTCGATGTCGGGGTGCCACGGCTCGAGGTAGACGCAGGCCGCACCCTTGCGCCGGCCGCCCTGATTGACCGCCGCCACACCCGCGTCGAGCGTCTTGAGGAACGGGACGATGCCGTTCGACTTGCCGTTGGTGCCCCGGATGAGCGCGCCGCGGCCGCGGACCCGGGACCAGGAGATGCCGATGCCGCCGGAGAACTTGGACAGCTTCGCCACCTGGTGGTAGCGCTCGTAGATCGAGTCCAGTTCGTCCTTCGGCGAGTCGACCAGGAAGCACGACGACATCTGGGTGTGCCGGGTGCCCGAGTTGAACAGCGTGGGCGAGCTGGGCAGATAGGCCAGCGACGACATCAGCCGGTAGAAGCCGATCGCCTCGGCCGGCGTCTGCGACAGACCACAGGCGACGCGCAGCAGCCAGTACTGCGGAGTCTCCACGACCTCACGGGTCTCCGGGTGGCGTAGCAGGTAACGGTCGGCCACGGTACGCAGCCCGAAATACTCGAACCGCAGGTCCCCCGCGACGTCGATGGCGTCGTCCAGCTTCCGGGCGTTGCGGGTCACGAACGCCAGGGTCCCGTCGCCGATCAGCCCTTGCTGGTGGGCGTAGCGGATGGACTGCGAGAAACTCGCCACCCCTTGGCCACGGACTTCCTTGTCCACGTACGCCGCGAGCAGACGCGCCGCCAGCCTCGAATACTGAGGCTCCTCGCCGATCAGCTCGGCGGCCGTCTGGATCGACAGCTTGTCCAGCTCGGCGGTGGTCGCCCCGTCGTACAGGCCGCTGATCGTCTTGGTCGCCACCCGCAGCGGGTCCACCTCGTCGAGGTCCTCGACCCAGCGTTCGACCGCCCTGACGATCTTGTTGACGTCCACCGGTTCGGTGTCGCCATTACGTTTGCTGACCTGCATCATCGTCATCGTCCCCCTTACGCCGCAACCCAAAAGGCCGACGAGCGCGCAGGGGTACGCCACCGGGCGCCTGTCAGGGCGCCGGCTGTCGGCGTCGGCCGTCCCGCGCGGCCTTCGACCGCCGCACACTCCTCGCGTGCGGCGCGCTGGCAGGTCTTCGGACTCGCGGGCGCCGTACTCGTTCCTACTGACCGTCGCTTCCCAGGCTCGCGCCCAGTGCTTCATGACGGCGTTCGTTCCCACTCACCGCTGCGGGGCAGTCCCGGACTCACACCGGGTTCCCTCTTGCCTCGACCCTCCCGGATGGAAGATCGAACCAGCTGCGAGCAACACCATATATGGATGCCGGTCCGGAAGGGCAACACCACATGGTGTGTCGGCGTGTCGCGCACCTCACGTCACCGTGGGTGCGTCGCCGGTCGCGCACGGCGGTCCTTCCCCGACCTGGACAAGGTGGACCGTTCGGCCCTCACGCAACCCGATCAGCTAATTATCAAGAGCATCGGTTGTGATCTCCGGCCGCCCGGTGAAACAATTTTCGGCACCTGTTCGCACGGCAAAATCGGGGAGATTTTCATGGGAAAGTTAATGCGCGCCGTCGCGGCGGCAGCTACCGGATTAGCGATTGTCGCGGTGATCCCGGCCGCATCGTCGGCGACCGCCGATAAAGGCGGAAAATCAACTTCGGTAACTGTACGCGTCGAGGGCGAGAGCGGCACTATATTCGAGCACATCATTCAGACGACCGGGCACGACGTCACCACCGTCGCGGGCGGGACACACCACTGCGACGGCACCAACAACGGAGCGAACCCGCGCCGCGGCGCGACGCCGACCAGCGCCCTCGACGACGCGTCCAAGGCGGCCGGTTTCACCTGGGACGCCACCTATTCGACCAGCTTCGACGACTTCCTGGTCACCAGGGTCGGTGGGGACGCGCAGACGGCCACCCAGTTCTGGGGCATCCTGGTCAACGGCGCGCTGACCCCGGTGGGTGGTTGCCAGGTGGTCCTGCACCGGGGCGATGAGGTGCTGTTCGCCTTCGACGCCTTCGCCAAGAACCAGGTGCTCTCGCTGCGCGGTCCCGGCACGGTCCACGCGGGGCGAACGGCCACCTACGTGGTGACCGACCGGTCCACCGGAGCGCGCGTCGCCGGTGCCTCGGTCAACGGGACCGTCACCGACGCCTCCGGCACGGCGAAGCTGACCTTCCCGGTGCCGGCGCAGGTGACCGTCAAGGCGGACAAGGCCAATGCGATTCGCTCGAACGCGGTGACGACGAAGGTGGTCAGGTAGCTCCCGGACCCGAGGGTACGGCCGGGTAACCGATGAACAGGCCGAGGCGGGGCCGGCGCAACAGTTCAGGGGCGGAACGTACGCCCGCGCCGGCACCGCCACCGACCCCCACGGCGGGCCACGCTCCAGCACCCACGCCCGCGGCACCGCAACCGGACCGGCTCCACAAGGCCACGGCGATCAGCACGTCGATCGGCACCCTTCTGGTGGGTGTCGCCGCCGTCATCGCCCTGGTCTTCAGCACCATCGCCACCCGCGCGACCAACGACACCGTCACCGCGGCCAAGAAACAGGTCGAGCTCACCCGCCGGCAGGTCGAGCTCACCGAACGCGGGCAGATCACCGACCGGTTCACCGCCGCGGTGGAACAACTCGGCTCGGACGACTCGGAGGTCCGGCTCGGCGGGCTGTACGCCCTCGAACGCATCGCCAAGGACTCCGAGACCGACCAGCCCGTCGTCATCGAGGTGGTCGGCACCTTCGTACGGGAGAACGCGAAGCCGGCCGGCACCCCGCCGGCCAAACCGGTGAGCCCTCCGCGAGCCGAGCCGGCCGAGGTGCCGCCCCCGGCCGTCGACGTCCAGGGCGGAGTCTCGGTCATCGGCCGCCGCGAGATGCGAGCGGTGGCGGACATCATCGACCTCTCCCACATCAACCTCGCGGGACTCGACGCCAACATCCCCGACCGGCCGGCGCAGAACTTCGCCAAGGCGCTCCTGGAAGGCACGGACCTCAGCTCGGCCGACGTGGGGCGGGTCAATTTCACCGGGGCCCAGATGCGCGACGTGCGGCTGGTGGCCGCCTCCGGTTCGCGGTCGAACTTCACCATGACGGCCATGAGTCACGCCGACCTGACCCGCGCGGAACTCAACGGGGCAGTGATGCTCGGCGTTCGGCTCGACCGGGCCACGGCCCGGCGAGCCGCGTTCGACGGCGCCGATATGAGCAAGGCGATCCTGGTCAACGCCGATCTGCGTGACGCCCAGCTCGGCGGCGTGAACTTCATGGAAGCCAACCTGGTCAACGCCGACCTGCGGTCCGCCTACCTCGGCGGGGCGCAGTTCCCGAAGGCCGACCTGACCGGCGCCAAGGTCACCGCCGATCAGCTCAACACGGCCGTCGTGGACGGCACGACGAAGTTGCCCCGGGGCCTTGCCCTGATCGACGGCAAGGTCCGCACCGTCCCGTGAGGAGCAGCATGCGGAAAATCCTGACCCTTCTCATCGTCGTCATCGGCGCAGCCGGCTCCCTCACCGGCTGCGGTACCGCACGCGACGTGACCATCGCCAAGACGAGGATCGTGTCCCTGTCGCCGACCGCGACCGAGACCCTGTTCGCCATCGGCGCCGGGTCGAGCGTGATAGCGGTCGACGACAAGTCCGACTTCCCGGCCTACGCGCCCCGGCAGAAGGGCCTGTCCGGCTTCCAGCCCGACTCCGCGAAGATCCTCGCCTTCAAACCCGACCTGGTCATCATCGCCAACGACTTCACCGACACCACCGGGGTGAAGCTCACCGAAGCGTTGCAGAAGAAGGTGAAGGTGCGACTCGCGGAGGCGCCGTCCACGTTGGAAGGCGTTTACCAGCAGATCACCGAGCTCGGGGACGCCACCGGCTACCCGGGCGGCGCCGAGGACCTGATCGCCAAGATGCGTACCCAGATCGATGACATCGTCAGCGAGGTGAAGCGCCGACCGCAACCACCGCGCTACTACCACGAGATCGACGGCCAGTTCTACACGGCGACCTCACAGACCTTCGTCGGATCCATCTACAGCCTCTTCGGCCTGCTCAACATCGCCGACCCCTTCGACACCCGGGGCAACGGCTACCCCCAGCTCAAGCCGGCCGACATCGTGCAGGCCGACCCCGACCTGATCTACCTCGCCGACTCGACCTGCTGCAACCAGTCGGCCGGTTCGGTGACGGCCAGACCCGGCTGGAACACGATCAAGGCAGTGCACAACCGCCAGGTGTACGTCCTCGACGACGCCGTCGCCTCACGGTGGGGGCCACGCGTCGTCGACCTCACCCGCGCCATCGCGGCGACTCTGAAATGAGCCACACCGCCCGTTCGCTTCAGGCCGAGAAACCGAGCTCCGCGACGTACGCGTGATCGGCGGAACGCAACGACAGTCCCAGCACCACGAAGTCGTCGTACAACCCCGGCGGAACCTCGGTGTCGACCCGCACCCGGACAGACAGGTGGGCCGGTGACGCGATCCCGTCCAGATCCACGGCGACGTCCTTGCTCCCGCCGTCAGCGGTGGTCAGCCGGACCGCGGTCAACTCGGTCTCGGTCGAGTGCGTCGGATCACCCGCCGACGTCTGATGCGCGATCACGGTCACCAGGTGCCCCGGGTAGCCGGCGAACGTCTGCACCGACTCCGTCCGCAGCACCAGCACCACGGAGTCGTCGCCCGCGGCATCGATCTTGCGAAGCGTGACCGGAAGCTCCAACGACAGCCCCGCATAGGAAGCGTCGCCGTAGACACCGGGCTCATCACCGACGTGGGAACGCCCCTGCCAGATCAATTCCGAATTCTGAGAAAACATGACAAACCTTTCCCCGGGATGTCTGCCGACCAGCGCCAATCCTATAGGCCCGGCCACTCAGAAAACGTGTTCAGCTCCGTCGGTGGCCGCATGTCGCGGACCGAGAAAATCTCACCTTGATTCCTGGTGATCAAATTGCACGAAGATCGTTGTGGGAGGCTGAACCGGCGATATCCCACGGCCGGACGCCGGTGGCCCCGCTGAGCAAAGACCTCATGATCGGGGCGGGCCGACCATGAATGTCGCGATCTTGAATCTCATTCCCCGGAATAGACGCGCACGAGATAGGCAAGCAACGTTGCGCATAGTAAAGTCGTAAAGCCGCCTCGGGAAAGTGATCTCCGCATCGGATGCCTGCGTCCGCTGTGCTCGTCGTCGCAGGCGCCTATCGACGTTGATGTCGAGGAGGTGAGGCATGGAGGGTGTCGTTGAAGTGACCGATGCGCCACTTCGGTGAGTCCGCACGGTCAGCCGCGATATTGCCACGAAACCAGGGTTTCGGAGGGAAGAACTCCTGGCTAAACTCGTGTTCGAGGTTGAGTAGCCAGGAGTGCCCCAAGATTCACGTCATGCGGCATCGCTGCAAGTGTCTCAATCACTTGCAGCGGGCTGCGACGGAATCGTGTTGGATTTCGATCAGCCCTCGCCCATGTTCACTTGCCTCCTTTCAATGATCGTTCCTCGTCCCAGGACCAACGAAGGCCATATTTCCGGCCTTGTTCGCAGCTCAAGAATTCATGATCGACGAACCCGTTGGGAGCGATCTCGAGAACTTCCGGCGCCGAGCCTTCCGGCGGCCTCGCTCCCTCAACCTGAACGCCGAGATCGAAGAACCAGCACATCGAAGGAAGATCGACCGGGTCGAACTGGGCGCGAACGGTGAGGGCTCGCATGCTCAATCCGCGGACCTCGTAGAGAATCGTCGGACGGCAGGGCCGCTCCGAGCCGAAGTGGATGCTGTAGGCGAAGAAGTATTTGTCCCCGGCCCGGAGGCGGCGCGAGAACCGGAGCCGACCTGAGCGCCCGCCCTGCGGCAGGTCGGTCAGCGGCCCGTCCAGGGCGCAGTTGGCCAGGGGTTCGATCTGGACGGGCGCGTCCGGCTCGTTGTAATACCAGCCGACGGCCTCGTAGTGGTCCACTTCGTCGTGCGCCGTCAGCCACCGGTAGCTGATCGACTGGATGCCGCGCCGGCCCCGGAACCGGTAGAGGACGTCGGTACGGTCGAACGAGATCGGGAAGGTCGTGGCCGGGATGTGGGGCTCGGTCTTTCGGTATTTGTCCCAGCCACCTGTGCGGTTGAGTTCCATCATGCGCTCGCCGAGGCGCTTCGCCAGGTGGTGAGCGGCCGTGAGCCAGTATCCCCGGTATCGCTCGAGCGGGTCGTCGCTGCCGGAGTAGACCGGTTCCTCAGCCTGGGCGGCGTGGCGCCAGCGGCCGGCTACCGAGTCGAACTGACGGCCGACGTAACGGTCCTGCGGCAGCCGGAAGGCGGCCTGCGCGGCGGCTCGCCACCGCGGGTTGTCGATCGCGTTGACGAGCTCGTGCAGGACGTCCAGCAATGCCGCGGCTTTCCCCTCCACCTCCCACCCCGTCGGGAAGTGAGGCAGATCCAGCAGTTCCGGGCTGTCCTGGAGCAGCCGCAGGGCATTGGGCCCCGGTCCACGCACCATCTTGCGAAGAGCAGCCTCGGGTGAGCCTGCCGGTGGTTCCCCACCCCCAGGTCGTCTGGGCACCTCATTCCCCTCCCCGCTCGTCAACTTCGCCATGTTGCACCCCACCGGGTGGGGAGTGCTTTCCTGCAAGCAAACGAACAGCAGCGACAGTTCGTGAGCGTACGGCAACGTCCACTGTGCGGAGGAATCAGCTCGCCGATGCTGATTCGCATTTAGCGAGGCTGTGCGACCGTCCGCGCATTGTCGCCAACAGTATCGGCGATGAGTGATCAACAGGTCAGTCGTGCCGTGGAGACGATAACGGGCGACCGCCTTGAACCTCAAGCCAAGACACTCGGAGGGAGGCTGATCCGCATGGAGCCGCGTTCGGCATCGGAGCACCTCGAGAAGATCTGCGATTTCGTGACGTACGACCTTGGCTGGTTGAGTGCGGCATGCGACCGCGGGGAACTGCCGTTGGCCAAGTTCCTGCACCATGTGCGCCGGCAGACCACGGGTGTGCGGACAACACTCGCCTTGCTGGAACAGCCCGACGATCGACTCATGTATGGCTGCCTGCTGGAAACCTTCAGGGCGTGCGATGCCATAGCCGCGCGACGGATCCAGCGCCACGATTGGGTGTTGACGATGCTCCCCGAGCTGGCGGCGGCGCTGTCGTCAGGTCCGCGCGTGCGGGACGTCCGGCCCGCCCGTGTACGGGCCCGATGACATGCGGATCGACAGACGGCGCGGCACAGCGGTGGCCGGTCTGTCGTTCGTGCTGGCCCTCTGCATGCCCGTCATGGAACGCGCGCAAGGGGCACCGACCGAGCGACCGTCGGACGAAATGGTCGTCTACTGCCTGATCGATGAGCGACGCGTACGCCTGGTCGAAGCCGCGATCCTGCTCGGATCGGCCCGCACCGGCAGCACACCCGAGCGCCTGCACCTGGCCGGCGGCGCGGTGATTGACGTCCGGAGCTGGCCCGTGGTGTCACCGGACAGCTTCGGACGGGCCTGCGAGGCCCTGCGCTCGGCCGAATATCCGCCCCCGGGGTCACGGCCGCAAGCGGGCGCCGCCCCGTCGATCACGCCGGTGCTGATCTCCGGGACCACCGGCGTCCTGCTGACCTTCATGCTGATGGAGTGGCGCCTGGCCCGGGATCGTCGCCGCGCCACCGCCGACCGCCTCCGTGCCGGCGGCGTGCGGTTTCGTCGCGCGGTAGGTGTGATTGTCAACCAGCGGCTCACTGCCGTCACCGTCCACCCGGATGCCGTCGCGTGTCTTGCCCACCGCGACGATCTGAGCTCGGACGTGGCCAAAGTCCTCCTCGATGAGCCGGGATCCTCCATCGGGCCGCGGGTGCTGAAGATGCTGGCGGACGCCACCATGATCGACGCCCTGACGACCGCGAGAGCGCAGTCGTCAGCGCAACGGCAGGCCACGATGCGCGCCCTCACGGACTGGGCATTGAGCGTCGAGGTCGCTGTCGAGCAGCTGGCGCGGGCGGTCGAGAAGGCCTTCCCAACGAGGCTACGTACCAACGGCGGGGTGGCTGACCGATGACTGGGAATCCCTTCTTGCTACCCGGGCGTGGCCTGGACAATCGCGATCCTCTGTGCCCGTGGGCCGATCCTGCGCATGACGAGCTCTACGTGGACATAGGCAACTCGCTCGAGGAGTACAACAAGTTCGCCGCGATGGTCGACGTCGCGGCCGAGGTCCGTCGGGTGGCCACGCTCTTCGTCGTCGTGGGCGACGTCGGTTGCGGCAAATCCGCCTTCCTGCATCGTTGCGTGTCGCGGCTGCGTAACGCCATCGGTCTGGAGACCGTGGTGTTGTTCGACCTGGCCAACGAGACACGCTTCGGAGTCGAGGCCCGGGTCCAGGCCGATCATGTCGCGCGCCGGGTCGTGGATCTCGCCGAGTCGGACGGCACCTTCGCGCAGCAGGATCAGGAGCGCCTGGACCGCAAGGCCCAGGACCCGCACCAGACCTTCCCGTTCCTGGCGGACCTGCTCAACCGGACCGGCCGGCACGGTGTCGTGATATTGCCGCCCGTGGAGGTCGCCGAGACCTTACGGATCTACGCGAACCTCGCCCGTCCTGGCCTGACCTTCTTCGTCGAGACGAGCAACGTCGATCTGCTCCGGGAAGTACCGTTTCTCATCACAGCCGCCCGGTTGTCGCTGCACCGGCTCAACCCATTGCGGATCGGCGACGGATGGCGCTTCATCCAGGCACGGCTCGGCCCGCAGCCGGCCCAGATCCGCATCCGGCGCGAGACGGCGGTCGAATACATGCGCACAAGGATCCGCGGGCAAGGACAGATCAGTATCCGTGAGCTCGAACTCACGTGCCGGCACGTCTACGCCGAAGCTGCCGAGAGAGCTTCAACCGAGATCGACTTCTCAGACTTCCAGAGTTACTACATCAGGCGGGGAGTGTTGAGGTGAACACCTTTCATCAGTCGGCCGGGGCAAGGGACCGGCTCGCCTTCAACCCCTTCCCGGCCGCCGCCGTGGCCAGCCCGATCTCCAGCGGATCGGCGGAACCGTCGCTGACCATCGAGACAGAGGCCATCAGGTCCGCACGGCGACACATTCTGGCCTACCTCGGGTCGGCCGGTGACGACGACGGGGCTCCTGGCCGCGGAACCGTGTTCACGGTCGTGGGCGAGTACGGCACCGGCAAGACGCACCTGGCATTGCACATGCTCAGGCAGATTTCCGATTCCGACGACCTGGACGTTGTCAGGCCGATGTACCTGGACGCACCGGGAGGGGATGTCTTCACGCTCTACCGAGATCGCTTCATCCCGAAGCTCGCCTCACTCGACGTGAACGATCGCGTGCTCGAGTACTACGCCGATGTCGTGGCTGAGGCGCTCAGCTCGTCGGACCTGACCGCACCGCTCGCCTCCCGGCTCAGCGCTCGAGACGTCACTGCTGAGAACGTCATCCAAGACCTTGGCCTCATGGAGTCCGACCTGCGGCGCAGGTTGTGCGACCGGCTTCGGCGAGTGACCCAGCGGGAGGACTTCGCGACCGCCTTGACTCTCTACCCGCGGCCCGAGTTCCGCCACGCGGTCTGGGAGTGGTTCCGCGGCGCCGACCCCGACGCGGCCCTGGTCGAACGTGGCATCGAATCGAAGATTCAGTCGGAGGAGGACGCGCTGGCCGCCATCGGGGTCTTCGCGCTGCTCTATGGGCATCAGGGCAAGCGTCTTGTCGTCGTCTTCGACGAGATGGAGAAGATCCTGTCGACGTCAGGGGCGGATGGACGGACGGCCCGCGTCGCCCAGGCGTTCAAGCGTCTGTTCGAGATCGCCCACGAGACCAACTCCCTGTTTGTCCTGTGCGGATTGCCTGACTTCCTCGACGCCCTGCCGACCGACGTACGGCAACGGGTCAACGATGTCCTGTGGCCGGGACGCCTGAACAACGCGAACGTCACCGAATACATCCAGGGAGTCTTGACCAGGGCCTTCGGCGTCAGCGACATCGCGCCCTTCACGGAGGCCGGCATCGGGTATCTCACCGAGCTCGCCGGTGGGAACGCGCGCGCCGTCGTCCGACTCTGCTACCTCAGCTACGCTCGCGCGGTGGGCGAGCGGGCGCGGGTCGATCCGCCGTTCCTCCGGGAGGTGGCCCGCGAACAGTACGAGGCGGAGCGCACCGACGACGTCGCCCAGGACATCGAGAATGTGCTCACCCGCTCCGGCTGGCGCTACGAACGCGACGTCGAGTTGAAGATTCCGAAGTCTCGTGCGCGCGCCGGCCAACGGGTTGACTTCTGGCTGCCCATCGGGGATGCCGGCGCCGGTTGCGCGATCGTCATCTCCCCGTCCGTCCTGCAGGACGGCGACGTCACGAGCCTGACCAAGACGCTCACACGAGCCTCCACACCCCAGGCACGACGGTCGTTCCTGCTGGTCATCAACGGCTATCTGTCGGAAGCGAAGCGCCCCGTGCTCGAGGCAGCCTACGACCGGGTGATCACCCGCGGGACCGTGCAATTCACATCCGCGCTGACCGACGCGGTGCACGCCCTGGTGACGCAGGTGGACGTCCATGTTCGGGACGCGACCATGATGCGGGTCAACGACCAGCTCGATCGGCTTGTCCGGCAGAACATGGCCCTGCAGTCGGCGATGGAGCGGCTCGGCCGCCAGAGTTCAGCGGGCGAGGCCATGAGCGACGCCGCGGAACTGGGGCTGCGGCGCGTGTTCGGGCGGCTCGCCGGCGCTCAGAGCACGGAGTTCCCACCCGACTTCAGCAAGACGCGTACGGTCTTCGATGGAATACTCCGCCGTCTCGACGCCGTGGTGGAGCCGATAGATCTGATCCTCTCGACCGCCCCGCCCACCAAGCGGCCGGTCCGCTCGCTCAGCGCGCAGCTTCTGAGCTCACCCGACCTGTTCACCGGGGCCTCGTGCGCCATCATGCTTCGCAGCGTCACCCTGTCGTTCCGCCGGGGCGTCGTCTCCCAGCTCAACACCGTGGGTCGGTTGGACTCGCAAGACTTCGCCGGCGACATCGCCGATCTGTGCGGAGCGATGAACAGCACCATGAACTCGTCCGGCATCCGGCAACTGGGTGCGGCTCTCGACAAGTGGACGAGGGTCGTGGGTTCGCACGCGGAGGAGAGGCCTCTGATCGACACCCTCCGCCGGCTCGGTGCCGACGTCCACCACGCCATCACGCGCGACCTCGAGGACTCGACGGTCGGTTAGCCGGCAAGGCACCTTCCGAGCGGGAACGATCGGACTGCCGAGAGGTGTCCGTGCCGTGGATGAGGCCGCTAGTGCTCGGTCCCGGGGGTGTAGAGGTCGTCCTCGGTGACGACCGGGGCGATGTCGTCCTCCGGGCGGCCGACCCGCGCGGCCGCGCCGAACATCGCGCCGCGGGCCGGGTGCACCGGGGCGAAGGACGCGAAGCCGCGGCGCTGCGGGATGTCGTCGTAGACCGCCTCCATGCCGCCGCGCAGTAGGTAGGTCTCGTGCCAGAAGCCGGTGCCGCCGCTGTCGCGCAGGAAGTCGCGCCACCACCGGCGGTGCGGCTCGGAGCGGGCCCAGGCCAGCAGCGCGGGCAGGTCGCGCCAGTACTGGCGGATGCCGAGGTGCATGGGGAACAGCGACCACAGGAGCGGCTCGTGTGCCAGCAGGCCGTCCGGTTGGTCGTCCGACCGGTCGATCCGCGGGCCGCGGGCGATCAGGGTGCGCAGGCCGTAGAGCCGGTTGACGCGCATACCCAGATAGACCACCACCAGGTCGGGATAGGACGACAGGTCGACGGTCTCTCGATTGACGCGGCTCAGCATCGCCGGATCTCCTTCCGGTCAGGGATCCTCCGATGGTAGGGCCGCGCACCGATCATCCACCTGATCCGTACGAGCCTTGTCCGACCTCCTCCCGCACCCGCAGGACCACCACCCGCTCGGGACGTGCGCCGGGGATGCGGAGTCCGGTGACGGCCAGAGCCCGACCACTCAGGACGATGCCGGTGCCGTCGTGGTACCAGGACGGCGGCGCGAGGCCGTCGTCCGGCGCGCCGACGACGACGGGAACGACGCGGTACCGCCGGTCCGGGTCGAGGCCGGGCAGCGTGAACCGCCCCCGGGGCGAACTCTCGTAGCGGCTCAGGTAGCCCAGGAACACCAGCGCCTCCGACCGGTCCGCGCTCACGACGCCGTGGATGGACAGGGTGGGGTCGCTGTCGTCCGAGCGGATCACGTCGCCGGTGTGCAGCAGCTCCCGGTGCGCCTTGTGGAACGCCACCCACTCGGCGAGGTCGTGGATCTCGCTCGCCGAGGCCTTGGCGAGGTCCCATTCGATCCCGAAGTGCCCGCGGACGGCGGTGCCGGCCCGGAACGACAGCTCGTGCCGCCGCCCGGTCGTCTCGTTGACCGGCGAGCCCACGTGCGCTCCGACCAGTTCGGGCGGGAGTAGCTGCATGGTCCACAGGTCGATGCCCTGGCGTTCGAGAGGGTCGACGCAGTCGCTGGCCCAGACCCGGTCCGTACGCTCGATGACGCCGAGGTCCACGCGCCCACCACCGGAGGAGCAGGACTCGATCTCGAGCCCCGGGAAGCGCCGCTTGAGCTCGTCCATGAGGCGGTACGCCGCGAGCGTCTGCCGGTGCACGCCCGCGGCGCCGGTCGGCAGGCTGCCCGCGTCGACGAGGTCACGGTTGTGGTCCCACTTCACGTAGGCGATGTCGTAGTCGGACAGGACCCGGGACATCTGTTCCAGGACGTGGGCGTAGGCCTCGGGGCGGGCGAGGTCGAGGACCTGTTGGTGCCGGCCGCGGACCGGGAGTCGTCCGCCGGTCTGCATGACCCACTCGGGATGCGAGCGGGCCACGTCGCTGTCCTCGTTGACCATCTCGGGCTCGAACCACAGCCCGAACTCCATCCCGAGCTGGGTGACCCGGTCGACCAGCGGGGACAGGCCGTCCGGCCACACCGTCTCGTCGACGACCCAGTCGCCGAGACCGCGCCGGTCGTCTCGGCGTCCGCGGAACCAGCCGTCGTCGAGGACGAAGCGCTCGATCCCGAGTGCGGCCGCGCGTTCGGCGAGGTCGACGAGCCGGTCGACGTCGTGGTCGAAGTACACCGCCTCCCAGACGTTGAGCGTGACCGGCCGGGGCCGCGCGGGATGGGTGGCCCGGCCCCGCAGGAAGCGGTGGAAGCGGCGTGCCTGGTCGTCGAGCCCGTCGCCGTACGCCGCGTAGAGCCAGGGCCCGCGGTAGTCCTCGTCCCGCCCGAGCCGGACCTCACCCGGGAGCAGGAGCTCGCCGCCGCCGATGACCTGCGCGTCGGTGGCGAGGCGTTCCGCGAAGTGCCGGTGGTTGCCGCTGAAGGCCACGTGCACACCCCAGACCTCGCCGCGGGTGAAGCCGAAGCCGGGGACACCGGCACTGAGGATCGTCGCCGCGTCGTGGCCGGTGCGTCCCTTGCGGCCCTCGCGGTCGTGGATCCCGGTGACGAGCGCGCGGCGCTGCGGGATGCGCTCCTTGCTCCAGCGGCCCGCGAAGTCGAGGATCTCCCGCGCCCGAGAGGGGATCGGCATGGCCAGGCTGAGGTCGCTGACCGTGTACGCGGTGCCGCCGTGGTTGGTCAGGCCGGCCCGGGTGCGCAACAGCCCGCTGGCCAAGAGTTCGACCTCGAGTTCGAGACCGAGCATGGCCACCTCGTCACGGGCGTGGAACACGATGGCGCAGGGCCCGCCGTCCACCAGCCCGTCGTCCACGGTCGCTCCGGGCCCGACGTCGAGGCTGGTCACCTGGAACCGGGGTGACCAGTCCGCGCCGTCGCGGTGCCCCGCGACGCCGGGCCGGCCCGGCCAGCCGGCGTGATGTTCGGGGAGGATGGCCAGGCGGACCGGCTCGTCCACGACGTTCCCCTCGCGGGGCTCCACGTCCGCGGTGCTGAGCGCGCGCAGGTCCTCCCTCGACTGGGCACCCAGTGCGGCACCCCAGTGCACCACGGCCGGCAGCCGGCCCCGCGTCGAGTCGAGGACGACGCTCACACCGGCCGCGGTGAGGTGCACGAGCACGTCCGGCGCGGACTGTGGCACGTCCGTCACGACAGCGCCGTCAGACGCAGGTCGAGGGTGCGCGTCTCGGGACGCAGGAGCGCGTCCGGCCACGCGTCGGGTCCACAGGCCCGTGAGCCCAGGCCGTTCTGAGCCGCGTCCAGGTAGAGGTGGCTGTGTCGCGGCGTGGGCAGCTCGTGCTGGTGCGTCGCCTGGCCCACCTCCTGCGCCGTGTGCCGCGCCAGGGTGAACCCCGGTCGCCGGCCCTGATGGTCCGCGGCGGCCTCGACCCGGAGCCAGTCCCCGCCGGCCGTGCCGAGGTCCAGGCTGCGCAGGTCGCTGCGGTGACCGCTCTCCTGGGGCCACGCGTAGGGGAACGTCAGGTCGGCGATGCCGGCCTGGTAGCGGCCGACGAGTACACCACGACGGGAGTCGGGGTACGACTCCCCGGGACCCGTGCCGAACCACGCCGCCCGGTCCACCTCGACGGGCAGGTCGAGGCGGACACCCAGTCGGGGCCACACGAGGTTCCAGCGGGAGGAGGGGATCAGCCGCAGGCCGAGCCGGACGCCGTCACCCTCGGCCTGCCAGAGCTCCTCCACGGTGACCGAGAGGCGCGAGTCGGCGGCGGCCCAGCGGCTGCTGCGCCGGAGCCCTTCGGCGGTCCGGTGCAGGCTCACCAGACGTCCGTTCATCCGGTCGAGGCCGGCGTCCCGCCACTGGGCGGCGTACGACGGCCCCGGCGTGCCCAGTCCCAGGTGCTCCATCGGGTCGGTCGCGTCGTAGCTGCCCAGGTGCGAGCCGGCGTCGTTGTCGGTCGGGGCGCGCCAGAGAGCGAGCAGCGGACCACGGACCGGCGAGCCGGCCAGGGCCACGAGGTGGCCGTCCGCGAAGTCGGCCGGGCCGATGGAGTAGTCACCCGTGCGGGGGAGCGCGGTCTCGTTCGCCGGCCTCCTCGTCGGCTTGGTGGCGACGGGACCGGTGGGAGCGGTCGAGGCCTGGGCGGAGGCCAGGACGTGGCCGGCCGGGGCCCACGCCGTCTTGTCACGCAGTGCCGCCGAGACGGTGAACCACTCCTCGCCCGCTCCGGCCCGCACTCCCTCGCCGGGCAGCGTCAGCTCGGCCACGGCGGTGCCGCCCGCTGCGACGGGTCCGCCGTCGTCCCCCACGACCTCCAGCACCCCCTCGCGGACGACCCGGCCGTCGTGCTCGAGGCGCCAGGGAAAGACAAGGTCGTCCGTCGGCGCGGAGTGCCGGGCGTTGGTGACGGTCACGACGACGCCGCGCCCGTCCGTGCGGACGTCGAAGTGGATCGGGGCCACCACCGCGGCGAACTCGACGAGGCCCGGTGTGGGTGTCCCGTCCGACAGCACCATGCCGTCCATGCAGAAGTGGCCGTCGTGGACGCCGGTCTCCCCGAAGTCACCGCCGTAGCCGAAGTACTCCACCCCGTCCGCCGTACGGGTGCGCAGGCCGTGGTCGCGCCACTCCCAGACGAAACCGCCGTGGAGCCTGGGGTAGCGCCGCACGAGGTCCTCGTAGAGGTCGATGCCCCCGGGGCCGTTGCCCATCGCGTGGACGTACTCGCAGAGCAGGAAGGGCCTCGTGCGCTGCCGGGCCGACTCGGCCACGGAGGCCTTCTCGAGCGCGCCCGTCGAGTCGCTGCCGATGCTCACGACCTCGGCGATCGAGGGGTACATGCGCGAGTAGACGTCGGTGTACTCGCCGGCGCGGTCGCCCTCGTAGTGGACGGGGCGCTCCGGGTCGCGCGCGTGGACCCACGCGGCCATGGCGGCGAGGTTGGCCCCGGTGCCCGACTCGTTGCCGAGCGACCACATGACGACGCTCGGGTGGTTCTTGTCCCGCTCGACGGTCCTCTCGATGCGGTCGAGGAAGGCGTCACGCCACCGCGGGTCCTCGCTCGGGTTGCCCATCCACTCGTCGATGCCCGGCGCCAGGGCGCTGCCCCCGTGGTGGAAGGAGTGCGTCTCCAGGTCGCATTCGACCATGACCCAGAAGCCGAGCTCGTCGGCGAGGTCGAGCATCCGCGGGTGGGGCGGGTAGTGCGCGGTGCGGATCGCGTTGACGTTGTGGCGCTTCATCAGTTCGAGGTCTCGGCGTACGAAGTCCTCGTCGAAGCCGCGGCCCAGATCGGGATGGGTGTCGTGCCGGTTCATCCCGTGCAGGACGACGCGGCGGCCGTTGACGAGGAAGCGGTCGCCGACGACCGCCACGGTCCGGAACCCCAGCCTGAGCGAGACCGTCTCCGCACCGCCCGCGGAGACGACCGTCGCGTCGTACAGCCGCGGTCGCTCCGCCGTCCAGGGCCGCACGACGCCCACGTCCACGGGTGCGGTGTCGTCCGGGGCCGCCCACTCGACGTCGACCCCGAGCTCGGGGATCCGCAGCCGCACCGGGTACGCGGTGTCCGCGGCCGTCAGCTCGGTGGTGACGAGTCCGTGCCCGCTGGTGTGGTCGTAGTCCGCCCGGAGCCAGACGTCCTCGATGCCACCGACCGGCCGGGCCTGGAGGGTGACGTCACGGAAGATGCCGGGGAGCCACCACTGGTCCTGGTCCTCGACGTACGTCGAGGCCGACCACTGGTGCACCCGTACCGCCACGGTGTTGACGCCGGCCGTCACGACGCCGGTGACGTCGAACTCACTCGCGAGCCGCGAGCCGGTGCCGACGCCCACCTCGGTCCCGTTGACCCAGACCCGATAGCGCGACTCGACGCCGTCGAAGCGCAGGACGACGGACTCGTAGGTGCCGCGGTCGAACCACTCGGCCGGGACGACGACGGTGCGACGGTGGTCGCCGGTGGGGTTCTCGTCCGGCGTGAACGGCGGGTCCTGCGGGATGGGCAGCTGCACGTTGGTGTACTGCGGCGAGCCGTAGCGCCCCTCACCGTGCAGCACCCAGTGGCTCGGCACCGGCAGGGTGTCCCAGCCGGAGTCGTCGTAGGCGGGCCCGGCGAACGCGTCCGGTGCCTCGCCCTCTGGCAGCACCCCGGGTGCGCCGAGCGTGCCCGGCACGCCGGCCAGGAGGCGGAACCGCCAGTCCCCGTGGAGCGACAGGTGGGGCGCGTCCGTGTGGAGCCACGACCGCGCCCGCCGTCGTGGGCCACTGCCGGGGCCGACGTCGTACAGGTAGGAGATCGTTTCCTGGTCCTGGGGCAACGTTGGTCCTCTCATGCCGCGGCGCGTGGCGCGCGAAAGCGCAGGGTCAGCAGTTCGAACGGCCGCAGGGTCACCTCGACCCGGCGTGGCTCGACCCGCTGGACCGCGCTGTCACCGGTGGGACGTTCGAGCAGGTCGGTGGCCTCGACGGCGTCCCAGTCGACCGAGGTGGTCACGGCCGCCGGGGAACGGTCGCCGTGGGCCTCGTAGAGCCGCAGGACGAGGTCGCCGCTTCCGTCCTCGGCCAGTTTGACCGCCTCGACGACGACGGCGGGGTTCGACACGGCGACGAGCGGAGCCACGGGCGCGCCGTGCCGGGCGCGCAGGGGGAGGTGCTGGCGGTAGCCGTCGGCGACGGCCTCGGGAATGCCACCGGGCCGCAGGCTGACGGTGAAGCTGTGACGCCCCTGGTCGGCGGAGGGGTCGGGGTACCGGGGCGCACGCAGCAGCGAGAGCCGCGCCATCACCATCGGGCGCCCGGACGGTGCCGCGATGGTCCGCAGGTCGTGGCCGTACACCACGTCGTTCGCGATCGCCACGCCCCAGCTCGGTTCGCCGACGTGGATCCAGCGATGGGCCACGGTCTCGAAGCGCGCGGTGTCCCACGACGTGTTGCGGTGGATCGGCCGGTGCAGGTGTCCGAACTGGAGCTCCGACGCCGCCCGGTCCGCGCGCACGTCGATGGGGAAGGCCAGCTTGAGCAGCTTCTGCGACTCCTGCCAGTCGATGTCGAAGGCCAGGTCGAGGTGGCCGTCGACCACGCTGATGCGAACGTCGACCGCCGACTTTCCGATCTCGTGCCGGACGACTACCGCGTCGCTGTCACCGCGCACCCAGGCCGGTTCGAGGAGCTCCCGGCCGGAGCGCTGGTCCTCCTCGTTGATGTCCCAGGCGTCCCACTCGCGGGGGGTGTCACGCAGCAACTGCAGCACCCCGCCCGCGGTCCCCTCCGGGAGGACCTCACGGCCGGCCACGAGGTCGCGGATCGAGACCAGGGCGCCCCGGTCGTCGACGACCACCCGCAGCCGGTCGTCCTCGAGGACCCAGGCCCCGTCCTTCGCGCGTGGTGCCGCCGGTGCGGGCACGGGCGCCGGACCGATCCCCATGGCCGGAACGCCGTGCTGCGCCAGGGGACCGGCGTTCGCGGCCAGCGGCACCTCATCGTCGCTGTCACCGTCACCGGTCAGGGCGGCCAGCGCGGTCTCGATGAGTTCCTCGAGCAACGATTCGACCCGCGCGTACCCGGCTTCGGCGTCCTGGTGAACCCAGGCGATCGCGGTGCCGGGCAGGATGTCGTGGAACTGCTGGAGCAGGACGGTACGCCAGGCATCCTCCAGCTGTGCCGCAGGATACGCGGCGCCCTTCAAGATGGCCGCCGTGGCGGCCCACAGCTCGGCCTGGCGCAGCAGTGCCTCGCTGTGGCGGTTGCCGCGCTTGGTCTTCTGCTGCGAGACGAGCGCGCCTCGATGAAGTTCGAGGTACATCTCACCGACCCATACCGGCGGCGCCGGCAGCTCCGCCTCGGCGGCGGTGAAGAAGGACGTGGGGTCGGTCAGGCGGACGCGGGGTGAGCCGTCGAGGTCGGCCTTGCGTGCCGCCATCGCCAGCATCTCCCGGGTCGGGCCGCCTCCTCCGTCGCCCCAGCCGAAGAGGCCGAGCACCTCGCGGGCCACGCCCTTCTCGCTGAAGTTCCGCTCGGCGCGAGCCAGGTCGGGGCCGTCGAGGTCGGAGTTGTAGGTCTCGGCCGGGGGTAGGTGCGTGAAGATGCGGGACCCGTCGATGCCCTCCCAGAGAAAGGTGGAGTACGGGATGGCGTTCGTCTCGTTCCAGGACGGCTTCTGGGTGACGAAGTAGCGTGCGCCCGCCGCCGTGGCGATCTGCGGCAACGACGCGGTGTAGCCGAAGGAGTCCGGCAGCCACACCTCGTCCGACTCGACCCCGAACTCCTCCAGGAAGAACCGCTTGCCGAGAACGAACTGGCGGGCCAGCGCCTCGCCCCCCGGCATGTTGGTGTCGGACTCGACCCACATCCCCCCGACCGGGCGGATGCGGCCCGCGGCGACGGCGTCTCGAACCCGTGCGTAGAGCCCCGGCTGGCGCTCCTTCAACCAGGCGTACTGCTGAGCCGAGGAGGCGGCGAAGACGAACTCGGGGTCGCGCTCGATCAGGTCGAGCACGTTGGCGAACGTACGCGCCACCTTGCGCTCGGTCTCGCGGGTGGGCCACAGCCAGGCACAGTCGATGTGGGCGTGTCCCACGGCCGCGACGCGAAGGGCGCCCGCCGGCGCCTTCGTCGACAGGACCGGCGCGAGGGCCTCGCGCCCCTGCGCCGCCGTACCGGGCACGTCGTCGGGGTCCATGATGTCGACCATCCGCTCGAGGGCGCTGACGATGGCCGCCCGGCGCATGCCGTCCGGCGGCAGCACGTCCACGAGCCCGTCGAGTGCGGACACGTCCTGCAGGAGCTCCCACACGACGATGTCGCGTCGGGCGACCTCGATGCGGCGCAGGGTGTAGTGCGGCTCGTCGCCGGAGGTTCGCAGGTCACCGAGCAGGGTCGGCTCGTACTCGTGGGGGACCTGCACCACGGGGTTGGCCGCGGCCTCGATCAGGAGGCGGAAGGGGCCGTGCTGCGGCAGCGGCACCCACGCGTTGAGCGGCTCGATCGCCTTCACGATCGAGCCGTCCGGTCGGTAGGCCGTGGCCTCGGCCTGGAACCCGGGCTGCTCGGCGGTGAAGCCGAGGTCGACGACGAGCTCGGTCTCCTCCGGCGCCCAGGCGGTGGGAGCGACGCCCCGCACGTCGAACCACACGGTGTCCCACGGCCGGCCCCACGGCATCCCCATCTCCACCGGCTCGAAGCGCTGGCCGCGGGCCTCGTCGAAGGGGACGGGCTCACCGCCGACGACCCAGGCGCTCACCTCGACCGGCCGGGTCTCCGAGTAGACCGCCGGGGCGAGGCGGAACCGGGTGAACCGGCGGACCCGCTGCATGGCCAGGGCGATGCTGTCCAGACGTACGCGTCCGTGGGGGTTCTGGTCGACGGTCACGAACTGGTCATCCCTTCAGCGCCCCGCCGAGGCTGGAGCGCAGCAAGTGCTTGCGGACGAAGACGTAGAGGATCGCGGGCGGCGCCATGTAGACGATCGAGCTGGCGGCGAGCAGGCCCCAGTCGACCTGGTTGTGCTCGCTGAAGGCGCGGAAGAGCCCGATGGACAGGGGGTAGAGGTCCTGGCTCTGGAGCATCACCAGGGGAGTGAGGAAGTCGCCCCAGACACCCATGAACGTGAGCATGGCGGCGGCGCCCAGGCCGGGTCCGACGAGCGGGAGTACGACGCGGCGGATGGCCTGGATGCGGCTGCTGCCGTCGAGCCAGGCCGCTTCCTCGAGCTCGATCGGCACGGCCGAGACCGTCCCCTTGAGCAGCCACAGGGTGATGGGCAGCTGCAGCACCGCCTCGACCAGGATCAGGCCGTGCAGGGTGTTGGTGAGCTCGAGCTTCACCATGATGAGGTACAACGCCACGATGGTGGCGGGCGCCGGTACGACCCTCACCAGCAGGATGCCGAACATGAACAGCCGTCGTCCACGGAAGTCGAACCGGGCCAGGGCGTAGCCCCCGGCCAGCCCGAGGACGAGGTTGATCGCCGTCGCGCCGACGCCGATGATGAGGCTGTTGACGAGCAACCGAGGAGTGGCCGACTCGGTGAAGAAGTGGACGAAGTTGTCGAGGGAGAGGGAAGGGGCCTGGACGTTGGGGCCGGCGTTGGCGTCGACGGCGCTGAGCACGACCCAGGCGAAGGGTACGACGCAGAAGACGACGAGCAGGGCGATCAGCATCGAGCCCAGCGCACGCTTCACGATCTCGATGCCGGTGAGAGGCCGCTTCGCCCTCGGCGCGACGAGGTTCGCCGTGCGCGACGGCTTCCGGCGGCTCGTGACGGTGGTCATCTCACACCTCGACCTTCGCGAGGCGGACGTAGACCAGGCCGAGGACGAGCACCAGCGAGAGCAGGATCATGGAGGCGGCGCTGCCGATGCCGATCTGCGAGAACTGCAGGGCGCGCTCGTAGATGTAGATCGCGGTGATCGTCGTACGCCCCCCTGGACCGCCCTGGGTGAGGAAGTAGACCAGTCCGAAGGCGCCGATGGTGCTGATCGTGGTGAGGAGCAGGTAGAGGAAGACCGGTCCGCGGATGAGTGGCAGCGTGACGAAGCGGAAGACCTGCAGGGCTGTGGCGCCGTCCATGCGCGCCGCCTCGATGAGCTCGCCGGGGACGTCCTCGAGCGCGGCCTGGAACATGATCATGGCGAAGGCGATGCCGCGCCAGATGTTGACGACGACGACGGACGCCAGGGGTACGACCTGCAGCCAGTCGGTGGGATCGGCGCCGAACAGCCCGGTCAGCCGGTTGAGGGTGCCCGCGGAGTTGTTCGACAGCACGCTCGCCCAGGCCAGGGACGCGACCACCTCGGGAACCACCATCGGCAGGAGGATCGCGGCGCCGACGAGTCCCTTCCCCCGGACCCAGGGCCGGGCCAGCAGGACGGCGGCCGTCATCCCGAGCACGGTCTGGCCGATGATCGCCGAGTAGAGGACGAACTCGCCCGTCCGGCCCAGCGAGGCCAGGAACTCGGAGTTCGACAGCAGGTAGGTGTAGTTGTCGGCGCCGACGAACTGCGGGTCGCGCGCGGCGAACCCGGTCAGCTGGGTGTTGGTGAGGCTGAGGTACGCGCCGTACACGGCCGGCGCCAGGATGAACACGACGATGAGCAGGGCCGCCGGTCCGAGCAGCAGCAGGACCACGGGCCAGGTACGTCGGGGACGCCGCTTCGGCGACGCCTGCCCGGTGGGGCTGGCCGCCGCCGAAGCGGTTGCGGCGGTGGTGGTCATGGGTGGGTGGTCACTCCTTGACGAGGTTGGGCCCGAGGAGGTCCGTCGCGTTCTTCAAGAACGCGTCGTAGGCCTGCGCGCCGTTGGCCTTGCCGTTGATGATGAGCTCGGTCGCCGCGGCAACGGCCTGGGCCACCTGCTCGGAACCGTCCCCGGTCGGTACGTAGACGCTGGTCGCGAGGTCTTTGCCCGCTTGCAGGAGCTTCGGCTCGTCGGCGTACGGCTTGACGCCGGCGAGGTCGTCGCGCGGCGACGCGGCACCGGAGCTCACCAACTGGTCCGCGAGGGGCTTGCCGGTGGAGAGGTACTCGGCGAGGAGCATTGCCGCGTCCTTGTGCGAGGACGAGACCGGGATGCCGTAGCCGAACCCGAGGCCGCTCCACCCGAAGGGCGAGTCACCGCCGCGCAGGCCGGGGTACTGCCAGGTGTCGACCTTCTCGTTGAGGCCCTTGATGGGCGCCTTGCCGTCCGGCCCCCAGTCGAACTTCCATCCTGAGGTGCCCTGCGCCGAGACCTGGATCTTGCCCGCGGGGAACTTGACGTACTTCGTCGGTTCCCAGGGGTTGGGGTTCTCGAGGTCCTGCACCGGGAGCAGGCCCTTGGAGTACATCGTGTAGTACAGGTCGAACACCGCTCGGAAGCCGGGGCTCTTGAGGTCCCACTTGCCGGTCTGAAGGCTGTAGTAGTTCTTGTCCGTGCCGCCGAGGATGGGCTGGAAGCCCTCGGTCCACGTGCTACCGCCCCACGCGGTCCCGGCCGGGATGACGATGGGATTGCCGCCGGTCCTCTGCTTGATCTGCTCGAGGCGGGCGATGAGATCGTTCCAGGTGGCCGGCTGGGCGGTGTCGACGCCGAACTCGGTGAGCTGGTCCTTTCGGTAGAAGAGGTTCTGCACGCCGGTCTCGTGCGCGAGGGCGTAGATCTTGCCGTCCTGGCGGACCATGGCCTTCTTGATCTGCGGGTAGTAGTGGTTCCACCCGTCCCAGTCCTTGAGGTAGTCGTCCAAGGGGGCGAGGTACCCGGCGCCGGCCCACCCCGGGACGAGGCTGTCGCCGATGTCGATGAGGTCGGGGGCCTGCTTGGCGATGAGCTGCTGGGTGACCTTGGTCTTGAACTGGTCGTCGGTGAGGACGTCGGCGACGAGTTTGACCTTGATGTCCTTGCCCTGCTTCTTCATCTCGGCCTCGAAGCCGGGGATGAGCTTGCCCACCGCGTCGATGCGCGTCTGTTGGAACTCCATGACCGAGATGGTCACCGGTCCGTCGCTGCCGTCCTTGCCGCCGTCGCCGCCATCGCTCCCACCGGAGCAGGCGCCTAGCACGCTCGCCACGACGGTCCCGGCGGCGACGATGGCGATCACACGTGTCCGCTTCATCGCGTCCTTCTCCTGCTCACGGGTCGTTGGGCTATTTTGCCCAACCGATGGGGAAAAGCAGTTGTGACAGTAATCCGTCGTTAACACGCCGGTCAAGAAGTGCTGCACTTTTCGCTCGCGAGTCGGTCGAGCAGGAGCCGGTCGCATCTTGGCCCAATCGGTGGGAGAATGGGGCGTCACGGGTGCACGCCCGGCGACCGACAGACGTGTGAGGGAGGCCGAGGTGCTGCGCGGGAGCAACCTGCTCCGCCTGGCGGACTACAACCAAGCGGTCGTCCTTGACCTCATCCGCCGCGACCCGGGACGCAGCCGAGCCGACGTGCAACGCACCTCCGGGCTCTCCTCGCAGACCATCTCGAACATCGCTCGTCGCCTCATCGAAGGCGGGATGGTGGAGGAGAGCGCGCCGCTCGACGCGGTACGGGGGCGGCCGAGCATCCCCCTGAGCGTCAAGGCCGACGGAGCGTTCGCCGTCGGCGTGCACCTCGACCCGGCCCGCCTCACACTGCTGCTGCTCGACCTCGCCGGCGAGGTCCGCGAGCGGCTGCAGCTGCCCATTCCCCGCGACCTCAACCCACGCGACGTGATCTCGCTCATCGCCCTCAACACGGGCCGGCTCATCAGCGCCGCCGGGGCCGATCGACAACGCGTGCTGGGTCTCGGCGTCGCGGTGCCCGGCCCCCTCGACGTCGTCAGCGGTGTCCTGCTCGACCCGCCGCAGCTCCCTCGGTGGCACGACGTGAGACTGCGGGCCGACCTCCACGACTTCACCGGCATGCCGGTCCTGCTGGACAAGGACGTCACGGCGTCGGCCACGGCCGAGCTGCGCACCTCGGCCGGCTCGGACTTCCTGTTCCTCTACCTCGGGTCCGGTGTCGGAGCCTCCGTGGTCACCGCCGGCCAGGTGCTGCGCGGCGTGAGCAACAACATCGGCGAGGTCGGCGACATCCTCGTGGACCCCTCCGCCGAGGACCTCGGCTGGGGCGGGCGACGGGGTGGCCTGGCGGCTGCCTGCGTCCCCGAGGCGCTGGTCATCCAGGCCGCACAGGCCGGGCTCATGCCGCTGCCCGACCTGACCGACTACTCGGCCATCGACGACGCCTGCACCCTGCTGTCGCAGCTGGCGGCCTCCGGCGACCCCAAGGCCTCCGACCTCCTGCGGCGGGCGGCCCACCGCGTCGCCGTCGGGATCGGAGTGCTCGTCAACTTCCTCGACGTCTCACGCGTCGTCGTCGGCGGGCCGATCTGGGACCGCCTCAGCGAGGCATTCCTCCCCGTTCTCGAACCCGCGGTCCGGGACGAGCTCATCGTGCCGCGGCAGTCGTTCTCGGTCGCGGGTTCCGTGGTGAGCGAGCAGGTCGCGGCGCTGGGCGCGGCGGAACTCGTGATGGACCACTTCCTGGCGCCCCGGGCCAGCGTCCTTGTCATGGACTGAGGGTCGAGCACGACCGAATGCTGCCCGCGGCCGCTCACCCGGGCTCAGTGGATCGATCTAGGTCGAGCTCACTCGGATATCTCTTGGTCGCCTGGCCGCGATACGTCGCTGATCACGAGGCTCCTCGCCGTGGTCCGACGGTCCGCTCGACGGGCAGCCGCTGCGTGAGCGGCGGTTTCACGGCGTCCGGGTTCAGCGCACCGAACCGGAGGACGAGATACGGGTGGCCCGGGCCGGGAAGCAGGCGCCTGATGGTTTCGCGGGTGTCGGGGACCTCGATGGTGGCGCTCAGCGGCCGGACGGAGATCGCGAGTTCGGTGGCGGTGAGCCAGACCGCGGACAGCGACTCGCCGGCCCGCAGCCAGTCGAGGTCGCCTTCCCCGGCCCCGTAGAGGACCGCGAAAACAGCGGCCCGGTTGCGGGTGTCGGCGATGTCCGTGTCGCCGGGGCCGAAGTCTCGTCGTGGCGCCGTACCCGGCGAGGCTCTTCGGGGAAGGGTGGTAGGAGTTCCGGTGCCGAGGGTCCGGAAACCACCGACCCAGTTCGTCGACTCCTTCTGTGCGGCGGGGTCGTCGGCCTCGACGTGCTGAGCGTGGTCGGTGGCGGCGGCCAGGTCGAAGATCTGGCGGGGTCGTAGCAGGTGCAGCCGGGTGCCACGTGACTCGGCAGCGGCGGCGATGGAGCGCAGAGTGTCGGCGTCGACCGGAGTTCCGGCCATGGGCCGGCGGTCGGTGTGTCGCAGTCCGATGGTCTGCAGGCGTCGGGTCGCGGCGGGCTCGATCGGGATGCGGGCGTCGACGCGGACGGTCGCGAGGTGGCCGGGTCTGGCCGCGTTGGGCAGGCGGGTGACGATGCTGTGCCAGCCGTCCGCGGCGAGGCTGATGAAGGCGTGGTGCAGTGCTGCGCCGCAGCTGAGGATGGACAGTTGACGGGTCGGGGCGGTGGCCGCCAGGGTGCGGCCGTCCTGGATCCACAGCTCGAGCTGGTCTCCGTGCCGCCGCCAGCGCCATGGTGGTGCGTGGTCAATTGATGGGGCATGACCGGCCGCGGTGGTGGCGTTGTTCAGCGCCAAGGTCACCGCCTGGGCGTCGAAGGTCCGGGACGAAGCCATCATGCTCTTCCTTCGCACGGGCCGGGCACGGAGCCCGCTGCCGAACGCCCCAGCGACGGGTGGTCCAGGTGTGCGATGAGGGTTGCGGTCATCAGAATTCGGTCGGCAGCTGTGTGCCGTTGAGGGTCGGCGGCTCGGTCGAGTTCGAGCCGCGCGGCGGCGCGGTGCGCGCCGCGGTGTTCTCCCGGGCGAGGAACGAGCCGAGCTCGCCGATGGTGCTCATCAGCGGGGCCGGGAACACCACAGTGCTGTTCTTGTCGACGCCGAGTTCCACGAGGGTCTGCAGGTTGCGTAGTTGAAGAGCGAGAGGGTGCGCCATCATGATGTCCGCGGCGGCGCCGAGCGCGTCCGCGGCGAGTGCCTCACCCTGGGCTGCGATGATCTTCGCGCGTTTCTCCCGCTCGGCCTCGGCCTGCCTGGCCATGGCGCGTTTCATCGTGTCGGGCAGTTGGATGTCCTTCAGCTCGACGAGCGTGACTTCGACACCCCAGTCCTCGGTGGCGCCGTCGAGGATGGTCTTGATGTCGACGTTGATCCGGTCGGTCTCGGACAGAGTCTCGTCGAGGGTGTGCTGACCGACGACCTTGCGCAGTGTGGTCTGGGCGATCTGGTTGATCGCCACGCCGACGTTCTCGATGGCGACGACCGACTTGACCGCGTCGACGGCCCGGAAGTAGGCGACGGCGGAGACGTCGACGCTGACATTGTCCTTGGTGATGATGCCTTGCGACTGGATCGGCATGGTGACGATCCGCAGGCTCACCCGGTGCAGCACATCGGCGAACGGGATGATCGCGGTCAGCCCGGGCCGCCGAACGCCGATCACCCGGCCCAGCCGGAACAGAACTCCCTGCTCGTACTGCTTGACGACCCTCAGCGCGAGGGACGCCAGGACGAGGATCACCAGGACGATGACGACGATCCACAGGTACCGCATGGAGAATCCTGACTTCGGCCGTGGCCGGATAGTCGTGCCCGGGGACAACATCTGACAGCGACTGCTCGGTCGCTGCGGGGGCGAAGAAACGCCGGAACACCGCGAAGGCCGACCGGCCACCAGGGTCCAGGGCGACGTGCCAACCCTACGCCCTGTTCCCAGTCCCCGGCCGTATGGGCGAGGCCCGATCAGGGGAGTCTGATCGGGCCTCCGGTCGTTCAGGTCAACAGCAGACGATCGACCGGCCGGCGCAGAAGAGCCGCGATTTCCAGCTCGGCGTACGTCGGTCGCGGGCCGTCCACGGCGGTACGCCCGCCCGTCCGCGCCGCACCTCGCGTGGCCTCGGCGATGCGCCGTCGCGCGATGCCGGTTATCCATCCGGTCACGTCGGCCTCGGCCATGCGCCGGCAACCCGCCAGCCACCAGACCTCGAGGTAGGTGGCGGCAAGTATCTCGTTGACCCGGACAACGCCCGTCTGATCGATCGCCAGCTCGGCGCGGACAGCGTCCGAGGTCCGCTCGAACAGGGCTGCGAAGGCCGGCACGCTACCCCGCGAGATCAAATCGATCAGGGCGGCACAGGTGGCCTTCTGGAGATCGATGCGTACCGCTCCGGCACGCGGCAGGCAATCGGGGTCGGGGTCGAGGCAACCGTCGGTCACGGCAACTCCAGGGCGTCGAAGATCGAACGCCGCCGAGGTCCGGAGCGACAGGCTCGGTGTCGAGCCACAACAAAGAAAATACGGGGTGGTCATCGCCGGAGCCACCAGGTCGCCCGATCGGGACCACAGGGCGGGTTTCCGGCCCGATGTGCCGGCCGTCCGCCCACGTCGGGCCGGCTGATGATCAGTGGGGGAGGATCCGGCCGGCGAGGCCGGGTTCGGTGGTGATGGCATGCGCGACATCGGTGAGTTTGCGATTGTGGTCGCGGGCGTACCGGCGGATCGCGGTGAACGCGTCGTCGACGGAGACGCCGCACGCCTGCGCCACCGCCCCTTTGGCCTGTTCGATGGAGATCCGGCTGTTGAGCGCGCCCTGCAACTGCTCGGTGAGGATCTCGCTCTGGCGGATCGTGCGTTCCTGCAACAGCCCGACCGTGGCGATGTCGGTGAGGGCCTGCATGATCGATATGTCGGTGTCGGTGAAGTCGCCGCCCTTGGTTCCGCCGAACACGTTGAGCGCACCTATCGCGTGCTGCCGTACCCGCATCGGGAAGGCGTGCACCGACTGGTAACCGGCCGAGGTCGCACGAGGGGCGAAGTGGGGCCAGCGGCCGGCGGCGGCCCCGAGATCGACGTTGATGACCGGCTGCGCGGTGGTGAACGCTTCCAGGCAGGGGCCTTCCGCGTTCTGCAGCTGAAACAGCTCCAGCAGCTTGGCGTTCTCGTCGGAGGCGGCCATGAACTCCAGACGCCCGAGCTCGTCGGCCATGACCAGCCCGGTGGCGGCGGCACCGACCAGGCTGGTGGCCCGTTCGGTGAGCGTGTGCAGGAAATCGATGAGGTCGAAGTCGTCGACGAGTGTGTCGGCCGCCTCGACGAAGATCGCCGCGAGTCGTTCCGCGGAAACGGTGGTCATGCCTGCCTCCCGGCTAGCTGTGCAAGATTCGGGGTCGGTCATGGGCGGTCCTGGTCGAAGCGGAGACGTTGCGCGACGACGTCGCGCGCCACCTCGTCGAGACGGCGGCTCTGGGCGTACGCGTACGCCCGCATCCGGACCAGCGCCTCGCCGAGGCTGACGCCGAGCTGGACCATGACCATTCCCTGGGCCTGGAACAACTCCGCACGATGCCCGACGTCGACGGTCAAAGCGGACGGCATCGTGCCGTCCCCGGTGCGGGCGCTCGTGTCGCCTTTCCGGTCGAGCAGCGCCTCCACTGTCACGTCGGCGAAGGTCAGCGCCAATGGCAGGTCCGTGCCGTTCAGCGGGCCGGCCCGCTGCCGGAACACGTCGAGGATGCCGAGGCGGGCGGCGCCGATCTGCAGCGGGAACGCGAACTCCGCGCGTACGCCGTCCCGCACGGCGGCCGGCGCGTAACCGGGCCAGCGGCGGTGCGTCGCGTCGAGGTCGAGGTCGGGGACCAGGACGGGCCGGCGGGTGGTGAACGCGTCGATGCAGGGTCCCTCGCCCGTGATGAATTGCAACTCCTCGACGCGTTCGCTCAGCGGATCGGAGGCGGCGCACATCCCGGGGGCGCCGTCGTCGGTCATCACGCTGATGCCGACGCCCGAGGCCGACAACGCCCGCGCGGCTGCCTGGCAGACATGGTGCAGGAAGACGGCGGTCGACATGCCTGGCCGCGTGGTGTCGGCGACCAGCCGGCGTACGGTCTGCGCCTGATCATCCATCGCTTCCACCATCGCGACCCGCCTCGTTCACCCCGCGGAACGATCGCCTGCTTGCCGGCATACGTCGCATAGCCGCACCTTTCGTTCTGGTGCCGCCAAGGGCCGGGGCAGCAGGTCCGCAAGGATCGTATCGTGGCGCCGGTGTGCCATCGGGGCCGCTCGTCCAGGGCGGCACCGGAAAACGTTTGATCGTCGCGGCGGCGTCGGCCACGATGCCCTCGTGCACACCTACCTGACCACCGAGCGCCTGATCCTGCATCCCTTCACCGGCGCCGACGCGGACCTCCTGATCGAACTGGACAGTGACCCGGCGGTCATGCGTTACCTGACCGGCGGTGAGCCGACCGCACCGGAAACCATCCGCGAGCGGGACCTGCCGAGCATCCTCGCCGGCTACGAGCGGACCGGCGGCGAGTTCGGGGTGTTCGCCGCGCGGACCAGGGACAGCGGTGATTTCGTCGGCTGGTTCTTGCTGCGCCCCGAGCGGGAAGGCCCACTGGACGAGGTCGAGCTCGGCTACCGGCTGCGCCGGGCGGCGTGGGGCAAAGGGTACGCCACCGAGGGCTCGCGAGCCTTGCTCACCAAGGCGTTCACCGATCTTGGCGTGCGCGTGGTCTGGGCCGAGACGATGTCCGTGAACGGGGGCTCCCGCAAGGTTCTGGAGAAGGTCGGGATGACGGTGACGGAGACTCTCGAGACCCCCGACGACATGCGGATGATCGAGGGCGCCGAGGACGGCGGCGTGCGGTACGAGATCACCAGAGAGCAGTGGGAACAGCGTTAGCCGGCCTCGGCCGCGGACAGCGCGGAGCCGACGCCTCCCACACGACCGGCTGAAGGTGTGCCGCGTCCACAGTAGGCGTACAGTCACACCTGCTACCCCAGACCCCGGCGGCGTGACATGTCCGCGACGGCCCACAGGCGGGGTTCCGTGGACGAACCGAACGCAGGCACCTTCTCAGCGTGACACGCGTTGCTGTCTGCGCCCATCTTGCGCGTCGGCGTGCTGCGTTCCGCGGTTCAAACCTCTCGTGTCTCCGCGAGGAAGGCATCACGCGCTCTGTTCGTGCGGTTGTCCATGCTCCCCATCAGTACTTGGAGGCGCCATCGTGAGCCACCCTCGCAAACATCGACTTCGCAGCGGCATGCTCGCCGCCGTCGCGACCCTGGCCGTCGGGCTGCCCATCGCTCTGTTCGGCGGCGCAACGGCAGCCTGGGCCGCTGTTCCCTGCGTGGTAGGGCCCGGAGTGACGCAGACCGACACGACCGTGACCGGAAGCCCCGGCAACGACACGATCGATTGCGGCGGAACGAACCCCGGAAAGATCATCAACGGCAACGGCGGCAACGACACGATCACCGCTACGGCCTTCGATGACACCGTCAACGGCGGCGACGGTAACGACACTCTCACCGCGGGCGGTGACACGACGATCTGAAAAGCTTCCATGGCAACCCCTGCCGTTGGCGGAACATCGATTCCACCCGCCGACAGGCGAACGGCTCGTCGACGTCGATCGGGTGCGGGAGGCGGCCGACGAAGCCATGGGCGCGCGGCCGAGTTCGCCACGCAACCGGCTCCAGGAGCCCGACTCTCACGCGGACCCCCTGCGTCCTGGAACTCTGCCGGCCGTGAACGGGGCCGCCGGAGTCTGGAGCGACGGATGTCAGCGTACGCCTACCGCCGGCGCCGGGGCGCGGCAGGCGGATCACGTCACCGGTGCTCTTGGGCCGATCGGTATATCGTTTAGCCGGTGTCGACTTTCATGGTCGTCGCATGCTGCTCCAGTCCCCGGCGGCGCACCTGTCGAGCGCATGTCCAACTGGAGCAGCGGTGATCAATTCAATATCAGGGAAGCGCTCCTGTGACCGGAGCCGATGGTGACCGCCGGGGAACAACGCGAGTGGCTGCAGCCACTCCATCCCCCGCATTTCGTCACCACCGGAACACACGGTCGCGGGACGTCGGTGCGAGTCACCGCCGACGCCAGCACCACGGTGGTCGAGATGACGGTGTGCGGCCGGTGGTCACCGCAGCTCGGCCACCAGGTCACCGTCGGCCTGCAGCGGTGTCTGGCCGGACCTTGTGAGGCGGTCATCCTCGACGTGCACGGCGTGGTCGACCCGCGCGCGGTGAGCACGCCGTACTGGTTGGCGGCGCAACGGACGGCACGGCTCGGGCCGGCTCCGGTCCACCTGGCGTTCTGTGCACCACCGGCGTCGATGCTGGACTACCGGCTGCGGCACCATCTGAAAGCCACGCAGCTGCTGTTCGCAACGATGCCGCAGGCCCGCGTGGCCATGGGTGGCAAGGTGTCACGGTCCGAGCGTCTGCAGGTCCGCCTGGCGCCCCGGCCCACGTCCGTACGAGCCGCCCGCGACCTCGTCGCCCGGGCGTGTCTCAGCTGGCAGCTCTCCGGCCTCCGAGCCGACGCGGCCCAGATCATGTCCGAACTGGCCGCCAACGCGGTGGACCACGCCGCAACCGAGTTCGTGGCCACCGTGTTCCGACGCGGCGGTCGTCTCCACCTGGCCGTCCGTGACGGGGACGCCCGATATCCGCTGCTGGCCGCGGCCGCGGAGGGCATCGCGTCGGCGTCGGCGTCGGTCGCTGAGCGGGGGCGGGGCCTGGCGTTGGTTCACGCGATCGCCGCCGCGTGGGGAGCGACGCCGGCCCACGGCGGCAAGGTCGTCTGGGCGACCGTGTCCGCGGACCCGCGTCCATAACGGGAGCGGGACCCGATCC
The DNA here is from genome assembly GCF_043197135.1 of Actinoplanes sp. NPDC049265. NCBI lineage: Bacteria > Bacillati > Actinomycetota > Actinomycetes > Micromonosporales > Micromonosporaceae > Actinoplanes > Actinoplanes sp. NPDC049265. Next base: position 65,236 of record NZ_JBICSP010000013.1, on the reverse strand, counting down.
GGCTCCTTCCCGGTCGGCCGGCGGGACACCATGGCCCGGAGTATCACCGACGAGGAAGCCGCCAAAATCAACTGGTCGCCGGCCCTGCTGGTCCACCGTCCTGGTGGAAGCGTGCCGCAGGACGGCGCGATTCTGACCGGTGGACGAACGCGAAGCAGGGTAACGTTGCCGGTATATGGCTACCTATCGCAGCGCCTCGACACTTCTGTCCGCGGACGGCACCAAGACTCACGGCACGGCCGCGCTCTTCACCGAGCCCGCGCACAAGGACGGAACCCAGCCGTGGGCAGGCGACTTCCGGGTGGCGAACGGCGCCGGCAAGGTCCCCAAGAATGCCGTCGGACGAACCTTCGCCCTGGAACTGCCCGACGGCAGTACCGGCAAGGTCGTGGTGCAGAGTGTCAAGAATGGAAAGGGCGGCGTCACGCTGGCGCTGATGGGCGAGGACGCGCCGCCGTTCTGATCCGCGGTGGGCCGGCACCGCACCGGGGCCGGCTCACCAGCTCGATCGAGTTCGCACCCGGCCGGTGACGGCGCTCATCGAAAGAGTGATGCCAGGCTCGCGCGCCCGCCTCGATCGGCACACCCGCGAGCCGATGGACCTCGCCGGAAACCCGCGGTCAGTGGCCGGTTGACGGGATGTGCGAAGCAGACTTCTCCGCGATCTTGGCCTTCTTCGCCGCGCGCTTCTCCTTGATGCTGCTGCCCTGCTTCTTCCGGTCTTCCTTGTGCGCGGATTTGTTAGCCATGTGCACTCCTCGTATCGCGCGTGCCCGGTCGGCCCGGTCGGGCCGACCGATGGGTCATCTTGGCGGTCGGGATCTTCCTGACAGGGGAATGCACCGGCACAGCGAACAGGTTCAACGTACTCCTCACCACCCGGACGGGCCGGGTCAACCGCCCGCGAGTCAGGCTCGGCCGAGGCGATCAGCCGGCGCCCCTCCACCCTACGCGCCCGGGTCACGGCAGCGCGTACCGTAGAGGTCTCAAGGCCTCGGTAGACCTCGTCCTAGCCTGTCAGTCGGGTGGGCCCGCGCCTGCGTTGGTCCCGGACGACGGGAAAGCCATGGCATCTCTGCACCACATACCCGATTCGCCGCCCGCCACCGATCCGCCACGGGTCTGGCTCGAGCCGGTACGCGACCATCACCTGCTGCTCGACGGCAGCTGGTGGCCCGGACCGGACGATCTCGGCGCCGAATTGAAGGCCCTGCTGCCCGTGCTCGACCGGGTGCGTGGACCGGTGGTGCGCGTGCTGCTCAGCGCGGCCGGTTGGACCTCCCGGCCGCATCACGTGGTGGTGGGCGATCGTACGGTCAGCATCGGCTATTTCTCCGATCAGCCGCCGTCGATGATGACCGTCCTCTGCCGCGACGGTGGCACTTTCATGATGCGGGTCGCCCCGTCGAGCCGGACCGCCGACGATGCGCCTTCCACGCCCGACCCGTTTACCGCCCGAGCCTCCGGGTAGTACCGAACACATCGTGGTTGCCGCCTAGCTCGCGGTGACGCGCCGGCCGTCCAGACTCCGCGGCCTCGTCATCAGTTTTCGTTCGCCGTCCCCGTCGACGTTGTCGGGCCCGGCGAGCAGGTTCTTAGGAGTCGCGCGATGAGCGCACCCGTAATTCAGCGGCCGAAGGCCGCCGGTAGTGACTTCGCTGCCTTGAATCGCCAGATAGTCGCGGCCGGACTACTCGAACGCCGGCCCGCCTACTACGCCGTCCGGCTGAGCGCCGTGGCCGCGTTGTTCGCCGGTGGATGGCTGCTCTTCTTCGTGATCGGCTCGTCGTGGTGGAACATCGCGGTGGCCGGGCTGCTGGGTGTGGTGTTCTCGCAGGCCGCCCTGCTGGCTCATGACGTGGCTCACCGGCAGGTGTTCCGGACGAAGCGGCCCAGCCAGATCGCGGGCCGGATCGCCGCCAACGTCGCCGTCGGGATGAGCTACGGCTGGTGGATGGACAAGCACACCCGCCACCACAACAACCCCAACCATGACGATCTCGATCCGGACGTCCGGCCCGAGCTCCTGATCTGGGCGACCGATTCGGCCTGGGGCCGGCGCGGGGTGAAGGGGTTCGTCAGCCGTCATCAGGCCGGGCTGTTCTTTCCGCTGCTGACGCTGCTCAGCATCGACCTGCGCATCTCGAGCATCAAGGCGCTGCGCCGTCCGGGCATGAAGCGTCGCGGCCTGGAGGCCGGCCTGATGGCGTCGCATCTGGTCGCCTATGCCGCCGCGCTGCTGCTGGTGCTGTCCCCGTTGCAGGCGCTGGTGTTCTTCCTGGTGCACCACGCGGTGTTCGGGGTTTATCTCGGGATGACGTTCGCGCCGAACCACAAGGGCATGCCGCATCCGACCGGCGACGAGGACTATCTGCGCAAGCAGGTGCTGACGTCGCGCAACGTCAAGGGCGGCTGGCTGACCGACGTGGCCCTCGGCGGTCTGAACTATCAGATCGAGCATCACCTGTTCCCGGCGATGCCGACGCCGAATCTGCCCAAGGCGCAGCCGATCGTCCGGGCCTACTGCGAGCGGGCCGGCGTCTCGTACGAGGAGACCGACCTGATCACGTCCTACCGGCAGGCCCTGCGTCACCTCCATGCCGTCGGAGCCCCGCTGCGTCGGGCGCGGCCCGGTGGTGGACGTACCGCCGCGCACTTCACCCCGACGCCCCGCTGACCTTCCGCTCCCGGCGGCACGGCCGGGAGCACCGAGCTTTTCTCGCAGTTGGGTCGGTCCTGCGGGTCGCCGTCGGAGGGGGATGGCGGCCGGCCCGCAGGACCGCCTCGTCACCAGCCGGCCCGCTCGTCGGATTTCGCACTCCTTTTGGAAGGTCGGAGTAATAACGAGGGGTAGTCCCTCCGCGACGGCGTGCCGCGGCTGGAGTCGCGGGACGAGGGCGAGCGCGTCATCGTGCCGGCAGGGCCACGATCAGCGAGGTGGGAGCCATCCCCACGTAGCTGACTCGAACCACCGCGACCGATGTCAGCGCCGGCGCCTGAGCACGATCGACGGTCAGTTCGAGGACGTCGCCCTTGACGTGGACGTCGAGCCAGCTCGCGTCGGTGTCGGCCTTGACCTCGCGACCGTCGTCGTCGCTGACCTGGATCACGGACGGGTGGTCGCGGGACATCGGGACGAAGGCATCGTTGAACCCGGGCGCGCCTGTCGGTCCGTGAGCAGACTCGCTGTTTCCGGCGTTGTCGACCGACCAGACCAGGATGCTCGCGTTGTCGGCGATCTCCACGGGCTCGGTGTAACGCATCGGGCGGTCGTCGATGACGAGCCAGGTGTCGCGGATGCCGGCGCCGTAGTCGTGGGCGCGGACCGTGACCATTCCGTCGGCGACGGTCGCGTCGGTGTGCGGGGCGGCGTGATCGGTCGATCCGGCCGCATCGAGCAGCCGCAACTTCAAGGTCCGAGGCTTGCCACGTAGGGCTGCGGCCTGGACGGACCGTGGTAGGCCACCGTTCTTCGGCACGTGCACGGTCACCGTCTCACCGGCCGACATGTCGGTCGGGGGAAGCACAAGTCCGTCTCCATAGCGGTCGACCCGGAGTTCCGTCTCGGTACGCGCGAGGGCCGTCATTTCGATGTCATAGTCCTGATCGTTCGGCAGGGTCACCGAGGCGTTTCCCGCTCCGATGGCGCCGAGGAAGGTCATGGGCCGGTACCGTGCACCGGGAATCTGCTCGTTCAACGGCGCCGGCGCGCCCTCGGGAGCCGCGCCCAGATGTCTGCCCTTCCCATCCGTGATGCGGAGCCTGACCATGCCGCGAACCCCGACGTCGAGCGGTCCTGCCGCATCGTTGTCCGCGGACCGGCCGAATACCGGAAGAGACACATTCGACAGCCTCATGTCCTCCGGCACACCGGCCGGTGATGGCGTGTTCGGCTGTCGCAGGAACGGGAGTCCGGCCGCCGCGGCCTGCGGCTGGCTCGACACGTTACCGGCAAGGATGTCGTTGAGCAGGCTGAGTGAGAACCCGTAGTTGGGCAGATCCGAATGTTTCATCGTGCACGCTGTTTCGACGTCGTTCGTCATGGCGGCGACGACCTGAGCGCACCCCGGAGGAGCCGGTGCACCCGGGGCGGGCGTCGGCATGGCGCCGGCCGGCAGTACGAACACGCGGTCGTCGGCGGCTGAGGTCACTCCCACTGCGCTCTTGTACGGCACCGTATTGTCGCCGTCCGCCGTGATGGCACGTTGCCATGCCGGCCGAGACGGGCATTCCATCAACCACTCGACGGGGTTCAACAGTATGCTCAGGCCGGTACAAGCCATCGTCGGCCCGTTGCTGGTGAACGATCCGACATCAGTGGCGGAGCCCTCGCCGATGACCCGGTAGTGGAATGTGGTTCCGGTCCCCCCGCTGAAATCCTCCAGCGCCACCCCGCCGGGCTGCCCCGGGGGGGCCCAGAAACCGGCAGCCGCGCTTGCCAGCATAGGGTTCACGGAGGCCAGGTAGCTGTCGAGCGTGGCTCGGTTGCTGACCACGATGTTCGGATTGCTGATCAGAGTGCGGTTCACGATGCGTCCCTGCCGCACCTGGCCCTGATCGTCGAACCAGGTGGACGAATTGATCGACTGGTCGTAGGCGGTCGGCCAGTTGGCGGAGATCTGCTGCACCTTCCAGGGCTGGAAGGCGATGCCCCAACCGGCATCCGCGAGGTTATCGAAGAACTCTCCAGGCACACGCACACCCCAGTCGTCGCCCATCGAGAGGATCTTCAGCGTCTTGCCGACTCCGCCGAAGGCGCCGCCGAAGCTGATCTCCTGATCGATGAGTCCTGGCCGTTGCAGGTATGCGAGCCGGGCGACGGGCCCGCCTAGGCTGTGGGTCACCACCGCCACCTTGTCGATCGGCTGCCGGCCTGGCCGTACCGGATCGGTGTCGACGGCGGCGACGTCCGGGCGGGCTAGGACTCCGCTGATGAATGCGTTGAGCGCAGTAGCCTGGGCGGGCATGCCGATGCGCCAGTCGAAGGGGAAGGCGTAGACGCCGTTGCTGCCTGAGCCTAGCGGCCGGGTGCGGGCCGCTCCGTGCGCGTCGGTGAGTGGCATCCCGCGGCTGTCCGTCGGCACCAACCCGTTCCCGATGCTGGTCGTGCCGGTGAGGAACGCCAGCAGGTCCTCGTAGACCGGCAGGTAGGTGAAGCCTTTGATTCCGGCCAGAATCGGGTTGAGGGTCAACGATCGCAGAACTGGATCGGCGGCCGACGGGCCGATCTGCGGATATACCGGAGTTCCCGAGGGAGTGAAGGCCAACAGATCCGGATAGCCGACCCCGCTCCCCACCGAGGGGTTCGGAAAGAACGGAGGTACGCATGGTATCGGTATCGATAGGCACAGCGTGCTGAAGACGGTCGCGAACGCGATGCTGCACCATATGATCATCGAGCACAGTGCGAGCATCGACTCGATCCCCGGGTGCGGATCGAGGAATTCCGGGCCGATCCAGACTCGTGGCCCCTGCGGGTCGGTGGTGGCCGGATCCGCCGTCAGGAGACCGGGCTGGGCTGCGACGTTGCAGAGCAGGCAGACAGCAGGGAAGCCGTGCACCTCGCCGCCGTAGGACCCCACCAGCGGCGCTGTCACGTTCAGCGGAGTTCCGCTGGTGCCGGCGACGAACACGATCGGGATGTCGAGGCGGGGAGTCTGCAGATACGACCGGGCCAACGGCCGGAGGACGCCGTTCGGCCGAACCGGCTGTCTCGCGTCGTTGAGCCACAGGTCCAGATCACCCATGTGGTCCCACGCTGGGTCGGTGCTACGGGCGAACCGGACCGCCGCGACGGCGGACACGGTGTCGGCGCTGCTGGCCGGGAGGGCGAAGAACGTCCGTGGTGGCCGGTTGGGAACGGTGAAGAGCAGAGGCCACGTCGGCGCGGCGGGATCGTCACTCGGCTCGACGGCGAGATTCACCCGCTGGCCCGTACCGAAGATCGGATCGACGGGAATGTCGGTCATGGTGATGGTCAGTGTCATGCCGTTGGTGACCTGCCGAGCGTACGTAGGCAGCGGCTTGTCGTCCCGGCTGATCTCCATGCGGGGATGCAGGCGGGTGAAGGAACATTCGGCGACGGCACAGGTCGTTCCCAGCCCGAGAGTCGTGGCGACATTCGACTCTGTCCGCAGTGGACCGTCGACGACTCCGTCCGGGACGACGACGGTGAGCACCTCGCCATTGCCGCTGACATCGCCGTCCACGACTGTTCCGTACAGTGGCGTGCCCGACGACGACGGGAAGACGACCCGGGTGCTCGCCGCCGGCGCGAGGTCGAAGCCGCGGCCGAACACTCGGATTCGGGCGCCTGGAACAGATCGGCGCTGCACAGCGTCCAGGGGCTTCGGCAGGACGACGAACGGGACCGCCGCCCGGCCGATCGCGGTGATGACCGTGACCGGGCCCGTACCGGCGAGTCCCGGGATCCGGACGCTGAGCACACCGAGGCCGCTGGCGGGATCCACCCGGGCGCCCACCACTTGGGCCGCAAGCGGCGCGCTTCGCCGAGCATGAGTGAACCAGACCTGGTTCGCCTCGGGGTGGAGCAGGTCGAAGCCGCGCCCGAAGACGTCGATCACGTCGTCGGGTGTGCCGCTACTGCTGCCGAGATGGTCGACCGTCGGCTTCGCGAACTTGGACAGGTGGTAGCTGGGGAAGGCGCCGGCGGCCAGGGCCGGGCCCAATCCGCCGTATCCCCGGCCGGACAGGGCGCCAATCCACGATGACGAGCCATCGGACACGGTCACGGCGAGTTGGCTGCCGTCCGGCGACCAGGTGGGATCGGAGTAGCGCTGGCCGGCCTTCGCCACCGAGGTGAACCGGCCGGGTCCGTCCAGCTCGAGTCCGGCGATGCCGACGGTGTCGTGGTAGGCGAGCCATCGGCTGTCCGGCGAGAACGCCACCGCCCGGGTAAGGCAGTCCGGATCCTTCCGTCCCATGGACAGGGTACGGATCACCTGGGGGGTGACACGCAAGTCAATCACGACGACATTGCCCGATGTGTCACGGCATTCGTTCCAGGCGATGCGCCGTCCGTCTGGCGAGAACGTCGGGTTCGCGGTCTTCAGGCCCGGCCCGACGAGTGTCGCCGCATCCGCGGCGGAGATTCCCTGCGACCGGGCGAAGTCCTCCGCTGTGAACGTTGTCCCCGCGCCGACCGGCATCCGGGTGAACCGGACCGTGGGCGAGCCGCCGGTGGTGTCCGTGTACGCCACATAGTCGCGCCGATCCCGTAGCATCGGCTGACCGTCGTCGTTCCGCTGGCTCAGTGCCGGACCGTGTTGTATCGCCCCGACCGGGAAATGTTGAGCGTCGCCGGCGACGCCGTTGCCGACGAACGTCACCGGCCCACTGTCGCCCAGCCAGGTGAGCGCGCTCGGATCTCGGGCGTACGAGGGCTCGCTCGAGCCGGTCGCCAGTTCGATGTCTCTCGCCGGATCCACGACCCCGTAGGTCTCGCGTAGGGTGCGGACATCTCCCGCCAGGCCCGTGTAGGCGAGCTTGAACCCGTCCTTGTCATCGAGGGCGTGCACCGTCTGACCCTGAGGGACGTACAGCCGGCCGCTGCCGTCGATCGACGGTGCCGACACAGCGTCGGCGCCGGGCAGTTTCACGGTCCAGGCGAGGTGCGAGCCGTTCGCGGTCAGCCAAGGGGCGAAGCCGGACACCGTGTTTCCGGCGGCGATGTATGCGTTTCCGGCGCCGTCCATGCTGATGCCATGGCCGGGGTTCGCCTTGACCGGGAGCGCCTCTTCCCACATCTGATGATTTTGGTGCATCCAGATCAACCGGTCCGTGGTGGCGACGGCCAGGTCTGCGCTGGGTGTGGCCGTCAACGCGGTCACCGCGCCGTCGATCTTGACGAGCCAGTCGGCGTGGTCGCAGTCGCTGCTGACCGCCGCCACGACGCCGTCGGCGAGACCCACGTAAATGGCCCGTTCCTGGACGGTGACCGCTCTGACGGGCGCGGTGCCCACCGCGAACGTCGACCGCACCGCACCGGTCCGGCGGTCGAGGCACACCAGGTCGCCGCCGTGTGAGCCGTACACGATCTCCGCCTTCTCGCCCCCCGGGAACGGCACGTAGCTGGGAGACAACGCCAGCTCCGGCCCGTCGACGACGTCCGGGCCAGTTGACCAGTCGCCCGTCGCCGACGGGGAACGCGCATGCAGCGCCCCGTCGGAGTCCTGGGCGTAGAGCTGGTTTTCCGTCGGGGTCCGCAGGGTGGCGAGGACTGGGGTAGTGATCCCGGCCGGCATCTGACGGCTCCACAACACTTGTCCCGTGCTGGCGTTCGCCACGGCCAGAATGCCTGACGTGGTTCCCACGGAGATCCATTGCTGGTCTTCCGTCGCCGTCAGCGAGGGGGTATGCCGTAGCTCGCCACCGAGCGACGTCGACCAGAGTCGCACTCCCGCGGAGTTCACTGCGGACAACTCGCCGGCGGTGGTCGCGACGAACGCGCGACCGCGCCTGTCGATCGCCGGCGCTTCAACGACGTCCCCCGCGACCTTGACGGGCCACGGAACGCCCAGCAGCGTCGGATCGTCGGGCCCGGCCACCTGCGCCACCGAATACCGCGCAGTGTCGTGTCCGGACATCGGCCACGGCAGGGCAGCCGTACCGACGACGCGCGGCCCGGTCTCCGCCTCCGGTAACGCGTGGCCCGTCGCCGGGACAGCTACAGCGACCGCGGGCGGCGGGGCGGGCACGGGATCAAGAACCGGAAGCTCATCCTCCGCCGACCCACCGGCCCGGATCGGACCGGCCGGAACCGGCGCGGCCGCTGGTCGCGTGTCACCTACCCACACCGCCGGACTGAGGCAGAGAGCACAAGCCACGGCCGCGATTCGCCGATGCCATCGCAGAATTCTCATCACCACTCCTCAGCGGTCAATTGAGGCAGCCGTCTCTCAGCGTGCATGGGAGACGGGACGACGGCGTCACCCGATGCCGGGGCAAAGACCGTGGATTTCCGTGATTCTGGCCGGACTCGCCGCGGCGGCAGGCCATTCGACCCACGGCGGATGCGCTCGGCGGTTGGCTCGGTGTCGCTCGCCACACGCGGCTGACGTCACTGCTGATCTCCGACATCGCGCTCAGCGGGCAGGAATTTACTGCGCCTGTTCACAAAGTGCGGCGAGTCCTCGCCGGACGATCAGAGCCGCCAGCGGCTTCGCGAGCGATGTCGGCACATTTCCGCTCAGGAGTTCGAACACTCCCGCGACCACGTCGGCGCCCTGAGGTTCGACCGCCGACAGCAGTGTCTGTCGATGTGGGCAGATCAGCCGTCGTGCACCCGGCAGCAGGCGGTTCGCGACCTGCCGCCCGTAGCGGACCAGATCCTCACTGCTCTGTAGCAAGGCCGGTGGGTTGTTCCGGTGGGCGATTTCCACGAGCAGCGACGACTCGTCGAGCCTGTTCAACCGGCGTAATTCGAGGCGGTCCTTGAGGTCAAGGGCTCCGTAGAACAGGCGGTTCGTTCCCCACCCGACGAGTCTGACCAATGGGGCCGCGAAGTATCCGTACATCGTTTCCCCCTCTCCACACCATCGTCGAACGCCGGCCGGCCGCGCGTCGTCACGCCGGTCCGTGGTCTGCCTGTCACGGATTCCGCTACCGGAGTCGGCTTCGTGACAGCAGACCGCCTTGGCTGTCGATACGCTCCACCTGTAACAGTCCGGCGGAGGCGACTGCGATGGGCACGGTGCGGCGTCGCGCGTGGGGCTCCATCCTGGTGGCCGGAGTGTCGGCGGAGGCCGGGCTGATCGGGCTCAGCGCGTACTGGGGTCTGCGGCTGGACCTCCGCGGCCGGCCGTACGTCCTGTCCGACGTGGCCGTTGCCTGCTGTTTCGCCGCGGGGGGCCTGCTCGCCGTCGCGCTTCGCCCACACCGCCCCGCTTCCCGGATCCTGGCCGCGCTCGGGCTCTGCGTCGCCGTCGCCACTCCGTACGGGCTGGTACTGCCTCCTTCCACGCCGGTGGTGCTGGTCATCAAAGTCGTCGGCGAGCCCGCCTACTGGCTGCAGTTCGCCCTAGCCGGGCACTTTCTGCTCAGCTACCCGTCCGGGCAGCCGGATCGACCGTTTACCCGCCGGCTGGTCCGGGCGGGTTACCTCGTCGCCGGGGCCGGGGGCGGGCTCACCACGGCAGCGCTGGTGGCGGCCGGGCGCGACAGCGCCACGTACCGATGGCTCTCGGCGGCCCTGTTGGTCGTCTGGGCCGCGCTGGGCGTCGTTCTGGCCGGCACGGTCATCATGCGCAGGGCCAGGTCACTGCCGTGGCGTCGCCGGGCGGCGCGTCCCGTCGTCGGTGCGACGGTCGCGGCGACCGCGGTGCTCGCGGGCGGGTTCCTGCTGCTGCTCCTGGGCTCGGCCGGCGCCGCGGCCGTCTATGCGGTCGTCTCGTGGACCGCGGCGCTGGCTCTCCCGATCGTCCTGGTCTCCGATGTGGTCCGCGACAAGCTGGCGATGGCTGCGATCGGTGAGTTCGTCCAGCAGATCGGCCACAGCGACACCGACGAGCTGGAGCGGTCACTCGGACGGGTGCTGCAGGACCCGACGCTGCGCCTGGCGATGCCCACCGAGCATGGTCCGCCGACGCCGCGCGAGCACGACGCACGGCGGATGTCCACGCACGTGGGCGTCCCGCCGATTGCGGTGATCGAACACGACGCCAGCCTCACGCGGGCCGAGGCGGCTTTCCGGTCGGCCATCGCGGCGGTCGGTCTGGCACTGGACAACACTCGGTTGCAGGCCCGGGTGGAGGAACAGCTGCGGGACATACAGGACTCTCGTCAGCGCCTGGCCCGTGCCTCCGACGAGGAGCGCCAACGCATCGAACGGGACCTGCACGACGGCGCCCAGCAGCAACTACACGCCATCATGTGCCGGCTGGCGACGGTCCGGCGCGAAACATCCGACCCGGGCTTGCGGAGCACGATCGACGGATTGCACACCGACCTGCGGAGTGCGGTCGCCACGCTTCGGTCGCTGGCCCACGGTGTGCGCCCACCTGCGCTCACCGACCAGGGCCTGGGCCCGGCGCTGCGGGTGCTGGCGCGTCGTGCGGCCGTTCCGGTTGAGGTGCACACCGCCGGGTCCAGGCGCTTCGCCCCGGTCGTCGAGGCGACCGCGTACTACGTCGTCAGTGAGGCGTTACAGAACGTCGCCAAGCACGCCGCCGCGGCCCGGGCGTACGTTCGCGTCGAACCGTGCGGCGAGACCCTGGTGGTGCAGGTGTCGGACGACGGACCAGGCGGGGCTTCGACCACTGCCGGCACCGGTCTGCTCGGGCTGACCGACCGGGTGAGCGCGATCGGTGGACGGCTGACCATCGAATCAACGCCCGGCGCGGGCACCCGGCTCCGGGCGGAGCTGCCGTGCGAGCCGTGATCGTAGATGACTCCCTGATCGCCCGGGAGGGGCTCCGCCACCTCCTGGAGTCCGAGGAGCATCAGGTTGTCGGCGTGGCCGGCCAGGCCGACGAGGCAGTACGGACCGTCGCCGCTACGTGCCCCGACGCGGTGATCCTCGACGTCCGGATGCCGCCAACACACACCGACGAGGGCATCACCCTGGCGATCTCGTTGCGCCGGCAGCATCCCCGTCTCGCTGTGCTGGTGTTGTCCCAGTACGCAAGCCCGGAGTTCGTCACCCGGCTGCTGGAGGGCGGCGCCGCCAGGACCGGGTACCTGCTCAAGGACCGTATTTCCGAGCCGGACGAGGTGCGCAACACCCTGGAACGGCTGCTCGACGGCGGGACAGTCGTCGACACCACGCTGGTCGACGAGTTGCTCGCCGCGCGGCGCGACCCGGGCGGGCTGGCCCGGTTGACCACGCGAGAGGCGCAGGTGCTGAGGCTGATGGCCGAGGGCCGGTCCGATCGGGGCATCGCCGCGGAGCTTTTCGTCTCGCTCAACACGGTCAGCACGCACGCGCAGCGGATCTTCCACAAGCTCGACCTACCCGGCGCCGCGCACGACAACCGGCGGGTGCTAGCCGTGTTGACCCTGCTCCAGCGGAGGTGAGGTGGCCGAATCCGTCACCCAGGGTAATCTACCGACGCATCCTGGTCCGTGGCGGCCGCCAGGTGGCGTCGGTCAGCCGGCGTCCTACGGTCCAGCGGCGCCCATTGACGCGTTCTTGACGGAAGTCTCATCACGGTCCGTGACGGGCGTTATTTTTTCGTCAACGTTTCCGTTCCGGCCGCCGATCCGGGTCGGTGGCTTGCCAAGATTCCTGCGCCCCCGCGTGTATCCAGGGAAAGGCAGCATGGATCTGGTCACCCCGCCGGCCGTCGTGCCCGCGCGACATCGTCGCGGGGCCGGTGTGCCGCCCGCGCCGCGAACCGGCGACCCGAGCCCCGCGCGGCCCCGGTCGACGGCGCGGCGTCGCGAGCCGGCCGGTACGCCCGCCCGGGTCCGGTTGCTGGCGCTCACGGTCGCCCTTCTGGTCGCTGTGCTGGCCGTGCTGATCACCCTGGAGGTGCGGCGGGAGCGGGCCGGCCTGGCCGTGATCGGTGAGCAGACCGCGCCGGTGGTGATGGCCAGCAGCGACCTGTACTTCGCGCTCAGCGACATGGACGCGCAACTGGCCAACATTCTGCTGGTCGGTGACGAGACCGGCCTCGGCTTCACCCGGGACGAGGCTCTCACGATCTATCGGGACCGGCGTGGGGAGGTGAGCGCCGCGCTGCAACGCGCCGCCGAGACCGCGGACGCCGATCCGAGGGCCGCGCAGGCGGTTCGCGGCATCCTCGACGCCCTGGGCCGGTACGAGACGCTGGCCGCTCAGATGATCCTGCTGGACGGGCAGGACCCGCATCCGGCCGGCCGGCCCGCCGCGCCCACCCTGGCGAAGTACCGCCAGGCCACCGATCTGCTCAAGGCTGAGCTGCTGCCCGCGGCGCAGGGGTTGATCGACCGCAACACCCAGATCCTCGAGGACACCTACCAGCGGCAACGTGCGGTGACCTTCGCCGTCCGGGAGTGGGTCGTCGCCGCCGGGGCCGCCGCTCTCCTCGCCGTGCTGTTGCTGCAGGTATATCTGGCGCGCCGGTTCCACCGTTGGCTCAGCCCGGCGCTGGTGCTGGCCACCCTGGCCGTGGCGGGGCTGGGCGCGGGGGGTCTGGTGCTGACCACCGACGGCGCGGAGTACCTGCGGGTGGCCAAGAAGGACTCGTTCGACTCGGTGCTGGCCCTCAACCGCGCGCGGGCGGTCAGCTACGACGCGAACGCCGACGAGAGCCGCTACCTGGTCGACCCGCGACGCGCGGCCGCGTACGAGAAGGCGTTCTTCGGTAAGACGGATCAGCTGGTGAGCCTGGACGGCGCCACGTTGCCGACCTTCGACGGACGGCTCGCGGCGGCGTTGCGCGACTACCGCGCCGGCAAAGGGGCCGGCTGGCAGGGCTTCTACGGCAAGGCGTTCCGCAACATCACGTTCGAGGGTGAGGACACCGCCGCCGAGCGGACGCTGGTGGCGTACCAGACCTATCAGGTCGACGACCGCCGCATCCGCGCGCTGGCCGGGAGCGGGCGGCTGAGGGCGGCCATCGCGTTCTGCACCAGTTACCAACCGGGTGACTCCAACTACCACTTCAGCGCGTACGACAAAGAGCTCGCGGCCTGGATCGGCATCAACGAGGGCTGGTTCGAGCGCAGTATCCGCGACGGCGAGCGGCAGCTGGCCGGCTGGACGATAATCCCGGCCGCGACCGCGTCGACCGTGCTCGTGCTGCTGGTGCTGGGTGTTCGTCGCCGTGTGGGGGAGTACCGATGATCTCCTGCCGGCAGGACGGGTGTGCGGGCTCCTACGCCGCTGACGGCTACTGCGACGAGTGCGGGCTCAAGGCCGGGCCCGACGGTGCGGTGGCCGCGCCGGCCCGGACCCGGGTCGCGGCGCGGGGCGGTCTGGGCGCGAATCTGGTCATGGTGCCGCCGGTGCCGCTGCGCGACCCCGCGGCGGCGGTGCGGGCCGACCCGATGGTGCCCGAGTACCAGCGCTTCTGCGGACGCTGCGGGGAGCCGGTCGGTCGTGGGCGGGAGGGACGGCCGGGGCGTACGGAGGGGTTCTGCGCCAAGGACGGGACGCCGTTCTCGTTCGTGCCCCGGCTGGCCGCCGGTGACCTGGTCGACGGCCGCTACGAGATCCTCGGTGCCCTGGCGCACGGCGGGATCGGCTGGGTCTACCTGGCCCGTGACCGCAACGTGAGCGACGCGGCAGCCGAGCGCTGGGTGGTGCTCAAGGGCCTGATCGACACCGCCGACGAGGGCGCGGTCGCGTCGGCGATCTCCGAGAAGCGATTCCTCGTCGAGGTCGATCACCCCACCATCGTCAAGATCCACGATTTCGTACGCCATCCTGATCGGCGTGGAGGCCACCCGGTCGGCTACATCGTCATGGAGTACGTCGGCGGCCGGTCTTTGGGAGAGCTGGCAGCCGCTCGCGGAGGGCCGCTGCCCCTGCCGCAGGTGCTCGCCTATGCCTTGGAGGTGTTGCCCGCGCTCGGCTACCTGCACGGCCGCGGGCTGCTGTTCTGCGACTTCAAGCCGGACAACGTGATGCAGTCGGAGGAGCAGCTCAAGCTCATCGACCTGGGCGGGGTGCGCCGGATCGGCGATAACGACTCGGTGCTGTACGGGACGCCCGGCTACGAGGCGCCGGAGGTCTCGCGGGACGGGCCGTCCATCGGCTCGGACCTGTATGCGGTCGGCCGTGCGATCGCGCGGCTCAGCTTCCACTTCCCGGGCTTCTCCAGACGGCACGCGCACCGGCTGCCCGGCCGCGACGAGGTCGGCCTGTTCGTCCGGGAGGAGTCGTTCCACCGGTTCCTGCTGCGGGCGACCCATCCCGACGTACACCAGCGGTTCTCCTCCGCCGGCGAGATGGCCGAGCAACTGCTCGGTGTCCTGCGTGAGGTGCTGGCCGCCGCGGACGGCACACCTCGGCCGGGCGGTTCGGCCACCTTCACCCCGGAACGGCAGGTCTTCGGCGCGGCCGAGGGCGAGGTGACAGGCGTGCAGGTGACCGCCGCTCTGCCCGTACCCCTGGTGAACACCGACGACCCCGCGGCCGGCTACCTCGCCGCCTTGAGCGCGGCCACCGTCGCGACCTTGCGCGCCGCGCCGCTGCAAACCCTCGAAGTGCGGCTGCGCATCGTCCGCGCCCTGGTCGAAGAGGGCGATCCCGACGCCGCGACAGCCGAGCTGGCCGGCCTGCCCGACGACGGCACCGACTGGCGGTTGAGCTGGTCCGCCGGGCTGATCGCGCTCGCGGCCGGACGGTACGCGCATGCCCGGGTCTGCTTCGACGCCGTGTACGCGGCACTTCCCGGCGAACCGGGCGCGCAGCTGGCGTTGGCTGCGGCCTGCGAGCTGGCCGGGGATCGGGCCGGGGCGGCACGCCGGTACGAACGGGTGTGGCGGGTCGACCACGCCCATATCAGCGCCGCGTTCGGGCTGTCCCGGATGCGGCTGGCCGTGGGCGACCGGCCGGGCGCCGTGGCGGTGCTCGACGAGGTGCCGGAGACCTCCAGCCAGCAGGTGGCGGCCCAGATCGCCGCGGTGCGCGGCGGCATCGACCACCGGCCCGGCTCGCTGACTCGGGACGACCTACTGGAGGCCTCCACCCGGTTGGAGCGGCTGCGCCTGGACACTCGTCGGCAGGCGACGCTGGCCGTGGAGATGTTCCAGACCGCCCTGCGCTTCGTCGGCCGCTCGCGTCGGCCGGCGCCGGGATCGATGCTCGGGCACGGCCTGACCGAGCGTGAGCTGCGCTTCGGGCTGGAACGCAACTACCGGACCCTGGCCACCGTCGAGGAGAACGAGCGCGCCCGGCGCGCTCTGATCGACCAGGCCAACGAGGTGCGCCCGTGGACGCTGTTCTGACCCCGCCCGGCTTCAGGCCATCGTAGTGTTCGATTCGCGTCGTTGACGGCGGGCGGACGGATGTTGACGTCGTGGATAGGGCCACCGTCGACATCGGCCGGTCCCGCTTGTCAGCCGCGTCGAGGGGCCTGGCCGGATGGGCCCGCCGCGGCGTTGCGATGGAACGGTGCGGACCTCTGATGACGCGGGCGAGGATTCGAGGCGGCAGGACTGCCCGGCCCGTCGGTGGGCGTTAAGAACGCGTCAAGGGCGGGCGGTGCGGCGTAGTCATCGCGTTAACGCCCCTGCCGGTGGCCGCCCGGGTGAGGTGTGCTTCTTCCGGCAAGTACGCACAACCCCTCGTTCTGGAGGCCTTCAGTGGCTGATCTCGTGTTCGTCGTGATCACGGTGGTGCTGTTCGCAGCGCTGGCCGTGCTGATCCGGGCGGTCGAACGCTGGTGAGCGCCGTCAACCTCGTCGGCCTGATCGTGGCCGTCCTGCTCGGCGGCCTCATGGTCGCCGCCCTGCTGTTCCCGGAGAAGTTCTGATGGCCGGCTGGCTGTTCGTCATCACCCTAGTCGTCACCCTGGTGGCCGTGTACCGGCCGTTCGGCGACTACCTGTACCGCGTCGTCACCGGCAGGCGGAACAACGTGGTCGAGCGAGGCGTCTACCGCCTGGTCGGCGTCGACCCGGCCGCGGAGCAGACCTGGGGCGTGTACGCCCGTAGCGTCCTCGCGTTCTCCGCCGTGTCGATCCTGTTCCTCTACCTGTTCCTGCGTGTGCAGGACAAACTGTGGCTGTCGCTGGGCCTGCCCGCGGTGCCCGACCACATCGCCTGGAACACCGCGGTCAGCTTCGTCACCAACACCAACTGGCAGGCCTACTCGGGTGAGTCCACGATGGGCCATCTGGTGCAGATGGCCGGACTGGCCGTGCAGAACTTCGTCTCCGCGTCCGTCGGCATCGCGGTGGCGGTCGCGCTGATCCGCGGCTTCGCGAGCCGCGGCCACGGCACGCTCGGCAACTTCTGGGTCGACCTGACCCGGATCATCCTGCGGGTCCTGCTGCCGATCTGCGTGCTCGTCACGATCGTGTTCATGATCGCCGGGATGGTGCAGAACCTTTCCGGGGGTACGGACGTGACCACGCTGACCGGCGCCACCCAGCACATCACCGGCGGGCCGGTGGCCTCCCAGGAGGCCGTCAAGGAACTCGGCACCAACGGCGGCGGCTTCTACAACACCAACTCGGCGCACCCGTTCGAGAACCCGACGACCTGGACCAACTGGCTGGAGGTCTTCCTGCTCCTGCTGATCCCGTTCAGCCTGCCGCGGGTGTTCGGCCGGATGGTCGGGCAGAACCGGCAGGGCTACGCCGTCGTCGCCGTGATGGGCGTCCTGGCCCTGGCGGCGATCGCCCTGACCGTGGGCTTCGAGGCGCACGGCGGGGGCACGGTGCCACAGGCGGTCGGCTCGGCCATGGAGGGCAAGGACGTCCGGTTCGGCGTACCCGACTCGGCGACCTTCGCCGCGGCCACCACGCTCACCTCGACCGGCGCGGTCAACTCGTTCCACGACTCCTACACACCGTTCGGCGGCATGATGCCGATCGTCAACATGATGCTCGGCGAGGTCGCGCCCGGCGGCGTCGGCTCGGGCCTGTACGGTCTGCTGATCCTGGCCGTGATCACGGTGTTCGTCGCCGGCCTGATGGTCGGCCGCACCCCGGAGTACCTGGGCAAGAAGATCGGCGCCCGCGAGATGAAACTGGCCTCGCTGTACTTCCTCGTCACCCCGACCATCGTGCTGGCCGGCACGGCGGCGGCCTTCGCCACCGGCCACAACGCGACAGCGCTGAACGTGGGCCCGCACGGTCTCTCCGAGGTGCTGTACGCCTTCACCAGCGCCGGCAACAACAACGGTTCGGCCTTCGGCGGCATCACCGTCAACACGCCGTGGTGGGACACCGCGCTGGGCCTGGCCATGCTGGTCGGCCGTTTCCTGCCGATGGTGCTGGTGCTGGCGCTGGCCGGCTCCCTGGCCCGGCAGAAGGCCACCCCGGAGTCCGAGGGCACCCTGCCCACCCACCAACCCCTGTTCGTCGGGATGGTCGTCGGCGTCACCGTCGTGCTGGTCGCGCTCACGTTCCTGCCCGCTCTCGCTCTCGGACCCATCGCGGAGGGCCTGTCGTCATGACCCTGTGGACAAAGCCGGAAGATCGTCGTACCCCGGAGCTACATTCGGACCCACCCAGTGACGGGGTGGGGGAGGTGGCGGCGCCCGCACGACCGCGCGAAAAAGTCGGCAGCGGCCTGCTCGACCCGGCCCAGCTCTGGCGCTCCCTGCCCAGCGCCCTGGTCAAGCTCGACCCGCGCACGCTGTGGCACAACCCGGTGATGCTCATCGTCGAGGTCGGCGCGCTGTTCACCACCGTCCTGGCGATCACCGACCCGAGCGTCCTGGCCTGGGCGGTAACCATCTGGCTGGGGCTGACGGTGGTCTTCGCCAACCTGGCCGAGGCCGTCGCCGAGGGTCGCGGCAAGGCCCAGGCCGCGGCATTGCGTCAGTCCAAGACCGACACGGTCGCCCGCCGCGTTCTCGCCGGCGGCGCCGAGGAATCGGTGCCGGCCACCGAGCTGAGACAGGGCGACACGGTCATCGTCGAGGCCGGGCAGATCATCCCCGGTGACGGCGACGTGATCGAGGGCATCGCCAGCGTTGACGAGTCGGCCATCACCGGCGAGTCGGCGCCGGTGATCCGCGAGTCCGGCGGCGACCGGTCCGCGGTCACCGGCGGCACCCGGGTGCTGTCCGACCGGATCGTCGTGCGGATCACGCAGAAGCCGGGGGAGAGCTTCGTCGACCGCATGATCGCCCTGGTCGAGGGGGCCAACCGGCAGAAGACGCCGAACGAGATCGCCCTGAACATCTTGCTCGCCGCGCTCACGCTGATCTTCCTGCTGTCGGTGGTCACCCTGCAGCCCCTGGCCATCTTCTCCAAGGCGTGGCAGGCGGCGGCCCCGGACACGGCCGCGATCGACGGGAACGGGGTCACCGGGATCGTGCTGGTCTCGCTGATCGTCTGCCTGATCCCGACGACCATCGGGGCGCTGCTGTCGGCCATCGGCATCGCCGGCATGGACCGCCTCGTACAGCGCAACGTCCTGGCCATGAGCGGACGGGCCGTCGAGGCCGCCGGTGACGTCAATACCCTGCTGCTGGACAAGACCGGCACGATCACCCTCGGCAACCGGCAGGCGGCCGAGTTCGTACCCGTCGACGACGTCACCGCCGCGAGCCTCGCCGACGCCGCCCAACTGTCCAGCCTGGCCGACGAGACCCCCGAGGGCCGGTCGGTGGTCGTCCTGGCCAAGACCGATTTCGGGCTGCGTGAACGCGAGCCGGGCCTGATGACCCACGCCTCCTTCGTGCCGTTCACGGCACAGACCCGGATGAGCGGTGTCGACCTGAGCGCGGACGGCGGACAACCGGCCCGCGAGGTCCGCAAGGGCGCGGCCGCGGCGGTGATGAAGTGGGTCCGCGAGAACGGCGGACGCCCGACCGAACAGGTCGGCGAGATCGTCGACATGGTCAGCGGTACCGGAGGCACCCCGCTCGTGGTCGCGGAGCGGATCGCCGGACAACCCGCCCGGGCCCTGGGCGTCATCCACCTCAAGGACGTGGTCAAGGCCGGCATGCGTCAACGGTTCGACGCGATGCGGGCGATGGGCATCCGGACCGTCATGATCACCGGTGACAACCCGCGGACGGCCAAGGCCATCGCCGACGAGGCCGGCGTGGACGACTTCCTGGCCGAGGCCACCCCGGAGGACAAGCTCGCCTACATCCGCAAGGAGCAGGAGGGCGGGCGGCTGGTCGCGATGACCGGCGACGGTACGAACGACGCCCCGGCCCTGGCCCAGGCCGACGTCGGGGTGGCCATGAACACCGGCACGTCGGCGGCCAAGGAGGCCGGCAACATGGTCGACCTCGACTCCGACCCGACCAAGCTGATCGAGATCGTGGAGATCGGCAAGCAGTTGCTGATCACCCGTGGGGCGCTGACCACGTTCTCGATCACCAACGACATCGCCAAGTACTTCGCGATCATCCCGGCCATGTTCGCGGCCGTCTACCCGGGCCTGGACACGCTCAACGTCATGCGGCTGCACTCGCCCGGCTCGGCCATCCTGTCCGCGGTCATCTTCAACGCGCTGGTCATCATCGCGCTCATCCCGCTCGCCCTGCGCGGAGTGCGCTACACGCCGTCCGGCGCCGGCTCGCTGCTGCGCCGCAACCTGCTGGTGTATGGGCTGGGCGGCGTCATCGCCCCGTTCCTCGGCATCAAACTCATCGACCTGCTCATCCAGTTCATCCCAGGGATCTGACCACCATGCGACTTCCCAGCTGGCTCGCCCAGCACCTCGCGGCGCTGCGGGCGCTGCTCGTCCTCACCGTGCTCCTCGGCCTCGCCTACCCCCTGGTCATGGTCGGCGTCGGCCGCCTGCCCGGTCTGTCCGGCCGAACCGACGGCTCCCTCGTCACCGCCGGATCGAGCACGGTGGGCAGCCGGCTGATCGGCCAGGCGTTCACCGACGCGGACGGCAACGCCGACCGCAAGTACTTCCAGAGCCGGCCGTCCGCGGCCGGCGACGGGTACGACCCCACCTCCACCTCGGCCAGCAACCTCGGCCCGGAGAGCATCGTCGACACCCTGTCCGACAACCCCGACGACGCCTCGCCGAGTCTGCTGACCCAGGTTTGTGCCCGCAGCCTCGCGGTCGGCAAGCTGGAAGGCGTGAACGGCCGGCGCCCCTACTGCACCGCCGACGGCGTCGGCGCGGTCCTCGCGGTGTTCCGCCGCGACGGCTTCACCGGGCCGGTCACCCGTGTCGTGTCGGTCAACCAGACCGGCACACCGTTCCTGGCCAGCTATGGCGGCGTGCCCGTCGAACCCGCCCGGACCGGTGAGGACTACCAGGCCCTCGGCGGCGTCATGACCCCGATCCGCGGCGATGCTCCCGCCGAGCCGGCGGTGCCGGCCGACGCGGTCACCGCCTCCGGCAGCGGCCTCGATCCGAACATCAGCCCGGCGTACGCGCGCCTGCAGGCGCCGCGGGTCGCCCGGGAACGGAACATGGACGTGAACCGTGTTCGTCAGCTGATCGAGGACAACACCGACGACCGGGCACTCGGCTTCCTCGGTGAACCCGGGGTCAACGTGCTGACACTCAACCTCGCTCTCGACGGCAAGTAGCGACCAGGGGGGGCGGCGCCGACATGGCACGCGGAGAACTACGCATCTTCCTCGGCGCCGCCCCGGGCGTGGGCAAGACGTACACCATGCTCGAAGAAGCCCACCGGCGCGCCGAGCGCGGCACCGACGTGGTCATCGCCTTCGTCGAGACCCACGGGCGTAAGCACACCCAGGCCATGCTCTCCGACCTCGAACTCGTCGCCCGCAAGACCGTGCGGTACCGGGGGGTCGAGCTCACCGAGCTGGACCTCGACGCCGTGCTGGCCCGCAAGCCCGAGCTCGCCGTGGTCGACGAACTGGCCCACACCAACGTGCCGGGCTCGCGTCACGCCAAACGCTGGCAGGACGTGCACGAGCTGCTGGACGCCGGCATCGACGTGCTGACCACCGTCAACGTGCAGCACCTGGAGTCGCTCAACGACGTCGTCGCCCAGATCACCGGCGTCGAACAACGCGAAACCGTGCCCGACGCCGTGGTCCGGGCGGCCGGGCAGGTCGAGCTGATCGACATGACCCCGGAGGCGCTGCGCCGGCGGATGGCGCACGGCAACATCTACCGCCCGGAGAAGATCGACGCCGCGCTCGGCAACTACTTCCGCACCGGCAACCTCACCGCTCTGCGCGAGCTCGCCCTGCTGTGGCTGGCCGACAAGGTCGAGGACCAGCTCGGCCAGTATCGCGCCGACCACCGGATCGACACCACCTGGGAGACCCGCGAACGGGTTCTCGTCGCGCTCACCGGCGGACCCGAGGGTGACACCCTGATCCGTCGCGCGGCGCGGATCGCCACCCGGACCGCGTCACCCCGTTCGGGCGGCGCGGACCTGATGGCCGTACACGTCATCCGCAACGACGGCCTGGCCGGCGCCAACCCGGCGACCCTGGCCCGGCAGCGGGTCCTCGTCGAGAGCCTCGGCGGGACGTACCACCAGGTCGCCGGGGCGGACGTGCCGACCGCCCTGCTCGACTTCGCCCGCGCCGTCAACGCCACCCAGATCGTCCTCGGGGTGAGCAGCCGCGGCCGCTTGGCCCAGCTGTTCTCCGCCGGCGTCGGCGTCACCACCACGGCCCTGTCCGGCACGATCGACATGCACCTCGTCCCGCACGAACGGGCCCGCCAGGGCCGACGGGGCCGACGGATGCCCGCGGCGCTGTCCCGGCGCCGCCGGATCGCCGGATTCATCGCCACGGCCGCCGGGCTGCCGGCCCTGACCGGTCTGCTCGACGCTGGGCCGTCGCTGTCGCTGACCAACGACATCCTGCTGTTCCTGGCCGCCGTTGTCGGGGTGTCCCTGATCGGCGGCCTCTGGCCGGCGCTGCTCGCCGCGGTCGCCGGTTCCCTGATGCTCAACTGGTTCTTCACCCCGCCGGTAGGCCGGTTCACCATCGCCGAGGGCGCCAACCTGCTCGCCCTGGCCATCTTCGTGGTCGTCGCGATAGCGGTCAGCTGGGTCGTCGACACCGCCGCCCGCAAGACCCGGCAGGCCGCCCAGGCCGGCGCCGACGCGCAGACCCTGGCTACCGTCGCGGGCAGTGTGCTGCGCGGCGAACGCCCCCTGCCGGCGTTGCTGGAGCGGCTGAGGGAGACCTTCACCCTGGACTCGGTGACCCTGCTGGACTCCGGCACCGTGATCGCCGAAGCAGGCGGTCCGGCCTGCACCGCACCGGCCGATGCGGACGCCGAGGTCACCATCGACGACCACGTGACCATGCTGCTCAAAGGGCGGCCGCTGCAGGCCAGCGAACGGCGCATCGTCGAGGCCTTCGCCGCCCAGGCCACCCTCGCGCTGCGCCAGGAAAGGCTCACCGCCGAGGCCGCCGCGGCGAAACCGCTGGCCGAGGCGGACCGGATGCGTACCGCGCTGCTCGCCGCGGTCAGCCACGATCTGCGTACGCCGCTGGCCTCGGCCAAGGCCGCCATCGCCAGCCTGCGCAGCGACGACGTCGACTTCGACGACCACGACCGCAAAGAGCTCCTGGAGACCGCCGACGAATCGATCGACCGGCTCATCCGCCTGGTCACCAACCTGCTCGACATGAGCCGCCTGCAGGCCGGGGCGCTCGGCATCGCCCCGATCGACGTCGGCGCCGAGGAGATCGTCCCCCGCGCGCTCGACGACCTCGGCCCGCCCGGACGCACCGTGGAACTGCACATCCCCGACGACCTTCCCTACCTGCACGCCGACCCCGGACTGCTGGAACGCGTCCTGGTCAATCTGACCGCCAACGCCCTGCGGCACAGCCCGCCGGGCCGGCCCCCGGTCATCACCGCCAGCTCCCTCGGTCCGCGCGTCGAGATCCGGGTCATCGACCACGGCCCGGGCATCCCGGCGGACCGCTGGGACGACGTGTTCCTGCCGTTCCAGCGCCTCGGTGACCGGGACAACCACACCGGCGTCGGGCTCGGCCTGGCCCTGTCCCGCGGCCTGACCGAGGCGATGGGCGGCACCCTGACGCCCGAGGAGACCCCCGAAGGCGGCCTCACCATGATCGTCTCGCTGCCGGCGGTGGCGGCCCGATGACCCGCGTACTCGTCGTCGACGACGAACCCCAGATCGTCCGCGCCCTGAGCATCAATCTGCGCGCCCGCCACTACGACGTCGACGCCGCCCCCGACGGTGCCACCGCGCTGCACCAGGCCACCCGCCATCGCCCCGACCTCATCGTGCTCGACCTCGGTCTGCCCGACATGGAAGGCACCGAGGTCATCCGCGGTCTGCGCGGCTGGACCACGGTGCCGATCATCGTGCTGTCCGGCCGCGTCGGCAGCACCGACAAGGTCGACGCCCTCGACGCCGGCGCCGACGACTACGTCACCAAGCCGTTCGGCGTCGACGAACTGCTGGCCCGCATCCGCGCCGTCACCCGCCGCGTCCAGCCGCCGGGAGAAACACCCTCGATCGTCACCATCGGCCCGTACGCCATCGATCTGGCCGACCGCACCGTCATCGGCAGCGGCACCGAGGTCCGTCTCAGCCCCACCGAGTGGCAGCTGCTCGAACATCTGCTGCGCCACCCCGGCAAACTCCTCAGCCAGCAGGCGCTGCTGCACGACGTATGGGGGCCGCAGTACTCGACCGAGACCAACTACCTGCGCCAATACATGGCCCGGCTGCGCCGCAAACTCGAACCCGACCCCTCCCACCCCCGCCACCTGATCACCGAGCCCGGCATGGGCTACCGGTTCCGGCCCTGAAGGGCCGAGCATCCGTGGCCGCCAGGCGTTGTTGTCGTTGGCGCAGCAGCCATCCTGGCAGCCGCCCCCGTCGCCCGTCGTGGTGACGTTCAGGTGCGGGATGGGGCGGCGCAGCAGATGTCGCCGCGCCAGATGGCGAGCCGCGGGACCTGCACCTAGATTGCCGATATGTCTTTGGTTCGGCACCTGTGGCAACTGTACGAGCCCTTGCATGCGGTCACCTACTTCGCACCTCAGGCCCGGATCGCCTTCGAAGGCGCCGGACTGCGCGGGTTCTGGCGCGGATACTTCGCCGGGCGAGCAGCTCCGCTGGGCGCAGTGGCCGCCGCACCGGTGACTGCCTTGTTCTTCTCCTTCGCACCCGCCATGGTGGCTCGAGCCTTACCCGAGGTGTGGCAGCGCGTGTCACCGGAACAAGCCCTGGCTGCCCGCCTCCATGGTGCGGTGGACGCGTTGCGGGCCGTCCTGCCACCCGAGCCGCGGCGATGGGCGGAAGCCGCCGAGCTGTTGGAGGCCGCGGCCCAGGCCGCCGTGACCGACGGCCGGGCGCTCGGCGCGGCCAACGCGGCTCTGCCGCAGCCGACTGACGTACTCGCCCGGCTGTGGCACGCCGCCACCGTGTTGCGTGAACACCGCGGCGACGGGCACATCGCCGCTTTGGTGGCCGCCGAGATCACGGGCTGTCAAGCGCTGGTCCTACACGATGCGCTGCATGGCGACCGAGAACAACTGCAACCGAACCGGGGCTGGACCGACAGCGAGTGGGACGCCGAGGCCCGGGCCTTGGCGCAGCGCGGCTGGCTCGACCATGACGGCCGACCCACGGCGACGGGCCAGGCCGCACACCGAGCCGTCGAAAGTCGCACCGATCAGCTCGCCGCCCAACCCTGGACCACGCTCAGCTCAGCCGATCAGACCCGACTGGCAGACCTGCTGACACCGCTGGCCGACGCCGCCGACGCGGTCGTGCCCTACCCCAACCCCATGGGCGTGCCACGCGCTGTTCACTGACGTACGCCAAGAGGCACGACTCCGGGTCTCGCCCAGCGGGCGTCGAGCGCCGTTACCGGTTTCGCCCAGAAGGCGTACGCCGAGCTCGTTGCCGAGACGCTGATCGGCACCTCGCCGCGGGTGGCTCATCTCGTCGTCAAGGGAGTGATCGGGACTGGTCAGCGACACGAGCCCGATGCCGTGGCCGAACGGCTCTGGCGCCTGCACGCCGACTCGACGGACACCGTCGACGTGAGTGGACGGTAGGCGTCAGGTGATCGGCAGCACGGCGGCTACGGGCCAGCCGACCATCAGCGCTCCGGCCAAGCAGGTCTGCCACCAGGGCATCCCGCGACGCCACGCCAGACCGGCGATCATCAGATGAAGCACGACAAGCCCCGCGATCAGTGGTGCGACGAGCGCGAGAAAACCGGGGGCGAGGCCGACGAGGGCGGCCACCGGCACCGGAAGACAGACCACAGCCAGGACTGCTGCGCTGTACGGCGGACCGGCGACGGCGTGCGCCCCGCCGAGCAGGAGAGCGGTGGCCCCGACGAGTAGCCCGATGAGCAGCCAGTGCAGCCCGTGCGGCACGATCGTGGTGACGCCGAGCTCGATCGGCACGAGCACCGCCGTGGTGCCGGCGACGGCGAGCGCCGCCGGCGGCCACGCCGGCCTCGGCCACCGGACCCGCTGCCCGGCGCGTTTGCGCAGCACAACTGCCCCGATCACCAACATGGTCCCGGCCGAGGCCGAGTATCCGATGAGGTAGCCGGAGTCGGCAGCGGGAAGGGCCCAGGATCCCAGCACGCCACCGACCAGACCCGCGACCGGGGCGACCAGGGCCGCGCCGGCGATCCACCACCATCGCTCGCTCGGAGGCGGTGCCGGCCAGGGCGCCACGGGCGGCCGGCGACCCAGCACCGCGAGGATCAGCAGCAGCAGGCCGAGCAGGATCAGCCCGGCGCCGGCCACCCGGCCCTGGGGTGCTGTCACCGGCTGCTGGGGCCGATGCGGCAAAGCATCCTCGAGCCAGTGGGCGGCCTCCCGATGGGTACGATCGGCGTAGAGGACCCCGACGTGTTCGACGAACGGCACCGCCACCATCCGATCGCCTTCACCGGTCAGTGCCAGCCGCGAGGCGTCGTGCATGCCCTTCGGCTCCAGCGCGCCAAGGAGCAGGAGCAGATGCCGTGGCCCGGGGCGCACCGCCGCCGCCGTGCTGTCGCCCAGCGAGATCGCCACAGTGGCGGCGACCCGCTGATCGGCCGCCCCCGCACGGACCACGGCGGCCGCTCCCATCGAATGGCCGAGCAACGCCACCTTCGACGGATCGACCTCGGGCAGGCCGCGGACGTAGCCGACAACAGCGGCCAGTTCCCGGTCGATCTCGTCATCCCCGGTGAGCGGCCGGACGTTTCCGGCGTGCCCTGCGAGGTCAGGTAGGGCAACGACATAGCCCTGCCGCGCGAGAGTGTCGGCGAACGGCCGCATGAGCCGCCCCGACCCGGCGTACCCGTGCACGACCACAACGACCGGCAGCCGCTGCCCGCCGCCGCTGGGTTGAACCACCTCCACCGGCACGCCGCCGACCCGCACGGACCGCGATTGCGAACCCTGCCCAGCATGCCCGAGGCTGAGCGCTCCCGCCGCGACCAGCACCACCCCGAGAGCAGCACACGCCTTCGCCGCGATCGACATGTGCCGCACAGTATCGAGCGCCGGCAACGCATCGGGCTTCTCGTCGCCGTCCGCGATGTGCCGACCACAGTTCCCGAGCTGTGCCCGGTGTCCGTCGCCGTCGAGGTGGTGAGCTCAGACCGGGCAGCGGCCGCGCGCCGGTCAACAGGGAGCCGATCCGAGCGGCGGAGGGAATCATGGGGGTTGGCCGGGCGATGACAAAGCCTGTGTCAGGTCCGTTATCGCGGTGATGTATCGGTCGAGGTCCAATGCCGGTGGCCAGCGAGACACCAGCACGCGCAGGTGGCCGTTTTCCAAGTCGACGAACGGGACCTTGAAGAATCCCATTTCCTTGAGCTCGAGGAGCGCGACACGGGCAGGACCGGTGAGCGGCCTCTCCGCGCCGGATGCGCTTCGCGGCCAGATCTTGAATTGTCTGTCGAACGCGTCGTCGGCGGCGGACGGGCCGCCTGGTGTCGAGCTCCGGGCTCTCCGCCACTTGGCTTGAACATAACGTGGGCGGATTTCCAGCGAAGGTAGGGTGTCGTGCACGCGTAGCACAACCGTGGCGTACGCGGGCGCGCCGTCTTCGTCATCGCTCTTGCAGAGCAGCAGAACGGCTGGGCGATGCGCCACATCGCCGTGGGCGGCGGCGATGACTTGATGTCCATTACGCCTTCGCGGGTCGAACGGGCCGGCCCGGACGGCCACGAGTTCGTCACCCGGTGTCCAGCCGCTACGGGCGCACCACCGGTGGATCTCGTACGTCAGGGAGTCGCGTACCTCTTGCTCGACGCCGCGATCCGTGAGGTACATCCTCCACACGATCAGCGAAACGACCGATGTGGCGAGCACTCCCACCGCGATGACCGATATGAGAGCGTGATCCATCGATCCGCCTTCCATGGCCCCTGGTGACGCTGACGAAGGTGCCGTTGAGCCTCGCGTGGTTTCCGGCATCGATTCTTCCGCTGAGGCATCACATCTCCAGAGTCCAGATCCACCGACCTCATTGGACAGGCAGGAGTGTCGTCCAGGATGTTCAACCGAGAGATGACCGGGTGTCCATGCCGCTCCTGTGTGGCATGGACGAAGGACCCGTCGGGTGTCATGCTGCGCGGGTGGACAGCGACTTGAACCGTCAGGCTTCGCCACCGCGGCGATGACCTGTCTCGCTGCTGACGGCATGGCCCGCCTCAGGCGCACGACCCGTTCCCGTCCCTTGCCACTATGGGCACCCTGCTGAGACCCGACCGGACGCGATCTGGGAGCGCAGATGACGGCGTACCACGAAGATCAGGCACAGCCGGCGCCGAGGCGGCGTACGGCGGCTCCCTCCGCAGGCCGAGCCCAGGCGGCGGCCCCCTCGCTTCAGCGCGGCGCCGGTCCCGCGTCGGGCCTTCTGAGAGGTCTGCAACGTGCCGCCGGCAATCAAGCCGTCACGACCCTGCTCGCGCCACGAGCGGTGCAGCGCCAGCCGGCTCCCGTCGTCGCCTCGGAACGGCGACCGCTGAGCCCAGAGGCGATCGCGGCGCTGAGCCCGGCCGATCGGCTCGTCGCGGCTTTCGAGCGTGCGCCGATCGCCGCCGCCGTCCGCGCGCGGATCCTCGCCGTTCTGTCGCCGGAAGCGCTGGTGGCAGCGTTGCTGTCGTTCGCTGCGGTGTTCGCGATCTCCCAGCTCACTCCGGTGGGGTGGGCCGCGGATCTGGCGTTGGCGCTCAGCGTGGTCTTCGTCGGGGCCGGCCTGATCCGCGCCGCGCAGCACCTCGTCGCCTTCGCGGACGCCCGATCCGCGGCCACCGAGGAGCAGCTCGTGCAGGCCGGAAAGGAGTTCGCCGACGCGATCGCCGAGATCGGCGTCGACGCGGTCCTGCTGCTGCTCACCAGGAAGCTGGGTCCGTCCGGACCCTCCGGGGGCGCGCCGCCGGCCGCCGGCCCGGTCGTGCTGATGCAGCGGGGCGGCGCGCTCGCGGTCGTGGCTGTCAACACGGTTCCGGCGCAGATCGCGGCCCAGGCCGGCATCGCGGGCGGGGCGTTGATGTCGACCGCGTCCGGAGGTGGTGGTGGCGGAGACGGATCCGGAAAACCGGAGCGGGATCGGGAACAGACCGCGGCCGAGCGCGACTGGGAGAAGGCCGAGGCTGAGGCCGAGAAGCAGAAGGCGGCCGGCGGCCCGCCCAGGGACACCGAACACGGGCTGTTGCGACAGCTGGAGCGCGGGAAACTCACTGTGGAGGAGGTGGAGCTGCTGAAGCAGGCTTTCCCGCGCCGGCAACCGGACGGCGCGATCGTGAAGATCCTCAACAAGGGGCGCGGCCTGTACACGGTGGTGGTGACCAATGCCCAGGAACAAAGCGTCACGGTCATCCGGGACAAGACGAAAGTGGAGCTGCGCGGGCTGTCCCGCAATTACGACTGGGATCCGCCGTACGACTGAACGCCCGGCCGAAACGCGACCGCGCAGCATGACGGTCAGTGTCAGGACGATCAAGACCAGCACGGCAAGGCCGCCGCGGTACGCGTCGGTGTCCGGGACCGGAGCAGATGAGGTGGTCGTCGCCAACTCCGTTCACCCGGGAGTCGCTTGGGGTCCACTCTGGAGGTCTAACGTTCGGGCCGCGCACCGCGATCCCGACGCGAGGAGCCCTGGTGACACGGCACGAGCACGCCCGGTCCGAGGACGAGGGCCAGGAGGCCTCGACGCGGGCCGCGCCTCGAGCCGAACGGATCTCGCCGCACGCCGCGGCGATCCTGGCGCTGCAACGGCAGGCGGGCAACACGGCCGTCTCCCGCATGATCGACGGCCAAGGCCGGGGCATGCCCGGTGCGTGGCCCGAGGAAGCGCCGCCGGTGCCGGCCGCTCCTCCGCCCACGCCGGACCTGAGCACCTTCCCGGAGACGGCGGTCGACCTGCCGCGGCCGCGATCGAACAGCGCCCCTCCCGCGATGCAGAGCGTCCCGCCATCGGCGGCGGCAGCGCCCCGAGCGGCCACCCCGGACATGTCCGGCCTCGGCCATATGTTCGCCGAGCCCCGCCGTGCCGAAACCCCGGACATGAGCGGAATGAACCACCTCTTCGCTGAACCTCGTAGACCCGCGACACCGGACATGTCCGGCCTCGGCCATATGTTCGCCGAGCCCCGCCGTGCCGAAACCCCGGACATGAGCGGAATGAACCACCTCTTCGCTGAGTCAGGCAGACCCGCGACACCGGACATGTCCGGCCTCGGCCATATGTTCGCCGAGCCCCGACGCCCCGAAACCCCGGACATGAGCGGTATGGGTCGGCTGTTCGCCGAGCCCCGGCGGCCCGCAACACCAGATATGTCCGGCCTCGGCCATATGTTCGCCGAGCCCCGACGGCCCGGGACTCCCGACATGACCGGGATCGGGCAGCCCTTCCCGGTGCCCAAGCGGCTGGATGGGGACCTGGCCAAGGCCGTGGGGGCGGGCGTGGCCGCGGCCGTACCCCCGATCAACATCGCGGCCGTTAAGGCCGCCGGCGCGCCCAACCTGGTGGCCGGCGGCACCGGCATGGCCAGCGCCAGTGCGATCGGCGATGCGGCCAGCGAGGTCGTCAAGTGGATGCAGAGCGGGTCGATCAATCTGCCCAAGTTTCTCGGCGGTGTGTTGTCGGCCGGGGGGCTGGTCGTCACCGCCGCCGGTATCGGCGCCGGCTCGGACGCCACCCGGTATGTGGGGCTGGGCGTGCAGACCGTCGGGCTGGGGCTCAAGAGCGCCGGTGAGGCCTACAAGTGGGAGGACGGCGACGTCGACCTCAGCCGGATCCCGAGCGGCGACATCTCGAAGGCGGTCGGCGCGTTCGTGGCCGCCGCGTCGCCGATCCTTCAGGCCACGGCGATCGACGCGGTGCGTAGGTTCGAAGAGCACCAGCGGTCGACCGGCGGCACCGGGCCGGCGCCCACCCCGCCGATGGCCGTCGCGGCCGCGCTGCTGGCCGGGGGCAACGCGGGCGGTGACTTCTTCAGCGAGGTGGTCAAGGGCGTCCGCGACCGCAAGATCAACGTGCCGAAGATGGTCGGCGGCCTGCTCGGCATGATCGGCGCGGGGCTGACCGCGGGCGGCGTGGCCAGCGGGAACAGCGGTATCCGCTATGCCGGGCTCGGCTTCCAGGAGCTGGGCCTGATCGCCAAGAGCGCCGGCGAGGCCAAGAAGTGGGAGGACACCCGGATGGGCCGGGTACGACGCACGCACGTCGACCCGGACATCGAGATGGTCTAGCGTCCACGGCCGGGTCAGGACCACCCGAACGGGGTGTCTCGCTCGCCCGCACCACGTCGCCGGCCTGGCTTGGTTCATCGAAGCCCCTGATAGTGACGTCACATTGATCTTGGCCGCCCTCCTTTGGCAGCATCGGGACACCAACAAGGAGGATTAAATGCGAAAAATCATGACCCGCCTGGCTGTCGCGTCCGGGGTGGCCGCCCTCGCCACCGTCGCCCTGACCGGTCCGGCCTACGCCGACGAGGACCGCAGCGGTGGTGCCGTGACCTGCGAGTCCGGTCAGGCCGTGGAGTTCTCCGCCATCATCACCGACGGTTTCCTGTCGACGAAGTTCACCTGGATCCGCACGCCGGGCGCCGTCCCTCGCACGTACGGGCAGTCCTCGGGTCGCGTGGTCACCTGGAACACCGGTGAGCAGAGCATCGACTCCTGGTCGGCGTACACGGAGGCGAGCTTCGTGAACCTCACCGTCGCCTGCCGGGCCTGAACCGCGACACCCACCTGTCCCATCGCGTCAGACGATGCCGATCCGTGGTCGCGTCGTGCCGTGATCGAGGATCCATGCCGAAGTGCAAGGTGGTCGTGCCGGTGATTACCCGAGTTGGTTCAGTACTTCCGTGGCGACCTTCTCGAGGGTGCTCTTCTGGTCGCTGAGTGCCTTGTCCCAGGCGGATTTCTCCAGTCGCGGCCCGGTGCGGTGGATGGTCACCGATGCGTTGCTGGACAGGGTCCAGAGCTGGAGGGTGGCTTGGTCCTTGTGGATCGTCAGGTAGGCCCGGTCCTGGAATCCGATGTCGCGTATCGAATGCAGTACTTCGCCGGCGGCGATCGACCGGTTGACCTGGTCCTGGAAGTCCAGTGCGGTTTGTTCGTCGGCGGGGATTTGCCCGTCCCTGAGGTTGATTCGGACGGAGACGGCGAAGGCGCCCTCGCCTTCGCCCCAGGAGCAGTTGATGTTCTGCCCGATGAAGGTGCTGGTGTCGGCGGGGCTGGGCGTGCCGGAGCCGGTGATGTCGAGCTCGGCCTTTGTCGCCGGCGTCAGGGTGGGGCACGGTGTGTCGAGGTTCGACCATTTCCCGGTGTACGCCGCGGACGGCAGCGCCGACGGCGTGGTGCCGGGGCCGGCCGTGTCGCCGGGCCCGGTGCAGGCGGCCATCGCGGTCACAAGTCCGAACGCGGTGATCCGGAGCAGGCGGGCCCGAGGGTGCGTCATGCGTTTCATGATGCGACGGGGGAGGGCCATCGTCCGTCCGGGGTCAGTCCGGTGAGGTCGGAGTTCTCGGTCTGCAGGGCGAGGATCTGGTTGAGGACTTCCGCGATGCGGGTGCCCAGCGTGGTGACGTAGCCGATGGACTGCTCGACGGCGGTGCCGATCAGTTCGGACAGGTGCGACAGCGCGGCGATGACCTGGGTCAGTGCGCCGGCTTCGAGGGCGAGGATGTCGAGGCCGGTGGTGATGATGGTTTTCAGGATGGTGGCCAGGCGGTCGCCGAGGCTGGCCATGTAGGTCATGTTGGCGGTGGCGGCGTCGCCGAGGTAGGTGGCCAGCGTTTTGACCTTGCCCGAGGCGTTGGTGACGGCGTCCTGCTGGTCGCCGACCCGTTTCTCGTAGGTGATCTTGGCGGGGCCGCGCCAGAAGTCGATGTCGCCGGATCCGGTCATGTCGCCGTACATGCCGGTCAACGGCCGGTTCACCCGTTCGCCGAGGTCGTAGGCGCGGGAGAACAGCGACGCGACCGGTATCGAGCCGGCGACCGATTTCTGTGCTTGTTCGAGCAGCTTGTCGACTGCGGCTCGGGCCGTCTCGACCATCCGCTTGATGGTTTCGACGTTCTGCTTGATGTCACCCCAGACGGCCTCGTACATGATCTCGAAGAGGCTGCTGTCCTCGACCTCCTTGCGGACCTTGTCGAGGTAGGCGTTGATGCGGTCGATCAGATAGCCCCATTCGGCGCGGATCTGTTCAATACCGCGTTCGACCAGGCCGACCGCGTTCTCGAACGCCGCCAGTGATTGGGGCCGGTACTCGGAGCTGCCACCTGGTGCTGTCACTTCAGGCCCTTCGCGATCGCGTCGAAGCTCCGTGCGACGTTACCGTCGGTGCGCTCGTAGTCCGTGGCGCATTTCTTCAGCGCGTCTCCGAGTTCCTCGAACTTGGCCGACGCCTCGGTGAACAGGCTGGTGAGCCACATCTGAGTGCGGTCGTACGCGGCCCCCTGGTCCCCGGCGGTCATCGCGCCGACCCCGGACGCGTCGATCACGGTGAAGGCGGTCGGGGCGAGCGTCATCTCGGCCATGGCGCCGGCCACCGCGGCCATCTGGTCGGAGAACCCGTACCACTTGCTGCCCTCGGCGCGGATGCCGTCGGCGCCGGCCTCCAGCGCCTGCGGACTGTTCCAGACCGCGTCGCTCATCGCGTCTCCTCCGTGGTGACCCAATACTCGGGATCCTGCTCGCGGGACGCCTCCCGCAGCGCGGCCTCGGCGTCGCGGGCCAGGACCGCGCCGTCGCCGGCGGACACGCCGACAGGGCTCACGGTGGCGTCGGTGATCGTGAAGCCGGCCAGGTGGAGGCGGAACAGCCCGGCCGGTCCGGCGACGGTTCGCGGTTGCCCGGAGTCGCGCAGCTCGGCCATCCGTTCGAGGGCGTGCAGCAGCTGGTAGCCGTGGTCGACCTTTGCCTGGGCGGTCTCCCACCCGGCCGCTGGGTCGGCGAACGGTGGCTCCTCCGCGTCGGCGTTTGCCGGCGCTGGGGGCGTCGGCGCAGGTCTGCCGTTGCGGTGCAGGATGCCGGCCGCCAGCGTTGCCTTGAGCTGGGCGGCGCGCAGCGCGTCGAGGACGGCCGGGCCGGTATGACCGGGTCCGAGGGTCTGCCACCAATCGGAGCCCAAGCTCAGGTCGACGATGTCGCCGTGAACGTCGATGACCGCGGTGACGGTTCCGGTGGCGTCGGCGGCGGTGATGCGGTCCAGCCCGTCCACGCGGCGGCCGTACGCAGTGCCCGCCAGCGTCGTTTCGAGCCGGCGACCGTACTGCCGGACCTCGTCGGCCAGTCGCCTGTCGACGGCAGCGGAACCCGCGATGCTGAGCATCGAACCTCTTCCTCGTCAGGGTGACGACAGGTATCAAGAGGGGTGAATGCTAGCTGTCCAGGCACATAGCCGCAGCCCCTGGTGGTGTTGGACAACAGCTAGATTGGCGACATGTCAGCGTTTCAATCGCCGCAGGAGATCGCACAGACGCGTGAGGTGAGCGCCCTCGCCCTGCTGCAGGGACAGGCAGACCTGCGGGGATACCCGTACCGCCACTTGGGAGTGCTGGCCGACAGCAACCTGAGCATCCCGTTGCAGTCGGCGATCCTGATGGCTGCTGAACTGCTCAGCCAGTACGGATGGGAGCTGGTGAGCGTGGCAAACCCCTACCACTCCGTCGGGGCATTGGTCGGCTTCTTCCGCCGGCCGGCACCGTCGACGCCCTCCGGCACCAACGGCAACTGACGAAGGCCGTGCTGCGGTCACCGACGATCTCAGCTGGGTCATGCGCGGCGCCGGCTCGGTTGGCCTGGCGGAGCGACAGTGTGGAACTCGTCGCGCTGCGGAATGCGACGGTCCGAGCGAACCGGCAACAGCACCAGTCCAGTGCTGTTGCAGTATTAAGCGCCACGCCTCCAAATGAGCTGATGAACGTTCTTGACTCGGATACGTCTTAGCCGAATTCGCGTTCAGCCCCGGTGATCAGGGTAACTGTCGTGCGAGTCGGAACGGCGGTCATCGCGCTTGGCCTGCGCAAGTGCCCCGGATTACAAGGACATTTGCCCGACTGTGCGCATTGCCATCGAAACAACACTTCGTGTTAACTGGCCGAAGTGCGTTGGGCTGATCATCCGGGTCCAGCGTACTCGGATATTTCTTGCGCGAGATGCAGCACCTTCGAAAAGCAGAGCAAGCGGTCGGAGTTCCGCCGATCCGTCAGGGCTTGGCCGCTCGACTGGAGGGTCCACTTGACATCTCTTCGCCGCTTCCCGGGTGTCGCATTAGTGATTGCCGACGATGATGCGCTGGGGCTCCGTCTCACTCGGAAGGTGATCGGCAGCCATCCGGAGTACGTCGTCATCGCCGAAACCGCGAGCGTCCGGCACACGATCGACGTCTGCGACCACCGGCGCCCCGACGTGCTGGTGGTGTCCCGCTCGCTCCTCTCCGGCGGCGAACCGACGATGACCGACCTGATCTCCCGTACCGAGGCTGTGGTCGTCGTGGTGGCGATCGGTGCGAGCGGCGCGGCGGTGTGGCAGAGCATGAGTAGTGGTGCCAGCGGATATGTGCTGCGCGACCGGCTCGCCGACGATCTCCCCCCGGCGTTGCGCGCTGCCGAGACCGGCAACGCCTTCGTCTCCGCCCCGCTCACCCGCCAGCTGATCGGTTACCTGTCGAGCCGCGAGAACGCCTACGACGGTCCGGACCCGACCGACATCTCCCGCAGCCTGTTGCCGCGCGAAAGGGAGACGCTGTTGCGCCTGGCCGCGGGGGAGTCGACCGAGGAGATCGCGTCGGCCATGTCGGTGACCACGGCGACGGTTCGGTCCTATGTCTCCCGCATCCTGCGCAAGCTTGGCGTGCGCAGCCGAGGCGAGGCCGTCGCCTTCGCGTACCGGTCCCGTTTCTATGAACCGGGCCCGACGCCGCAAGCGAGACCTGGCAGAGTCGTCGAGCTCGCCGAGAAGCGGCTCCCGAGACGTCAGATCCGGTGAGCGATTCGCGTCGGCGGCCGCCCGGCTGGTCGTGGTCATGCGGGCTGCCTCCGGGGCATGACGACCGACAGGCCGTGGGGTTCGAGCATGACGGTTCCGGTCGGGCGTACCGCGTCGCTGTTGACCGGCCGCAGGTCGCGGTGGGCCGCGATGAAAGCGATCGAGGTCATCGCCTCGGCCCACGCGAACTGTTCGCCGATGCAGCGGTGCACACCCTCACCGAAGGGCATGAACGCCTCCGGGGTGGCGTCCCCCGAGCGCTCGGGCAGCCAGCGGTCGGGGTCGAAGGTGTCCGGGTCGGTGAACAGCCGCGGGTCGCGGTGCTGCGCGTAGAGCGAGTAGACGATCGTGCTCCCCGCCGGGATGTGGTAGCCGCCCAGCTCCGCGTCCTCCCGGCAGGTACGCGACAGAAAGGATGTCGGCGGGTAGAGCCGCAGCGCCTCCTTCACCACCCGCCGGGTCAGAGCGAGCTCGCCGAGCTGCTCGTGGGTGGGCGGTTCGCCGTCCGTCAACACCCGGTCCACCTCGGCGCGCACCGCCTCGAACACCTCGGGATGCCGGCCCAGCTCGTGGCAGCACCAGGACATGGCGAGCGCGGTGGTCTCCGCCGACGAGAGCAGGATGGTGATGACCTCGTCGCGGACCTCGCGGTCGGTCAGGCTCCGGCCCGTGTCCTCGTCGGTGGAGAGCATCAGCAGCGAGAGCAGGTCGACGCCGGTCTGCTCGGTCCGCCGGTAGGACGCGATCATCTCGTCGATGAACCCGTACATCTCCTGCATGATCGCGTCGAAGTGGCGGTTCACCGGCAGCGGAAGGTGCTCCACCAGCCCGGTCGGGTCCATCGCGCGCATGCTCACCGCGCGGGTTATCACGGGCAGAGTGCGTTTGACGATCGAGACCGCGTCTATGCCCCTGTCGCTCGAGAACAGCGCGCGTGTGGCGATCGTGATGGCCAGCGAGACGAACTCGGCCTTGAGCTCGATCGGACGGTCGTAGGGCAGCGAGGCGATGCGCTCCACGGCGGCGTGGCGCATCACGTCGGAATATCCGTGCATGCGCTTGCGGCTGAAGACGGGCAACACAAGGCGACGCTGGCGACGGTGCGCCGCGCCGTCGGCGGTGACCAGGCCGTCGCCCACCACCGCACGCGCCTTGCGGAAGTGCACCCCTCGCGGGAACTGGGCGGCCTCGGCGACCAGCATGCGGTGCAGCAGCCGGTGGTCGTTGACGAGGTAGGTCTCCATCGGGCCCAGACCCACCCGGACTACCGGGCCGTAGGCACGCGCCTCCCGCAGGAACCGCAGCCGATGGCGCAACAGTTGCCGGCCGTGGCCGATCAAGGGGAGCCAGGCCGGCGCACGCGGCGGACGCTTACTCTGCTGCTTGGCTCGTGCGGTGATGGACACCGGGTATCCGCCTTTCATTCACGTGGCAAGGAGTAGGTCGGGTCACCGACCCGATGAGCGGTAGCGCGCCGACCGTGCGGGCCAGCGAGCCGCGGCCGACATCAAGGACTCGTAGTGGCGGAGGTAGCGGCGCAGGTCCTCGTCCGGCCGCAGTCCGAAGTCGGCGGCCCTGGAGGACACGTCCTGGTAGATCCGTACGGCGCGTTCGCACATGCGCCGGGCGTGGGCCATCGCCTGGGGCTCGTCCCATCCGTATTCGTGCTCCAGGACGATCACGATGTTCGACGCGATGCCCGCACGGCGTTCCGCGGCGAGCGAGTAGAGGTCGTTGGCGATGCAGCCGTAGTCCGCCACGGCGCCGTCCACGAGGCGGACGATCGGGTGCGTACGCGTCTGTTCGTCGAGCCGCAGCCGGTCGACGAAGTAGTCCAGCTCGAGCTGCACCGTCATCGTGCTGAACACGCGTCGCATGACCATGTAGGTGGCGAGGTCGGGAATCTCCCTCCGGCTGCGCAGGTCAAGCTCCCAGAGCGTCGCGGACAAGTAGTGGCCGATCTCGGCGCGCAGCCTCGACGAGTCGAAGCCGGGGTCGATGCGCTCCACGTCCGCGAGGATTCGGCCCAGCAGCCGGATCAGCGGGTCGTCGCCCGCGTGCGCCGCCCGGCCACCGAGGATCTCCCGTACGGTCGCGTGCTGCTCGATCACCCGCCGGCGCCAGTCCCCGCCGAACTCCAGCCGGTCGCTCCACGCGTCGTCGAAGAGCACCAGGAAGGCGGTCCAGAGCGTGGCCACCTGCAGCCTGTCCTGGTCGGTGTCCGGATGGATCAGCGCCGCGGCCTCGCCCAGCGCGATGCCGTTCAGCACCGTCGCGCCGGCCACGCCGGTCAGTCCGACCTCGGCGCCGACCGCGCGCGCGTACTCCGCCGCGGCGCTGCCGCCGGGGTGCGACCGATCCGGGAAAGGGCACGGCACCAGCAGGGTCTCGGTGGTCACGAACGGGTCCTCCGCAGCCGGTGGGCCACGGCCAGACAGGTGGCGCGGATGATTCGGACGGGCGCGTAAACGTCCTTGGCGAACCACATCGCCGGGGGCCGGTCGGCAATCCCCTCGCGGATCCCGCGACGGGCCGCGGCCAGCGAGTCCACCAATTCAGGGCGTTCGGACGCGGCGCTCAGGTGGAGGATCCAC
Organism: Actinoplanes sp. NPDC049265; assembly: GCF_043197135.1. Taxonomy (NCBI): domain Bacteria; kingdom Bacillati; phylum Actinomycetota; class Actinomycetes; order Micromonosporales; family Micromonosporaceae; genus Actinoplanes; species Actinoplanes sp. NPDC049265. The sequence continues at coordinate 26,651 of NZ_JBICSP010000013.1, read as the reverse complement.
GCCGCGTACGCGGTCTCCTCCACAGTGCCGCCGCCGAGTCCCCAGCGGTCGCCCTGTCGCTGGTCGAGCACCCAGGCCACGGCCCGTTCCACCGCCGGTCGCGCCGCTGACCCGCCGTACCCGGCCAGCGCCTGCACGCAGGTCGCGGTGGCATAGAACGGCGAACCGTGCCACTTGTCGGCCCAGCTGCCGTCCGCGTTCTGCGCCCCGATCAGCCAGTCCCGGGTCTTGTGCAGCACCGGTGCGTACTTCCGGGACTGGGCCGGGCGTCGGCTCGTCCAGTGGCCCAGCGCGTCCAAGGCGTGGGCGTTCGTCGTCGGCGAGCTGGTCCGCTCCTCGGGATAGGTGAAGAACTTGTCGCCGTCGAAGTACCGCAGCAGGATCGTCACGTCCGGGTCCCGGCCGTGGGCGTCCAGCGCGTAGAGGACCGCGGCCGTGTCGTCCGCGTCGACCGGCAGGCCGTCACCGCCCGGCGCTCCGTCGGGGCCCAGTGCGGCCTCGAGGCCGTCGAGCATCGCCGGGGATGCCTGGTGCGGGACGCCGTGGGTGTGGAACAGGTTGAGGATCCAGGACCGCTCGAAGTGCGGCATGGGCGCACCGATCGGGAACAGCCCACCGGTACGCCGCTGGACCGCGTCGAGGTAGCGTAGCGACCGGTGTCCGGCCGGCGGACGGGCGCCCAGCCAGGCCACCGTGGCCGCCGGGGAGCACCCGACACTGCCGGCGACCGGCGCGACGGCTGGGTCCTGCGGGCGGCCCGAGCCGACGATCTCCCAGCTGTACCACAACTTCGGCGGCACGGGCCGACCTGCCGCGGTCGCGCCCCGGAGCTGAGCGAGCGCCGAGGAAAGCGTGTGCGCCGGTACGCGCAGCGGCTCGTCGCCGAAGCTGTCGCCCTCCTCGGCCAGCCGCCGCAGCCGCTCGTTGATCACCTCGACCAGCCGCGGCACCAGCAACTCGATCGCCACCAGGTCGGGCAACGGCCCGGTCGCCTCCGCCAGCGTGCGCCGCAGCGACACCAGCGCGCTCGCGGCCGCGCGCCGCAGCTCGGCCCGCGGCACGACGCGGTCGACCGCGGCCCATCGGTGATAGGCGGTGAGCAGAGCCTCGGTCGCGCTGAGGCTGGTCACCAGGCGGAAGCCGGGGAGACCCCAACCGCCGTCGCCGGCCTGCTCGGTCAGCACGAAGCGCAGGCGCTCGGCGTGCCCGTCGAGCCAGGGCGCGTCGGAGACGACCCGGCCGCACTCGTACACCGAGGAGCTGATCCAAGCCCACTCGTCCGCTTCCGCCTCCCGCAGAAGCTCGTCCGCGGTCAGCGTGGTGAAGACCTGCGGGGCGCTCATGCCGTCCTCGCGGTCGCCGCGATCGCCAGGTCGCGCAGGGCGGCCCGCGCCTCGGCGCGGATATCCACCCGGTCCAGGGCGGCAAGCCCTCGCCCGCGCCGTTCCTCGATCATGTCCTCAACGGCGTGGACCGCCCTGGTCTCCTCGAGCACGACCCGGACATGCCGGGCGCCGTCCTCGGTCAACCGCGGGTTGCCGACCTGCGCGGCGAGCACCCGCCGCTGGTCCGGGCCGGCGGTACGCAGAGCGATCGCCAGCAGAGCGGTGCCCTTGCCGTCGCGCAGGTCCGCCAGGGCCGACTTGCCGGTCCGCGCCGGGTCGCCGAAGATGCCGAGCAGGTCGTCGCGCAACTGGAACGCCTCGCCGACCGGCACGCCAAAGGCCGTGAAGGCGTCGAGAAGCGCGGGCTCCGCGCCGGCCAGGGTCGCGCCGATGTGCAGCGGCCGCTCCACCGTGTACTTCCCGCTCTTGTAAATGGCGATCGACAGCGCGGTGGCCAGGTCGGGGTTCCCGGTGCCGGTGGTGGACAGATCCTCGTACTGGCCGAACATCAGCTCGGTACGCATAGCGTCGAGGAGTGGACGCACCGCACTCAGCACCCGGGGCGGCGCGCCGCAGCCGTGCAGCAGTTCGTCGGACCACACCATGGCCAGGTCACCGACGAGGATGGCGCTGTCGACACCGAACCGGCGGTCACGCTCCGGGTCGCCGGTCGCGCGGCCCGCCTCGAGCAGCCGGTGCAGGGTCGGCCGTCCGCGGCGCTCGTCGGACCCGTCCATGATGTCGTCGTGGATGAGCGCGAACGCGTGGAACAGCTCCAGCGACGCGGCTGCCCGCAGGATCACCGGGTCGCCCGGAGTGCCACCCGCCGCCACCCAACCGCAGTAGCAGAGCAGCGGCCGCAGCCGTTTGCCCCCGGACAGGACGTAGTCCCGCAGGATGGCGGTGACACCGGCCAGGGAGGTGCCGGAGGCGAGCGCGGCCTTCGCTTCGAAAAACTCGCGCAGGGTGTCGTCGACACTTTTCCGCACCACGTCGGGAGAGACACGGCTGCCGTCGATCGGGGGGTTTTCGGTGGTGGTCATCTATTCCGGAATTCCCTTCCTTCGGCTGCTCGATAGTCACCGTGGCACATCGGGGGAATCAGCTATGGCGAAAGATATCGCCGTCCGGGACCCTGCTTCAACGCCACGGATATCCACATCGAAGCCACGAGTGTTGACGGCTGGTAATGCGATCGTCGACCGTTTCGTCAGGTGGAGATGCACGTCAATACAAAACAGGGTCACCGGCATCGACCCGGCATCGGCGGGGTGGCCGGACGAGCGCCCGGGAACGGCAGGGAACGGAATCACTGCGAGTGACGCGTTCTCGCACGACCTTCAGCCGTTCTTCGCCGCGGACGCCACCGGCGATCGGCCGGCGAAACGTGCGGCTGGTCGACATGTACGCCAACCATCGATCAGATCCATGTCGGATACGACCAACCGGCGGCCAGCGGTCAGTTCCGCGGATATGTCGATACGATCGACATCACGAGTGGCTGACCCGCGCTCTGCGGACGCGGGTCCGGTTTCGCCCGGCGCTCAGCTGGTCGCGCACGCGTGTTCTGGGGTGTGGCTGACCACACCCCAGCCGCCAGCCGTCGACTCCCGAAGCATTGACGCCCTCGAGTATCAAGTCTGAGCGGTGCGGCGGAGGGACGGGTCTCCTCCGGCCAACAGTTCGGCGGCGGCCGTCCATGCCGTGAGGTCGGTGTCGTCCGCCGCCGGCTCGGCCGGAGCCAGCAGCGGCACGACCAGGCTGCGGCCGGACCGAACCGCTGGGTGACGGCGGGCAGCGGCGCTCAAGCTGCGATCCGCACTGCCGTCGAGGAGGATCAGGCCGGGTTGATGGCCCTGCTGGTCGAGCAGCGATTTGAGCGCCGGCCAGAAGAGGACCGGCAGGAGCAGCTGGTCGGCCCAGAAGGAAGGGTCGGTCGCCTGGGACGGGGTGACCGGCGCGGTCGTCCGACTGGAGATCAGCGTTGAGTGCGGTGGTCTCAGCCGCACCTCTCCCAACTCGCCGCGGAACCGCGCGGCGGTCGGCCGCATGACCGGGCTGTGAAAGGCATGGCTGGAGCGCAGGTGGCGAAGAGCGAAACCGGCCGAACTGAGCGCCGCCGACGTCCTCCCCAGCGCTGGTTCGGGGCCGGCCAGGATGCAGTGGCGTGGCCCGTTGATCGCTGCGAGGGCGATACCGGGCTCGAACGGCTCGGGCAGCTCGTCGGGCGCCGCGGCGACCGCCAGCATTCCACCGCGGCCGTCGGTGTGCAGAGTCCGGGAGCGCGCGGCGAGCAACGGCAGGAGATCTTCCGGCGGGAAGACGCCGGCCAGGCAGGCGGCCGCCAGTTCTCCTGCGCTGTGTCCGAGCAGGATGTCCGGTCCACCGGTCACGGCGTGCACCGCCTGGCCCAGGGCGTATCCGACGACGAGCAGCAACGACTGGGCGACGCCGACGTCGTCCAGGGCCGGATTGGGGGCAGGGCGCTGCCACTCGGCGGCCAGTTTGTCGCCGTCGGAGTCCAACGACCGGAACAAGCTGTCGGCGTACGTGGTGAACGCCGGCTGCCGGCCGTACAACTCGGCGCCCATCCGCTCGCGTTGCGCGCCTTGGCCGGGCAACAACAGCACTGTTCTGCGATTCGTCACGAGCACTCCCGGAGATTGCGGTCAGCGGTGCTCTAGCAGGGCTCGACGCCGTTACTGCATCGTCGGCCGGAGATGTCGTGGATCGATCGATGAGCGGTCGAGGGATCACCTGGGAAGAGAGACATGCGCAGAGGCGAAAGGGCTTCCCGCCGTACGCGACGGGCATTCGTGTTGAGGACTCTGTGGCGCCGGCTGCCGCGCTACACCGTGGACATGTTGGCGTGGTCGGTGTTCATTCCCGGCGCTGTGTCGGGCGAACTGATGGAGTACTGGCTGCGGAGGCAGCCCGGGCACAGCGACGCCGAACGTCCGCTGTCCCGGGCCGAGCGGAGGGAATGGGCGGCACTCGTGGAGCGGATCAATTCCCCGGACCGGTCCTGGTGACGGTCTGGCCTCCCGGGACGGCGATCACGAGATCGACATGCCGCCATCGATGGACAGTACCTGTCCGGTCATGTACTCGGCGTCCAGCAGAAGCGCGATGCCCTGGGCTACCTCGTCCGGAGTGCCCATGCGGTTGAACGCGGTCCGGCCCATGAGTGCGTCACGGTTCCCGCTCGGCATGTTCTCGGTCATCGCGGTGGCCATCAGTCCGGGCGACAGCGCGTTGACCGTGATCTGGAAACGACCGCACTCGAGGGCCAGGCTCCGAGTCATGCCCAGCACCCCGGCCTTGGCCGCGGAATACGCCGTCTGACCCCGGCTGCCGATGAGGCCGGCGGGCGAGACGACGTTGATGATCCGGCCCCAGCGAGCGCGCATCATGTCCGGTAGCGCGGCGCGGCAGGTATGGAAGGTGCCAAGGAGATTGACGGCGATGGTACGCGTCCAGTCATCGACGGCCTGGGTCGCCATGAAGCCGTCGTGACGCACCGCGCCGGCGTTGACGAGCACGCTGATGCCACCCAGTTCCGCACGCACCCGAGCCATCATGTCCTGCGTGGCGGCCCAGTCGGCGACGTCCGCCTGCACGACGGCACTGGGCCGGCGCAGTTCGGCGGCGAGCTTGTGGGCCCGGTCCGTGCCGGTGGTGCAGTGCAGGGCCAGACGGTAACCACGGCGGTCGAGTACCCGCGCGACGGCGGTGCCGAGTCCTCCGGACGCGCCGATGACCAGGGCTGTGCGTTCCTCGGCGTCCGGCGTGGCCGCAAGCCGGATGCTGTCGCTCACGGTGTCGCGTCCTCCTCGATGTAGGGGAGTCGTCGTGTCCGCCGGGCGTCGGCGGCTGGTGCCGGTCTCCGCGACCGGAGCGCGGAGACCGGCGATCTTCACCAGGTGAGCGGCATCTCGGCCGGACCGAAGGCCTGGATCGAGTGGTACTTGTATTTCAGTTCCGACTCCGGCACCGCCAGGGCGAGCGTGGGAGCCCTCTCGAACAGCGTCGTGAAGAAGATCTCCATCAGCTCCGGCACCAGGCGGTTCGCCGGGCACTGGTGCGGCCCGTGACCGAAGGTCAGGTGCCTGGTCGTCTTCTCCCGCATGAGGTCGAGGTGGTTGGGATACGGGCACACCGCCGGATCGCGGTTGACGGGCAGCGTCGGAACGACCACGCCGTCACCGGCCTTGACCAGGGTGTCGCCGATCCGTACGTCCTCGGTGGCGAGCCGCATGGGCGTTCCGTCGTTCACCGAGTAGAAGCGGAGCATCTCGTCGATCGCCACTCGGAGGCGATCCGGGTGGGCGAGCAGGGTCGCCCGCTCCTCCGGGTGGGACAGCAGGGTGAGTACGCCCAGCGCGAGCATCGTGGACGTCGAGTTGTGGATGCCCTGGGCGTTCGACAGCATCAGGGGGGAGAGCTTGAACCAGTCGACCTCGCCGTGTTCGTCGAGCTCACGCTGGATCAGGCGACTCATCAGGTCGTCGCCGAGATTCTTCGCCTTCTCCCTCAGCACCTCCTCCGCGTGCTGGTTCAGACGCGCGGCTGACGCCCTCTCCTCTTCCTCGGTGGCGGTCTGCATCAGCAGGTGCCACACGTTGTCACGCATCTTCTTCTGTTCGGCCTTGGGGACACCGAGGAAGATCTCCTGAAGGCGCCAGGCGATGGGGTACGCCAGTTCCATGACCAGGTCGACCGGCTTGTCGGTCCGGGCCAGGTACTCGTCGACTCGCTCACTCACCGCTTCGCGCAGCTTCGGCAGCAGCCGGGCGAGTCCGGCCGGAGAGAATTCGGCGATGACCGGCTTCTTCTGTTCCACGTGCTCCGGCCCGTCCAGGTTGATCATGAAGGGCGCGCAGTACTTCAGCTTGTTCAACGAGTTCGGCGTCATTTTCGGGAAGTCGTCGCTCATCTTGTCCGAGCTGAACCGCGGATCGGAGAGGACGAACCGGGCGTACTCGGGTCGCACCACCATCCAGGCCAGCTTTCCGGTGGGCAGCGTCACCCGGCCGATCCCGCGCTCGCGCAGCGTCTCGTACTCGGGAGGGAGCTCGTCCGGAAGTTTCCGCCGGATGGGGTGGGTCGGTAGTTCGGTCATTCTCACACCTCTGCAGCCCAGTAGTAGAAACGAGTGGCCAACGAATTGCCTGCCGGGTCGTACGGCGGGATGAGCTGCGTGAGGTCGTCGACGAGTTGGAGGAAACGAGGATCCCCCTCGGTCCACACCGCACTGATCACCTTGACCGGGTCGGGCTCCGCGAAGTCCTGGATGTGCAGGTAGATGCCGCGCCAGAGATACAGCTGACGGCGCAGCGTCCCCATGGTCACCGGGATGTCAGTCGCATCCGATTCGGCGAACAGCCGTGCCACCTCGGAGTTGTGCTCCTGCCGTTGGGTGTTCACGATCACCGCGCTGTACGTCTTCTCCAGGTTCTCCAGATGCTCGGCGGGCCACAGGTAGAAGCGCTCGGCCGCCGGCTGGTCGATCGGGCCGTCCCAGTCCTCCGTCCCGGCATGATCGCCGAAGTAGACCGAGAGGCTCTCATTCAGCTGAGCGCAGCGCGGATCGGTGGTCGCCACCCGACAGGCCTCGGCGTAATCCGTGACATCCCAGTCCTGCATGTGGACGTAGACGTCGGAGTAGACGAAGACCTGCCGCCGGCGTAGCTGGGGCAGCTCGGTGGCGGCCTTCTGGTCGAACTCCTGAAGGATCTTGGTAACGTCGGCGACGCCATCACTATCGAACTTGCCGACAGTGACAATGCTCGGCATATGCCTCTCCTCACGGTAGGCGGGCTGACTGTCCTGCCGCGTCACGGACCCTCGCAGGGCTCGTTTCGGGGACGTCGCGAGCGTGCGCCGTTGCCTTAGACGCCGAATCGACGCCTGGTCAACTCGAAGAGTCCTCGAACGCAGGTCGAGCGGTGACGGACATCGTCGAGCCCGACCACTCCGGGTTCTACGACGCTTGTGAGGTGTCTCGCCGTGCCGGACAACCACCAGAAGACCGAGTCTCGCGTGACGGTCGACGTCGCCCGTGACACGGCGTTCGACCTCGTCGCCGACGTCGGACGCTGGCCGCAGTACCACCCGTCCGCCGTGCACGCGGAGGTGCTCCACACCAACGAGAAGGGCGATCTGATCCAGTACTGGTCGCTGGTCAGCGACAGCGAGGTCCGTACCTGGCAGGCGGTGCGCCGCGCCGACCGGCCGGGACACCGCATCACGCTCACCCAGATGGACGCGGAGTCACCCGCCACCGGGATCCGCGCCGAATGGGTCTTCAACGAGCTGGCTCCGGATCGCACCGAGGTCGAGCTCCGTCACCACATCGAAGGGCCGGCGGAGGCCGATCTCGGTCCGCTCCTGGAGCAGATCACGAAGGACAGCCGGGAACAACTCGAAACTCTGCGTGACACGACCTCCCGGCTCACAGAGCTCGGCGAGCTGGTGGTGTCGTTCACCGACCCGTTGTTCATCGCCGGCTCCATCGAGGATGCCTACGACTACCTCTACCGGGCCGACCTGTGGCCTGAGCGCATCCCGCACGTGGTGGGACTGACCATGAGCGAGGAGGTACCGAACATCCAGTTCTTCGACATGGACACGAAGGGCCCGGACGGCAGTACACACACCGTGCGATCGGTGCGCGTCTGCCTGCCGCCGAAGCTGATCGTCTACAAGCAGATCTCCCTGCCGGCCATGCTGAACGCGCACACCGGCCACTGGAAGTTCACCGAGGTGCCCGAAGGCGTCGTCGCCGAAGCCCGGCACACCAGCACGATCAAGCCGTCGGCGCTGTCACTGCTCGGAGCGGGAACGACGATCGGCCACGCCCGCCGATTCCTGCGGCGCCTCCTGAGCGGCAACAGCATGAGCAACCTGACTCTCGCCAAGGCGTTCGCGGAAGAGCGGGCCGGCTTCTGAGGCGGCGGCTCACCCGTACCCGCCAGATCAATCGTCAATGAGGAGGAGCAATGGCCGAGAGGGAACCCGCCAGAGGCGGGGCGATATGGGCAGCGGCCGACCTGGTGACTCCTATGGCGATCCGCGTGGCGGCGACGCTGCGGCTCGCCGACCACATCGTCGCCGGCCTGCGGACGACCGAGGCGCTCGCCGAGGTGGCGGGGGCCGACCGGGACGTTCTGCGACGGCTCCTGGATCACCTCGTCGTCGCCGGAGTGTTGTCGAGCGCGGCGACCGGGGTCTACGACCTGACCGACATGGGCCGATACCTGTGTGACGGGCATCCCGACGACATGCGGTCGGTGCTCGACGTCGAGGGGGCGATCGGTCATGCCGAGCTCTCCCTCGTCCATCTGCTGCACACTGTCCGCACCGGCGAGCCCGCCTTCGCTCAGCAGTACGGCTTGGCTTTCTGGGACGATCTGTCGGCCAACGACGAGCGGGCCGAGTCGTTCGACGCGCAGATGGGCGCCCGGCTGGCGGCGCATGCGCCGGCCGTGGCCGCCGGATACACCTGGGGCCGGCTTCGTCATCTCGTCGATGTCGGGGGCGGGGACGGCAGCATGTTGATGGCGATTCTCCACAACAACCCCGATCTTCGGGGAACTGTCGTCGATCTTCCCGGGCCCGCGCGCCGAGCCGCCAAAGCGATCGCCGCCGCCGGGCTCGACCATCGGGCCGACGTCGTGGCCGGCAGCTTCTTCGACGAGCTCCCGGCGGGCGCTGACGGCTATCTGCTGTCCAGCATCCTGCACAACTGGAATGACGAGGCGGCCGCCCGGATCGTACGTCGATGCGCCGACGCCGCGTCCGGGACCGGAAGCGTTTTCGTCGTGGACTACTTCAACGATCAGAGCACCCTGACAGCGGGCGACCTACGCATGCTGTGCTATTTCGGCGGCCGGCAGCACACGCTCGAGGAACTGGGCGACCTGGCCGCTCCCACGGGTCTGCGTATCACCTCGGTCCTGCCGGCCGGCCGCATGTCGATCGTGGAACTGCGGGCACCTCGTTGAGCAGCCGTGCCGGGCGGTCGCTCGCCCTGAGCCCATGTCGTGTGTCACCGGCCGCGCGTGATCAACCCTTGTCGATGGCGCTCGAGTACCGGGCCTCGATGCCACTCAGGATGATCACCAGGCCGGTCTCGAACTGCTCGCCGGCCTCGGCGATCTCCGTGGCCTCGGTCATCTTGGCCAGATACGGGAAGTCGCCGGTCGCGAGGAGGGAAACGAGGTAGGGCTTCATGCGCATCCGCCAACCGTGCCGGTCGAGACCGGACTGTTCCGAGTTGGCCCGATCGGTCAGCTCGGCCTGGACGGCGCCGCTGACCCACGAGTAGATCAGGTTCATCACGTCGGTCGAGTCTTCGATGGTCAGGCCGCAGGCGCCCAGGACGGCGAGGTCACGTTCCATGCTCCGCAGGAAGTTGGGGCCGATGATCGGGCGAGTGGCGAGGAGTGGGGCCAGCCAAGGATGGCGTAGGAAGACCTTTCGTCGGCGGCGGGCCAGGGTGCTCAGATCGGTGCGGAGGTCGCCGGTCGGTTCCTGTGGCTCGAAGGCGGTCGCTTCGTCGATCATCACCGCCCAAAGATCTTCTTTGGTGGGGAGGTAGCGGTACAGGGTCATCGCGCCGGCACCGAGCTTCCTCGCGATGGTGCGCATCGAGGCGGCTTCCAGTCCTTCGGCGTCCGCGATGGTGATCGCCGTCCTGGCGATCTCACCACGGCTGTGCGAGGGCGCCGGGCCACGCGTCGGCTTTTCCGGTCGCATCCAGACAATCGGTTTTGGGTCCGGCACGGCTACAAGGGTACGCGCGCTCGTCGGCGCGCGTGTGTCCACCAGTTGCGTACACCGTACTCGGTAGTTACCTTGTAACCGCGTACACCGTACTCGGTCCGGGAGAGAGGGCATGGAAGAAGCCATCGTCTACACGCAAGACCTGCGGAAGCGGTTCGGGGATGTCGAGGCGCTGAGGGGGCTCGACCTGGCGATTCCGCCGAACATGGTCTACGGCCTGCTCGGTCCGAACGGCGCCGGCAAGAGCACGACCGTTCGCATCCTGAGCACGCTGACCAGGCCCACCTCGGGCAAGGCGGTGATCGCCGGCATCGACGTCGCTCATGCCCCGGGCGAGGTCCGGAAGGTGATCGGGCTGACCGGTCAGGACACCACGCTCGACGAGAAGCTGACCGGCCGGGAAAACCTGCGGATCCTCGGCCGCTTGTCGCGGCTGGGTGTGCGGGGGGCCCGGCGACGCGCGGACGAGCTGCTGGAGCGGTTTGATCTCGCGGCGGCCGGCGACCGGCTGACCTCCACCTATTCCGGCGGCATGCGGCGCCGCCTCGACCTGGTCGCGAGCCTGCTCCGGGCCCCCGCGGTGCTGTTCCTCGACGAGCCCACCACCGGTCTCGACGTGCGGAGCCGGATGGCCATCTGGGACACCGTGCGCCAGCTCGTCGCCGACGGCACCACGGTCCTGCTCACCACCCAATACCTGGAGGAGGTGGACCAGTTGGCGGCCTCGGTCGGCGTGATCGATCACGGTCATCTCGTCGCCGAGGGCAGTCCGGCTCAACTCAAATCGCAGATCGGCAGCCACATCGACGTCGTGGTGCAGTCCGACCACCACGTGGCGAACGCCATGGAGGTGCTCGAGCGGCTGACCGGTCGCCCGCCGGAGGCCGACGGATCGCACATCGTGGTCGCCGCGGTGCATCCGGTGCCGACCCTGCCGCAGATCGTGCGGGAACTCGACGCGGCCGGCGCGCTGGTCCGCGATGCCGGTATCCGGGAGCCCAGTCTCGACGACGTCTTCCTCGCCGTGACCGGCAAGCCCGTCAGCCCGGCGCAGCCCGCCGGTGAACTCGAGGTGGTGGCGTGAACCTCGTCGCCGACGGCTGGGTCTTGACCCAGAGGAATCTGCTGCGGGTGCGGCACGAGCCCGGAACTCTGATCACCATCATGGTGATGCCGACAGTGTTCGTGTTGTTGTTCGGTTACGTGTTCGGCAGTTCGATCGGTCTCACCGGCTCCGGCGACTATCGCGAGTTCATGATGCCCGGGCTGTTCGTGCTGGGCAGCGGGACCGCGTTGTCCTCGGCCATGGTGGATGTCGCCATGGATCAGGCCCGCGGGGCGATGGACCGCCTGCGCTCCCTGCCGACCAACCGAGTGGCCATGCCGCTCGGGCAGAGCGGAGCCGAGGCCTTCATCGGCGCGTACGGGCTGACGGTCATGATGCTGACCGGGTTGATCGTCGGCTGGCGGGCGCACAACGGCGTGCGGAACGCGCTGCTCGCCATCGGTCTCCTGCTGCTCTTCCGCTACACGCTGGCATGGGTGGGCACCTTTCTCGGACTGACGATCCGCAACGCGACCACGGCGGCCGCTCTCGCGCCGCTGACCCTGCCGCTGACCATGGTGTCCAACGCCTTCGTGCCCACCGACAGGATGCCGGGCTGGCTGCGGGCGATCTGCGAGTGGAACCCGCTCAGCGCGCTGGCCACGGCGACCCGGACCTTGTTCGGCAATCCGGTCTCCACCGACCCGGGCGCCGCCTGGCCCCTGATCCATCCGGTCACCGCGAGCCTGCTGTGGGCGGGGCTGCTGCTGGTGATCTTCGTGCCGCTCTCGGCGCGGCGCTTCGCACGAGCGGGTCTGTAGACCCGTTTCCGGTCGCCTGCGACACACGAATCAGACCGGGCCGGATCCAACCGAAGAGAGGGATGTCATGCGTGTCACTATTGTCGGGGGCGGCACCGTCGGGCTGTGCACCGCGGTTTTCCTGGCCCGTCAGGGAGTCTCGGTCCACGTTCTGGAACGCCGGGGCGAGGTCAACGACCATCCGAGAGCGTTCGGACTCACCGACCGGTCGGCGGAGATTCTCCGTGAAGCCGGCTTCGAGCTGAACACCGCGGAATTCGCCCGCGGCCTGATGTCCGGGCCGAGCCTGGACGCACTCACCGCCGTCACGAACAAGTTCGAGCGTCCGGAGATCGGTCCGGCGAAGCTCGGTAGTTGTCCGCAGGACCTGGTCGACCGGGCCGCGGTGACGCTGCTGCGCGGCCTCGGTGGCCGCGTGGACTTCGACAGCGAGGTCGTCGCCGTGGCCGAGGACGGCAGCGTTACGACCGCGGACGGCCGGGTCGTCCCGGGCGACTACGTGATCGGCGCCGACGGCATCCGGAGCAAGGTCCGGGCGCTGCTCGGCATCGGCGTCACCGGCCCGGGCGCGATCGGCCGGTCGCACATGCTCAACGTGTTGTTCCGTGCCGACCTGCCGGCCCCGCCGCTTTCCATGACGTTCCTGCGCAACGAACGGGCGTCCGGAATCCTGTACCGGGTCGACGAGCACGGCCGCTGGATCTTCCACATTCCCAACGGCGATCCGAAGTCTCCCGCCGAGCAGATCAAGCAGCAGATCAGGGACGCCACCGGCGTGACGGACGCCGAGCCGGAGATCATCAGTCAGCTGCCGTGGTCGCCGACGGCACACGTGGCTGACGTGTTCCGGAAAGACAAGTTCTTCCTCGTCGGGGACGCGGCGCACGCGGTGCCCCCGGTGGGGGGTTTCGGGCTCAACATGGGCATCGCTGACGGCCACAACCTGGCCTGGAAGCTGGCCACCGGGGGCGACGCACTGCTCGACACCTACGAGGCGGAGCGCCGGCCGGTCGCGATTTTCAGCATGAAGCAGAGCGTGATCCGTTCGGAGAACCACAATCTTCACTGGAACAACGACCCCGCTCTGGCCGCTGACCGTGCGGCCGTCGGCATGGCGGGCATCATGATCCCGGTCGTCGGCTACCGGTACGACTCCGCCGCGGTGATCGACCCCGAGCCGTTGCCGGACATGGAGAATCTTGTCCTCGACGGGTCTCCCGGCAGCCGTCTGCCGCACATCTGGCTCCGGGACGGAAGATCCACCATCGACCTCGTGAATGGTTTCACCCTCCTCACCGGGACCGCCGCCGACCATTGGCTCGATGCCGCGCGGAAGCTCGGCATCACCGCCCACGCGGTCGAGGGATGGGCCACGGCCGCCGGCATCAAGGAGGACGGCGCCGTGCTGATCCGGCCCGACGGGTTCGTCGGCTGGCGGACGGTGACCACGGCGGCCGCCCCTTCCAGCGAGCAACAACTGCGTGAGGCTCGTGACCGGATTCTGTGCCGGCCGGTTCCGAGCGACCTCGGCCAGGGAGTCTGACCTTCCCCCACCTCGATCTCGGTCTCGCGGCCGGCACCGGTAACGCCGGTGCCGGCCGCGTCCTGTTCGGCATCGGAGCGACGCCGGCCCGCGTTCGCGGTTCGAGCCGAACACGACTTCGGCTCGAACCGACGGCCCCAAGCTGGGCCTACAACATCGTCTTCCTGGCTGTCCGCGCGCCTTCGGCGTCACGGCGGTCCTGACCGTCTCGGTGACGGACTGAGCAGGAAAGCAGAGGGGGCAAGTCATGGACTTCGGCGCGGATCCCTATCCCGAATACGCGTGGCTGCGCGCGGAAGAGCCGGTCAAGCCAGTTCTGGAAGGCAAGGGCCTCTACGGATTGCTGGTGACCCGGTACGAGGACGTACGAATGTTGCTGGGCGATTCCCGGATGAGCAAGGACCCGCGGAACGCGCCGCCCGACTGGCAGGAGGCGGGCAAGGGCCGGCCGCTGGAGGACCGGACCGGCCTCGGGACCCACCTGCTCACCACTGACGCCGACGAACACACCCGGCTGCGGCGACTGGTCTCGACCGCGTTCACCGCCCGCCGGGTCGAGGGACTCAGGGACCAGGTGCGTCAGATCGTGGACGGACTGCTCGACGACATCGTGCCGCGCGGCCGTGTCGATCTGGTCACCGAGTTCGCCTTTCCGATGGCGATCACGGTGATCTGCGCGCTGCTGGGCGTGCCGGCGGCGGATCAGGAGATGTTCCGCCGGTGGACCAGGGACTTCCGTAAGTGGACGAACGACAACGACGACGCTCGGGCCGAGAACGGGAACGCGCGTCCGGTCGGACTGCGTGATCTTCTCGGTTACCTCACCGAGCTGGTCGAGAAGCGTCGCACCGAGCCGGCTGACGGTTTGGTCGACGCGCTGATCGCCGCCCGGGACGACGGCGATCGGCTGAACGAGACCGAGTTGCTGTCGATGATGTCCCTGCTCCTGATCGGCGGCTTCGAGACGACCGTCAACCTGGTCGGGAACGGCACGCTGGCCCTACTCCGAAACCCCGATCAGCTGGCCTTGCTACGGGAGAAGCCGGAACTCGTCGACTCGGCCCTGGAGGAAATGCTCCGGTACGACGGGTCGTTCGAGACAGCGACGTGGCGGTTTCCGCTGGAGCCCATCGAGGTCGCGGGTACCCGTATCGAGAAGGGCTATCCGGTGCTTCTGTCGCTGGCGTCGGCCAACCGGGACCAGGCGAAGTTCGGGGCGGCGGACGACTTCGACGTGGCCCGGTCCGACACCGGGCATGTGGCATTCGGGCGGGGCGCGCACTTCTGCCTCGGCGCCCCACTGGCCCGGCTGGAGGGGCGGATCGCCTTCGACGCGCTGTTGCGCCGGCTGCCCAATCTCGCCCTCGCTGTGCCGCCCGGGCAGCTGCGGTGGCAGCGGAGTCTCACGATCCGGGGACTCGAATCGCTGCCCGTGACCTTCGATGCCTGACCTCCGATATCAGGAAAGAGGCTCCCATGCCACAAGCTGCGCACACGAACGGTGAGCGTACGACGATTCGACGGGTCGCCATCACCGGACTGGGTGTTCGTGCCCCGGGCGGCGGAAACGCCAAGGAATTCTGGCAGTTGATCTCGAGCGGTACCTCGGCCGTCCGTACCATCTCGTTGTTCGACCCGTCCGGATTCCGCTCCCGGATCGCGGGTGAATGTGATTTGGACCCGGTGGGGGAGGGATTCACCGCGCAGGAGATACGCCGGTGGGATCGCAGTGCGCAACTCGCCGTCGCCGCGACCCGGGAGGCCGTCGCGGACGCCGGTCTCGACATCGAGGCGATCGACCCGTACCGCACCGGAGTCTCCGTCGGCAGCGCCATCGGCGGCACGATGAGCCTGGACCGCGAGTACAACGTGCTGTCCGACGGTGGCCGCGAATGGCTCCTCGACCACGACTACGCCATACCGCACCTCTTCAACTATCTCGTCCCGACATCGATCTCCGCCGACGTGGCCCGTGAGGTCGGTGCGGGTGGGCCGGTGGCATTGGTGTCCACGGGATGCACCGCGGGCATCGAGTCGGTCTCCCACGCGGCGGAGCAGATCCGCGTGGGCGCGGCCGACGTGATGCTGGCCGGTGGCACGGATGCGCCGATCTCGCCGGTCTGCGTGGCCTCCTTCGACGCGATCAAGGCGACGACCAACCGCAACGACGAACCGGTCACGGCGTCCCGGCCGTTCGACCGTACGCGCAACGGCTTCGTTCTGGCCGAAGGCAGCGCGATGCTGGTCCTCGAGGAGTGGAACCACGCACGACGGCGCGGAGCGCACATCTATGCCGAGATCGGCGGGTGGGGCGTCCGGTCGAACGGGTTTCACATGACCGGGCTGCGTACCGAGGGCACCGAGATGGCCGAGGCCATCGACGTGGCGCTCAAGATGGCGCACCGCACCCCCGACCAGGTGGACTACGTGAACGCACACGGCTCCAGTACCAAGCAGAACGACCGGCACGAGACTGACGCGTTCAAGCGCAGCCTCGGCGACCACGCGTTACGCACTCCAGTGAGCTCGATCAAGTCGATGATCGGCCACTCGCTGGGCGCGATCGGGTCGGTCGAGATCGCGGCCTGCGCCATGGCCATCGAAGCCGGATTGATCCCGCCGACCGCCAATCTGCACGAGCCCGATCCGGAACTGGGCCTCGACTACGTACCGCTGCAGGCAAGACCGGCCGATCTGCGGACGGTCCTGAAGGTGGGCAGCGGGTTCGGTGGCTTCCAGAGCGCCATGGTGCTGACGAAGGTGGACGCCGGTGAATGAGACGAGCGCGGTGGCGGGACGCGCGGTGATCACCGGGATCGGGGTCGTCGCACCGAACGGTTTCAACACCGACGAGTATTGGGACGCTGTTCTGCACGGGCGCAGCGGCATCGACCGGGTGACCCGTTTCGATCCGGCGCGGTACCCGGTTCAGCTGGCCGGCGAAGTGGCCGATTACGACGTGCGCGAGCACGTCCCCGGCCGGCTGGTTCCGCAGACCGACCAGGCCACCCGGTTGGCCCTGATCGCGACGGACGCCGCGATCAGCGACTCGGCCCTCGCGCTCGCCGCGGTGCCGGGCGGCCAGGTAGGCATCGTCACCGGCATCTCCGCGGGCGGCCTCGAGTACAGCCAGCGGGAGCTTGCGAAGCTGTGGAGCCTCGGCAGCGAGCACGTCAGCGCGTACCTCTCGTTCTCCTGGTTCTACGCGGTGAACACGGGACAACTCTCCATCCGGCACGGGATGCTCGGCTCCGGTGGTGTCCTGACCGGGCCCACGGCGGGGCTGGACTCCATCGCCCAGGCGAGCCGGTACGTGGCGGACGGTATGTCCGTGGTGATGTGCGGCGCGGCCGAGAGCACGATGTGTCCGCTCGGGTGGGTGATCGAGCTGACCACCGGCCGGATGAGCACCGTGCCCGACCCGGCGCGGGCTTACCTGCCCTTCGACGCTTCCGCGTCCGGTTATCTGCTCGGTGAAGGGGGTGCCATGCTCCTGGTCGAGGCCCCGGAGCACGCCGCCGCGCGGGGAGCCCGGTCCTACGGCGCGATAGCCGGCTACGCCACCACCTTCGACCGGGAGCCGGGCGACCCGCGAGCACCGGGACTGCGCCGGGCGATCGAGCTCGCACTGGCGGACGCGGACATGACACCGGCCGACATCGACGTGGTCTTCGCGGACGCGGCCGGCGTGGCCGAGCTCGATCGGGCCGAGGCCGCCGCGATTTCCGGCGTTTTCGGCCCGCGGGCGGTCCCGGTCACCGCGCCGAAGACGATGACCGGCCGGCTGTATTCCGGGAGCCCGGCGCTCGATGTGGCCACCGCGTCCCTGAGCATCCGGCACGGCGTCATCCCACCCACCATCAACGTGACCGATCCGGTCGGGTCCGATCAACTCGACCTGGTGGTCGGTGGGCCCAGGGAGACGACCGTGGCCACCGCCATGGTGCTGGCCCGCGGTGGTGGCATCAACTCCGTGATGGTGCTGACCGCGGCCGAGTGAACCCGGCACCACAGCGCGGCCCCCTTCCCGGACCCGTCACCGGGTCCGGGAAGAGGGCCGCTGTATTCAGGGCTGCGCGACGATTTCCACGACGGCGGTGGTCCAGGTGAAGCCCACGCCGACGCCGGCCAGCAAGCAGGTCTGACCGGGCTCGAGAGCGCCCTCCGCGACGAGATGAGCCAGCCCGGCGAACTGGTCGCCCGCCCCGAGGTGTCCGACCTGCCGTCCCCAGGACCAGGTGGAGCGCTGCGGGTCGATGCTGAACGGGCCGAAGTACTGGGCCCGCATCCGGGTCCGGCCCAGATTCGGCAGCAGGAACCAGTCGATGTCGCCGAACTTCACCTCCGCCTGTGCGCAGGCTCGGTCGAAGGCTTCACGCTGACCCGCCGCGATGCGGTTGAGCAAGCCCTCCACCCCGAGTTCGCGTGCCATCGAGTCGTTGCTCAGGTCGATCGGCGCGCGGGCCGCCAGCGGCGCGTCGCTGAACTGCTCTTCTCGGCTGCCGTGCTCCAACTCGCTGTCGGACACCGAGGCGAGCCCTCGGAGCTTGGCGAACCCGCTGTTCTTGGACAACACCACGGCGGTGGCACCGTCGCCGCAGACGGTCCCTGGGTCACTGCGCCACCGGTCGAAGCCGGGCAGACAGAACCGGTCGGCCGTGGTGATCAGGGCGGCCGGTCGGTCGCCGGCGCGCAGACAGCCCGCCGCGAGCTGCAAAGCGATCATGCCGCCGTTGGACATCTGACGTACCTCGACCGCCGGGTACGAGCCCCCGCCGGAGTGCCGCTGGATGTAGGACGCCGAGGGCCACATGTCGTGACCCTGGTGATAGGCGCAGGCGTGCAGCAGCAGCTGGAGATCCTGCGGCTCGACCTCAGCGCGCTGGAGCGCGGCCCGCGCGGCCAGCACCGCCATCTCCGGTGCGGACTTGTCCGCCGAGACACACACCGACTCGATGCCGGTGCTCCACACCCGAGTCCGGTTGGCGAGGCCGGCCAGTTCCGCCTCGTCGAGGGTCATGCGGCCGGGCAGCCATGAACTTGCGGCGGCGATGTAGAGATCGTCGCTCATCGTCGGCGTCCTCCTCCGGATCCGATCATTCGCTGTATCCGACGAGGATCGTCATTTCCGGCCCAGGCTCGTTCGAGGCCCAGGCGAAGCCGTGCCGGAAAGCTCCGGCACGCCCGGCGGCCAACCGCCGGACAGGCGCCGCGCACCATCGATCCGAACTCGACCGGGTGTCTAGGCCGTCCGGCAATGTTGGTTCCACAGCACGAGACGAAGGGGGCAATGATGGCGGCGTTCACCCATGCGGACCTGGTCGGATACATCCGCCGGGCGGCAGGCGACGACGAGGGGCTCGATCTGGACGGCGACATCGCCGACACCACGCTCGCCGACCTCGGCTACGACTCGATCTCGATCGTCGAGATGACGCTCCTGATCGAACGTGAGCTCAAAATCAGCCTGCCGGAGGACCGGGCCAACAAGGACACCACGCCCAAGGAGTTCGTCGAGCTGGTCAACGAGTTGTTGCCCGCCTCGATATAGCCGTGGGCCCGGTGGTCACCGGGCCCCGTGGGGAGATTCCATGTACCGCACAGAGCACGAGCAACGTTTCGACAACGACTCGGAGGCCGCTCCCGAGCAGCTGAGTTTGCTCGCCGAGATTCTCAATCGGGAGACGTTCGGCGTCCTGGGTGAGGTGGTCGGCGTCGGGCACGGCTGGCGCTGCTGGGAGGTGGGCGCCGGAGACGGCTCCGTCGCCCGGTGGCTGGCCGCCCGGGTGGGGACCTCCGGACACGTCGTGGCCAGCGATCTCAAGCCTCAGCACGTGCCCCGTCATCCACGGATCGAAGCGATCGAGCACGATCTCGCCGCGGATCCGTGGCCGGAGCCGGAGTTCGACCTGATCCACGCCCGGCTGGTGCTGATGCACGTCGCCGGCAAGGAGGACATCGCGACGAAGCTGGCCGCACATCTGCGGCCGGGCGGTGCGCTCGTGCTCACCGACTGGTATTGCGGTTGCGCCACCGAGGGCCTCTTCAATTCCCCGGTCGACGAATACACGGCCCGGATCTTCCAGTCCTATCATGACGGTGTGCACGAGCTCGCCCGTCAGACCGGGATGGATTTCGGATGGGCGTCGCGCACGCCCGAGATCCTGGCGGCCGCTGGCTACGAGAATGTGACGTTGCGCGACTATCAGGCGCCGGGGCAGGGTGGGTCACCGACCGCCCGGCTCGCTCGGCTGCACAGCGGCATGCTGGAGCCCTTCCTGTTGAATCAGACCGATCTGAAGCCCGCCGACCTCGACGTGATCAGGACGAAACTGCTTGACCCGGAGTTCGAGATGGTCACGAACCATACGTACACGACCATCGTCCGGGCGCCGAAGTGAGAGTTGACCGTCCGTAACGGACGGGCTCGGCCGGCCGGGCGTGGTGCCCCGGATGCGATGCGCGCTCCGGGGCCGGGCGACTCGGCGCCCGGCGGCCGGCGGTCCGTCAGAAAAACGGTTGACGATCTCGTGTTCCTCGGGTTGGGGCCCGGACCAAGTCGTCACGCATTGCAGGATATGTAATTTAACATTTGGGTGGTCGGCCCTGATGTGGAGGCTATCGCCTGTTCAAGGGCGGTGAGGCCGGGGTGGCCGCACGTCGGTGATACCTGCTACGTTGCTGTTCTGCCATTCTTGCCTTGTCAAGCGTATGGGCTTCGTCCTACGGTAGTGTTATGTCAGTAGGCATTCGGGGGAGCCAATGGCCTGTCTTGTGGCGCAGCAATGTCGAAAACCCGCTCCGGGCGGGAGTCGATCATGCTATCTGAAGATGATTCTCGGCTGCGTGTAGTCCTTATCTGCGATCATGCGCTGCTGCGCGAGTTGATGCGTGACGCGCTCGCGAGGGAGCCGGACATCGCCGTGGTCGACGACACCGCCAGCTGCGCCTCCGGGGTCCTGGTGTGCAAGACCCAGCAGCCCGATGTCGTGCTGCTGGACGTACCCAGCAACTCGGTGGCCGCGGTGGTGCGCGGCATCCGCTCGGTCTCACGGGCCACGAGAATTCTGGTGTTCAGCCGGCGCGACGATCCCATGCTGGTCCGCCAGATGCTCGACAACGGTGTCCGTGGCTTGCTGAGCAAATCGGTGAGCAGGTACGACCTGGTGTCGAGCATCCGCCTGGTGTGCGCCGACGACATCCGCGTCGTGTTGCACGTGTCGGCCGATGCGCTGACTTCGGTGGCCTCGGCGCCGAGCGACTCGGACGTTCTCACCAAGCGGGAGCTGGAGATTCTCTCTCTGGTGAGCCAGGCCATGAGTAACCGGCAGATCTCGCGGCAACTCGCCATCGCCGAGGGCACAGTGAAACGCCACCTGGGGATCATCTTCACGAAGCTCGAGGCGCGTTCGCGGCTCGAAGCGGTCAACAAGGCGGTCTCCATCGGTCTCATCACCGGTGTCGCATAAGCGTCTGTGATGCTGCCGGAAATGCATCTTCGCGGTTCGATCAAAGGCTCACTAGAAGCGTATTAGCGACAGCCAAGAGGCTCGTAAAGATGGGGCCTCATCGGGTTGTTGGCCTTCTGGGAATGCTGGTCTAATTGCTGCAGAGAGAACAGTCGTCTCCTGGTTTCTGGGCGATTGTCCGGAAGTAGCTGGGCCACACCAATGGAGGTTCGCGGACAGTGGTAAGCCTGAATGGCAAGACTGCGCTGGTGACCGGCGCTCGAACCGGAATCGGCTTCGGCATCGCCACCGCCTTGGTCGAGCGGGGTGCGAATGTGGTCATCACCTCGCGCAGTGAGGACAAGCTGCGAACGGCGGCCGCCGAGCTCGGCGACGACCGGGCCCTGGGCATCGCGGGTGACGCCCACGACCCCGAGCACCAGCGGGCTGCGGTGGCCGCCGCGATCGAGCGGTTCGGGTCGCTCGATCTCCTGGTGAACAACGTCGGCGGAACGGAACGCGACGGCCGGCGTCTGGTCGACACCGACGTGGCGGCGTACCGGCGCACCATCGAGCTCAACCTGACGACCGCACTGACCTGGGTTCAGGCGGCCTGGCACGGCTGGCTCGGCGAACATGGCGGCGCCATCGTCAACATCTCGTCCATCGCCAGCAAGCTCGCCGTACCCGACGGCACGTCGTACGGGACGGCCAAGGCCGCGGTGAACCACTTCACCCGGCAGATGGCGAACGAGCTCGCGCCCGGGGTGCGGGTGAACTGCGTCGAGGCCGGCACCGTGCTCACCGATTTCACCCGGCCGAACGTCGAGGGGCGCGAGGAGAAGGTGGTCGGCTCGGTCCCGCTCAAGCGCATCGGCAAACCCGCTGACGTCGGTGCGGCCGTGGCTTTCCTGCTCTCGGAGGACGCCTCCTGGATCACCGGACACACTCTCGTCGTCGACGGCGGCCGGCTGCTGCACAACAGGTAGCACGGCGGGCAGCAGGGCGTCAGTGCCGAATCGACGACCGTCCCCCCGTCGGTTCAGGATTCGGCACTGACGTCCCCCCACCCGACCCCTACTGACCGACCGGCTCCACCCATGACCGTTCCAGAGCATCCCAGTCCGACCAGGAGTCGCGTCCGGCCAGGATCTCCTGATGCAGCTGTTGGATCAGGTCCGACGGCTCCAGTCCCAGCTCGGTGGACAACGTCCGACGGAGGTGCTGGTACGCGACCAGCGACTCGTTCCGCCGCCCGCTGGAGGCGAGCGACTTGATCAGCTGAGCGTGGTACCACTCGTTGAACGGGTTGGTCAGCAGCATGGCCTTCAGTTCTCCGACGAGTTCCCGGTGCCGGCCCAGCATCGCGTCCGCCTGGATCCGCAGTTCGACGGTGTGCGTCCGTTGTTCCATGAGATGAACGGTGTGCGCCTGGATCGCCGGGCCGGGTTTGACATCGGCGAGCGCCGGTCCTGACCAGAGCCCGAGCGCTTGCCGCAGCAACCGTCCCGCCGTGGCCGGATCGCCGGCGGCGAGCGCCGCGCGCCCCTCCGCCGAGAGCCGCAGGAACGCCTCCAGATCGAGCTGGTCCGGCGCCACCCGGAGGATGTAGCCGGCGCCGGACGTGGCGAGCGCCTGCTCAGGAGTGTCGTCCGGTACTCCGGGCTCGAATTGACGACGCAGCTGATAGATGTAGGTCTGCGCGGTGGGGACTGCGCTTTTCGGCGGCTTATCGCCCCAGAGCTCGTCGATGATGGCGTCGAGCATGACGATGTTGTTCGCGCGGAGTAGTAACTGCGCCAGCACACGGCGCACCATCGGAGCGGTCGGTGTGCAGTCGCCTCGGTCGTTCGTGACAGTCAGTCGACCGAGAACCTGGAATCGCAACACGAGCAAACGCCTCCACATGACAGTGGGTGGAACGGCCTCGAACCAGACTCTGCCGATCCCTTGGAGTGCAGAGCAATGCTTCGGGGCGAAGGTCCCATGTGGGTGACCTTGTGGGTCGCGCCGTTGCAACTTTCTTCGCATTGCCATCTTCCCGTTAACTGCGTACGGCGCTATCGGGTCAGCCTCCTGTGAGCAAAAGGAGAGTCCGCTGTCATGCCCCAGAAACCTGAAGGAAACACTGGTCAGGACCTTGTCGCGGTCGTCGGTTTGGCCTGTCGCCTGCCGGGCGCCGCGTCGCCCGAGGAGTACTGGGAGCTGCTCGCGGCCGGCCGGGAGGCCGTTGCCGAGGTACCGGACGACCGTTCCGCGCACGTCGGTGCGGGGATCGCCAGGGCCGGACTGATCGGCGATGTCGCGGGCTTCGACGCGGGCTTTTTCGGGGTGTCGCCACGTGAGGCCACGGCGATGGACCCCCGGCAGCGGCTCGTGCTGGAGCTTGCCTGGGAGGCTCTCGAACGGGCCGGCCTCGACCCGTCGGCGGTGCGCGGCCATCGCGCGGGTGTCTTCCTCGGAGCGATGGGAGACGACTACGCGTCCTTGATGCACGACCGGGGCACGGAAGCGATCGACAGCTTCACCCTCTCCGCGTTGCAACGCGGCATCCTGGCCAACCGGATCTCGTTCTTCCTGGGACTGTCCGGCCCGAGCCTGGTCGTGGATACCGCACAGTCCTCAGCCCTGGTCGCCGTGCACCAGGCGTACGAGAGCGTGCGCCGGGGAGAATCGGCGTGGGCGCTCGCGGGCGGAGTGAACCTGATCCTCGCACCGGAGTCGACGCTGACCGCGGGCAGGTTCGGTGCGCTGTCGCCCGACGGCCGGTGCCACACCTTCGACGCTCGCGCGAACGGCTACGTGCGCGGCGAGGGCGGCGGCATGGTGGTGCTCATGAGGCTGGCCGACGCCGTGGCGTACGGCCTCGACGTGGTGTGCGTGATTCGCGGCGGTGCCGTGAACAACGACGGCGGCGGCGAGCAACTGACCACCCCGAGCCGGTCGGGACAGGAAGACGTACTGCGAGCCGCCATCGTCAGCGCGGGAATCGACCCCGCCGAAGTGAGCTACGTGGAGCTGCACGGCACCGGTACACCGGTGGGGGACCGGGTGGAGTCAGCGGCGCTGGCCTCGATCTTCGCCGATCGTACGCGTCCGCTCGTGGTGGGGTCGGCGAAGACGAACGTCGGACACCTCGAAGGAGCAGCGGGCGTCGCCGGCTTCATCAAAGCGGCGCTTTCCGTCCAGCACGGCCAGGTGCCGGCGAGTCTCAACTTCACCGCGCCGCCCGACGACATGCCGCTCCTTGAGCTGGGCATCGAAGTCGCGACCGAGCTGCGCGGGTGGCCGGGCGACGGGCCCCGGGTGGCCGGCGTGTCGTCGTTCGGGATGGGCGGGACGAACTGCCACCTGGTGCTCGGACAAGGACCGGACCGGGCGCGAACCGGGGCGCCCCGGTCCGGGGGCGGGGGTCTCATCCCGTGGCTGGTGTCCGGCGGCACCGCAGAAGCCTTGTCACCGCAGGCGGAGACGCTGTACGGCCATGTCGCGGAGCCGGGTGCTCCGGATCCGCTCGACGTCGGATACTCGCTGGCGACGACTCGCGCTGCCCTCGTACACCGCGCCGTCGTGATCGGCGCCGACGCGGCCGAGCTGCACACCGGCCTGAACGCCCTGGCCGCCGGCAAACCATCGCCGAATGTCGTCACCGGTGTGAGCGCTGAGGGCGGCACCGCATTCATGTTCACCGGACAGGGTGCGCAACGAGTCGGGATGGGCCGCGAGTTGTACGCGCGGTTCCCGGTGTTCGCCGAGTGTTTCGACGCGGTGTGCGCGGAGCTGGATCCGTTGCTGGGCCGAGGTCTGCGATCGATCGTCTGGTCGGACGGCGAGCTGCTGGGCCAGACCCGGTACACGCAAGCAGCACTGTTCGCACTGGAGACGGCGCTGGCCCGGCTGGTGGAGTCGTTCGGAGTCCGCCCGACCCACCTGATCGGTCATTCGATCGGCGAGATCACCGCGGCGCACGTCGCCGGTGTGCTGTCGCTGTCCGATGCCTGCCGGCTCGTCGAGGCGCGCGGACGGTTGATGCAGTCGGCGCCGTCGGGTGGGGTCATGGTCGCCGTCAACGCGGGCGAGGATGAGGTACGGGCGCTGCTGGCCGAGCCGGGCGTGAGTATCGCTGCTGTCAACGGACCCCGGTCGGTCGTGATCTCCGGCGACCCCGATCCGGTGCTCGCCGTGGCGGACTCGCTACGTGGCAAGGGTGTGAAGACCCGACGGCTGAAGGTCAGCCATGCGTTCCACTCGCATCATCTCGACGGCATCCTGGACGAGTTCGCCGGCGCGATCGGCGGGCTGACTTTCCGTACGCCGCGGATCCCGGTCATCTCGAACCTGACCGGACGACCCGCCACCACGGAGGAGCTGAGCGACCCGGCCTCCTGGTCCCGCCAGATCCGCAGCGCCGTCCGCTTCGCTGACGGCGTGCGCTCCCTGCGTGAGGCGGGTGTCTCGCGCTTTCTCGAGCTCGGTCCGGACCCCGTGCTCACCGGCATGGTCCGGGAGACCCTCGCTGATCCGGCCGTGACGGCCGTGTCAGCGCTGCGCACGGGGCGGGAGGAGGCCCGCGCTCTGGTGAGAGCGCTCGGCACCGTGTACGCCGCGGGGGAGGACGTGGACTGGACTCCACTGTTGAGCGGTGGCCGTAGGGTCGCGTTGCCCACCTACGTCTTCCAACGTCAGCGCTACTGGATCGGCGAGGCTCGTGGGCGTGCACCTGTGGCGGCCGAGGTCGCCGGCCCGACCCACGCCGAACCATCACCTGAGGTCGTCGAGGTCACCGAGCCGGCCGCGTCCGCGTTCGCCCGGGACGGCTTGCTCGACCTGGTCCGCATTCACCTCGCGGCCGTACTCGGATACGACCCGACCGACATGTCGCCGCAGACCTCGTTCAAGAGTCTCGGGCTGACTTCGCTCACCGCGGTCGAGCTGTGCTCCGGACTTTCCGCAGAGCTGGGCCTGGTCCTGCCCGGATCGCTGGTGTTCGACCATCCCACGCCGCACCGGCTGGCGTCGTACCTGGACGCGGAGCTCAACGGGCAACGCGACACGAGCGGCGCGCTCCCGGCACCGCATCCGGGCGAAGGCCTCGCCGACGATCCCGTGGTGGTGGTGGGGATGGGGTGTCGGTATCCGGGTGGTGTGGGTTCGGCGGAGGGTTTGTGGGAGTTGGTGGTGTCGGGGCGGGATGCGGTGTCGGAGTTGCCGCGTGATCGTGGCTGGGATCTGGACAACCTCTTCGACGCCGACCCGTCGGCCTCCGGACGCACCTATGTGCGGCATGGCGGATTTCTGGACGATGTCGCCGCCTTCGATGCCGGCTTCTTCGGGATCTCGCCGCGTGAGGCGCTGGCGATGGATCCGCAGCAACGGCTCCTGCTGGAAATCGCCTGGGAAGCCCTCGAGGACGCGGGAATCGAATCCGGGTCTCTGCAGGGAAGCCGGACCGGTGTCTTCATCGGCGCCATGCCGGGCGATTACGGCCCGCGCCTCGACAACCCGTACGGCGGAGTGGACGGATACGTGCTTACCGGGACGACGGGGAGTGTGTTGTCGGGTCGGTTGGCGTATTTCTTGGGTTTGGAGGGGCCGGCGGTGACGGTGGATACGGCGTGTTCG
>NZ_JBICSP010000012.1:209466-328248 GCF_043197135.1 Actinoplanes sp. NPDC049265 | reverse complement strand
GACACCACGTGGCAGCAGACGTCCGATAAGACCGTCTATGACAAGTTCAATGACGGCAACAAACCCATTCACGCCACGACGCATCCCGAGAATGGTCCGTCTCAGAGCGTCGATATCAGTTATGACGGTGGCACTTCCACGTGGCAGTACGATGATGGCAGTATCGTCAAGCGTAATGCCAAGGGCGACACCACGTGGCAGCAGACGTCCGATAAGACCGTCTATGACAAGTTCAATGACGGCAACAAACCCATTCACGCCACGACGCATCCCGAGAATGGTCCGTCTCAGAGCGTCGATATCAGCTACGACGGTGGCACTTCCACGTGGCAGTACGATGATGGCAGTATCGTCAAGCGTAATGCCAAGGGCGACACCACGTGGCAGCAGACGTCCGATAAGACCGTCTATGACAAGTTCAATGACGGCAACAAACCCATTCACGCCACGACGCATCCCGAGAATGGTCCGTCTCAGAACGTCGATATCAGCTACGACGGCGGCACTTCCACCTGGCAATACGATGATGGCAGTATCGTCAAACGTAATGCCAAGGGCGACACCACCTGGCAGCAGACGTCCGATAAGACCGTCTATGACAAGTTCAATGACGGCAACAAACCCATTCACGCTACCACACATCCCGAGAATGGTCCGTCTCAGAACGTCGACATCAGCTACGACGGCGGCACTTCCACCTGGCAATACGATGATGGCAGTATCGTCAAACGCAACGCCAAGGGCGACACCACCTGGCAGCAGACCACCGACAAAACCATCTACGACGAATTTAATTACGCCAACAAACCCACCCACGGCACTACTCATCCGGAGGAAGGGCCGCCGCAGACCATCGACGTCAAATACAACGGCGAGGGTAGCGAGTGGACCTACACAGATACGGTGTCGGGGGAAAAGACGGTCATCACCCGGAACAAGGAAAACGACCCGGTCCTGATGGTGACGGACGGCTGGACGTTCGGCTTCGACAAGCAGGGCCGGCCGAATGCCGGGACCAAGGGTGGTGGAGACAACGGGCCGGCCGAGTCGGTCACGATCCAGTATGACGGCGGCCGGAGTACCTGGACCTACAAGGACGCCAAGGGTGAGACCACAAAGGTCACCAAAGAAGGCGACAAGGTCGTCTCGATGGAGTCAGGCGGCTGGACGTTCAATGACTTTGACAAGCAGGGGCGGCCAAAGTCTGGAACCAAGCCGGGCAAGCCCGGCGAAGGACCTCAGTCGGTCACGATCAAATATGACGCCAACGGCAGCGTCTGGTCCTACACCGACAGCAAGGGAGCCGTCAGCAGCGTTGTCACCAAGGACGCCACGGGCAAGGTCACCAAGCTCGAGCAGGGCGGCTGGACCTACAACGAGTTCGATGACGACGGCCGGCCGCTGCACGGCACCAAGGGCGGCGAGAAGGTCGACATCAAGTACACGGCGAGCGGCCTGATCGAGTCGACCTTCTACGACGGCAAGGGTAAGTCTTCGACCATCGTCACCGACCAGAACGGCCGTCCGATCTTTCAGATCGTCGACGGTATTCCCGCGGAATTCGCGGTGGAGATCCCGAAGCTCGATGCCGCCAGGGCCGCGGTGGAGAAGCAGAGGGGACTGATCGAGGCCAATCTCAAGGGGGTCGCGACCTTTCTCGATGCGATATCTTCCGGGTGGAGCAGCCCCTCCGGGAAGCATTACGCGACGCTCGCCGACCGTCTGAAGACTGTCAACACCGAGGTCCTGGGAGTGTTGTCCGACTCAATTACCGCTATGAAGAAGGCGCATCAGAATTATGTTGACGCCGAGGGCGGGAATCTCCTGAACCTGACTCCGGCGTCCAGCTCGCAGACGTTTGTTGATGCGAAGAACCAAGAACTTCTGAACAACCTCAAGAAGCTGACCCCGAAGCCTTAGCGCCCGACCAGAAATGGAGAGTTCCATCATGGGATTGAGCCAGATCGAAGTAACACCTCAGATGATCACGGCCGGCGCCAATGATTGCCGGACGACTGCCGGCGACATCGACCAAGCGCTGGCGAAGCTCAAGACTTATGTCATGGATGTTCAGGCCAGATGGCACGGTATCGCGTCCGATCAGTTCGACCAGTTGATGCACGACTTCGACGTCTACGGGCGGATGCTGCACGATTCGCTGACCGACATCGGACAGGGCCTGGATCACAACGCCAGGAACTACGTCGAAAGCGAGCTGGCCAACATCAAGGATCTGGTCGCGGTCAACAACGACATCCCAGGCGCGAGAATCTAACCGATCGTCTAAACAAGGAGAAGTAACCATGCCAGATGCCGCGTCAAGCAAATTGCGTGTGCCGCCGGAACTCGAGGCTGCCGGCAACGAAATCAACCGCCAGTCCAAAGAAATCACCGACCACCTCAACGACTTGAAAAAGAAATTGATGCCCATCACTGAGTCCCAGGAATGGAAGAGTCAGGCGCAGACATATTACGACGGGCTGCAGGGCGAGTGGAACCTCGCCGCGGACGGACTGTTCGGCGAGACCGGTGTGCTGGGTAAGATCGCTTCGACGCTGAACTTGAGCTGGAACAATTATTCCGAGTGCGAGTGGCAGAACCTGAAGACCTGGATGCCGGCAGGTCATTAGCTTCGGCCGCAGACACCAGCGCGGCCTGTGATTGCCACGGGCCGCGCTGGTGTCTGCGAGTACGGCAACCTGACTGAGCGCGTGGTCGCCGCCCGCGCACCGAACCCCGCTCTGGGCTACTACTGTGTCGCGCGGTGTTTACGAGTACGAGCCGCTTCTCACCGTCGTCGCGACGGCGAGCTCGTCGAGCGTCAGCGGCGGGATGGACACCTCGACGATCAGTCCGCCGCCGGAGCGTGGGGTCGCGGTGGCGGTGCCACGGCAGGCCGCCGCCACGGCGCGCACAATCGACAGGCCGAGTCCGGCGCCGTCGGTGCGGCCGGTGCGGCGGGCGCCCCGGTAGAACGGCTCGAACAGGCGGGTGGCCTCATCGGAGCCGATCCGCGGGCCGGTGTTGCTGACGGTCAGGTGTCCGTCCGGGGTGAGCCGCACGAGGACCTCACCGCCGGGCACGTTGTAGTGCAGCGCGTTGTCCACCAGGTTGCGGACCAGTTGGGCGAGCAGCAACCGATCACCGATGACCGTGCAGCGGCCGGACACCTCGAGTTCCAGCCGGGGCGAGCCGGGCCGGAGGTCCGTCGTCGCCTCCACGGCCGCCCGGCGCACGACGTCGTCGAGTTCCACCATCTCCTGCTCGGGCCGGCCCTGCTCCCCGCGGGCCAGGGTGAGCAGGCCGTTGATCAGCGCCGTGCACCGTTCGTTGTTGCGGAGCAGTTCGTCGCGTACCCGCCGGACCCGGCCCGGTTCAGTGGTCGCCAGTCCGATCTGCAGGGTGGTGCGGGCCACAGCCAGCGGCGTACGCAGCTCATGGGAGGCGTTGGCGATGAACCGGGCCTGCGCGCTGAAGGCGTCGTCGATCCGGGTCAGCAGGTCGTTGAAGGTGTCGGACAACTCCCGGATCTCGTCGGCCGGCCCGTGCACGGCTATCCGTTCGTGCAGGTTGGCGACGGAGATGTGGCGGGCCTGAGCGGTCATCGCGTGGACCCGGCCAAGTACTCGTCCGGTGACCGACCAGGCCAGCAGCCCGACGATGACGGTCATCACCGCGAGGGCGGCGATCCACTGGGCCAGGATGGTGCCGATCGCGTCATCGCGTTGGAGGGAGATCTGATCCAGCAGGGAGATGGGTGGGCCGCCGCCGGGATTCGTCTTCCCGACGTGGACGACGCCGGTGAGGTCTTCCTCGGTGAGTCGGCCGACCCGGGCGATCACGATGCGGTTCTGGATGAACACCATGGTCACCACCACCGCGCCGACGGCGACGAAGACACCGGTGTGCATGAGGGTGAGCCGCCATCGCAGCGTGAGGCGGCTCAGCACGCGCCGGCCGCGATCCGGTAGCCGACCCCGGGCAGGGTGTCGATGACCGACGGTTCGCCGAGTTTCGACCGCAGCCGGGACATGGTCACCCGGACGGCGTTGGTGAACGGATCCGCGTGCTCGTCCCACACCGTACGCAGCAGCTCCTCGGCGCTCAGGATCGTGCCGTTGGCGGCCATCAACGCGGCCAGCACCCCGAATTCCTTGTTCGACAGCGGCACGGCACGGTCGCCACGGGTGACCCGCCGCTGGGCCGAGTCGAGCGAGATGTCCTCGTGGCGCAGGACCGGCGGCAGGGCCGGCTGAGAGCGGCGGCCGAGCGCGTCCAGGCGAGCGACGAGCTCGTCGAAGTCGAACGGTTTGCCGAGGTAGTCGTCGGCGCCGAGCCGCAGGCCGGAGACCCGCTGGCCGACCTCGGCCAGGGCGGTGAGCATCAGCACGCGAGCGCGTCCGCCGCCGGCCATGATGCGCCGGCAGACCTCGTCGCCGTGCGTACCCGGGATGTCGCGGTCGAGCACGACAACGTCGTAACAATCGGTGACCAGCTTGTCCAGGGCGACGTCGCCGTCGTGGGCGACGTCGACGGACATCGCGCGATCCCGCAGCCCCTCGGCGATGTATCCGGCGAGGAGCTTCTCGTCCTCGACCACCAGTACGCGCATGGGCCACCTCCGCTGCGAGTCCTTTCGACCCGACGGTAGCCCGGCCGATGTTTCACCGGCATAACAGCGGCCGGCCGGGAGGCTGAAACGCCGCTGAAACACCGCGCGCCGTAGAACTTCGGGTCGGGCTGGCGATTCGCCGGTCCACACCGACCCCGAGGAGTGGGCATGCGCATCATCACATCGGACCGTCGCGTCCGGATCCGCGCGGTAGGCCTGGGAGTACTACTGACCGTGAGCTGCGCGCTCGCCGGTTGCGGCGGTTCCGGCGAAGCGAAGAGCGGGGTGGCCAGTGGTGGCGGTAAGGCGGCCGCGCCGTCGGCGAGTGCGCCGGCGATCAGCGACGCGACGGCCTGGACGAAGTGCCTGCGGGACAACGGGATCGACGTCAAGGACCCGGAACCCGGCACGGGCGTCGGACTCCCGCCCGAAAGCCCGACTCTCACGGCGGCGATGAACAAGTGCAAGCAGTTCGAACCCGTCCAGTCCGGCCGCACCGGTGTCGACGTGAACGATCCCAAGGTGCAGGAACACGCGCGCAAGTGGCGCAAATGTATGCGGGATCAGGGTGTCGACATGCCGGACCCGGTTCCGGGCAAGGGGGTAGAAATGACCGACGCAGACAACCCGGCGTTCACGGCCGCGTTCGAGAAGTGTTCGAAAGAGTTCCCCGTCGGTGGTGGCAAGTGACGGCCGGTTTCCGTCTTCGGCCGCGGTTGCAGCCGACGAACACCTGGGTGAGCGGATGAAGACGCGAACGAAGGTCTCGGCGGGGGTGATCACCGGGACGCTCACGGCCGCACTGATCGCCACGTTCGTGTTGATCATGCACCGCGAGGCCTCTGGTACGGAGCAGGTCGCGGCCGGCCCGGAGCCGACCGCACCGGTGGCCAAGACCGACCTGGTGGAGACGCAGCAGACCGACGGAACTCTCGGCTACGCGGGGACCGTGTCGGTCGAGACCAGCCGGAACTCGATCGTGACCTGGCTGCCGCAACCGGGTGACACCATCGCCCGGGGACAGCACCTGTACGACGGCGACAACAAGCCGGTGCCGTTGCTGTACGGGCGGCTTCCGTTCTGGCGTGAACTGCACTACGGCGTGACCGACGGTCCGGACGTCCGGATCCTCGAACAGAACCTGCAGAAGCTCGGCTACGGCGGGGGACTGACCGTTGACGACGATTTCACCGCGGCCACGGCTGCGGCCGTCCGTAAGTGGCAGAAGGCCCTCGGCGTCGAGCGAACCGGCCGGATCGAGCTCGGTGCTGTGATCGTGCTGCCCGGCGCGATCCGCGTGGCCGAGGTCAAGGCGAAGACCGGGGCCCACGCGAACGGTGAGATCCTCACGGCGACCGGCACCAAGAAGCAGGTGATCGTCAACCTGCCCGCGACCAAGTCGGCCCTGGCCGTCAAGGGCGGCAAGGTCACCGTGGGACTGCCGGACGGCAAGTCGGCACGCGGCCGGATCACGACGGTCGGTACGACGGCCAAGGCGCCTGAGGGCAAGGACGAAGGTAACAAGACTCCCACGCTTCCCGTCACGATCGCGCTGGACGACCCGGCGGTGACGGGAGCCCTGGACGGCGCCCCGGTCACCGTCGCCTTCCGGGGCACCGTACACAAAGGGGTGCTCGCCGTGCCGGTCAACGCGTTGCTGGCGCTGTCCGAGGGTGGCTTCGGGGTGCAGAGCGTCGCCGACGACGGCGCGAAGCGGATCGTTCCGGTCGAGCTCGGCGCCTTCGCCAACGGCCAGGTCGAGGTCAAGGGCGGCGGGTTGACGGCGGGCATGAAGGTCACGGTGCCGGCGGCATGACTGAGCCACCACCTCCGGTCATCGAACTCGACCGCGTCACGAAGTCCTACCCCGGCGGCGTCCGAGCGCTGCACGACGCCTCGCTCCGGATCCGGCCGGACGAGCTGACCGCGATCGTCGGGCCGTCCGGCTCGGGCAAGTCCACGATGTTGCAGCTGATGGGCACGTTGGACCGGCCGACCGGCGGGACCGTGCGGATCCTCGGCCACGATGTCGCCGATCTCGACGATGGGCAGCTGTCAGCCGTACGTGCGAACTGGATCGGTTTCGTCTTTCAGCAGTTCTACCTCACCGCGCACCTGACGGCCGTGCAGAACGTCGCCAACGGGCTCTTCTACCATGGCATCGCCCGCCGGATCCGGTTGCGCCGGGCGGCCGCGGCGCTGGAGCGGGTCGGCCTCGGCCACCGGCTGGACCATCGCCCACAGGAGCTGTCCGGCGGTGAACGTCAACGGGTCGCGATCGCCCGAGCGCTGGTGGCCCGACCGGCGATCGTGCTCGCCGACGAACCCACCGGTGCGCTGGACTCGCGGTCCGGCGAAACGATCATCGAGTTGCTGCATGAGCTGCACGGCGAAGGCACCACGATCACGGTGATCACTCACGACAACGGCATCGCTCGCGCGTTCGACCGTCAGGTGGAGATCCTCGACGGAGAGATCCGCTCCGACAGCAGCGCGATGATGGGTGCGAGATGAGCGGCCCGACGACCACCACCAAGCCGCTGCCGTCGCTGCCCCGCACGGCTCGGCTGCGCGCGACCGACCTCATCGGGGTCGGGCTGCTCGGACTGCGCGGCCGGCCGCTGCGCGCGGTGCTGTCCGGACTGGGCATCGCGATCGGTGTCGCCGCCATGGTCGCCGTGCTCGGCATCGGCGCCGCGAGCCAGGCCCAGCTCCTGGCCAAGATCGCTAGCCTCGGCACCAACCTGCTGACGGTCGAGCCGGGACAGAACCTGCTGGGCAAGCAGA
Source organism: Actinoplanes sp. NPDC049265 (assembly GCF_043197135.1). NCBI lineage: Bacteria > Bacillati > Actinomycetota > Actinomycetes > Micromonosporales > Micromonosporaceae > Actinoplanes > Actinoplanes sp. NPDC049265. The sequence goes on along the minus strand of NZ_JBICSP010000012.1, from coordinate 320,849 downwards.
CCCCGCTGCCGGACGGCGCGGTCGAGATGGTCAAGCGGATAGGTCCGGTCCTCTCGGCCACCGCGACCGGCACCGTGCCGGACGCGACCGTCCGCCGTACCGACAAGATCGATCCGCGTGAGTCCCAGGGCATCCAGGTCGACGCCGTACGCTTGGATCTGCTGGCCACCCTCGGCGGCCGGCCGGCCGCCGGGACCTGGCTGAACCAGGCGACGGCCCGATATCCGGCGGTCGTCCTCGGTTCGACGGCCGCCCAGTTGCTCGGCACCGAACCGGGGCGGCGGGTGTTCATCTCCGGGCAGTGGTTCACGGTGGTGGGCATCCTGGAACCGCTCGAACTGGCGCCCGAGATCAACACCGCCGCCCTGGTCGGCTGGGACGTCGCCACCGGTCGCCTCGGGTTCGACGGCCATCCGACCCGGGTCTACACCCGGGCCGTGGACGAGTCGGTGGAGGCGGTGCGCGAGGTCCTCGCGCGTACGGCCAACCCGCAGGACCCGGACGGCGTGAAGGTGAGCCGGCCGTCAGACGCGCTCACCGCGCAACTGGCGGCCAAGAACACCTTCGGCAGCCTGCTGATCGGGCTGGGCGCGGTGTCGCTTCTGGTCGGCGGTGTCGGTGTCGCCAACACGATGATCATCTCGGTCCTGGAACGCCGTCAGGAGATCGGGCTACGCCGCGCCCTCGGTGCCCGGCGCCGGCAGATCCTGCTCCAGTTCCTCACCGAGGCGGTCGCGCTTTCCCTCCTCGGTGGCCTGGCCGGGGTCGCGATCGGACTCGCGGTCGTCGCCTTCTACGCCACCTACCAGGGCTGGCCGATCGTCGTGCCGGCGACGGCGATCGGCGGGGGTGTCACAGCGTCGGTCGTCATCGGCGCCGTGGCCGGCCTCTACCCGGCCATGCGGGCCGGCCGGCTCCCACCGACGGAGGCGCTCACCGGCGGCTGATCAAACCAATCCGGTACGAGCCGCGTCCAACAGGTATGACGACATCCGAACGGCGCGGGCGACTCAGCCGCACAACACGATGGTTGCTGACCGCGGGTGTGGTGACGGCCACCGTGGGCGGGGCCGGGGTGGTGGCCACCGGCATCGCCGGCGCCGCCGACGCCGGCCCCGCCTGGGCGAAGTGTGCCGCCGCCCCACCGGAGGCACCGCCACGAGTGGTGTGCGCCGACCTTTCCGTACCGGCGGACTGGGCGAAGCCGACCGGGCCGGCCGTCACCCTGAAGCTGGCCAAGCTGCCGGCCACCGACCCGGGCCACCGGATCGGCGCGCTGTTCGTCAACCCGGGCGGCCCGGGCGCGTCCGGGCTGGAGATGGTGTACCGCGCCGAGTCCACGTTGTCGGCCGGCCTGCTCGAGCGCTACGACCTGGTCAGCTTCGACCCGCGCGGGCAGGCCGCCAGCAACCCGGTCGTCTGCGACGTGGACAAGGTGCAGGCCCAGGCCGCGGCCCTGAACCCCAAGAACGAGAAGCAATACCAGGCCCTGCGGTACGCCAACCGGGCGCTGGGCGACAACTGCCGGGAACGGACCGGTCCGGTCGCCGAGCACGTGGACTCGGTCGCCGTCGCGCGCGACATGGACGCGATCCGCAGCGCCATCGGCGAGGCACAGGTCACGTTCTACGGAGTCTCGTACGGCACGGTGATCGGCCAGGAGTACGCCGAGCTGTTCCCGGGCCGGCTCCGCGGCATGGTGCTGGACTCCGTCCTGGACCACAGCGCGAATCTCTGGCAGCTCCAGGCCGACGGGGCGGTCGCCATCGAGGAATCGTTCACGCGGTTCGCCCGATGGTGCGCCCGGACCACCGACTGTTCACTGCACGACGAGGACGTGCTCAGCTACTTCGACAAGTTGTACGCCCGGGCCGAGGCCGGTGAGCTGGTTCACGACCCGGGCACGCCGGACGAGTGGGTGACGACCGGCGACTACCTCATCGGCATGATCATGCTGTACATGCGCGAGCCGGCCGCCTGGTTCGACCTCGCCGACGCCTTGCGGGCGGAGGGCGCGGCGGGCAGCCCGAAGCCGGCCGTCCGCCGCGCCGTCGAACAGACCCGGATGGGCTACCTGGCGGTGCTGTGCCAGGACTTCTCGTTCGACACCCACGGGTACGCCCAGTTCGACCGGATGAAATCGGACCTGGCCCGGCTGGCCCCGCACACCAGACGAAACACGAACACGTGGAGCTGGCTGGCCTCCTGCCAGAACTGGCCGCGGGGCGCGCAGAACCCGCCGCATCGCCTCCAGGCGGCCAAGCAACTGCCGCCGATCCTGCTGACCAACAGCCGGTACGACGTCGCGACCCCGTACCAGTCGGCGCAGAGCGTGGCCGCCCAGCTGCCGAACGCGACCCTGCTCACCTACGACGGTGTCGGCCACGCCGACTACGTGCTCGACCCGTGCAGCCGGCAGGCGATCGACACCTACCTGCTGAGCGGGCGGATGCCGAAGAAGGGCACCCATTGCCCGGCGGTCTTCCCGGTAGAACGCCACTAACCGCGGCGACCGACTTCGCACATTCGTACCACGATGTCGCCGGGGTTGATCGATAGCGTTCGGGCATTGTCCGCCGCCCGTGCCGTCCCTCCACTGTGGTGACAGGCCGCGGCCGGGCCCGATGTGATGTCCACCCGAAACCATGCACGGATGAAGGACCAGGTCTCTCTCATGCGTATCTCCCGCCCGAAAGTCGTGCTGAGTGTTGCCGCCGTCGCGGTCACAGCCGCTCTCGTGCCCGCCGTCTCGTCATTCGCCGGAAGTTCGGCCTCGCCCGGGGCGGCCGGTGTCGGCGACCGCCTTTACCCGCTGCTGGGCAATGGCGGCTACGACGTTCAGCGCTACGATCTCGCGTTGCGTTATCCCAAGCCGGATCCCCGGCAGACGATCTCCGGGGACGTGACCGTCAGCGCGGTGGCGACCCAGAACCTGTCGGCCTTCGACCTCGACTTCGGGGGCGGCACGATCGGTGCGGTCCGGGTCGACGGCAAGCCGGCCGGCTTCTCCCGGTCGGGCGACGAACTGGTCGTCACCCCGGCGCGGCCCCTCACGGCGGGCAGCCGGTTCCGTGTCACGGTCGAGGGCTTCACGACCACCCCGACGGCACTGGACCCGGCCTCGCTTCCGGGATTCGTCCACACCACCGACGGCACCGTGCTGCTGGGCCAGCCGAACACCGCGCACCGGCTCTTCCCGAGCAACGACCACCCGCGCGACAAGGCGAGCTACACCGTCGCCCTGTCCGCGCCGAAGGGCTGGACCGCCGTGGCCAACGGCATCCAGGTCGGCACGCGGGAGGCCGGGGACCACACGGTCTTCACCTATCAGGAATCCGAACCGATGGCGACCGAACTGCTCCAGGTGGCCGTCGGCGACTTCGTCGTGCACGGCCGGCCGGCGGTCAACGGTGTTCCGATCCGGGACGTCGTGCCCCGGCGGCTCGCGGACGAGCTGCTGCCCAAGACCGAGGTGGAGCGCGAGCAGCTGGCGTGGATGGAGAGCCTGGTCGGCCCGTACCCGTTCGAGAACTACGGCTCGCTGGTGATGGACCTCGGCGTGGCCGGCGCGCTCGAGACGCAGACCCTGTCGGCCTACGACACCAGGATCTTCGGTCTTCCGGCGGCCAAGCGCGACCCGATCCTCGCGCACGAGCTCGCCCACCAATGGTTCGGTGACAGCGTCTCGCCGTACACCTGGAGCGATGTCTGGCTCAACGAGGGCCACGCGACCTGGTACGAGCTGCTGTACGCGGAGAAGGCCGGAACCGTCAAGGAGTACACCGGCTTCGAGACCAGGCAGGCCTACCTGAAGTCGGTGTACGAGCAGGGCGACCAGTTCCGCTCCACGTGGGGACCGGTCGCCCGGCCGTCGAAGGCCGACAACTTCCGCGACGTCCTCAACCCGAACGTCTACGACGGTGGGGCGGTGGTGCTCTACGCCCTGGAGCAGGAGGTCGGTACGGCCGCCTTCCGGCGCATCGAGCGCGCCTGGGTCCGCGGCCACGAAGGTGAGTCCGTGACCACCGACGACTTCATCGCTGTGGCGTCGAAGGAATCCAAGCGGGATCTGACCGGCTTCCTGACCTCGTGGCTGTACGGCGAGAAGACCCCGCCGATGCCGGGTCACCCCGACTGGACCGTGACGCCGGGTACGCCTTCCACCCCCAAGCGGTCCCTGGTGCGATAGCGAATTCCGGTCATGTCCCCCGAGAGGAGTACACGCGAGTTCCGCACAGCGGTGGACGACTTCGCACCCGGCTGCGAATAGCGTTCTACCTGCAAGTCCTACTCGCAACGGGAGACAACAAATGACCAGCAGCATCGCCTTTCCGAACGGCCGTCTCGCTCCCGCGCCGGGGCGGGCCACCAGGGCTCAGCACGGCCGGCGCCCGAGCCTGCGGAGGACCGCCACGATCGTGTTCACCGCGGTGCTCGGGGCGTTCGTCGCGCTCAACCTTCACGAGTTGGGCCACACCGCGTTCGCCCTGCTCGCGGGTGACCACAACGCCTCGTACGAACTGCGCTGCGAGCCCGCCGGGTTCGGCTGCAACCACTTCGACCCGATCGGCATGACTCTGGCCGCGAAGGCCGCGGTCACCCTCGGCGGGGTGCTGGTCACGCAGATCATCGCCTGGTCGCTGGTGCTGGTGCGTCGCCGGGCCGGGCGGCGGTGGCGCCCGGTGCTCACCCCGCTCATCGTCGTTTTCGCCGCCGACCTGCTGGCTCAGTTCGGCCAGGCCATCTTCACCCCACTCCCGGAGTACGACTTGACCAAGGTCGATTTCACCGCGCTGGCCACCCTGCTGGGGTGGTCGCAAGCGGCCTACCTCGCCGTCCTCATCGGCTGCTCCGTCGGTTACGTCGCCTTGTGGGCGACCCTGGCCTACCGTTCCCGGTCATGACCACTCGATCGACCTGGGCGAGGCCGTCGCCGACCGACCGGCAGCGGCACTGGGATCTCGCGACCGGCGCACTGCTGGCGGTGGCGGTGGCCGTGAGCACCCTGCTCTCGCGCAGCGCCGGCGTCGATCCGGGCTCGCTTCGCCCAGGCCAGATCGAGGAACTGGCCTGGGCGCTGGCCGTGAGCTTGCCGCTCTGCGTACGCCGCCGGTTCCCGTTGGCCGCGCTCACGATCTGCGCCGCGGCGTTCGTCGGCCTGCAGCTGCGCTACGTCGGGGACTTCGCGGCGAGCTCCATCTGCCTGTGCGTCGCCGTCTACACCGCCGGCGCCTGGAGCCGTGACCGCCGGCGCGCCGACGTCGTACGAACCGTGGTCGTCGTGACGTTGTTCGCCTGCCTCGGGTACGCCTTGCAGTCGGACACCTGGCTCGCGCTGAACGGGCTGTCGGCCGAACACGACACCGGCCCGCTCCCGGTCCCGACGGCGTTCGGCCTGTTCGCGATCGGGACGAACGTCCTCTTCGCCGTGGGGGCGTGGGTCACCGGCAACGCCGCCTGGGTGCAGATGCGCCAGCGGGCCGAGCTGGCCGAACGCAACCGCGAACTCAAGATCGAACGTGACGAGAACGCCCGCAACGCGGTCATCGCCGAGCGGCTCCGCATCGCCCGGGAACTGCACGACGTCGTCGCCCACCACGTGAGTGTGATGGGCGTACAGGCGGGCGCCGCCCGGATGATGCTCACCCGCGACACCGTGGCCGCGGCCGACGCGCTGATGTCGATCGAGTCGGCCGGCCGGGAAGCGGTCGACGACATGCACCGCCTCCTCGGGGTGCTCCGCGACGGTGAGCAGTCGGCGCGGACGTCACCGGCCGCGGGCGTGGAAGACCTGGCCACGCTGGTGGCGAAACCGCGCGGAACCCTCCGCACCACCTACACGGTGCTGGGCGAGCCGCGCGAGCTGCCCCAATCGCTGTCCATCTCGCTGTACCGGATCACCCAGGAAGCCCTGACCAACACGGTGCGGCACGGGAACGCGTCGACGGCCGACGTCATGCTGTCGTTCACCGCGACGTCGGTCGAGCTCCTGGTCGCCGACAACGGCCGTCCGGCCGTGGATCCCGCGGCGGCAGCGCAACCGGCCGGAACCCCGCGGCGTCGCGGTGGGCTCGGACAGGTCGGCATGCGCGAGCGGGTGGCCCTGCACGACGGCACGTTGCACCTGGGCTGGAGTGACAGCGGTTACCGCGTACGGGCTACCTTTGGACTGCCATGATCAAAATTTTGCTGGCCGACGACCAGAAGCTCATCCGCGGCGGCATCCGGATGATGCTGCAGAGCCAGGACGACTTCGAGGTCGTCGGCGAGGCCGAGAACGGCGCGCAGGCGGTCGAGATGGTGCTTACTCTGCAACCCGACGTCGTGCTCATGGACGTCCAGATGCCCGGTCTCGACGGCCTCGAAGCGACCCGGCAGATCGTGGCCGAACGCGACTGCGTCGTGCTCATCCTGACCACCTTCAACCGGGAGGACTACCTGTTCCGGGCCCTCCAGGCCGGCGCCTCCGGTTTCCTGCTGAAGAACGCCGCGCCCGAGGAACTGATCGGTGCGGTCCGGGTGGTCGCCCGGGGTGACGCGTTGCTGGCCCCCGAGCTGACCCGGCGGCTGGTCGACCAGTTCGTGGCCCGCCCGGCCACGTCGCAACGGCCGGACCTGCTCGATCTGCTCACCGAACGGGAGGAGCAGATCCTGCGGCTGGTGGTCGCCGGGGACAGCAACGCCGAGATCGCCGGCAAGTTGTTCGTCGGCGAGGCGACCGTCAAGACCCACGTGTCGCGGGTGCTCAACAAGCTCGGGCTACGCGACCGGGTGCAGGCCGTCGTCTACGCGTACGAGACGGGCATCGTCGCGCCCGGGCACAACGCGCCCTGACGGGAAGACGCCGCCGTTCCACGGCTCTGCGGGCTACGCCCGCAGCGTGCGTGCCCACGGAGCATCCACGGCCGCCGCGTCGATGGCCACCACGACGTTGCTGAGCAGCGCATCGGCGAAGTAGCGGCGGATCTGCCCGTCGCCGGCGCCGGAGACCGACCTGACGTACTCGACCTGACGCGCGTAACAGCGGCGGAGCGCCTCACCGATCAGCGGCTCGGTCGCGCTGCCCTGGGCGTGCATCAGGATCATCAGCACATCGCGGTCGGCGATCAGTTCCTCGTACGAGGCGGTCAGGGCCCGCAGAATCGTTTCCGGATCGGTGCCGCGGACCGATGCCGCAGCGGTGGCGACCGACTCCCGCAGGCGTTCGGAGCAGTGGTCCACCAGGGCCGCGAACAAGGCCTGCTTGTCCTTGAACAACCGGTAGAGATAGCCCTGCGAGATGCCGGCCGCCGTGGCCACCTCCATCGTCGAGGTGCCGTAGTAGCCACGCGGGGCGAAAACCTTGATCGCGGTACGCATGACCGTCAGCCGGCGTTCGTCGGCGGTGGAGCGCTGAGAGCCCGTGCCGCCCATGTTAGTAATCAACCAATTTCAAGTGTGCCGCCTCAGTTGTGCGTGCCGCTGACAGCATCGAGGACCACCAGCGGATTCCAGTAGTCGACGTACCGGCTGATCTTGCCATCACTGGTCTCGACCACGGAGAGGTAGCTCTGGTTGTAGGGCCGGCCGGTGTCCCGGGCGACGCCGACACAGTCGAGCCGCGCGATCACCATCGAGGGGTCGACCGTCTCGTAGAAGTGCAGCTGGGTGAACTCGACGCGGAAGGTGCTGGTGAAGCCCTCCATGTGTTTCAGCAGCTCTTTCCGGCCGGTGATCCGAGCGGGATAGCCCTCGGGCGCGTACGGGAACTCCAGCACCGCGTCCTCGGTGAACAGGTCCACCCACTCCCTGCCCCGGCCGGCGGCGAGGTGGTCCATGTGGCTGCTGAACGTCTTCTGCGCGGTGACCCGGACACTGTCGGCCGCGATCGCAGTCTCGTTGATGGTCGATTCCCTTCCAGCGGTATGGAGATGTGAGCAATCAACCACTTACTACGGTGTCAGTCAAGCTCGACCTAGATGAGGGCGGCGGAGTGAGCTCGGCCACTTATGGCCGGAAATTTGGCGTTCGGGCGGTGTTGATCCGCTCTATGGGGGTGACCAACCCATGCGAGACGCGGTGGAGAGCTGTTCGGGCGGAGGATCGGGACGCGATAGCCCGTCTGATCGGCAGCGCGAGTGACAAGAGGGACGGGCCGCCGGACGGCCCTCCGCTCTGGGAGGCCGTGGCTACGTGGCAACACGGGGTCGCCGCCTATGGCCGGATCGACATGCGCAACGACAAGGACCTCGCCCTGGAACTGGTCGTCGAGCCCACGATCGATCGGCGTCAACTGGCGCCGGGCCTGACCGGCGCGATCGGTGAGTTCACCCGGAACTCGTCCGTGTATGCCTATGTGGACGAGCGGCAGGTTGCTGTCCAGGCGTTGCTCGAGAGTTCCGGGTTTCAGCGTGCCCGGGTGTTCGTCACCATGAAGAAGAACCTCACCGACCTGGATGAGCGGGCCGATCCGGGCCGTGTTACCGGAACGGTCGGGTTCGCAGCCGAATACGATCAGCGCGTCCGGCAGACGTGCAACGAGGCCTTCACGGAGCATTGGGGAACGCGCCCGTGGTCGGCCGAAGACTGGCGAGACAGCGTCACCGGCAACGAAGAATTCCTGCCCGAACACTCCTTCCTGCATGTTGACGCCGGTGTTGTCGATGCGTTTCTCCTGGCGTCACGCTCGGACCATGCCGACGGCGTCGAATTCGACCTGATCGGAACGCTGGAAGAGGTGCGCGGGCGTGGGCTCGCCACGCATCTGATCCGATGTGCGTCCAGCTCGGCACGTGCGTCCGGCTTCACGGTGGCCTGGCTGATCGTGGATTCGAGTGGCGACAGCGCCGCCCCGGCCCTCTATGAACGGGCCGGGTTCGAGGCGGTGGGCCGAGAATTCGTTTTCGTCTCCCGTACGTCACCGGAAACGCCCGCGGGCCGTCCGGCCCGGCTCAGTCGACCGGCAGGCGGGCCCGGTCCCACGCCGCCATGACGATCAGGGTCTTGGTGCCGGCCACGATCCCGGTGCCACGGATCGCGTTCACCACCTGCTGGAGGTGGTCGACGTTGCGGACCCGGAACCGGACGAGGGCGTCGGGGTCGCCGGCGATCGTGTAGTACTGCTGCACCTCGGGCACCTGGCGGGCGATCTCCTCGATCTCCCGGGTGTCGGTTCCGCCGGTGAGCCGGATCTCGGTGAACGCGTCGAGATCGCCGGCCGCGGCCTCGTTGACGATCGCCACGTAGCCCTGGATGACGCCGTCGGTCTCGAGGCGACCGATGCGGCGGGCGACCGGCGCGTCCGAGAGGCCGACGCGGCGCGCGATCTCGCTGATCGGCATCCGTGCGTTCGTCCGCAGCAGATCGATGATCTCCCGGTCGATGGCGTCCATCCTGCCTCCATGAGATGAAATCGATCAGCGAACGAATAGATCAAGCCAGGATAGCGATCCCAGCAGCAGTTATTGTGCGAGTAGTACGTAGATCGCGCGTGATTATGGCGCGACGCCCCAGGCGGTTGAGATGGTGCTCGGCGTGGAGACGAAGGGCATCACGACCGAACCGTGGCAGGTGCTCGACGAGCACGGGACGCTCAGGGCCGGCCACGGGTGGCCCGGCGACGCCGGAGCACTCGACCTTCGCGCGGCCTACCGGGACATGGTGCTGGCCCGGCGGATCGACACCGAGGCGATCGCGTTGCAACGTCAGGGCGAGCTCGGGCTCTGGCCGTCGATGCTGGGCCAGGAAGGCGCGCAGGTCGGCTCGGGCTCCGCTCTGCGACCGCAGGACGTGGTCTTCCCGACCTATCGCGAGCACGCCGTCGCATGGTGCCGTGGGGTCGACCCGGTTCAGCTGCTCGGCCTGTTCCGCGGAACCACGATGGGCGGCTGGGACCCGCGTGAACGCCATTTCAACCTCTACACCCTGGTGATCGGTGCGCAGACCCTGCACGGCGTCGGTTACGCGATGGGCCTGGTACGGGACGGCGACGTCGGTACCGGCGACGCCGGACGGGATCGCGCCGTCCTGGTCTTCCTGGGCGACGGGGCGCTCAGCGAGGGCGAGACCAACGAAGCCTTCGTGTGGGCGGCCGCGCAGGACCTGCCGGTCGTGTTCTTCTGCCAGAACAACCAGTGGGCGATCTCCGCGCCGTTCTCCGTGCAGAGCCGGGTGCCGGCCGCGGACCGGGCCCGGGGATACGGGTTCCCGGGGATCCGGGTCGACGGCAACGACGTCATCGCCTGCCACGCCGCCACCCGGGAAGCGCTGGACACCGCGCGAGCCGGCGGCGGTCCCACGCTGATCGAGGCGGTCACCTATCGTCGCAACCCGCACACCACGTCGGACGACGACCTGCGCTACCGGGCCGGGCCGGAGAACGACGAGTGGGCGCGGCGGGATCCGATCGATCGGCTGTGGAAGCTGCTCACCGGGCCGGACAGCCCGGATCCGGTCGACGAGGCGTTCCGGGCGGGCCTGGCCCGCGAGGAGGAGGCGCTCGCCGAACGGTTGCGGGCCGGCTGCCGCAGTCTGCCGGTGCCCGATCCGGGTGATCCGTTCCGGCACACCCTGGCGCGGGTGCCCCGGGACCTGGCCCGGCAGCGGGACGAACACCTGGCTTTCGTCGCCGCGGCCGAGGAGGATCCCCGATGACCCTCGCGATGGCCCACGCGCTCAACGCCGGCCTCCGCGACGCGATGAAGGCCGATGACAAGGTTCTGCTCATCGGTGAGGACATCGGCCGGCTCGGTGGTGTCTTCCGGGTCACCGACGGACTGCAGAAGGACTTCGGCGAGGATCGAGTCGTCACCTCCCCGCTCGGCGAGGCCGGCATCGTCGGTAGTGCCATCGGTCTCGCGCTCGCCGGATATCGGCCGGTGTGTGAGATCCAGTTCGACGGCTTCGTGTTTCCCGCGATGAACCAGATCGTCACCCAGCTCGCGAAGTACCGGCACCGTTCGGCGGGTCAGGTGTCGCTGCCGGTCGTCATCCGCATCCCGGTGGGCGGCGGGATCGGTGCGATCGAGCACCACAGCGAGTCGCCCGAGGCCTATTTCGTGCACACGCCCGGCCTGCGGGTGCTCTGCCCGTCCACCCCGCAGGACGCCTACGACCTGGTCGGCCAGGCGATCCGGTGCGACGACCCAGTCGTGTTCCTGGAACCCAAGCGGTCCTACTGGGCCAAGGGCGAGGTCGATCCCGGCGCCACACCGGTGGACATGGAACGGGCGCGGGTGGTCCGTCCGGGCACCGACCTGACGCTGGTGACCTACGGCGCGCTGGTGCCCGTCGCCCTGAAAGCGGCCGGAATCCTGGCCGAGGGGGGCCGGCAGGCCGAGGTCATCGACCTCTGTTCGCTGTCGCCCGTCGACGACGCGACGGTCGTCGCCTCGGTGCGCCGGACGGGGCGCCTGGTCGTCGTCCACGAGGCGGCCCAGACCGGCGGTCTCGGCGGAGAGCTCGCGGCCCGGGTCCAGGCGCAGGCGTTCTACGAGCTGGAGGCGCCGGTCCTGCGGGTGACGGGCTACGACACGCCGTACCCGCCGAGCCGGCTCGAAGGGGACTGGCTTCCGAACGTCGACCGCATCCTCGACGCCTGCGACCAGAGCTTCGCCCACTGATCCCGGTTCCGGGAAGGAGTACCCGTTGACCTTGCAGACCTTTCTGCTGCCCGACGTCGGTGAGGGTCTGACCGAGGCCGAGATCGTCACCTGGCGGGTGGCCGCGGGGGACACCGTCGCCGTGAACCAGGCCATCGTCGACATCGAGACGGCGAAGTCGGTCGTCGAGCTGCCGTCGCCGTACGCCGGTGTGGTCGCGGAGTTGTTGGTCCCGGCCGGCCGGACCGTGGCCGTCGGATCGCCGATCATCGCCATCCGGACCGCGGCCGCATCCGCCGAGCCAGCCGCATCCGCCGAGCCCGACCGGCCCGACCGGCCCGCCCAGCCGGGCCCATCCGCCGAGCTCGGCCCGCCCGTCGAGCCCGACCGGGCCGTCGAGGAGCAACCGAAGCTCCTGGTGGGCTACGGGGTGATCGAATCGGGCCCCGTCCGCCGCCGGCGCGCCGGAAACACGGCCGCCCCGGAGAGGGAACGGCGGCGGGCGAAGCCTCCGGTCCGCAAGCTCGCCAGCGACCTGGGCGTCGACCTCGCCACCGTCGAGCCGACCGGACCGGGTGGGACGGTGGCCCGCGCTGACGTGATCCGGGCCGCCGAGAACCGCCACGCGGCCCAGCTGTCCGGGACCGAGGCGCCGACCCGGATCCCGATTCGGGGCGTCCGGAAACACACCGCGGCGGCGATGGTCGCCTCGGCCTTCACCGCGCCGCACGTGACGGAGTTCGTGACTGTCGACGTCACCAAGACCCTCGAACTGGTCGAGGTGGTGCGCCGGCGCCCGGAGTTCCGCGACGTCAAGCTCACACCGCTGGCCTTCGTGGCCCGGGCGTACCTATCGGTGCTCGCCCGCACGCCGATGGCCAACGCCCGCTGGGACGAGCCCGCGCAGGAGATCGTGGTGCCGCCCGGGGTGAACCTGGGGATCGCCGCGGCCACCCCACGCGGCCTGATCGTGCCGAACATCAGGAACGCCCACACCCTCGGCCTTCGCGACCTCGCCGTCGCCATCCACGAGCTGGCCGTCACCGCGCGGGCGGGTAAGACCGCGCCGGAGGCGATGATCGGCGGTACGACGACGATCACGAACGTGGGCGTCTACGGCGTCGACAGCGGCACCCCGATCCTGAACCCGGGTGAGACCGCGATCCTGGCCGTCGGCGCGATCCGTCGCGAGGCGTGGGTCGTCGACGACGCCGCGGGCGAGCGGATCGAGCCGAGATCGATTCTCCGGCTCGCCCTGTCCTTCGACCACCGCGTCATCGACGGCCACGAGGGGTCGGAGTTGCTCGCCGGCACGGCCGCCCGGCTCACCGAGCCCGGACTCGCGGTGCTGTGACGGCTTCCGGCCGGTGACACCAGCCCCCCATAACGGTTTCCGGCCCGGTGACACCCGCCCCCCATAACGGTTTCCGGCCGGTGACACCCGCCCGCCATACGGTTTTCGGCCGGTGACACCCGACCCCCATCCCGAGGAGGCGCCATCATGCCGGCCCGTCGTACCTTCCACTCGGCGGAGCACGCCGACCTGATCGAGGTGGTCCGTTCGATAGCGGCCCAGGAGCTCGCGCCGCGGGTGAACCGGGCCGAGGCCGAGGGAGACTTTCCCCGCGACGTCTTCCGCCTGCTCGGCGAGGTCGGGATTCTCGGCCTGCCCTATCCCGAGGAGTTCGGCGGCGCCGGCCTGCCCTACGAGATCTACCTGCAGGTGCTGGAGGAACTCGGCGCGGTGTGGGCCTCGGTGGGGATCGGTGTGTCGGTGCACGCGCTGTCCTGTTACGGGCTCGCGACGCACGGCACGGCGGATCAGCGGCGACGCTGGCTGCCGCGGATGCTGGGCGGTGAGCTGCTCGGCGCCTACAGCCTGTCCGAGGCGCACGCGGGCTCGGATCCGGCCGCGATGACCACTATGGCCCGTCGCGGCGGTGACGACTATGTGCTGAACGGCGCCAAGGCGTGGGTCACGCACGGCGGGAGGGCTGATTACTACAAGATCATGGCGCGTACGGCCGGAAAGCCGGGCGACCGCGAGGGGATATCGTGTTTCCTCGTACCCGCCGACGCACCCGGCCTCGTGGCCGACCCGCCCGAGTCGAAGATGGGTCTCACCGGTTCCACCACCGCCGGTCTGCGGCTCGACGACGTGCGGGTGCCGGTGGAGCGGCGGCTGGGCGCCGAGGGCGACGGGCTCAAGATCGCGTTGGCCGGTCTCGACGCCGGACGACTGGGGGTGGCCGCCGTGGCAACCGGCCTGGCCCAGAGCGCGCTCGATGTCGCGGTCGGGTACGCCCAGCAGCGGCACACGTTCGGTCGCCGGATCATCGATCATCAGGGTCTCGGCTTTCTGCTGGCCGACATGGAGGCCGCGGTGGTCGCCGCCCGCTCGACGATGCTGCACGCCGCGCGGCTCAAGGACGCCGGTCTTCCGTACCGCCGGGAAGCGTCGATCGCCAAGCTCGTGGCCACCGACAACGCCATGCGGGTGACCACCGACGCCGTTCAGGTGCTCGGTGGCGCCGGCTATTCCCGGGACTTCCCGGCCGAGCGCTACATGCGTGAGGCCAAGGTGATGCAGATCTTCGAGGGCACCAACCAGATCCAGCGCATGGTCATCGCCCGGCACCTCGACCAGGACGTCAGCGGCTCGATCACCATCCTCTGACGCGCCTTCGTGGTGAACGGCCGAGGCCGCCGGGTCGTCCCGGCGGCCTCGAGCGGTGTAGTCGCGTCGTTCACTGCGGCCGGCCGTAGCCGGTCGTCACTTGGCGGGAGCGGGGATCGGCTTGCCCAGCATGACGCAGGCCGCGGCGTCCACCACTGCCTCGGCCGCCTTGGCCTTGGCCTCGTCGAGCTTGAGGCTGAACAGGGTGGTGGTGTGCACCGAGTAGGTGCGCCGGCCGGCCCGGTCGACGTAGATGTCGCTGTTGTAGCCACCGACCGCGCCATCGTGGCCCCAGACCATGCCGCAGGGCGTGCGGACCTGCTCCAGGCCCAGGCCGTAGCGGCGGTTCGGCCCGTACGCGGGGTCGTTGAGGTCTTCCTGAACGACGTTCATCATCTCTTTGAGCTGCGCCGCGGGCACGAGCCGGCCGGTCATCAGAGCGCGGTGGATCCGTCCCCAGTCGCTGGAGGTGGAGACGAGACCGCCGGCGGAGAAGTACCAGTTCGGGTTGACCCCGGTGATGTCGACCCAGTCGCCGCGGACGGGTCCCTCGAATCCGTAGCCGGCCGGGATGTCCTCCGGCAGCAGCGGCTTCAGGTGCGCGGCGTCGGGCTCGTAGCCGTGGGCCATCCGCGGCCGGATCGGCCGGGGGTCGGTCCGGTTGGGCATGTAGGTGTCGCGCAGGTGCAGGGGGCGCACGATGCGCTGCTGTACCAGTTCCGAGTAGGGCCGCTTGGTGACCTTTTCCAGCACCATGCCGAGCGCGATGTAGGCGGGGTTGCTGTAGGCCCAGCCCTTGCCGGGCGCGAACTTCAGGGGAAGTTTCGCGGCGCGGTCCAGCAGCTGCGCCGGGGTCGGGTAGTTGTCGCCGTGGCCGGTGAGCAGATCGAGGGTTGTCTTGTCGAAGGTGAAGTCCTCGAGGCCGCTGTTGTGCTGCAGCAGCATCCGGATGGTGATGTTGCGCCCCTCGGGGATCGCGCCGGGCAGCCACCGCTCGATCGGGTCGTCCAGCGACAGCCGGTGCTCGGCCACCTGCTGCAGGATGAGGATGCCGGTGATGGTCTTGGTGGTGGACCCGGTCTGCAACTGGTCACTGACCTTGAGCCGGTGGTCGCCGACGGTCCAGCCGGCCTGCCGGGCGATCTCGACCTGGCGGCCGGTCCCGTCGTCGACCCGCACGATGATTCCCGGTACGCCGGCGGCAATGGCCTTGTCGGCCAGCGCGGTCAGTTGCTGCACCTGTTGTGCGCGGGCATCCGGCTGCGTCGTCCCCGCCGTTCCCGTCTTCGCCGCCACGGTCATCGCCACCGTGGCGCCGATCGTGGCCGTTGCCACCAGCGCCGTGGCGACCACCATCCGGCGACGCGACAGTGCGCCGAGGCTCTTCTTTCCCAGCATGGGACGTCCTTTCGTACCAGTTTTCCGCGTCGTCGCGATCTGCGTCGGCGGCTCGATAAACGTATAAAGTGGTCGGTCCTCGCACATCCGCATCGAGTAGGACACGGCGGCTACGCCTCAAGGGGGACGGCGGCGGCATCGACGTGTACGCCCGGGCCGGCGGCCGGATGGCGGTCGTGGTCGAGGGTCCGCCGGGGCTGCGTCGGCAGGGCTCGCGTCTCGTCCGAGTGGAGACCCGGTGGTCGTGCGCGGCCGATGGCCCTGGGGCGTACCCCAATCAGCTCGGGCCGCACGGGGACCCCGATGGGCATTGCGACGATTCCCATCGCCGCGAGGCCCGAGGTGGAGATGGCGGGGGAGCGGGCTGTGAAGGTGATGGTGGCGATGAGTACGCCGGACAGGACTGTCGCGCCGGCGAGCCAGTCGGTGCCGGACAGCCGTTCGCCGAGGACGGCGGTGCTGATCAGGACGGCGGCGAGCGGTTCGGCGAGGTTGAGTGTGCCGGCGAGGTTGGCGGTGATGTGTTTGAGGCCGGCGAAGTAGAGGCTGTACGTCGCGGTCGCGAGGACACCCAGCCAGGCGAGGACCGTCACGGTACGCGCGTCGCCCAGGTTCGCGGTGTCGGTCAGGATCGCGGGGATCAGCGCGGTCGCGCCGATCAGCATGGTCACGCCGGTGGACACGGTGACGTCCGGTACGGCGGTGGCGAGCCGTTTGGATACCACGGTGTACGCCGCGAAGATCAGTCCGGCGAGGACCCCGAAGCCGATTCCCGCGACGTCGACCCGCGGGCCGGCCCCGGGCAGCAGCAGCGCCGCGCAGCCGGCGGTGGCGATGACGGACCCGGCCAGCCAGCTGCGGCCGAGCTTCTCGCGGTCGAGCCGGCGGGCCGCGATTCCGGTGAACAGCGGCACCGTCGCCACGGCGACGACGGTGCCGAGGGCTGCGCCGGTCAGCGACACCGCCTTCAGGAAGCTCACCTGGTGGCCGGCGCTGAGGAGACCGCCCGCGACCAGCAGGCTCCAGTTGCGGCGTCCGCGTACGAACCGGTACGCGTGCCGGTTGCGCGTGACGGCGAGCAGGCACATGACCAGGCCGCTGATGAGATGACGCCAGCCGGCGATCGCGGTGGGCGTGACGGAGTCGGCGATCAGCACCTGTGCGGGGCCGACGGTGCCGGACAGCATCATGGCGGCCAGTACGAGACCGGCGCCCCGCCAGCGAGACGTGGTGAGCACGAGGCCGAAGAATAGGAGGGAAATATGGACTTGTCACTTCATAGTAGACATCTACCATCTTTCATCCGAAAGCACGTCGAGATCGACGAGAAACGCGGCCCGTGTGTCAGATCTGGAGGTTGGCTACGGCCGCGGCGGCGATGCCACCGACCGCGCCGGCCGGTGTCCCCGGCAGGGTGATGCCGAGGTCGCGTACGCGCCGGAGCACCCGCGCGGACGACTCCTCCGCATCCGCCTGGAGGCGAGCCATGTCGTGGCCGATCAGGGCGCCGTCGCGCTTCACGAAACGACCCTGGACCAGGACATGCCTCACATCGGTGGGCCGGGTCTGGAACAGCAGGGTGCCGGCCGGGTCCGGCCGCGGGTGCTGGGCGACGCCGTCACCGCCGACGACTATCACGTCAGCCTGTCGGCCGGGCGTGAGCGAGCCGACCTGGTCAGCGAGACCGAGGGCGTCCGCACCGTTCACCGTCAGCCACTCGAGCGCCTGCAGCGAGGTCGTGGAGACGGTTCGAGGATCCTGTCCGGCCCGGTTGACCGCCTCGGTGTCGGCCCAGCGCTTGAAGCCCAGTCCGATCCGGGCCTGGGTGATCAGGTCTCCTGAGTTGAGGGAGACGACGTCGCAGGACAGGGTCGGCTTGATGCCGTACCGCTCGCACTGGGCGAACACCGGCCGGCCCATGCCCATGTTCAGTTCGGTCTCCACCGAGATCGACACCTTGCCGCCGGAGCGGGCCACGGCGGCCCACTGCCCGTCGGTCAGGGCGTTGCAGTGGATGTGTACGAGGTCGGGTCCGAGCAGCCCGGCCGACTCCAGCTCGTCGAACCCCGAAGGCATCGACCACACGCAGGCCATGTGCGTCGCGATCAACGCGTCGTGGCGGCGCGCGGCTTCGATCTCGGCGCGGGTACGGGAGAAGGGCACCATTCCGAGTTCGGTCAGCGCCACACCCGGGCGCAGCAGCCCGCCCGAGCCGAAGTGGTTGCCGGCGATCCGTTCGAAGTCGGCGATTCGCGACGCGTGGTCCGGAAAGTGGGACGGGGCGGTGGGACTGCTGTCGAAGAATCCGTAGCCGAACGTGGCCCGGATGCCCGCGTCGAGCAACCCTCGAACCGCGGCGTCGGAGTGGTCGGGGCTGTTGTTGCAGTGCGAGAAGTCCAGGATGGTGGTGACGCCGGCGTCCAGCGCCTCGAGGGCGCCGAGCTGGTTGCCGAGATGGACGTCGGCGGGGGTGTAAGCCGGGGAGATGGCCAGCCGGAGGCCGAAGAAGTAGTCGGTCAGCGTCCAGTCGGCGCAGATGGCCCGGGCCTGCGTCTGCCACGTGTGTCGATGTGTGTCGATCAGGCCGGGCAGCACGACGTGGCCGGTGACGTCGACGATCTCGGCGTCGGTGACGTCGAGGGCCGCGCCGACCGCCGTGATCAGGCCGTCCTCGATGAGAACGTCGCCGCCGGCCAGCTCGCCCAGCCGTGGGTCCATGGTGAGTACGTGCCCGCCCTTGAGCAGGGTGCGGTGCTGGACCATGCGTTTCCTCCTCGGGGCGCCGGCCGGAAGGCCATCGGCGTTCGATGTTCGCAATCGGCGGTGCGCGGGCGGGGCATCGGTCCGCGTTCTGTGCCCGGGAGTGCCGCCGGTCTGCCCTCGGCGGCGCACCCGCGTCGTCACCGAGGGTGCGGTGACCCCACGCGATCCGCCCGGCCGGGAATCGCGGCGTCGGGGTGCAGCCCGCCGAGCATCGCCTGGATCTCGGTCCGGTACAGCAGCTCGGGGTCGATGCCGGTGGCCGCCACGTGCCGGCTCAGCTCGAGGCTGACCAGGCCGTGGAGCCGGGACCACCAGATCAGCCCGAACTGCAGCACGGCGACGGACAGGAGGCGCTGACCGCCGCGCCGGTTCCACTGCCGGAGCTGGTCGTCGAGCGCGGGGATGACTGGCGCGGGTGCTGCCAGGCCGGCCTCGGCCACGACCTCGAGCAGGACGTCCATCGACTGCTGGGCCGCCGCCGCGATGCGATCACCGGCGTGCCGGACGCCGGATCCGTGAATCGAGCCGTGCGCCAGGCGGTAGGCGTTGGGCTGCGCGAGCGCCCAGTCGCGGTAGGCGGTGGCGACCGCCTCGACGTGTGCGGCCGGTGAGGATCCGCGCGTCGCGGCGGCTCGCAGGGTGCCGGCGAGTGCGAGGTGTACGTCGACGGCCAGTTCGGCGAGCAGTTCGTCGCGGCTGTCGACGTAGCGGTACAGGGCCGGAGCCGACATGGCCATGCTCCGGGCGATGGCGCTGAGCGAAACGGCCGCCGGGCCACCCTTGTGCATCTGGGCCATCGCCGAGGCCTTGATCTGCGCCATCGTGTCGCGCCGGTACTGCTGCTGCCGGGTCAGTCTCGGCTCGTGCATCGTTCCACCCCTCTGATCGCTGTGGGTTGACACCGTACTACGACCTATAACATAGTTACGATCATTCGCAGAGTGAAAGCCACTCGCGTCAGGGTTGAGGAGCGCGTCATGTACAGCACCACCGAGGTGGTTCTTCCGGGCAAGGTCGAGTCGTCCGGCCTGCGCGTGGTCGATCGGAAGCTGCCCGCCCCCGGCGCCGGTCAGGCCCTGGTGCGGGTCGAGTCGACCGCTGTCTCGTTCGCCGAGAGCGCGATGCGTCGCGGCCGGTACTTCGGTCAGCCCGCCTTCCCGTTCGTGCCGGGCTACGACCTGGTCGGCGTGGTCGAGCTGGTCGGACCGGGTGTCGACCACGCGCTGGAGGGCCGGCGGGTGGCCGCACTGACCAAGACCGGCGGCTGGGCCACGGCGGTCCTGCTGGACGCGGCCGACCTGGTGCCGGTGCCGGACGGTGTCGACGCCGACGAGGCCGAAACGCTCGTCGTCAACGGGCTGACCGCCTACCAGATGCTGCACGGGAGCGCCCAGGTGAAAGCCGGACAGACCGTGCTGGTGCTCGGGGCGAGCGGCGGCGTGGGCACCATCCTGGTGCAGCTGGCCCGCCGGGCGGGCGCCCGCGT
This sequence comes from Actinoplanes sp. NPDC049265, assembly GCF_043197135.1. Classification (NCBI taxonomy): domain Bacteria; kingdom Bacillati; phylum Actinomycetota; class Actinomycetes; order Micromonosporales; family Micromonosporaceae; genus Actinoplanes; species Actinoplanes sp. NPDC049265. Next base: position 300,946 of record NZ_JBICSP010000012.1, on the reverse strand, counting down.
GATCGGTACGGCCAGTCCGCGTCACCACGACGCGCTGCGGGCGCTGGGGGCGGAACCGATCGACTACCACGACCCCGACCTGGACCGCCGGGTCCGGGAACTCGCTCCGGACGGGGTCGACGCTGTCTTCGACCATCTCGGGGGCGCGAGCGTCAACCGTTCCTATCGGCTGCTCAACCGCACCGGAACTCTCGTCTCCTACAGCATCGCCAGCAAGCTCGACGACCGGAAGCCGGTGATCCTGGAGTTCCTGCCGCTGCTCGCGAAGCTCGCGTACTGGAACTACCTGCCCACCGGCCGGCACGCGAGCTTCTACGACGTCTGGGCCGGCTCCGGCAAGCCCGGATCGGCCCGGCGCGAGGCGTTCCGTGCTCGACTGCGTACCGATCTCACGCATATCTTCGGTCTGCTCCGTGACGGTGTGCTGACCGCGAAGATCGCGGCGCGGTTCCCGCTGACCGAGGTGGCCGCGGCCATGGACCTGTCCGAGTCCTCCGGCCGGACCGCGCTCGGGAAAATCATCCTGGTCCCGTGAGCCGCGATCGGCCCTCCATCACGGACGTACCAACGTCGAGGGGCCGATCGGGCGACGGCCGGGCGCCACAGTTGACGCGCCATGATCGATCGGTCCATAGTTACGGCCGTTTACTGAGCAACGGGAGTTCGCACCACGGCCGTGGCGTTCCGCTCGGTGTCGCAGCCGGCGAGAGCGATCGGCGAAGGGAGTTCGATGACCATCGACGACCGGATGGAAACGTTCGCGGGTCTGCCCGTCCTCGAATTCAGCCGAGTACTCCGGGACGGCGGGGCACCGCCGGACCCGGCGTCGGTGGCCTGGCGTCTGGAGGTGGACCACTACGAGGCTAATGCGGTCGCCGACGAGGAGTTCGTGGCCGCCTTCGAGGCGTTGCTGGCCCGGTGCGGCCCGGGCGGCCCCGGCGCGTTGGTCATCGGGAACTGGGGCGGAGCCTTCGAACGAGCCTTTCCGATGGAGGTGCTGACTCGCAACGCCGCTCGGCTCGCCCAGCTGCGCGCCTTGTTCATCGGAGAGATGACCTCCGCGAACTGCGAGACCTCCTGGATCACCCTCGGCGACATCACGCCCGTACTGACGGCCTTCCCGGATCTCGAACGCCTCTGGATCCGCGGTTCTAAAGGCCTGCTGCTCTCCCCGGTCCGGCACGCCGGGCTGCGCGAGCTGGTCCTGCAGTCGGCCGGGCTGCCCGCACCGGTGGTTCGTGCGGTCGCCGCGAGCGACCTGCCCCACGTGACACGTCTCGAGCTGTGGCTCGGCACCTCCGAACGCGGTGGCGGCGCCCGGGCCGAAGACCTCGCGCCGATCCTGCGGGGCGTTGCGCTGCCCGCGCTGACCCGGCTCGGCCTGCGCAACATCGAGGACACCGACTGGTTCGTCAAATCGATGGCCACCGCCCCGGTACTCGCCCGCCTCACCGAACTGGATCTCTCGCTGGGCACGCTCGGCGACGAGGGCGCACAGACGTTGCTCGCCGGTCAGGCCCTCACCCATCTCGAGACGCTCAACCTGAGCCACCATTTCCTGTCCCCGGACGTGGCCCGGCGCCTGGTCGACGAGCTGCCGGGGGTCGCAGTCGACGTCTCGGACCGGGTCGACCGGGACGAGGACGACGAGGAGGAGGACTGGCGGTACGTCGCGGTCGGCGAATGACGCACCTCGCCGTCGTCGGCAATCCCGCCAATCGCCGAGTCACCCTGTTCCAGGCGGCCGCCGCCCGAGCCGGACGGCCGGCGGTGCCGGTCTACCCGTGGCGCGACGTTCTGACGTCCGGTCGTGTCCCCGGGCCGGGCACCGTCGTCCGGATCGACTCGCCGGGCGAGGACGCCGACGTGGATCAGCTGCTGCGCGTCCTCGGCGGCGGCGATCCGGCGGTGCGGGCCGAACACGGGGAGATCCTCGGCACGGCCGCCGCCCACGCCGGGCTGGGCCGGGCCCTCGACCGGGTCGCCGCCGGCGGTGGCGAGCTCCTCAACCAGATCGCCGACATCCTGACCATGAGCGACAAACCGCGGTGTCACGCCGTGCTGGCCGCGGCCGGCGTCCCCGTGCCGGCCGCGTTGGCCCCGGTGAACAGTTACGAGGCGTTGCGCGCGGCGATGAGTGCCGCCGGCTGGGGCCGGGCGTTCGTGAAGCCCGCGCACGGTTCCTCGGCGTCGGGAGTGCTGGCGCTCGCTGTCTCGGGCCGGCAGGTCAGGGCGACGACGTCGACCGAGCTGGCCGCCGACGGCCGGCTCTTCAACAACCGGCGGGTGCGCTGTTACGACGACCCGGAGCGGGTCGCGGCGATCGTCGATCGGCTCGCACCGGACGGACTGCACGTCGAGCGGTGGTACCCGAAGGCCGGCTTCGACAACCGGGTTCTCGACCTGCGGGTGGTGGTCACGGCCGGCGACCCGGGGCATGTGGTGGTGCGTACCAGCCGGTCCCCGATGACGAATCTGCATCTGGGCAACGCCCGCGGCGATCTGGCCCGAGTCCGGGCCGCGGCCGGGGAGCGGGCCTGGGCGGCGGCGATGCGGACCTGCGTACGGGTCGCCCGATGCTTCCCGCGCACCTTGCACGTCGCCGTCGACCTGATGTTCCGGGCGGACTGGAACGATCACGCGGTGGCGGAGGTGAACGCCTTCGGCGACCTGTTGCCGGGCCTGCTCGCGGGCGGGCGGGACACCTACGATGCTCAGCTGGCGGCCCTGACCGACGGCCGCTTCCGGCACTGGACGGATGCACCGTGAGCCTCGACGACTCGCCCTACCAGGGGTATCTCTACGCGTACCCGCACAAGAGTGCCTATCGCCGGTTGCAGCCGAGACTCCGCCTCGAAGAGGTGTGGGCCGCCGAACGGCAGGACGCTCTGTTCGGCTACGTGCACATTCCTTTTTGCGAGATGCGGTGCGGCTTCTGCAACCTGTTCACCCGGGCCAACCCGCACGCCGACCAGGTCACGGCCTACCTGGCTCAGCTGCGGTCACAGGCCGCCGCCGTCCGCGACAGCCTGTCACCGGGAGCGGCATTCTCCCGGGTCGCGGTCGGCGGCGGCACCCCCACCTACCTCGACGCCGCCGAGTTGGAGAGCCTGTTCGACATCATGGCGGCGACCTTCGGCGAGGCCCCCGGGCCGATGTCGGTCGAGACGTCCCCGGCCACCGCGACCCCCGACCGGCTGGCCGTGCTGGCCGACCGCGGCACGACCCGGGTCAGCATCGGAGTACAGAGTTTCCTGGACGCCGAGGCGCGGGCCGCGGGCCGCCCGCAGCGGCTCGGCGAGGTGCTCGCGGCCCTGGAGGCGATCCGTGCGGCACGCGTCCCGGTGCTCAACATCGATCTCATCTACGGCATCGCCGGGCAGACCGCGCGGACCTGGCAGCACTCGCTCGACCAGGCCCTGCGCTGGCGCCCCGAGGAGCTGTACCTGTATCCGCTGTACGTACGCCCGCTCACCGGACTGGCTGGTCGTGAACACGGACGCGCCGACTGGGACCGGCAACGCCAGGCACTCTATCGGCAGGCGGTCGACGTACTCACCGGCGCGGGCTACGACCAGCACTCGATGCGTCAGTTCCGGCGCCGGGACGCGCCGGCCGTCGACGGCCCCGACTACTGCTGCCAGGACGACGGCATGGTCGGCCTCGGCTGCGGCTCCCGCTCGTACGCCACGACCCTGCACTATTCCTTCGACTACGCCGTCAGCGTCACCGAGGTCCGCGCGGTGATCACCGACTACCTGGCCCGGCTCCCCGACGACTTCCGGTACGCCGAGATCGGCTTCCACCTCGACGGACTCGAGCAGAGGCGCCGCTGGCTGCTCAAGTCGCTGCTCCGCGCCGACGGCGTCGATGCCGGCGCCTATCAGCACCGGTTCGGCACCACCCACGACGCCGACTTTCCGCAACTGGGGGAACTGGTGGCGCGGGGCTGGCTGGACCCCGGTCGCCGGGTGCTCACCGCCGACGGGCTGGCCCGATCCGACAGCATCGGCTCATGGCTGGTGTCCGGGCGCGTCCGCGAGGCGATGGAGGGGTATATCCCGCGATGAGCGTTCAGCTGCCGGTGCGGGTCAGCAGCTGGACGGCGTTGTCGACCTCGAGGTTGATCAGCCGCTGGACATCGATCGAGCGGTTGTCGACCATGCCGTTGAGTTCGAGGCTGACGATCCCGTGCACCCGCGTCCAGATGATGATGGCGGCGCGGGAGATCCGGGGTGCGGTGCCCGGCCGCTGCATCGCGCGGGCCCACTCGCGCAGCTGCCCGTCGAGGGTGCGGTCGCCGGTGGTCGCGACCGCCGGCGCCTCGGCCGCCTCGGCGACCAGCAGGTCGACGAGCTGCGTCATGGCCAGGTTGAGCGGGCTCTCGGCGCCGACCTCCTCGGGGATGTCGCCGGGCGACTCGCCGAACAGCATGGCGTAACGACGCCGGTATTGCAGGGCCCACTCGCGGTAGGTGACGACCAGCAGGCGTACGCGGGCCTGCGGAGTCCGCCGCCGGCCCTCCATGCCCGCGGCCATCGCGGCCACGAGCTGCCCGTACGCACGGGTGATCAGATGCGCCACCAGGGCGTCCCGCGAGGCGAAATAGCGGTACAGCGCGGGCGCGGACATCGCCATGCTGCGCGCGAGGGCGGCGATGGACAACGCGTGGACGCCGTCCTCGTCGATGATGGCGAAAGCCGCATCCTCGATTTCCTGGAAGGTTTGCACCCGCAGCCGGTCGCGTCTGCTCATCGTCCGCGGTTCACTGGTCACGACGGCATCCTAATACTCCACCCGGAAACGTATTGCGCCGTTCACCGCAAGGCCGTGAGCAGCCAGACAATCTCCAGGTAGAGCCACAGCAACGCCATTACCAGACCGAATGCCAGGTACCAGGACCAGTCGGCGGAGACGCCGTGCCGGATCATCCGGTCGGCGGCGTCGAAACTGAGCAGGAGGCTGTACGCGGCCATGCAGATGCAGACGAGGCTCAGAATCGCGGACCCGACCCCGGTGCGGCCCAGGCCGGCATCGAAACCGAGCACGGCGGCGACGATGTTCGAGATCAGCAGGGCCAGCAGGCCGGTGCCCACCGCGAACAGGAACTTCCTCTTCGTACTCGAGAGCCGCAGTCCTCGTACCCGGTAGACCACCAGCATCGCGACGAAGACCGCGAACGTTCCGGTGACCGCCTGCGCGGCGGTCCCCGGGAACAGTCCCTCGACGAAGCTGGTCGCCGAGCCGATCACCAAGCCCTGGAGCAGGGCGTAGGTGATCGCGAGGGGAGCACTCGGGCGCGGGCGCACGGTGTGGAACAGCCCCAGGCCGAGGGTCGCCAGCGCCGCCGGCAGCAGGAGGTACTGAAGGTCGAGGCAGGCTGCGATGACCGCGCTCGCCACGGCGACCGTCAGCGTGGCCACGGTTCTGGTCACCACGTCGTCGATCGTCAGCGGGCGGCCGGTGCCCAGGTCCCGATAGGCGGGATGCCGCCGGACGGGTTTCCCGGGTCTGCTGCGGACCGTCTCGGTCGAGGTCAGCAGGCTGCGGATCGCGGGATTGGTCGTTGTACGCACAGGCGAACTCCAGGAAGGACGTCAGCGAACCACCTCGACCGGCCGGTCGCCCAGCTCGGCCCGCAGGTTGTGATTGATCTGGTCAGGTCCGGCGAAGCGAGCGTCGTGAGATGGAGGCTCGGCGTACGGCAGGCTGGTGCGCAGGTAGTCGTGCCAGGGCGGCGGGACGGCGACGGGCGTCCTGATCCCGGCCAGCAGGATGCACTGGATGGTTTGCGCACCGTGTTTACGCAGCACGTGACGCAGCCGGCCGCGTAACCCGTGCCGCTCGGCCATCTGGGTGTTGAGCAGGCGCGTCCCGACCGAGGCGCCGACCGCGGACACGTCGGTGGTGCGCAGGGCGACGATCTTGTCACGGATCGGCTCGAATTCCTTGCGGGGCAGGCCGCGGCAGCGCAGGACCACCTGCTGTTCGGTCTCGCCTTCCAGCACGCAGGTGACGTCGAAGGCGATTCGTTTCCTGACGGTGCCGAAGGTCAGATCATTGATGATCTGGAAGCCCACGTCCGGCCGGGGATCCCCGGTCACCGTCGGCGGCTCGGCATAGGTGCCCTGTAACAACTCGGCCAGTGAGGTCGAGCCGGTGAACAGCCGATGCAGTCCGATCGCCACCGCGTCACGCTCGTACAGCTGGAGCCATGCGGGCAGCCGGGCGACGCTGCTGAGTTCGGGGGCCAGCAGGGCGGCCTCCTCAGCATGGGCCGAGGCGTCCTCGCGGAGTTTCTCGGCCAGCAGACCGACCCGCCGGCGGACCTCGATCAGGGCCAGCGCGTCGAACTGCCTCCGCTCCGTGACCGGCCCCTTGGCCGTACTCTGTTCCAGGATCGCGGCCAGGATCTGAGTCGGCCGGCACGAACTCGGCCAGGATCGGCGTTCGGCCTCGGCGGCCAGTTTCCGGATCGCGGAGGGCGTGATCCAGCCCCGACGTTCCAGGTAGGAACCCCAATTGCCCGGCTCCAGGGCGTGGGCGGCGGCCAGCCGGGCCAGCCGGGGCATCAGGTTCAGCAACATGAGCTCGGCGTCGGCGATCCCCCCGTCGACGTGGCCGGCGTCGCGCAGGGCCCGGCCGAGCTGGTGGGGATCGAGCAAATTGGCGTGTACGTCGGCGACGGAGCAGCGCAACGTGTCGGCCAGGACAGGGAGGCTGGACGGCACCACCAGCAGGCGCAGATGATGTTCGCCGAAGTGGGCCGGCAGCTGGGCCGGTGCGAACTCGGCTCGTACCCGCAGGGCCAGTTCGGCCAGTTCGCCGGCGGACTGGCCCGGCCGGCCGACCCGCCGAAGCAGGTCGGTGAGGGAGAAATCGCCGAGCACCTCGCCGATCGCGGTGCGTGCCCGGTCCGAGGATTTGATCAGGGCGACGATATACAGTTCGTTGTCCATCAGGCTCCCGTCACGTCGCCGTAGCGAGGACGTTCCTCGCCGGTCAGCACCTCGAGCAGCCGCTCGGCCTCACCGCGCGCGCCGTTGGTGTATTGCCCGACGAGAACGTCCTCCAGTACCCGCCCGAGGGCGACCAGCGCCGCGTCGATCGGCATCCGATCCTCGGGCAGTTCCTCGACTGCCTCCTCCAGCTCCCCGGCCAGCCGGGCCGACTGCAACGAGCTCCGGAACAGCCAGACTGCTCGTTCGCGTCCCGACACCTCCGACCGGCTGTGCGGAACTCCGTGGAACAGCCTCTGTACGGCGCGATGCACAGTGATCTCCGGCAGATCCGCGAGCCAGCGTGCCGTGTAGTCGGCGTCGAGATGGGCCGCCTCGTCGACGGCGCGGAGCGCCGCGTGCGGCAGCGTGCCCAGCGTGCGGCTGCCCAGCAGGCCGGGGATGTCGCGCTGCGGCAGATCCGTGGCGACACATTCGACGACCGAGCGGAGCAGCCAGGCCTGGGCCTCCCCGCGTGGCGCGGCCCGCACATGGTCGAGAATCTGGCGGGCGGTCAGGAACGCCGACATGCGCATCGCCGTGCGGGCACGGCTCATGCCTTCGCTCAGTGACATCGCTTGCGCCGCACGGCGAAGCTCGTCCTCCATCATCCTCGGCTCGGCCGGATCCGGCGCCGGCGGTTGCAAGGTCTCGACCATACGGCGCGCCGTATGCCGCGGATGCTTACGGAGCAGGGAGATGAACGCCCCGGCGAAGACGTCTTCGCCGGTCTCGGGATCGTCCGCGAGTCGCGCGAGTGAATTCCACTCCTGTTCCGCCGCGGGCCCGTCGAGGTTGTCGTTCGCGCCCGCGATCTCGGACGTGCCGTGGTCGGTGCCATCGCGCACGACCATCACCCGGCGGTCAGCGTCGGCCAGCACTGCCGACAACCGATCGTCGACCAAGGAGTGCGGCAGCATCACCAGCACCGCGTCGTCGGGGCCGATCGCCGGGAGGTACCGGGTCACGAACGTGGTGTGCCGGGTGAAGACGTCCCGTGGATCGATCCGCCTGCGGTTGAGCTCGTGGCGCCATTCGAAACGCAGCATCGGTGCGAGCTGGGCGGCCCACTGCTCGAAGGCGGAGGCGGTCGCCGGGCTTTCGTCCGGTGTCTCGTCGCGCAGCACAGCGTCGAAGAACCGGCCGGCCGCGAGCTGCCGGGCGGGGGAGTGCGGTTGCCCCGCGGCGGCCCGCAGGTTGTCCACCAGGTCGTCGAGCCGTCGCAACCAGGCCTCGCGCAACTTGATCAGATTCGGCACCTGTACGAGTTCGTACTGATCCCGGCTCATCTCCTCGGGCTCGGCCAAGGTGATCGTCGTGCCGGTCCGGTCGTCGAACTTCTCGACCAGCAGTACGACCGGGTCCCAGTTGGCCGCTCGTTCCTCCGGCGACGCGAGCAGGTATTCGTCGTGTTCGGTGGTCATCCAGGTGAGGTCGGCCTTGATCTGATCCCGGCGTAGCTGAGCGTCCAGGGTCAGCCGGGTGGTGAGGACCCGCTGGTGTGCCTCCTCCAGCCGGGTGTACGCCACCGTGGCGAGCAGGTCCGCATGAAGGTGAAGGGCGATTCCGGTGCCGGCGGACGCCTGCGGTGAATCGGCCAGCGACAGCAGAGGCAGCAGACCGACGACTCCCTCGTCACCGTCCCCCGCAGCGTCCCGGTCATCAACGGCGGGCCGCAGCAGCACGCGGCCGGGCCGGTGCACGACCTGCTCGGCCATGTCCCGGATGGTGTCGGCCAGGCCGGCCGCCTGCTCGCTGGTGATCTCGGCGATCTCGACCAGGTTCGTCTCGCGTTCCAGTGATCGCAACCCGTTGACGAAGTCGCGTAGCGCGCCTCTGGCGGTCACCGCGGAGCTCTCCGCGACGGTCACATGCTGTGCGTTGAAGACCGGCGGGAGTTCGACCGCCGCGGCCTGGCCGGGCAGCCCGGCACTGATGCGGATGAGTCCGACGTTGACCAGGTCTCCGACCACCGCACCGTTGCCGACGTCGGCCAGCCCGTTGATGCGCAGCGAGGTCATCAGCGCGAACTGCACGATCTGCTGCCGGATCTCGGGCAGCCCCGCCCCCACCACCAGGGCCTCGATCGGTCCCTGCCGGTCGAGCACGATCCACGCCCGGACCAGCGTGCTGCCCAGCGCCGCCCGGACCTCCGTGGCCAGCGCGGCCTGCGGCCCCCACGTCAGGACGGCCGGAGTGAGGGACGAGCACTCGGCGGCGCCGTCGATCCGGCTCAGCAGCGCGGCCAGCGGATCGGCGGGATCAGGCAGCCCGAGTTCGAGGCCGTACGCCTGCGCGTGTAGCACCAGAGCAAGATCCTGCTCCGGATCGTCGAACAGTGCTCGATCAGGCTGGCGGAGCCGCCAGAACCGCCACAGCGCCTCGACCACATACCGTGGCACGGCCGGACGTCTGTCTCTGAACTCCTGCCGGGCGCGTTCGACGTCACCCGGTCCCCACTCGGTCGGCGCCCTGAGGAAGGGCCCGTCGAAGAACGCTTCAATCATCCTGACTCCTGTCACAGGCGAGCCGGAACCCGGTGTCGGGACGGCACTCGGCCGCCGAGGCCAGAGCCCAGTGCTCGAGCAGTTCGCTGTGCGGGGTGTGGTACGCCCCGCCGCGAAGGACCGGCAGACCGGCCGCGTCGACACAGATCTCCCACGCGTTCCCCAGCAGGTCGCGGAGCCCGTTCGGGCCGGGCGCGACGTCGCCGATCGCGGACGGTCGGCCCAGTGTGGGCCGGCAGTTGACCCGGCCCGCGAGAATGTCCTCGTTCACCCAGTCCCCCGATCTGCCCGCCGTGGCGGCTTCCTCCCACTCGACGGCGTCCGGCAGACGCAGAGCGAGCCCGGTCCGCCGGCCCGCCCAGAGCGCGTACGCGTTCGCGGCCGCCGCGCTGACGGCCACTACCGGCCGGTTCCTCCACTCCGCGGGAAATGTCAGTCCGTCCCAGTGGCGCAGGTAGTTCTCATCGACCGCGCCGACGCTCGACCGCGCGTGGTCCGGCCGCCAGCCGGCGTTCGCCGGGTCCGACAGGAACGCGTGGAACTGTCCGTGGGTCACCAGATCGCGGCTCAGGAAGAACCGTGGCGGCCCCTGCGGCGGGATCGGCATGAGCTGTGGCCGCTCGCCGCTCGGCGCCGGGCCGGCCGGTGTGTCGCCGGGGGGAGCGGCCGACGGACGCGCGGCGACCACGGCCGGAGGCGCCGGCCGTGGCGGGGCCGAGTACCGGGATCGGGCGATCGGCACCATCCCGGTGCCGTCCCAGCGGTCCAGGGCGAACGGTGCGGACGGGGCGCTCCGGGCGGTCCGGGAGATGAACGCCGAGACGTCCGCGGCCGTGATGAAGCCGTCCTGGTCAGCGTCCAGGTCGTCACGTTGCAAGGCCTCGACCAGCATCGCCGTGAACGGGCTGAGGTCCGCGGGCGTCGCGGCGTCGGGCACCAGCGGGACACCGGATCCTCGGGTGGCGGCCAGCACGAAACGCCCCTGACCACGGATGAACCCCGGCGGCTGCAGACCAGCCTTGAACCGCGTGGCGTAACAGCAGTCCATGATGATGATCTTCAGTGCCGCAGGCGACATCTCGACAAGCTTCCGCAGATCGTCGCCGGTGACTCTCGGCGAGGTCAGAGATCCGCTGTCGGTATCGTTGGCGCAGAAATAGAAGTCCCCGGCGAGATCCAGCTGACCGTGGCCGCTGTAGTAGTAGAGCAGGCAGTCATCCGGGGCGGCCTGGCCGAAGAAGTCCTCCGCCGCGGTCAGGATCTCCCGCGCATTCGCGTCCTTCAGCGGCGGGAGACATTCGAACATTCCGTGGTCGGCGTCCGACAGGGCGGAGCGAACGGCCTCCACATCGTTCCGGGGACCGTTCAGGGCGTTCAGCCGGTACGGATCCTCGGGGAAGACGCCGTTGCCGATCACGAGCGCCTTGAACGCGGCTGGAGCCGACCTCATCGGCTGTCGTCTGCCGGTCCTGGTTCGAGGGCGGGAGCGCCCGGGCCGCCGGTGTCCAGACCGGCCAGGTGCGCTCGCAGGGCGGCATCGATACCGGCGGAACCCCGGCCCGTGACGCGTCCTTCGGTGATCTCCACCTTCCGGGACGCATCGGCCTTGGCCCACTCCCGGATGATCATCGCCACCGCCCGTAGGACTTCCGCGGAAGCGAGGGCCACGGCCCCGATCTCGACGGCGCCTTTGGTCGGGCCTGCGGCCTCGGTCTGGTCCCCGTTCACCACCCGCAACGGCACACCACTCCCGGCCGGTTCGCCGGAACTCGAGCGCAGACCTCGCAGACCCTCCTCGAGGAGGCGCACCTGCCGGCACCAGCCCGGGTGATCGGAGGCGTACCTACGGCTGGACACCCGCAGGACAACGGCATCCACATCAGTCACTGATCCCCCTCGTGGCCGAACATTGACGGCTCATGATGCCAACGGAGATCGGCGGCCAAAGGTTTCGCGTGCTCGGCGGGAGTCGCACGACGAGTCCGTCGGCGGTCCCTCGCCTTCAGCGCCACACGGCGCTGTGGCGGGTTGTTCTGGGTGGTCCGCGGCGCGCGACACATTCGACCGCCCGACCGGGCGCTGGCCACTCTGGGGACGCACCGAGATCGGTATTCCGAGCCTCAGCCCCGGCACCCGCTTCCTTCGACCCTCCCCACCGCACTTCGTTACAGGGAGCCCCGGATGTTTCTGCGACGTGCACAATTTTTCCGGCCTACGGGCGGGGTGACCGCCGTCAATTGCCGCGCTGACCTGTGCTGACGCGCTCGAGAGGAGCGTCCGGCGAGGGTTGTGCTCCGTGCGAGAGTTGCCGCCATCAATGTCTCCGGCGAAGGGGCCGGCTGATGGAGAGGCTCTGTATGCGACTGAGAAGACTGTGCGCCGTCTTGGTCGGCGTCGGGACGGCCGCCGCGTTGAGCGCGGTCGTTCCGTTCGCGGCCGAGGCTGCGCCCGCACCCCGGAAGCCCGGCGCGGGGGTGGCGACCAGCGTCACGCTGATCACTGGCGACCGTGTGACCTTCACCGGCCGGACCGTCAGCGTGCAGCGGGCTCCGGGCCGCGAGAAGGTTCGTTTCCTGAGCCGCACCACGGGTGGGCACCGGTATGTGATTCCCGTCGATGCGTTGAACCTGCTGAAAACCGGGAAGGTCGACCAGCGGCTCTTCGACCTGACCGCGCTCCAGGACTTCGGCTACACCGGGGACGCCGCACTTCCGTTGCTGGTCTCGTACCCGAAGAACAGCAAGCGACGACCGGCGTTGGTGACGGGGCGTGTGACCCGTGATCTGACCGGCGTGAGGGTGCTGGCCGTGGCCGTGCCGCAGCGGGGACGGGCCGGGCTGTGGGCGTCGATGGCGAAGGACTCGGGCGTCGAGCGGGTCTACCTGGACGGCAAGCGCAAGGTCAACCTGGACGTGAGCGTGCCGCAGATCGGCGCGCCGACCGCATGGGCCGAGGGCCTGGACGGCACCGGGGTGACTGTCGCGGTCCTGGACACCGGGATCGACGCCACCCACCCGGACTTCGCCGGGAAGATCGTGGCGCGGGAGAACTTCACCACCGAGCCGTCGACCGACGACGTCGTCGGGCACGGCACCCACGTCGCCTCGATCATCGCCGGCAGCGGCGCCGGGGCGGGCGGCAAGTACAAGGGGGTGGCACCCGGCGCCAAGCTGGCCATCGGCAAGGTATGTGTGGCCGATGGCTGCGAGGAGTCGGCGATCCTGGCCGGCATGCAGTGGGCCGCGCGGACCGCACCGGTGGTCAACATGAGCCTCGGCGGCGGGGACGCCCCCAGCATCGATCCGCTCGAGCAGGCGGTCAACGACCTGACCGCGGCTCACGGTTCGCTGTTCGTGATCGCGGCCGGCAACTCCGGCTCGGGCCACCACACGGTCGAATCACCGGGCAGCGCGGAGGCGGCGCTGACCGTGGGAGCGGTCGACGGCGAGGATCAGATCGCCGAATTCTCCAGCCGTGGCCCGCGGAGCGGCGACGACGCCATCAAGCCGGACATCACCGCCCCCGGCGTGGACATCGTCGCGGCCGGCGCCGCCAACGGCGTGATCGGCACCCCGGCCACCGACGGCTACGTCAGCCTGTCCGGCACCTCGATGGCCACCCCGCACGTGGCCGGTGCGGCCGCCATCGTCACCCAGCAGCACCCCGGCTGGTCGGCCCGGCAGCGCAAGACGCTGCTGATGGGCGCGGCCAAGCCGACCGAGGGCGCGAGCGTCTTCGAGCAGGGCGCCGGCCGGGTCGACGTGGCCCGGTCCGTGCACCAGGCGGTCTCGGTGGACGAGGGCAGCGTCAGCTTCGGCATCCAGCGGTGGCCGCACGACGACGACACCCCGATGACCAAGAGCATCACCTACCGCAACGGAGGCCCGGCGGACATCACGCTGAGCCTGGCCCTGCGGTCCGACTCGGACAAGTTCACGCTCAGCGCCACCGGCGTCATCGTTCCGGCCGGCGGCACCGCCCAGGTCGAAGTCACCGCGGACACCCGCGGTGACGGCCCCGACGGCTACCTAACCGGACGTGTGGTCGCCACCGGCGGCGACGTGCGGGTGGAAACGCCGGTCGCGGTGAACCGGGAAGTCGAGAGCTACGACGTCGCCATCCAGCACATCGGCCGGGACGGGCAGCCAAGCAGTAAGTATCAAACGGCGTTGTTCCCGCTGAGCAATGGCCGGCTGAAGGCCGGCGGCGAGGGGCGCGGGCTCTTCGGCGACCCGCCCGCCCAGGCGCGGCTGCCCAAGGGGGAGTACGGCCTCTACAGCTGGATCATCGCCGATGACAACAGCGATATCACGATGCTGGCGGCGCCGAAGCTGGTGATCGACGGTCCGGAGACGATCACGCTGGACGCCCGCCGCGGCCAACCGGTCGCGATAACGCCGCCAAGCAGGGAGGCCGGCCAGGCAATGGTTGTCGTCAACGCCAACTGGCCCGGATCGCAGGCGTCGGCCCTGTCCCTCACGCCGGGTGACATGTTCATCGCACCGGTGGGCGAGCGGTCCGGTTCCTTCACCAGTTCGATCAACTCAGCGTTCGCCAAGCCCGACGCCGACGGCGGATTCAGCGACAGCCCCTACACCTACGAGGCTTCCTACCTGCGCAAGGGATCGTTCTACAGCGGATTCGTCAAGGCGATCGACCCGGCCACGCTGGCCCAGGTGAAGTCGTCGTACAACCAGGAAGCGGGCGGTGACGCCGTGATCGGCTACAAGACCAACGCGCCGGAGATGGGCGGTATCGGCGCCTGGTCGGCCGGCCTGCCGTTCCGCCTGCCGTTCCAGCGCACCGAGTGGCTGAACACCGACGGCCCCACGGCCTGGGCCGCCTCGTTCGAGCAGTTCTCCGTGCCCGACTCCGCGACCCCTTCGGAGTTTCTCAGCGAGTCGGAGATGCTGCCCACCAAGCTCGAGGCCGGTCAGGTGTACAAGCAGGACTGGAACCGCGCACCATTCGCGCCGTCGGTCGCCGGTGACATCGACGTCGCCAACCGGACCGACGACACGATCACCGCGCAGGTGCCGCTGTTCTCGGAGGCGGGCGGAAAGCTCGGCTGGTCGGTGCCGGACCAGGCGCGGACCGCCCTGTACTCCGGCAACGAACTGATCGGGCAGACCAGCACGGAATCCGGTCAATTCGCGGTGCCACCCGGCGCGAGGCCGTACCGGCTGGAGATGTCCGCTTCCCGCGGCGCTCCGCATCGGCTGTCCACCTCGGTCAGCGGTACGTGGACGTTCACCTCGGGCCACGGCGACTACCGGCTGCCGCTTTCCACGGTCCGCCTGCACCCGAAGCTGGACAAGCTCAACCGGGCGCCGGCCGGCGCGTTCACCGTGCCCGTGACAGTGCAGCGGTCGAAGGGCTCGGCGGCCAAGCGGAACCGTCAGCTCACGGCCGAGTTCTCCACCGACGACGGGCGCAGCTGGCAGCCGGCCCGGGTCACCGGCAATGGTGACGAACACGTCATCAAGGTCGCCAACCCGGCTACACCAAGCGCCGTCTCGCTGCGCGTGCACACCATCGACAGCGCGGGCAACACCGCGACGATCACTGTCATACGGGCCTACGTGATCGGTTGATGCCGCCGGTGCGGGCGAAGCCCAGCCAGGGCCTTGCCCGCACCGGCTCCCGCCACCCGGGCCGCCTTTGAATCCGCCGAGCCAATCGCACCATCGGCCGGCTGGATACGTCGTCCTCCGAGATCGGCAGCGTGATCACCGCGATCACCGAGATCGCCGCACAGACGAACCTGCTGGCGCTCAACGCTTCGATCGAGGTGCGGAAACACGCGCCTTCAGGAGCAGAGGACCTTGTCGTTGAGCCGGTTGACGCGTTCGTACACCGGTCGCGGGTCCGCGAGTTCGGTGGTCTCGGACAGCACGACCACCTTCTTCCCGTCGGGGCTGACCGCGTTCATCGTCTTCGTACCGGGGACGTCACCGCCGTGCGACCAGTGGCCGCCACAGCCGTCCTCACTCCAGATGATCCCCAGGCCGTAGCGCGCGCCCGGGAACACGGCCGCGAGGCCCGGTGCGGGAACCGTCTGGTGCATCTGCGCCATCTCGGCCGGTGTCAGGAGGCGGCCGGACTGCAGAGCCTGCCAGAACCGGGCCAGATCGGCCGGGGTGGTCACCAGGGCGCCGGCCGCGTCCGCGGCGGTCGGGTTCGTGATGGTCGTGTCCACCAGCGGGCCACCCGGCTCGAACTGGTGATATGCCTCGGCGTGCGGTTCCCGGAGCGTCGGGTCGCCGCCCGGCGCGTACGTCTGGTTGAGGTGCAGAGGTTCCAGGATCCGGGAGCGGACCTCCTTGTCCCAGGAACGCCCGGTGACCTTCTTGATGATCATGCCGGCCAGGATGTAGTTGGTGTTGGAGTAGCTCCAGGACGTGCCGGGCGCGAAGAGCGGCGGGTGCTTCATCGCCACCGCCACCAACTGCCGCGGGTCGTGACGATCGAGGCGATGGGCCCGGTAGCCTTCGGGGGAGGCGACGACCGGAAGGTCGTCGAGGTATTCGGGGACACCGCTGGTGTGCTGCAGGAGTTGCCGGACGGTGATCCGGCTGCCGTCGTTGCCGTTGCCGGTCACCACACCGGGCAGCCAGCGCTGAACGCGGTCGTCGAGCGAGAGCTTTCCCTCGCCGACCAGCTGCAGCAGCACCACCGCCACGAACGTCTTGGTATTGCTGCCCATCCGGAAGTAGCCGTTGTCCGGGACCGGCGCTGAGGTGTCGGTGTTGGCGACGCCCGAGCGCTCGGTGGTCGTACGCCCGCCGATCCGGGTGATGCCCTGCACCCCGGTGACTCCGAGGTCGTGCACGTCGCCGACCGCGGCGGCCAGGTCGCTCTTCGGCGGCGGGGCGGCCTGGGCGCTGCCGGTGGGGTTCGAGGGGATCGCCTTGCCGAACATCGCGCAGATGGCCCCGTCCAGGAGACCGGTGAAGGCGGTGCCGGCGGCTGGATTCGCCATCAGGCCGAAGCGGGTCGTGCTCAGGACGGAGACGGTACGCCGCCCCGACTCGTCGGTGTAGTTGTCGCTGCGGTACCCGGGAAGGGCGCCCTCGTGACCCCAGACCGTGCCGCAGGGCGACTCGTACCGCTCGAGGCCCAGCCCGTAGAAGTGTCCGGGCCCGCTCGCCTCGTCGGGGCGGTCGGTGCGCATCTCGCTCAGCAGCGACGAGGGGAACAGCCGGCCGGACATCAGGGCGGCGTCGAACCGCGCCCAATCCTCCGCCGTGGACACGACGGCCCCGGCCGCACCGTCGAACGACTGGTCGATCGCGGCGACATCGACCATGCCGTCGTGTTCCGGCCCGACGAAGCCGTACCCGGCCGGCAGGCCCGGTGGCAGCAGCGGAGCGAGTTGAGCCGCACCGGGTTCGTAGCCGGCGGCCAGCCGGTCGGCGTGCGACGGCGGGGTGGGGCCGGTGGCCAGGTAGGTGTGCTGGAGCCGGAGCGGCTGGACGATGCGCCGGTCGATCTGCTCGGCCAGGCCGAGACCGGTCGCCTTCTCCAGCATCAGGCCGAGCGCGACGTAGCCGGTGTTGCTGTAGTGCCACTGCACGCCGGGCGCGGCGACCGGAGGCAGCCGCGTGCCGAGGGCGAGCATCTGCTTAGCGGTCGGCTTCTGCTGCTGCCTACCGGTCATCAGGTCGATCGATTCCCGTTCGTACGCGTAATCGGCGAGTCCGCTGGTGTGGTTGAGCAGCATCCGGATCGTGATGTTCCGGCCGTTCGGAACGGCCCCCGGCAGCCACTTCTCGATGCTGTCGTCGAGCCGTACCCGATGCTGCGCGACGAGTTGCAGCACCAGCGTCGCGGTGAGGGTCTTGGTGTTCGACCCCATCCTGAACTGGTCGCTCGCGGCGAGCCGGTGATCGGCGACCGTCCAGGACCCCTGCCGGGCGATGCTCACCGCCGGACCGCGCCCGTCGTTCACCCGGACGATGACACCGGGGACGCCGGCGGACACCGCGTCGTCGGCGAGGGCCTGAACGGTCTCCAGAGTGGACGCCTGCGCGGCGGCGGCCGAACCGCCGAAGGATGCCGGCCCACCGACCACGGCCGCGGCGGTCACGCCCACCAGTCCCAGGGCCGTCACCCCCAGCGCGCGCCGGCGCCGGGTCAGTCCTGTGGCTTTGCCAGTCATTGTCGTCCCTCTCTCGCGGTGCCGGCGGCGGAAGCCCCGGCGACGAGACCAAGCTACGAGCGCGGCACGGGCGTACACATCGCGCTGGGGAAAGCAGCGCGTAGCTCCACAGAGGGATGGACCGGTGTCATGTCTCAGGGTTCATGCGTTCGGGGTGACGAGCCCGATGCGGTGGGCGAAGACGACGGCCTGGACGCGATCACGCAGGTCGAGCTTGGTCAGGATGCGCGACACGTAGGTCTTGACCGTCTCCTTGGCCAGGACGAGCGTGTCGGCGATCTCGGCGTTGGACAGTCCCGCGGCGATCAGCCGCAGAACCTCGACCTCGCGGGCGGTCAGGCCGGCCAGGGCCTCGCCGGCTCGCCGGGCGGCGGCGGCATCGTCGCGGATGCGTTCGCCGTACCGGCCGATCAGGGCGCGAGTGACCTCGGGGGCCAGCAGGGCGTTGCCCGCCGCGATCGTGCGGACCCCGGCGATCATCTCCTTCGACGGGGTGTCCTTGAGCAGAAAGCCGCTGGCGCCCGCGCGTAAGGCTTCGAACACGTACGCGTCGAGGTTGAATGTCGTCACCACGAGCACCCGGACCTGGCCGGCGGACCGAGGGCCGGCGATCTGCCGGGTGGCCTCGATGCCGTCGAGCCGGGGCATCCGGACGTCCATGATGACCACGTCGGGGCGCAGTTGCTGTGTCTTGTGGATGGCCTCGAACCCGTCGACCGCTTCACCGACGACGTCGAAGTCGTCCTGGGCCGAGAGGATGGTGACGTAGCCGGCCCGCATGAGGGACTGGTCGTCACACACCAGGATCCGGGTGCGCCGTGAGTTCATCGGGCGTCCGGCTTGATCGGCAGAACCGCGCGAACGACGAAACCACCATCGGGCGTACGCTGCGTGGTCAGCTCGCCGCCGGCCAGGAAGACCCTGCGGTGCAGCCCCGCCAGACCTCGACCGGACGCCTCGGGCCGGGGCCCGTGCTGTGCCGGTGCCTCCCCGGTGCCCTCCGTTGTCACGTCGACGGCGACCCGGTCCGTCGCGACGGACGACAGTCTCACCATGGTTCTCCTGCCTGGAGCGTGTTTCAGCGCGTTGGTCAGTGCTTCCTGCACCACCCGGATGGCCGCCAGTTCGGCGACGCTGTCGAGGACGAGCGGCACACCGTCGTCGGTGAACTCCACGGGTTGCCCGGCCAGCCGCGTGTGCCGCACCAGATCGGCGAACTGCCCCGCCGCGGGCGCCCGTGGGGCGGCGTCGGCGTCGTGGTCGGGGCTGAGCACCCCCAGCAGCCGCCGCAGGTCGGCCAGAGCCCGGCGTCCGGTGCTGTCGATCGCCGAGAGCCCGGCCTCGACCTTGGCCCGGTCCGAGAACGCGACGTAGTTCAACGCGTCGGCCTGCATGACCATCGCGGTCACGTGATGGGTCACGACGTCATGCAGCTCACGGGCGATCCGTTCGCGTTCCTCGCGCATGGCCGACTCGGCGTGGTGCCGCTGCTCCCGGAGCTGATCGGACAACCGGGTGCGGGCCCACGCGCCCAGGAGCCAGCTGACCGCGGGCAGGGGAAAGAAGTTGAGGTAGACGGCCGGCCCGAAGGGGGTCGTGCCCGCGGCGATGAGATGAGCGGCGAGGGCGGAGTATCCGGCGGCCAGCGCCAGCACCGTGGTCCGGCGGAGCCTGACCTGCCGCAGCCCGGCGTTGTAGAGCGCGACGAACAGCGTGAGCGTCGCGATCGACGGCCGGAACTCCATAGTCTGATAGGCGAGGAAGAACGCCGAGACGAGAAGCAGGCACGGCCCGGGCGCTCGGCTGCGTACCAGCAGGGGAAGACACTGCCCGAGTACCAGGAGCGCCGCCACCGTGCCGAAGGCCCGCCGAGGCTCGTCCCAGCCCAGGTAAGTGCCCTTGTCAGCGACTCCGGGCGTGAACGACAGCGCCAGGAACGTGGCGGTGAGCAGGAGGTCTCGCTGCCCGGGAGGGAGCGCGCGGACCCGCTGCTTGGCGTCATGCCACCTGGTCAACGCTCACCGTCATCTTCGGACACGACAGCTGAGCCACCGGACGATCCTCTCTTCGGCCGGCTCGCGCGCGCGATGGAGAATTCTACGAAGAACGGTCCGGAAATCCGTATGCCCCTTCACTCGCCGGCCGGACATCCCTCGGACGGCCAGTTCATGCAGCGGCTTCGGATCGGCGGTGGCGGCCGGTGTGTCATGCCAGAGTCGCACCGACGCTTCGGCGATTGCCCGGGCGCGACCGAGATAGTTTTGCGGCGTGCGGGCGACCGCGCCGGACAGGGCGGGGTCGAGCGACTGCGCCGCGCCGATCTCGGGCAGCGTCTCGGCCAGTGTGCGTCCGCTGGTCCGGGCTTTCGCGGCCGCTTCGTAGACGAGATCGTGGGCGCGTTCCCGGCCCAGGGACGACGCCAGGGCGATCATGTGGGCTTCGGCCATCACGAGCCCGGAGTCCTGAGCCAGGTTGGCGCGCATCCGGTCCCGGTCGACGCGCAGACCGGTCAGCACGGTCAGCGTGGCGCGGAGCGCGGTGCCGGCCAGGACGCCGAGCTGGGGAACGATTTGCCACTCCAGTTGCCACTCGCCCGCGGCGCGCTCGTGGCCCGCCTCTTGCATCCGCAGCAGTGCGGAGGTCAGCGCGCTGGTGGTGGCCGCGGCGCCGACGATGATCTCGGAGGAGATGGGATTGACCTTCTGTGGCATGGTCGATGACGCGCCGCGATGACTTTCGAAGGGCTCGAACGCCTCGGCGATCTCGGTGCGCGACAGATCAATGATGTTGCGGGCGAACTTCGCGCAGGCGCCGGTGACGGTGGCGCACCACCATCCGTACTCGGCGATGGTGTCGCGGTCGACGTGCCAGGGAACTGGTGAGTCGTGCAGTTCGAGTATCCGGGCCATGCCGGCCCGGATCGCGCCCGCCTTCGGCCCGAGGGCCGCCGAGGTCCCTCCGGCACCGAACAGCGAGACCCGGGCGACGCGCGGCAGGGCCTCGGCCAGCCGTTGCCGGTGGCGGGCGAACTGAGCGAGCAACGTGCCGAGGGTGGCTCCGAATGTCGTGGGTACCGCCTGCTGGGCGTGTGTTCGCGCCGCCATGATGGCGTCGGCGTATTCGGTGACCCGGTCAGCCAGTGTATCGCCAACCGCGCCGAGCAGCCGGTCCAAACCGGCCAGCGAACGGTTGAGTTGCAGCGCCAGGCCGGTGTCCATGATGTCCTGGGTGGTAGCGCCGTAATGTATCCGCCCCTCCGGACCGGCCGGGAGTGCGGCCGCTACCTGGCGTACGAGGCCCAGCACGGGGTAGCCGACCACACGCGCGGTCTGCCACAAGCTCGCGGTGTCGATGCTCTCGGCGCGAGCTGCGCCGACGATGGCTTCGGCGTCACCGCGGGTCAGGATGCCCTGTTCCGCCTGGGCCAGCGCGAGGGCGCGTTCGGCCGCCAGCCAGCTTTCGACGACCTGAGCGGCAGAGAAGACGGCGAGCTGGTCTTCGTCGCCGGCCAGTTCGAGCAGCAGGGACAATGGGGCCGTGTTGGTGTGGCCGCGGGTCATTTTCCACTCCGCGGCATCGGGTCCGGGCGGGTCGCCTGGATGGCGACGTAGCGCTCCTCCAGATACTCGTTGATGCCGCTACGTCCGCCTTCGCGGCCGACGCCGGATTGCTTGACCCCACCGAACGGGGCACTGGCATCGGAAATGTAGCCACGGTTCAGTCCGACCATGCCGGTCTCCAAGCGCTCGCTCATCCACAAGGCGCGGTTGAGGTCCTGGGTGAAGAGGTAGCCGACGAGCCCGAATTCGGTGTCGTTGGCAACGGTGAGCGCTTCGTCGTCGGAAGCGAACGTCTGGATCGCCGCCACGGGTCCGAAGATCTCCTCCCGGGCGATGCGGGAGCCGGCGGGCACGTCCGACAGCACGGTCGGGGGATAGAAGTATCCGGGGCCGTCGGGCAGTGCGCCGCCCGTATGCAGCGTGGCGCCGCCGGCCACGCTGTCATCGACGAGCGCGGCCACCCGGGCGCGCTGGCGGGCGTCGATGAGCGGGCCGAGGTCGGTGCCGGGGTCGCACCCGGCTCCCAAACGGAGACCAGCCATTCGCGCGACCAGCTTTCCGGTGAACTCTCCGGCCACACTGTCGTGGACGAGGAGCCGGTTGGCTGCGACGCAGGCCTCGCCGATGTTACGTAGCTTCGCGGTGAGCGCGCCGTCTACGGCCCGGTCGATGTCGGCGTCCTGACACACGATGAATGGAGCGTTGCCGCCCAGCTCCATCGAGGTGCGCAAGACGTTCGCGGCGGCGTGAGCCAACAGCACCCGGCCGACCGTGGTGGACCCGGTGAACGAGAGTTTGCGCAGGCGCCGGTCCCGCAGCAAAGGTCCCGTCAGGGCCGGTGCGTCGCTGGTGACCACCACGTTGAGCACGCCGTCGGGCAGCCCGGCCTCAGTCAGCACCGCGGCCAGGGCGTTCGCCGTCAGCGGCGTCTGCGCTGCCGGCTTGAGCACCATCGTGCAACCGGCCGCGACGGCGGGGCCAATTTTGCGGGCGGGCATCGACAGCGGCGCGTTCCACGGTGTGATGAACAGACAAGGACCGACCGGCTGACGCATGACCAGGACCCTGGCCGTGCCGTCCTCACTGACTTTCCAGCTGCCGTCGATACGCACGGCCTCCTCGCCGAACCACCTCAAGTAGTTCGCCGCGTATACAACCTCCGCCCGCGACTCGACGAGCGACTTGCCCATTTCGAGGCTGATCAGCGTCGCGAAGTGCTCGGTGCGTTCGATGAGCAGGTCGTGAGCGCGTCGCAGGATCTCCCCGCGCTCGCGCGGTGGAACCGCCGCCCAGGCCGGTTGGGCGGCGTCCGCCGCGTCGAGGGCTTGGACGCCGTCGGCCGGGCTCGCGTCGGCGACCTCGGCCAACGGCGAACCGGTCGCGGGATCCTCGACGATCAGGGTTCGGTCGTGGGCGGCCGGGCGCCGGCGACCGCCGATGAACAACCCCGTCTCGACGAGGGTGACGGCGATAGCCGGGTGAACGTGTTCCATGTCCATTCCTTTCCCATCCCGGATGCGCCGCACGGAGGGCGGTACGCGGACTCAGCTCGAGGCGTCGATGATCGCCTCGGCCATCGGCCCGCTCGACGCGGGATTCTGGCCGGTGAACAGGTTGCCGTCCCGCTCGATGTGCGCTTGATACGCGGCGCCCTCGGTGACCGTCGCGCCACCCTCGCGCAGGCGGTTCGCGAGGAGCCACGGCGCCGCCTCGGCGGTGCCGAACATGTGCTCCTCCTCGTTGGTGAAGGCGGCCATGCGGCGCCCGGCGAAGCGCCACCGGCCATCGGGCTCGACCGCGCTGAGCAGACCGGCCGGTCCGTGACAGACCGCGCCGATCACCGCACCGCGGTTGTCGGCGTCGACCAGCAGCTCACCGAGGTCACGGTCCTGGAAAAGGTCCACGACCGGGCCGTGCCCGCCCGGCAGCACCACCACGTCGTACGTGCCGGGCGGAAGCTCACCGAGAACGAGCAGCGGCCCGTGCCGGCGCAACGCCGCCTCGGCCACCGCCACCCAGTGAGCACAGTCGGGACCCGCGATGTCCGGGTCGGCGCTGTGCTGATCGAGTGGCTGCAGCACGCCGCCGGGAGAGGCGAAGTCCACCGTCCAGCCGGCTTTCGAAAACTGTTCATAGGGCGCCGCCAGCTCTTCCGCCCAATACCCGGTCGGGTAGTCGGTACCGTCCGTGCGGTGCCAGGTGTCGGCGGCGGACATGACGATCAAGACTCGCTTCATGGACACTTCTCTCTGGTCGGCGTCGCCGCTCGGGACAGGGTCAGGTGGTCAGTGGTGGATGGGGTCTCGCGGGCGGCTTCGAGGTTGGCTCGCGTGTGATTCGCCCGGCGCGATCGGTGTGCTGCTCAACTGTGGCCGTTCCACGGCGCTCGTGGGCGCTCATCTCAAGCCCTTGAAGACCGGGGAATGGGCCGCCTAGGACTGACAGGTCCACCCGGCCGGCCGACCGGGGGATGCACAATGACACGATGGCCGCCACCAATCGCGAGCTCGCCGACTTCCTGCGGCGGGCGCGGAGCCAACAAGACCCGCAGCGGACCGGGCTGCCCGCGGACGCCCGCGTCCGCCGGGTGCCGGGGCTGCGCCGTGAAGAGGTGGCACTGCTCGCCGGTGTCTCGACCGACTACTACGCCCGGCTCGAGCAGGGCCGCCGCATCGTGCCGTCGCCGGCGGTGATCGACGCGCTCGCCCGCGCACTCAACCTGG
Source organism: Actinoplanes sp. NPDC049265 (assembly GCF_043197135.1). Classification (NCBI taxonomy): domain Bacteria; kingdom Bacillati; phylum Actinomycetota; class Actinomycetes; order Micromonosporales; family Micromonosporaceae; genus Actinoplanes; species Actinoplanes sp. NPDC049265. Next base: position 276,997 of record NZ_JBICSP010000012.1, on the reverse strand, counting down.
ACCAGGCCGGCCGTAACCATCTCGAGGACCTCATCGGCAACGGCACGGCCGGATCGCCACGCGGTCGCCAGACGACGACAACGCCGACCGTGCAACGAATCCGGCCCGGCGTACAGCGACTCGTCGACAGCCTCGACACCGTGCCGGTCCTCGTCCTCGGCCGCCGTGGCAACGTGCTGGCGGCGAACCGGCTCGCCCGAGCACTGTTCGCCGACTTCGAGCGCATGCCTGCTCGCGAGCGAAACTACGCCCGCTGGATCCTGCTCGACCCGGATGCCCGGAACCTGTTCGTCGACTGGGACCAGCAGGCAAGAACCGCCGTCGAAAGCCTGCGGCTGGAATACGGCGCCGATCCCAACGACCGAGCGACCACCGAGCTCATCGATGAACTACGCGCCCAGAGTCCCGAATTCGACCAATGGTGGAACGAGCACCGCGTCTACCAACGCACCTACGGCACCAAACGTTTGCACCACCCGGTCGTCGGCGAACTCTCGATCGACTACGAAACACTCACCCCGCCCGGCGACAAGGAAACGACCGTGTTCCTCTACAGCACCGAACCCAACTCATCCTCCCAGCGCGCCCTGAATCTGCTGGCGAGCTGGTCCCTGAGGGCTCCTGACGCGATCCACTGAGTCGTTGTTGATCAGCGCGAAGGAGCGCTGAACGCCGGCCGAGGTGCGCTCGTCTTACCGCACAACCGCACCTTGGAACGAGGGGACTGCTCATGCGTGTCTTCCTGACCGGTGGAAGTGGCTTCGTCGGCCGGCACCTGATTCGCCGGCTGTGCTCGGAGGGCCACACCGTCCACGCCCTGGCCCGATCCGCCGCCGGCGAGAAGAAGGTCATCGAGGCCGGAGCCGAGCCGGTGCCGGGCGACTTGAACGAGCTGGCCGAGCGGCGTACGTCGGCTGCTCCGCCGGTCTGGCTCGAGCACCTTCGCAGCGCCGACGCCGTCGTGCATGCCGCGGCGCGGATGGAGTTCTGGGGTGCGGAGGCGGCCTTTCGGGCCGACAACCTCGTCCCGGCTGTCGCGCTGTATCGCGCCGCGGTCGAGGCGAAGGTTCCGCGTTTTGTCGTCATCAGCGCCGCGAGCGTGTCCACCGGCACCCAACGCGCGGCCGTGGTCGACGAGCAGACCGACAACGGTACGCCGAACGTCGCGTACAGCCGCGTCAAGCTGGCCACCGAGAACGCGATGCGCGACGAGCCGCCGGCGCGAACGACGTTGGTCATCCTGCGGCCGCCCTTCATCTGGGGTTCCGGGATGAACATCAGGGAAACGGCCGACGCGGTCGCCAAAGGAAGCTTCCGCTGGATCGACAACGGCCGGCACACCATCGATTTCATCCATGCCGGTAACCTCGCGCACGCGGTCCAACTGGCGCTCACCCGAGGCCGGCACGGCGATTCGTACTACGTCACCGACGGCACTCCGATGCCGGTCCGCGACTTCCTCACCGGCCTTCTGGCAACTCAGGGTGTCGACGTCTCCGGCACCCGCAGTGTCCCGCTGGCGCTGGCCGAGTCGATGGCGGCCATCATGGAGGGCGGCGCCCGCCTGTTTCGCCGAACGTCGCCGCCCCCGTTGACCAGGTGGCTGGTCGCGGTGCTGGGCCGCGATCGCAGCTACGACATCAGTGCTGCCCGGACCGTTCTCGGTTATCAGCCGCAGATCGGCTTCTCGACCGGCTTGCGAGAGATGGAGTCGTCGGTTGCGTGATCACGGTCGGCGCGGCGGCGCCAAGGCCCGGATCGTGGACAGCGGCGGCGGCCGAGGTCCTGCGGAACGCGTGGGCCCGGCCGTTGGCATACTGTCGCCCGTGACTGAAACGATCAAAGACAAGACAGTCGGCAGCCCGGAGCGTTTCGTGACGTTCCTCGATGCGGTCGCGGCGATCGCGCTGACGTTGTTGATCCTCCCGCTCCTGGAGACGATCTCGGATGTGGAAGAGGGCGAGTCGTTCGGTGCGCTCGTGCACGACCACCTCGCCCAGTTCGGCGCGTTCGTCCTGAGTTTCGCCGTGATCTCGCAGTTCTGGTGGGGCCATCACAAGATGTTCCGGCACATCGCCGCGCTCACCCTCCCGATCGTGCGGTGGAGCCAGCTGTGGATGTTCGCGATCGTGTTCATGCCGATCACGACCGCGATCACGACCGCGCTCGACAGCTCGCCCGCCACCGTGGGCCTGTACGGCGGCACCCTGCTGCTGACCAGCGGGTCGATGATGATGCTGGCCATTTACGTGTATCGCCACCAGGAACTGAACAACCCGGAGACGCCGGCCACGCGTGAGCATGTGCTGGGCAACGTCTCGGTGTTCGTGTCGATGCTGGTGGCGACGCTGATCGGCTGCATCTTCGCCGATACGGTCAGCTACTGGGCGTTCCTGCTCCTGTTCCTGGCCGGACCGCTCCAGGCTGTGGTCAAGACCCGCTGGCGTCGAGCTTGAGGGCACCCCGCTGGGCGCGGTGGCTTCGGCGATGAACCCTTCGGCCGGCACCGCGGCGAGCGGGCGGTGCGATCACGCGAAGATCGCGTTGACCAGAGCGCGGAGTCCCGCCTCCGGATCCATGCCCCGCTGACCGCGCACATGCTCTACCAGGTCGCTGCGGACGGCGGCCAGCAGCGCGTGCGCCAGGAAGTCCGCGCTCGCGGCGCCGCGGACGCCTGAGATCAATGTGGTGAGCTGGGTGTGCAGCCACTCGTAGCCCTCGTTCTGGTACGGGCTGCCGAAGCCTTCGCGTTCCAGGGCGAGGGCCAGCACCCGGTTGCGCTGCTTGAACCGCCAGGTGCGCAGCAGCAGCTCCAGGGCGTCCGCCGCGCCCGTGGCCGCCGTCCCGGACGGTGACGGCGGACCGCCGGCGAACTCGGCCGTGATGCGCTGGTGGTAGAGCGCCGTGATCAGCGCGCGCCGGTCACCGAAGCCGCGGAAGATCGTGCCCTTGCCGACGCCCGCCTCGGCCGCGACCGCGTCCATCGACACCTCGTCCGGCTCGGCCGCCGCGTCGAAGAGCCGGCCGGCGGCCGCCAGCACCGCCTCCTGGTTACGTGCTTTGTCAGCGCGCACGGCTCCACCCCTGTTCAAAACGGACCGGCGGTCCGCTAAGGTTAATGCGGACCGCTGGTCCGCATTCTATGGGGAGGCATCATGCCCGAAAACCCGGTAGCCGTGTTCCAACGCGCCACCGAGGCACTGCTGGCTCACGACATGGCCGCGTTCACCGCGCTGTACGCCGACGATGCCGTGATGGAATTCCCGTTCGCGCCGTCCGACCGGCCGCAGCGCCTGGACGGCCGGGCCGCCGTCGAGGCCTACCTCGCGGGCTACACCGACTGGCTCGACATCCGGCGCATCCACGACGTGACAGTCCACGAGACCACGGACCCGCAGGTCATCGTGGCCGAGATGGCCGCCTCGGGCCTCGTCGTCGCCACCGGGAAGCCCTACACCGCGCGGTATATCGCGGTCCTCACCATCGCCGGCGGCCGCATCCGGCATTACCGCGACTACTGGAACCCGCTCGCGATGGCCGAGCTGAGTGCCGCGTGACCATCCTGATCACCGGCGCGAGCGGCACCACGGGCAGCCGTCTCGCCCGCCGCCTCGAGGCGTCCGGAGTGCCGATCCGGCGCGCCGGCCGTACCGGCGCCGATGTGCGTTTCGACTGGGCCGACCCGGGCACGTTCTCCGCGGCGGTGCGCGACGTCCGGTCCATCTATCTGATCGCCCCGCTGGGAGTTGTGGACCCGGCCCCGATCGTCACCCCGTTCCTGGAGGCGGCCCGGGACGCGGGCGTCACCCGGATCGTGCTGCTCGGCTCGTCCGCCATCCCGGTCGGCTCGCCCGGCGTCGGCGGGCTCGGCCCGCTCGCCGGCGCGCACCTTCCGGAGTGGACAGTGCTGCGCCCCTCCTGGTTCGCCACCAACTTCACCGGTGGCCACCTGCACGCCGAGACCGCCCGCCGGAACGGCGAGCTGATCAGCGCCACCGGCGACGGCCGGGTCCCGTTCATCGATCCCGGCGATATCGCCGCGGTCGCCGGCCACGTCCTCACCACCCCGGAGGCGCCACCCCACGACCTCGTGCTGACCGGCCCCGAACCGCTCTCCTTCGACGAGGTCGCCGCGGCGCTCACCACCGTCACCGGCCGCGGTGTCCGCCACCGTCGGGTCAGTGAGACCGAGCTCGCCGGCCATCTCCGCCGGCACGGCACACCCTCGGCCTTCGCCGAGCTGCTGGCCGCCCTCGACACCGCGATCGCCGACGGCGCCGAGAACCGCACCACCACGACCGTGCGGGACCTCACAGGCGTGCCACCGCGCACCCTGCACCAGGTCCTGCACGCCGAACCGTATTAGGTTCGGAGGGATCGGCGAGCAGATCGGACGCGGCCGTGGCGACGACTGCCTGAGAGAGGTGCGTCGCCCGGCCGACCCGGCGACCGGCGCGGTCGACTGCGGCGACGCCAGCGCAAGAACGAGTGTCGTGGTCGACGACGCTTCTCAGCGGTGAATGGGGGCGTGCAGCTCGGTGAGGCGGCGGCCGGTGCCGTTGCCGGTCAGGGCGATGATCTCGGCCGCGATGGCCACGGCCGTCTCCTCGGGGGTACGCGCGCCCAGGTCGAGGCCGATCGGAGCGGCCAGCCGGTCCAGCGAGGCATGCGGGACGCCGAGATCGAGCAGGCGCTGGCGGCGGTAGGCGTGGGTGCGGCGGCTGCCCATCACGCCGATGTACCGGGCCGGGGTGCGCAGCGCCGCCTCCAGCAGCGGCACGTCGAACTTCGGGTCGTGGGTGAGTACGCAGATCACGGTGCGCTCGTCCACCTCGGCCGTCTCCAGATACCTGTGCGGCCACTGGACCACGACCTCGTCGGCGGCCGGGAAGCGCTCGCCGGTGGCGAAGACCGGGCGGGCGTCGCAGACCACGACGTGGTAGCCGAGGAACTCGCCGATGCGGGCGACCGCCGCGGCGAAATCGTTGGCGCCGAAGATCAGCATCCGCGGCGGCGGGGCGTACGACTGGACGAAAACCTCGGCGTCGCCGCAGACCTCGATCATCGCGGTCCGGCCCTGGGCCAGCATTCCGGTCGCGGTCCAGCCGGCCGCCCGGGTCAGCTCGGGGTCGCCGAGGTCGCCGGTCCAGCCGCCGGGGCGTACCACCAGGTGGTGGCCGTGGGCCGTGACCAGCGCGACCGGCCGGCCGGCCCGGATCGCGTCGAGGACCTCGCCGAACGCCGGATCGCCGGCCGGCTGGATCAGGATGTCGATGGTGCCGCCGCAGGTCAGGCCGACCTCGAAGGCCTCGTCGGCGCTGACCCCGTACTGCCGCAGGGTGCTCTCGCCGGACGTCAGGGCGGCCTGGGCCAACTCGTACACCGCGCCCTCGACGCAGCCGCCGGACACGCTGCCGAGCACCTCGCCGGTCTCGGCCACGGCCATCGCGGCGCCCGGTCCGCGGGGCGCCGAGTTGAAGGTGCGCACCACCGTGGCGAGGGCGAAGCGGACCCCGGCGGCACGCCAGGCCGCCAGCCCGGAGGCGATCTCGCGCATGTCCGGAGCATCCGAGGTGGGGCCGGATGTGTCAACGCCGGGCGCCGCGCGCCGAAACCTGGCCGCGCCGGGCTCACCGCGGCCGGAGGGCCGCCCCGATCCGATGACTCGCCTCCTGGGTCAGGCGCAGCTCGTCCACGCCGATGATCGGCACGCTGGTGGCGATCTGCAGGGCGGCCTGACCGCCGTCCGGAAGCGTGATGGCGGTGGCGAAACAGTGCAGGCCGGGGACGATGTGCTGGTGGTCGACCGCGGTCCGGCGGATGGGGTCGACGCGGCCGGGGAGGTCGGCCGAGCTGAGGATGAGGGCGGCCGCGGCCAGGTCGGGCAGTACCCGCCCGGCGTGGATGTTCACGGGCAGCTGCTCCCGGCCGGGCAGCACCTCGAGGACGACCGCGCCCTGGCTGCTCGGGCCGACCAGGGACACGCAGGCACCGGTCCGCTGCCGCAGCGCGGACATGTACGGCAGAGCACGGCGGCGCAGCCCCTTGGCCGGTTCCGCCCGGCGGCCGAGCTCGGTGATCGACGGCCCGACGACGTAGCGCCGGCCGACGAGGTCGACGGCGCCCACCCGGTGCAGCTGGGCCATCAGCCGGTAGACCGACGGGCGGGGAATTCCGGACAGCTCCGCCAGCTGGTTGAGCTGATGCTCGCCGGTCACCTCGGGAAGCAGCCGGAGCAGCCGGAACGCGCCGTCGATGACGCCGCGGCCCGGTTCCGGGCGGTCGGCGCCGGGATCCCGCTCAGCCGTCATGTCACCTTCCTATCGGTCGCCTCCGGTGCCGATCCACCCCCACTGTCCATCCAGCGGACGGAATTGCCCGTCGGCGCACGCCGCCCGGCCACGCTGGGCGCATGACCGCACCGACAGAGTCCGACCTGGACCCGCTCTTCAATCCGTTCACCACCTCCGGTCAGGAGGTGATGGACGAGGTTCTGGCCGCCGCCCGCGAGCATCGGCCGGTCTTCTTCAGCAGCCTCCTGCAGGCCTGGGTGGTGACCCGCGCCGACGACGTGACCCGGGCGCTCGAGGACCCGGCCACGTTCAGCTCGGTCGGCGTACTCGGCAATCCGCCCCGGAAGGAGATCGCGGAGGTTCTGGCCGGCCGGGTGCCCGAGGGGGCGACGCTGATCGGCTGGGACGAGCCGCAGCACCGGCGGATGAAGTCGGTGCTGGTCTCGGCGTTCAGCCGCCGGCAGGTCCGCGCGATGATGCCGGGAATGGAACGCCGGACCGCCGCCCTGCTCGACGGACTCCCGGCCGGGACGCCGGTCGACGCCCTGACCGACATCGCCCTTCCGCTCAGCCTCGACGTCATCTTCGACGTGATCGGCGTGCCGGCGGCGTCGCGGGACGAGTTCTTCGGCTGGTCGCAGGACTGGGGACGGCTGCACGGCGCGGAGCTGGAGGGCCTGGACCTGGACCATCAGCTCCGGCTCGCGAACTCGGCGCTGCTGCTGCACACCGCGATGGCCGATCTGATCGAGGCCCGGCGTACCGATCCGGCCGACGACCTGATCAGCGCGGTGCTGGCCGCCGAAGCGGCGGAGACCGTCCCGTTGCCGGCCCAGGAGTTGCTGTCGTTGTTCCCGGGTCTCATCTTCGCCGGCCACGAGACGACGGCCCAGCTGATCGTCCGGGCGCTGGCCCGATTGCTGGGTACGCCGGAACGACGCGAACTTCTCGCCGATGACGACACGCTGGCCCGGTTCGTCGAGGAGACCGCCCGGCTCGATTCCCCGGTCGGCGGGATGGCCCGTACGGTGACCCGGCCGGCCCGGCTGGGCGGCGTCGACCTCGGGCCCGGCGACCGGGTGTTCCTGCACTTCGGGTCGGCGAACCGGGATCCCGGCGCGGTCCGGGACCCGGAGGACTTCGCGCTCGACCGGAAGGTTCCCACCGCCCACCTGGCCTTCGGGCGTGGGATCCACGCGTGTGTCGGTGCCGCCCTGGGCCGGGCGGAGGCCCAGGTGGTGTTGCGGACGCTGGTGACCAGGTGGCCGGACGCGCGGGTGGCCGGGCCGCCCGAGTTGCAGCCGCACTACTTCATCAGGGGCTTCTCGAGTCTGCGGATCACCCGCTGACGGCCGGCTCATTCGACGCCGGCGGCGAACTGATCGGTGCCGAGCACGGTGAGGAGGGCGAGCTTCTCGTGGCTCTCGGTGCCGGGGGTGGCGGTGAAGATGAGCAGCGACTGGCCCTGGTCGGGTTCGTTGAGGAGCTGGCAGTAGACGTCCAGCCGGCCGACCTGAGGGTGCACCATCCGCTTGGTGTCGCTCCAGCGCAGGCCCACCTCGTGGCGTTCCCACAGCTCGGCGAACTCGGCGCTGGTCCGGGCCAGGGTCTCGGCCAGATCCGCGGCCTCGGAGTCCGGCCCGTCGCGGGTGACGGCCGCCCGCAGCAGCGCGACGTTGGTGCGGCTGTGCAGCGGGTGGTCGTCGGCGACGTAGCGAACCCGGGCGGCCGGATCGGTGAACCAGCGATAGGTCGCGCTGCGGGCGTCGCCGGTGTGCCGGGTCTGGTCGCCCAGCAGCGCCACGGCCGACGGCGTCTGCAACAGGGTCTCGCCCAGCGGTCCCATGATCTGCGCGGTGCTGCCGGCCAGGCCGTCCATGACCCGCATCAGGCCGGGGCTGACGTGGCGTGAGCGCAGGTCCCGGCGGGCGCCCCGGTAGCCCGCGAGCAGGAACAGGTGGTCGCGTTCGTCGGGGGTGAGCCGCAGGCCGCGGGCGATCGCGGCGACCATCTGTTCCGAGGGCTGCGGGCCGTCGCCGCGCTCCAGCCGGGCGAAGTAGTCGGCCGACATGGTGCACAGGTCGGCCACCTCCTCCCGGCGCAGGCCGGCGGCGCGGCGGCGTTCCCCGCGGACGAGCCCGACGTCCTCGGGTTGCAGCGCTGTACGCCGGGTGTGCAGGAAGGCGCCCAGGGACGTGCGGTCGAATGTCCGGTCCATGGTTGCCATCCTCGGCCCTGCGCCGCCGCTGAACCATGACCTGCCATTCAGTGGTTGTACGAGTCCTTCCCGCCCGGCCGGGGCGCCGGTGGACTGATGGGGCGATCGACGGTCGCCGAGAAATTCGAGAACCAGGAGTTGTCATGACCAGATGGACAGCGCGTGACCTGCCCGATCTGACCGGTCGTACGGTGCTTGTCACCGGCGCCGGGCGCGGACTCGGCCTGATCACGGCGCGTGAGCTCGCCCGGGCCGGCGCCCGGGTGGTGCTGGGCGTACGGGACATCGGCCGGGGCCGCCAAGCCGTGGCCGGGATGTTCGGTGACTTCGACGTCCGGCGGCTCGATGTGGCCGATCTGAGCTCGGTGCGCGCGTTCGCCGCCGGGTGGCACGGCGACATCGACGTCCTGATCAACAACGCCGGGGTGATGGACATCCCGGCCGCGCGTACCCCCGACGGTCTGGACCTGCAGACCGCTACCAACCACACCGGCCCCTTCCTGCTGACCACCCTGCTGCTCGACCACATCACCGACCGGGTCGTGCACGTGACCAGCGAGCTGCACCGGCAGGGCCGGATCGACGTCGCCGACCTCGACTGGCGTACCCGCGACTACAACCCGATGGGCGCCTACCAGGCCTCGAAACTGGCGGTGGTGCTGTTCTCGCTGGAGTTGCAGCGGCGCCTCGACGCGTCCGGCCGGCGGGTGCGTTCGGTGCTGGCCAGCCCCGGCATCGCCCGGACCTCGCTCGCCGCGCACTCCCGGTCCAACGTGATCAACCGGCTCACGTTCCTGACCAACGACCCCGAGCGCGGCGCCCTGTCCGTGCTCTACGCCGCCACCCAGGACGTGCCCGGCAACGCGTACGTCGGGCCGGACGGGCTCGGCGGTCTGCGCGGCTGGCCGGAGCTGCGCAAGCAGAGCAGGGCCGGTCTCGATCCGGGCCTGGCCCGGCGGGTGTGGGACGCGACCGCTGAGCTGGCCGGAACGGTGCCGGTCCGATGAACTACCTGGAAGCCGCCGACCACGCCGACATCTTCGTTCCGCACGGGTTCCCGGAGCAGACGGTGGACCTCGGCGAGATTCGGATGAACTACGCCGTGGCCGGTGACCCGAGCCGGCCCGCGTTGCTGCTGATCCCGGCGCAGACCGAGTCGTGGTGGGGCTACGAGCCGGCGATGCGGCTACTGCAAGACCGATTCCAGGTGTACGCGGTGGACCTGCGCGGTCAGGGCCGGTCGACTTGGACGCCCGGCCGGTACAGCGTGGACATCTTCGGTGGGGACCTGGTCCGGTTCATCGACCGGGTGATCGGACGGCCGGTGGTGGTCAGCGGGTTGTCCTCCGGTGGCGTCATCGCCGCGTGGCTGTCCGCGTACGCGGCCTTCGGTCAGATCCGCGCCGCCGTGTACGAGGACGCGCCGTTGTTCGCCTCGCAGACCGACCCCGCCGTCGGGCACTCCATCCGGCAGGGCGTCGCCCCGATGTTTCAGCTGTGGCACAAGTGGCTCGGTCCGCAATGGAGCATCGGCGACTTCGCCGGCATGAAGACGGCGATGAGCCGTGAGGTGCCCGGCTGGATGCTCGCGGCGCTGGACCGGATGGCACCGGCCGGCACCGGCGGGCCGCCGGTCGACCCGCCGCAGGATCTGCGGGAGTACGACCCCGAATGGGGCGACGCGTTCGTCTCCGGCCGGGCCACCGTCAACTGCGACCACGACGCCATGCTGCGCCAGGTCAAGGTGCCGGTGCTGTTCACCCACCACTTCCATCACGTGGACCCGGACACCGGCAACGTCCTCGGCGCGGTCACCGATCAGCAGGTCGCCCGGGTCCGGCAGCTGGTCGAAGCCACCGGCAACCCCTTCACCCTGCACACCTTCCCGGAGATGCCGCACTCGATGCACGGCCACGACCCCGCCACCTACGCCGCCACCGTCACCGACTGGATCGCCGGCCTGCCCCGCCCGGCCACGACCCTCAGGAGCGCCTGGTGACCGTGCGGCTCGACAGCACCGGCCGGCGTCTGATGTTCACCGAGGCGCACACCGTCAAACGGTTCGCCGCGACCGGCGTCGACGACGATCAGCTGACCCGGATCTGGGACCTCGCGAAATGGCCACCGACGATGTTCAACATCCAGCCTCTTCGCGTGCTCTTCGTGCGTACCCCCCAAGGTTTCGACCGGCTCCTGCCGCACCTCAACGACCGCAACCAGGTGCAGTCACGCAGCGCGCCGGTGACCGCCGTGCTGGCCCTGGACCGCGCCTACCACGAGTTCGCCGGCCGGGTGGCGCCGCACCTGCCGCAGCTCGCCGAGCACCTCGCCGCCGACGACGGCCAACGCGACCAACTGGGCCGGTTCAGCGCCGGCCTGCAGATCGGCTACTTCATCCTCGCCGTCCGCGCGGCCGGCCTGCACGCCGGCCCGATGAGCGGCGTCGACCACGACGGCGTCGACCGCGAGTTCTTCCCCGGCGGTCGCCTGACGTCGCTGCTGCTGGTGAACATCGGGCACCCCGGCGGCGCCGACGCCTGGCGCGAGCGGCAGACCCGGCTGCCCGGCGAGCACGTGCTGCGCTGGGCCTGAGAAAGGGGCAACACGGTGCGGACACACCTGCTCGGCGCCCCACTCGTCATCGCCATGCTGTTCACCACCCCGGCGGCCCAGCCGCACGGTCGGGATCCAGAGTCTATCGCCGGCGACACCGACCTCGACCGCGCCGACCTACCCGACCACGTCTTCATCACCGGCCGGTCCTGACCCGCGGGACGGCCGAGCCGCTGAGCTGCGATGCGTATTTGTGCTCAGAGCAAAGGGGGTCCCGGCGGGACTGTCGCGGGGGCGAGGTTGCTGAGGGTGGCGGATCGGTTGCGTCCGGCGGACGCGGCGCTGAGCGGGCGGAGTGGGGAGCAGATGTCCCCTTCCGATGTGGAGCGTGCGACCGGCCGTGCTACCGGACGCGGACGAAGACGTCCGGCTCGGCGTTGGTGTCGCCGGGCACAAGGTTGCCGGCGTTGGACTCGAAGGTGACGATGTGCCCGCCGGCGCCGATCGAGGGGCCGCTGCTGTAGCCGTTGGACTGGCCGCCCGAGTCGGTCAGGCTGATCCGCGTGGTGGTGCGGCGCCACCGGTCCCGCAGGAAGACGTCCTCCACGGCGTTGGTGTCCCCGGGGACCAGCGTGTTCGCCCGCGAGCTGAACAGCACGTACCGCCCGTCGGCGCTCATCGTCACGCGGTTGCAGAAGTCGTTCGCCTGCCGACCGGAGCTGGACACGCTGACCAGCGTGGTCCGGCCGATGCGCAGGTCCCGGACGAACACGTGGTTGTACTCGTTGAGGTCGCCGCCGACCAGGTCGAGGCTGTCGGACGTGAACGCCACGTACCGGCCGTCGGCGCTGATCGACGAGGCGTAGCTGTTGAACTGGCCCGGCCGGCCCGCCGGGGTGCGGCTGATCAGCGTCGTCCGGCCGGTGCGGCGGTCGCGCACGAACACGTCGAACTGGTTGTTGGTGTCGCCGGCCACCAGGTTGCCCGCGTACGACGTGAAGGCGACGTACCGTCCGTCGGCGCTGACGGACGGCGACCCGCTCACGTGATTGGCCTGGCTGCCGTCGTCGCCAAGGTTCACCCGGCTGGTCCGGCCGGTGCGGCGGTCGTGCAGGAATAGGTCGGCGAAGCCGTTGGTGTCGCCGGGAACCAGGTTGGTGGCGTACGACTCGAAGGCGACGTACCGGCCGTCGGCGCTGAGCCCGAGGCTGCCGCTGCTGAAGTCGTTGCCCTGCGCGCCGGTGCCGGACAGGCTGACCCGCGTGGTGCGTTGCCTCTGCAGGTCGCGGACGAACACGTCGGAGGTGCCGTTGGTGTCACCGTGGACCAGATTCCCGGCCGACGAGGAGAACGCGACGTACCGGCCGTCGGCGCTGATCCGGATGTCGCCGGTGATGCCGTCGTCGCCCGGTGCGCCGGAGCCGGAGAGGTTGACCTGCCTGGTCGTGCCGGCCTGCCGGTCGCGCACGAACGCGTTGAACGCGTCCTTCGCCCCGCCGGGGGCCAGGTTCGGCGCGTTGGAGACGAAGGCGACGTAGCGGCCGTTCGCGCTGATCCGCGGGTTCAGGCTGATCCCGCGCGCCTGGCGCTGCGAGCTGGTGACGCTGACCCGGACGGTCCGCGCGCCGGCGGCCGCGACGGGGTCGGCGATGACGGCGGGCGTCACGAACGCCAGCGCCGCCACGACGACGGCGCCGGCGCGAAGTGCGTGCGCGCCCCGTTTGCGTCTCGGAATGAGCAGGTCGTCAGACATCATCGTTCTCCTGCCGGTAGCGAACCGAAGTGGATGTCTTCAGTGCAGTCCCGTGGAGATGACCAGCGCAGGGCCGAAGGGACCGAGTCGCCCGGGCAACTCGCCCTCCCGGCAGGGGCGGCCGGCACAGATGCGGGCCTCGGGGTCGCCTTCGACGAACATGTCCATGCCGCACCGGTGCGGCAAGGACCCACCCTCCTGAGTCGATACGCCATTGTCAACAGTGACGGCGGCGTCGGTCCCTGAAGGCGCGCGCCGGCTCAGGCGCGGCCCTCCGCGACGCGGGTGAGGCCGACCGGGTCGAGGATCACGATGCGACGGTACGCGGTGCCGATGAGCTTGTGCGAACGCAACTCCTGCACCGCCTTCTGCACCGTGGCCCGGGCGATCGCGATCATCGCGGCCAGTTCGGGCTGGCTCAGCGGCACGGCGATCTCGATGGTGCCGTCCTGGCGGGGGCGGCCGCAGACCTCGGCGATCTCGGTCAGCAGCCGGGCCAGCCGGGTCCGTGCGGGGAACGCCGCGAAGTCGCTGCGGCGGCGGTTGGCCCACATCAGTTGGCGCGCGATCATGGCCATGACCAGGTTGGACGCTTCGGGGTGGCGGCGCAGGAACTCCTCGAAGGACGCCTTGGTGACGACGGCGGCGAGTACGGTGCCGCAGGTGGTCACCGTCGCGTTGCGGGGGCTGCCGGTCAGGCTGCCGATCTCGCCGAGCAACTCGCCGGGCACCCGGATGCCGAGCAGCGTCTCGAAACCCTCGACCGCGGTGGTGACCTTGACGAAGCCGCTCTCCAGCACCACGATGTGCGACCCCGTCACGCCCTCGCGCAGCAGGACGCGGCCGGGGTCGTAGCGCCGCCGCGCGCACAGCCCGAGCAACTCGTCGGCGACGGCCGGCGCGAGCCCGCCCAGGAACGTCCCGGGGGCCCAGCCGGAGACCCGCCGCAGGATACCTTCCGCCATGACACCCCCAACGGCCACCGTCGTCCATCATGCACGTTTTCCGGCATCAACCGAACCGGCGATTTCCCCGCGTGCCGGTCAGCTGCGAAGCTGGTCCGACCCGGGCTGAGGAGGCCGATGGCGTTCCGGAAGAAGCAGACACCCGGCACCGACGACGCCTGGCGCACCCTGGTTCTGCAGATCGACCTGGTCAAACACGCCGAGACGAAGGCGGCGGCGACGCTCGCCTCGAGCGGTGTCCTCGGTGGCCTGCTCTTTACCCTGGTCTCGCAGAACCGCTCCGGCGGGGCATTGTTCGTGACCGTCGCCTCGGCCGCCGCGATCGCCGTGGTCACCGCCGCGGTGGCGGCCGGCATAGCGTTGCGGCCCCGGCTCTACCATCGTCACGGCAGCAACAACCTGCTGTTCTACCGCACGATCGCCCGCCGGTACGGCCACGACGCGGCCGCCTTCGGGAAAGACCTCACCGAGCTGTACGCCGACCGGCCGGCCCTGCTGGCCGCGCTGGCCGGGCAGATCCTCAGCAACGCCAACGTGGCCACCCAGAAGTACCGCGCGATCAGTGTCGCGGTGGCCGCCCTGCTGGCCGCTCTGGGCCTGGTCGCCGCGGCCGCGATCATCGCCTTGACCGCCGCCTGAGACCCGATCGGGTGACCCCGGAACGGGTAGTTCGAAAGGCGGTCGGGCGAACCGATCATCGTGATCGTTTGTGCACCGGCGCACGATTCTTTCCGCGTACCCCCTGATCTGAGAATGGGCTCCGGATCGGACGAGAAATCGTCCGCCAGAACGGGAGCCCAGCGTGCCGCAAGATCCGCTATTCCATACCATCCTCGCCACCGACGTGGAGAAATCGAGCAGGCGTAATGACAACCTGCTCATCCGAATGCGCGCCGCCCTGCGCCGGATGCTCACCGAGTCGCTTTCCGACCAGGGCATCGACACCGCGAAGCTGACACCGCTGGACGACGGCGACGGCTTCCGGTTCGTGCTGCCGGCCGACATCGCGTCGCACCGGCTGATCGATCCCTTCCTCAGCCGGCTCGGCATCAAGCTGCGGCAGGAGCGCGAGGGGGCCAACGCCGACAGCCGGCTGCGGCTGCGGGTGGCGCTGCACTGCGGGCTCGTGGTCCGCGAGGAGGAGGGGTCGTACGCCGGCATTCCCCTGAAGGACTGCGCCCGGCTGCTGGACGCGCAGGCGGGCCGTGACCTGCTGACCGAGAACGAGCAGGCGGACCTGGTGGTGCTGCTGACCGACGCCTTCTACCAGAACGTCATCGCGGGTGGGTTGTCGCTGGATCCGGGATGGTTCCGGCGGATTCCGATCAACGTCAAGGAGAGCACGGGGTACGGCTGGGCGTATGTGCCGGGCGTACCGCCGCCGCCGTTTCCGGACCCGGCCCCCGCGCCCCGCGCGACCGAGCCGCCGCCGCGCCCGTCGATGTCGGTGGTCAACGTGCCCGGCAATTCGGGATCGGTGCGGATCGACCGGATCGCGGGCCGGGACAACCATGGCTGACCAGACCGAGGACAAGGCCAAGCCGGTCGACGGGGAGAAGACCGACGACGCGGCCACGGCCGGCAAGAGCACCCGGTCGGCCTTCGGGGAACAGGCCGAGGGCGAGAAGCGTGGCGACAACGCCGCCCGTGAGCGCAGCACCGCCCTGGACGAGGCGCTGTCGCAGTTCGGCACCCGCACCTCCGGCGTGATGATCGTCGGCGACGGCATCCAGATCAACAGCGTGGCCGGCGGCGACCACTACCTGAACTCCGGCGACGACCACGACCGCCCGATCCTCAACCAGCTCAGCGACCGCATGGTCACCGAGCTGGGCCGGGTCTACGTCGAGCCCACCGGGTTCGCCGCGCTGGCCGACCCGGTCCGGCGCAGCGGCCTGGTGCTGCTGGGGACCCGGCCGCGGTGGGGCAACACGGCCACCGCGGTCCGGCTGCTCGGCACCGGACAGGCGATCTACCAGCTGCGTTTCGCCGGTTCCCTGACCGATCTGCCGGTCGCGGCGCTGCCCGGGGGCGCCGGCTTCGTGCTGGAGGCGACCGACGCGCGGATGCTGGTCGAACTGCGCCCGCAAAGCCTGGCCGATCTGGAGGACCGGCTCCGGACGGCCGGGTCGCGGCTGGTGGTGATCACCGACGCGGAACGGGCGGCGGAGCACGGCGGCCGGCCGGTCTGGCGGGCTCTGGCCGCGCCGCCGGACGCCTACGACGTCGTGCTCGGCCACCTCGAGGACCGGCTGGGCTCGCGCGAGGAGGGCGCCGAGCTGCTCGAGCGTACGGAGCTGGCGGCCCGGCTCAAGGACCTGACGGCCGGCCGCTTCGACGTCCACCGGCTGGTCGAGCTGGCCGCCGACCTGGCCGAGGCCGCCCGGGGGAGGGGCACGGTGGCGGACGCGCTCGAGCGCTTCGAGGTCCGCGCCGACCAGGCCGTCGAGCACTGGTTCGACAGCGAGACGCTGGCCGAGCCGGACATGAGGGCGCTGGTCCTCGCGCTGGCGGTGCTGAACGGGCTGTCGTACGACGCGGTGTCCCGGGCCGCGACCCTGCTCGTGCGGCGCTGGCAGGCCGAGGAGCCGAACGCCGTACCAGCACCCCGCCGCCGGCCGCTGCCCCGGCGTGAGCGGCTCAAACAGGCCCGCGCGGCGCTGACCGAGGAGGTCCGGTCGACCCGGTACGGCGCGGCCACCCTGGAGATCGCCTCGTTCTGGGATCCGGGCTATCCCGAGCGGCTGCTCCGGCACTACTGGCAGGAGCACGACTTCGACCGTGACCTGCTGCTGGACTGGCTGCGTGAGGTCGCTGGCGACGTCGAGGTCGCGGTCGGCATCCGTGCCGCCGGCGCGGTCGGCTTCCTGGCCACCATCGCGTTCGACACCGTCCGCCGGGACGTGATCGTGCCTTGGATCGGCAGTGGCCGGGGCGACGAACGGGAGCTGGCCGTGGCCGCGCTGGCCATGCCGGCCCGGACGCCGGGCACCGCCGGCCGGACGATGCGCCTGGTCGCCGACTGGGCTTCCCGCGACGCCGAGGCCCAGCGCACCGCGGCCGTGCGCGCCCTCGGCGGCAGTGTCGGCGCGGTGCTCGCCGGTGGACCGGACAAGCTGCTGGCCAAGCTGGCCGCCGGCGCTGAGGGCAGGCTGGCCATCGCGATCGGGGACAGCGTCGGCGAGCTGCTGTCGGCGGCCGGACCGGACCGGCGGCGTGACCTGTTGGAGCTGCTGGCGGGGTGGTCGGAGGAGACCCGGCGGGGCCGGCAGTCGGCCGGCGTCCTCGGCTTCCTACAGGCGGCCTGGACCCGCTGGATCCGCTTCGACGACGGCGTCTCCTGGCCGCTGCTGCTCTGGCTGTCCGATCAGGACCCGGCGATGTCCGCGACGATCGCCAAGCTGTGGCGAACGGCGCTGATCGCGCGCGGCGCCGACGACGGCGTCCGGATCGTGCTGCGGTCGTGGGCGCTGGCGGCCGAGCGGGAACCCGGCCTGCGCGGTGCCTTCGTGCGGCTGTTCAGCGCCGTGCCCGAGACCCAGCGGCAGGCCGACCTGCTGCGCATGCACGCCGAGAAGCTCCGTACCGGCAAACCCGCTTCCCCGGACACGGCGCGACGACTGTTGGACGCACTCCTGAAGGGGCGATAGCCATGTCCGGACCGATCCTCAACACGATGGAGCTCAAGCGGCTGCCGTTCGCGCGCCGTCCGATCGCGCAGCCGGGCACGGTCCTGGTCTTCCAGATGCCGGACAACCAGCTGGTCGCGCCGGAACCGCCGTACACGACCGGGGAGACCTGGTGGAAGGGCCCGAAGCTGGCGTACGTGGTGGACAACCGTCCGCACGGCGGGTCGTTCGGGTGCCGGTTACCGGCGGCGGGGGACGCGTTGTTCTTCGACGCGACGGTGCGGTTCAGCTGGCGGGTGTGCGACGCCGTGGCGGTGGTGCGGCAGCAGGTCGGTGATCCGGACGGTGACTGCGAGGCGTACCTGACCCAGCATCTGCCGACGATCACCCGGCGGCATCAGTACAACAAGCCGGCCGACGCCGAGGCCGACGTGGTGAACACGGTGGGTGGGCGGGCGTTGCGGTTGCCGAACCGGGGGATCCAGATCGACGCGGTGCATGTGCAGCTGCGGATCGCCGAGGAACGGGTCGGTGTGATCGCCGACATCGGGGCCCTGGCCGAGACCTCGGAGCTGGAGCGGCTGCGGACCGAGCACGCGCTGGAGATCCAGGCGTTGAAGCGGCAGCGGATGAACGAGATCGTCAGTGGTGGTCCGGAGCGGCTGTACGCGTTCATCCTGCAGGAGGATCCGGCCAAGGGTATGGAGGTCGTCTCGCAGATGCAGGCGATGGCCGACCGGGAGAAGCAGCGGGCCATCGAGGCGATCAAGGTGTTGATCGACGGGGAGGAGATCCGTGTCGGGGAGCTCGACGGCGCGGTGGCGGCCGCGGTCGACGGCTTCAAGAACATTCTCGGCCAGTACGCGGGTGCGCCCGACGCCGCCGGTCAGCCGGCCGAGCTGACCGCGGGCGACGACGGCGAGGCCGGATCGGAATCGTCATGACGCAGGTGTTGGATCTGGTCGCCGCGTTCGTCGCCCGGATCCTCGGCGTCTTCGGCGCCGGCGCGGCCTCCTTCCTGTTCCTGCCGGTGTTCATCCTGACCGTGGTGATCGGCTTCGTGCTCGTCGTCCAGAAGCTCGGCGGCTTCCTGTCCCGGACTGTCGCGACCGTGGTGACCTGGGCCGTCGCCGGGGCCGGGGCGGTGCTGTTGCTGGCCGAGCTGGTGGTCGCCGACGGGTACCGGCGGCGTGGCGCCCGAGCGCCGGCCGTCGTCTACAACCTCGGTGACATGGTCGCGTCCTGGGCGGCCGGGCTGACCACCGCCGTGCGGAACACCGCCGCCACCGTGGGCGGGGCGCTGGGCCGGGCCAACGGCTGGCTGCTGATCCTGATCAGCCTCGGCCTGATCTGGTACTGGAACTACCAGCACTGCCCGGAGGGCGCGGCCGGTTGCGCCCGGCCGGTGTCGGCGTGGGTTCATCAGATCGGTACCTCGGATAAACCTTGAGGGGCCGTCCGTTCGGCTTTTTCTGATGTCCGAACGGTGCTTCTGAATTGCATGTGGAAATAGTCGGACGGTGAATGCCGGGGCTTCTTCGGGTGATTGGGTCTGTGCTCGGACTCCATCAGAATTGCATTCAGTGAAACTGCGTGTTCGATCATTTCTTTGCCTTATCGAATGGATGTGACCCCGATGCCCACCACGGCCCGCCGCCGGCGGAGTCTGCTGCCGGCGTTCCTGGTCCTGGTCGCGTTGAGCGGACCGCTGGGCCTTGCCGGCCCGGAGCCCGCCCGGGCCCGCGAAGACGATCCGGTCCTGCCGTCCATGCAGGTCGTCGTGCTGGTCGACGAGTCCGGCAGCCTCAGCGACGCCGACGTCGCCCGGGAACGCGAGGCCGCCCGCACCATCGCCTTCAGTGTGCTGGCACCCGACTCGGAACTCTCCGTGGTCGGTTTCGGCAGCTCCAACGGACCCGGCCAGACCGCTGTGGACGTGGTCTGCAAGCCGACCGTGCTCACCGCCGAGCAGGACCGGGACGCGCTGGCCAACTGCATCTCCGGCCTCAAGCGCCGGGCGCCGGGTGAGGGCGCCGACACCGACCACGCCTCGGCGCTGCAGCAGGCGCTGTCGTACGTCCGGGCCGGCAAGTCCGAACACAAGGTGGTCTTCCTGCTCACCGACGGCAAACTCGACGTCGCCAACAGCCCGGCCTGGGGCGACACCGGCGCGCGGCGCAACGGCGCGGCCCAGGCCGACGCGAACCGGACCCTGGACGACCTCGCCGCGGCCAAGGCCCAGGTCTGGCCGCTCGGGTTCGGCGCGGTCGACCCCGACGCCCTGAGCGGTTTCGCCCGGGGCCAGAGCTGCACGCCGGCGGCCGGCGACCCGCGGGAACGGATCGTCTCCGACTCGTCCAAGCTCACCGCGGCCGTGGCCGAGGCGTTCAGCTCGGCCAGCTGCGTGAAGTACCAGACGCCGGACGTCGGCGCGGTGCCCCGCGGCGGCGACACCAAGCTGCACGGTGACATCCCGGCGATCGCCAGCGAGGCGTCGATCCTGGTCTACAAGCGCGACAAACGGGTCCAGGTCGAGTACCTCGCCCCCGGTGAGAGCAAACCGGCGCCCGATGCCGGCGGGTCCCACTTCGAGTTCGCCGGCCAGTCGACCGAACTCGAGACGATCAAGATCTCGGATCCGAAGCCGGGCCGCTGGACCATCCGGCTGTCCTCGGCCGACGTGGCGGCCGAGGACGTCTCGGCCACCGTCGTCTACCAGGCGGCCGTGCGTACGTACCTGACGGTGAACCCACCGCAGCCCGCGCCCGGGCAGAGCGTCGACATCGAGATGCAGGTCTGGGCCCGCAACCGGGCCATCACCGACGCCGCCGCCCTCAGCGGCCTCAACTTCACGGCCACGATGAACGGCGCCGGCCTGGCCGCCGCCGAGAAGATCCCGCTGTCCGACGCCGACCGGGACGGCACCTTCGCCGGCAAGGTGCGGCTGCCCGACGCGGCGACCGGGAATCTCACCTTCACCGGACAGGTCACCGGCCTCGGCATCGGCGGCGACACCCGGGTGCTGAACACCCGGATCCAGCCGGATGGACTGGACCTCACGGCCTCGATCCTGTTCGACGTCAACCGGGCCGAGGCGTACCCGGGTTCGGAGATCTCCGGCCGGATCACCGCGCGGAACGACTCCGGCCGGGCGGCCCGGCTGCGGATCGTCGTGGCCGACCCGTCCGCCGGCACCGACCTCGCGGCCGACCCGCCGGTGATCGACGTGGCGCCGGGGGCG
The DNA here is from genome assembly GCF_043197135.1 of Actinoplanes sp. NPDC049265. Classification (NCBI taxonomy): domain Bacteria; kingdom Bacillati; phylum Actinomycetota; class Actinomycetes; order Micromonosporales; family Micromonosporaceae; genus Actinoplanes; species Actinoplanes sp. NPDC049265. The sequence goes on along the minus strand of NZ_JBICSP010000012.1, from coordinate 256,345 downwards.
AGCACCGTGCCGTACACGCTGCGGATCGGTGAGGCCACGACCGAGGGCCCGGGCTCGGCGACGCTGCGGCTGGTCGACGACGCCGACCCGTCGGTCGTGGTGTCCGAACGGCTGTTCGCGACCCAGTTCACGCACAAGCCGACGGTCTGGGAACGGTATCGCTGGCTGCTGCTCGGTCTGGCCGTGCTGATCGCCGTGGTCGCGGGGCTGCTGTTCCTCCGCTGGCGGGCACGCGACGACGAGAAGAAGCTGCGCGGGATCACGGTGCAGCTCTTTGTCTCGGGCGCGCGCAGCGACGAGCTGCCGGGCGATCCGAACAGCAAGGTGCTGCGGTTCACCGTCGTCCGCGACTTCAGCGGTCCGCACCTGCAGCCGGCCGGCGCCCGCGAGCCGGGGGCGTACACGATCCGGCGCTCCGGCACCGGCCTCGTCTACATCGGCCCGGACAAGCAGAGCACACCCCTGGCGGCCGGGACGCGCAGGCAGTTGTCCGAGCCGGACCTGTCCATCGTGGTCATGGACGGCGGCGACGACGGCGAGACCGGCCCGGACACGATGCCCGACTTCAACCCGTTCCCGGGCGCCGCGCCGACGACGGCCGGTGGGATTCCGGAGCAACGGGCCGAGGCCCCCACCAGCACCGCGCCACAGGACCCGTTCGCGGCCGGCGATCCCTTCGACCCGTTCGCCCAGGACGCCGGTCCGGCCAGGGAATCCCGGAACGGCCACGCACCGCCCACGGCCTCGCCGGCCGGCGGAGGCACGTTCGACGACGACCTCAACAACCCGTTCCGCTGACCGTCGACCTGAGGACCGTACTGATGAACAACGTTCAGCTCCCGATGAAGAAGATCCACCAACCGATGATGTTCGTCGGCCTCGGCGGGACCGGCTGCAAGGTGGGCGCCGAGCTCGAGAAGCGGCTGCGCGAGGGTCTGTGCGGGCCGGACGGGACCGCGTTACAGGCCCGGATGCCCGACCGCGGGCTGCTGCCGTACCAGCTGCCGGCCTGCACCCAGTTCGTCTACGCCGATCTGAGCGCCGCCGAACTGCAGCGGGTCCGCCGTGAGGTGGTGCCCGGCCGCGAGCACGAGCACGCGGCGCAGAAGACCATGCGGCTGATCACCGACCTGGTCCCGGCCGGGCTGGGCAACTCGGCCGAGGTGGCGCAGAGCCTGCGGATCAACCTGGACGAGGAGACGATCGGATGGCTGCCGCCCCGGGACAGCGATCCGCGGGTCGGTCCGCTGCTGCGCGGCGCGGGCCAGCTGCCGACGGTCGGCCGGGCGGTGCTGTTCGAGACGCTGCGCCGCAACCGCGACACCGCGCTGGCCGGGCTGCGCGAGGCGCTCAGCGACATCAACAAGTCCGCCGGTGACCTGATGGCGATCAGCGGCCAGCCCCAGCGGCTGGACACCGTCCTGGTCTTCGTCGTCTTCTCGGTCGCCGGCGGCACCGGCAGCGGCATCTTCTACGACTACCTGCACCTGATCGGCGACATGATGGAGCGGGGCGGCAAGCATGCCGAGATCTATCCGCTGGTGCTGATGCCGTCGGCCTTCGACGAGATCCAGGGCGGTGGCCGGCCCGCCGACCTGAACGCCGGCTCGTCCCTGATCGAACTGTTCCGGCTGATCGACGACCAGAACGCGCGCGGCGGCATCGAGACCATCGGGGCGGAGAGCACGCACCGTACGGTGTCCGTGCACTACCCCGCGGCCGAGGTGGTGCAGCTGCCGCCGAGCATGATCCAGACCGCGTTCCTGTTCGGCCGGCCGGTCGGTGGCGTACGCCGCGACGACCTGCACCGGTCGATGGTGTCCCTGATGGACTCGCTGCTCAGCGCCGAACCACCGGACGCGCAGTCGTCCGGCCTGAACGCGAGCTACATGACCTTCGCCGACGACTTCATCAACAAGGCGGTCGAACGCAACCCGATGTCCGACACCGGTGTCGGCCGGCGGGGCGTCACCACCAGCGCGGTCGCGGCGCTGACCACGCCACTGGCCGAGATCACCGACATCGTCTCCGGGCACCTGCTGGCCAACGCGGTCGAGGAGCTGACCAAGCCGCCGGGCGCGGCTGAGAGCAACAAGACGCACATCCGCAACTTCATCGCCGCCGCCGGGCTGGACACCCTGCTCGAGGCCAAGCCGTCGCGGATCCCGCCGTACCAGAACCCGGCCGGGTTGCCGGCGGTCCTGAACACGCTGACCGAACGGGCCAACGCGATGGCGGCCAACATCGAGCGCGGGCAGGACAGCCTGGCCATGCCGATCGCCGAGATGGCTCAGAAGATCCAGCCGGCCGCGGCGACCAAGGTGTTGCTGCGCGACATCGACCTGTTCCGGGTCCGCCGGGTCGTCTTCGGCCACCCCGAGCTGCCGGACGCCGTGGACCGCGGCGGCTTCCGGTCGCTGCTGGAGAACTGGCTCAAGCCCCCGCCGGCGCCGCCCGGGCTCAACGCCGCCTCGCCGCCGCAGGCCGGGAACCTGCGCCGCCGGATCACCCACCGGATGCGGATGACCGACCCGGAGGTTCAGCAGGTGGTCCGCAAGCAGGACAACTGGTACGCGTGGCAGACCCGGCGCCTCTACAACGCCGCCTGGAACGACAGCCGCCGCCTCTGGGAACGCCCCTGGCAGGGGTACGTGGACGAGATGGTCGCCGTGCACGAGCAGTTCCAGCAGCACGCCCGGGACGACCGGCAGCAGTTCGACGCCCGCTGCAAGGATCTCTACAAGGCCCGCGTCGGGGTCGCCTACCTGCTGCCGGCCGAGGACAACGGGCTCGGCGGCTTCTACCGCACCGTGCTCGACCGGATGAAGCAGCAGTACTCCCAGCAGCTGCCGGCCAACCCGCACGAGGGTCACGTGCTGAACGCGCTGCTCGGCGCGGACGGCTGGCTGGCCGCGTACCAGGCCGGCCGGCACGACCCGCTGGAGGCGGTCGGCTACGTCCGCCAGCGCATCAAGCAGGCGGTGACCGAGCAGCTGCGCCCACCGACCGGCGATCGCCCGGCGCTGATCCCGCGAATGGAGGACCTGCTGTCGAGCGCCGCGGTCGGGCGCAGCCGGTCGATCACCGACGACGACCTCAACCGGTTCCGGCAGAAGCTGGCCGAGCTGGTGCCGGGCGGATTCGCGCCGGACGGCCGGGCGCCGTTCAAGACGCTGTTCACCTATCCGGCGGCGCAGGAGAACCGGGACATCGAGCGGTTCCTGCGCCGGGAGGTCGCGCTGCCGATCGACATGCAGGGCGAGCCCGAGTTCCGGGCCGTGCCGGGCGAGTCGATGGTGGTCGTGCTCCTGCGCAGCGCGATGGGCGTCACCGAGGTGCCGGAGGTACGCCGGGTGGTCAAGCTGTGGGTGGACGCCCAGCGCAGCCCCCGGCCGAACGACTACCTGACCTGGCGGCGCCGGCTCAAGCCCGACGCCGGCTATCGGCTGATGAGCCGGGAGGACCGCCGTTTCGTGCTGCACCACCTGCTCTGCGCCGCGTGGGACGGCCGGATCGAGGCGCACGGCGACCTGAGCAGCCCGCACCGCATCGAGATCCGGCTCGGGGCCGAGGAGGCGTCGACGATGACGCTCAAGCTGTCCGCGCTCGGCACCCTCTCGTCCTGGTCGAGCGTGCTGCAGGCGTACGAGCAGTGGATCCTCAACGACGACGACCGCGGCCGCCGCGACCTGGCCGCCAAGCTGATGTCGCACAGCCCCGACGACGCCGACCGCACGCCCCGCCGCCCGGAACCGGAGTTCCTCGCCCTCGTCGACCTGATCGAGCTGGAGGCCAAGAAGCTCAAGGAGGCCGAGGAGCACCGGGTGCTCAGCCGTGATCCGCACCTCGCCGTGATCCGTGAGTTCTGGCTGGAGAGCATGCCGGCCGCGCTCTCGCTGCCGGTGGGCACGTCCGACCGGAGCCTGCTCGAACTGCGCGAGCAGGTCGACGCCGCGTACGGCCTGGGGCAGTGACATGAGCGTGACGCTGATCGACCTGCGGCGCCGGGACACCTCGCCGCCGGACCGGCCGGACGGCCGGATGCTCGTCCTCGACGAGGCCGAGACGCTCCTCAAGCACGCCGACGTCTACCGCGACCTGATCGGCCGCCCGACGGTGTCCGGGCTGATCTGCGTGGCTGTCGGCGACGCCGGACCGGAGACGCTGGTCGACGGGGTGGCCCTGGCCGTGCCGGCCGCGCTGCGCCCGGACGGAGAGGCCCGCGGCGCCGTCGTGTGGGCCGGCGACCCGCACGGCCTGGACTGGGCGCCGCACGCCGCGCCGCACGTACCGGAGTCGCGGCGACCGGCGCTCGACGGCCTGATCGCCGCCCTGCGGGTGACCGAGGTGTTCGACGCGGTGCTGGCCGCCGCGGCCGAGATGCCGGGCTCGGTCGTCGGCCCGGCGGTCCGCCTGGCTCACGGCGCGGCCGGCGGCACGGCGGCCGGCGAGGTCGCGGCGGCCGCCGCCCGGTCGCTGTGCGAGCCCGGCGAGGGCGGCTCACCGGCGCTGCCGGCGGCCGCCCGCCGGGTCGACGCCGAGCACGACCCGGCCGGGCCGTTGCTGGCCCGGCCGATCGCCGGCCACGCCCGGGACGCCCGGCGGCGGGTCGACGACCTGATCGAGGTGGTCCGCAAGCTGGGCACCGGCTGGGCGCTGGTCGGCCCGAACCGGCCGACCGCCGTCGTCGGCGCCTCGATGCGCGAGTCGGCCCGGGCCACCGGTGCGTACCAGGCCGGGCTCGACCAGTTGCTCGGCGACATGGACGGGCACATCGAGGAGGGCCGGCCGCCGCTGACCGAGGTCCGCGCGCACGGGGTGGCCGAGCCGCAGCCCGCCCGCGAGCCGGAGATCCTGACCGGCCTGCACGAGCTGGTCGACCGGCGGCTGGGTCAGGACGTGACGTTTCCGGAGCTGGCGGCCGAGTTGCGGGCGGCCGCGGCGCACAGCGCGCCGCAGGGGGTCAGCGCCGTGCAGGAGCGGGTCCGCGCACTGCCGGCGTCGCCGGGCGCGCTGCCGAAGTTCCCGCGCCGGCCGCTGAGCCTGTGGACGCTGCCGCTGATCGCCCTCACGTGTCTGGCGGTGGTGCTGCTCAGCGGGCCGGGCACCGACTGGCTGCCGATGGGGCTGCTGCTGACGCTGGTCTGGACCGTCGCCGGGTGGGTGCTGCTGGCCCGCCGCCCGCTCGCGGCCGGGGAGCAGGGTTTCGGCCGTTCGGCGCGCGGGGCCTTCCTGACGTACGGGCTGAGCGGCCTGCTCGGGGTCGCGGCCGGATACGCGCTGCGCCAGAACCTGGATCCGCCGCGCCCGCCCTACCCGATGGCCCTGCTCGGCCTCCTCATGCTGACCGCGGTCGTCGTGGCGGTACGCGCCTGGCGTGCCGCCGTCCGCGACTGGAGCACCCGGCTGCCGCTCGCCCGGCTGCGGGCCGCGGTGACCACCATGGACGACGCCGCGGCGGAGGCGTGCGTGACCGAGTGGCAGCCGATGCGCCGCCGCCGCGCGATCGCCGGTGTGGCCGAGGCGGCCGCGGACGGCGTACAGGCGATCGGGGAGGTCCTCGACGCACAGGCCGCCGACCTGTTCCCGCCGCCCCGGCCCCGTCCGGCCGAGGACACCGACGCGCTGCCGGTGGTCGCCCTGCCGGAGTTGTTCCAGGTGGTCCGGGGTGACCTGGTCGACCTGGGCCGGACCGCGCTGGGCCCGGTCTGGTCGGCCGCCGGCGCGCCGTACAGGTCCGCCGACGCCGACGTCCGCCGCGAGTTCGGCCGGCTGCTCAAGCACTACCGGGAGCACGTCGACCGGCACGGCGTGCTCAGCCCGTTCAGCCCGGACGCCGACCCGGGACTGCGGCAGAAGCTGATGGCCCGGATCTGGAACCGCTCACCGGCGTGGCGGGCCGCCCTGGCCGGCCAGCCCGGCGACGAGCTGACCCAGCTCTGCCACGACGGTCAGCTGGCCTATCTCAGCCGGGCGGCGGAACCCCGGATGATCCGGTTCGCGCCGCACGGGTTACTCGAAGTGCTCCGGCGCGACGCCACCGACCAGCGGATCGCCGACGACCCCGGGGTCGTCTGGACCCGCAGCAGCGAACTGGTCGGTGTGCTGCGGCTGCTGCCGCTGCGGCCGGAGTCGATCCGGCACGGCTGGGACGGTGGTACGCCGTGACCACGGACGAGGTGATCTGCCGGAACCTCGACGGCGGCCGCCGCCGGGTGCGCCTGACCGGCACCGCCGGGTTCGCGTCGCCCGGATCGGTGCTGCGCCAGCGGCTCGTCACCACGGCCGGTGACGTTCCCCTGCTGTGCAAGTCGGTCCCGATCGAGGCCGGGCGCCGCGACCACCGGCTGTACGACATGCTCGACAACGAGATCCGGGTGCTGGCCCACCTGACCCGGGTGTACGGCGGCCGGGTCGGTGAGCTGCCCGTCCTGACCGGGTACAACGTGGACGTCGAGGAGCCGTTCGTGCTGCTGCGCCCGTACGCCGGGCAGCCGGCCACCGAGGCGATGAGGGTCCTGGACCAGGAGCGTAAGCGGCTGTTCCAGATCGGCATGCTGCGGGCGCTGCACGCGATCGCCGAGGCCGGCGTGGTGCACGGGGCGCTGAGCCTGGAGGCGATGCGGTGGAACGGCTCGGTCGTGCAGCTGACCGATTTCGAGTCGGCCCAGCCGGCCGGTGAGCCGCGGCGGTCGGGGATCGGTCCGCGGCAGTCGCCGGAACGCGTGCGGGGCACCGGCCCGGCCGACCCGCGGGACGACGTCTGGTCGGCCGCGGTGCTGATCCGGGAGCTGGTCCTGGGACCGCAGGCGGTCGCGGCGCCGGCCGACCTCAGCGGTGACCCGGAACGGCTGCGCCAGCGGCTGGGCGACGTCTTCCAGCCCGTCGACCGCCGGCCGACGGCCGCGGACCTGCTGACCCGGATGCGTGCGACGGTCCCGTCGCTGACCCGGGCCGATCCCGGGGCCGGCCTGGCCGACGGGTACCGGATGTTCGAGGAGGCGTGCCGGCGCAAGGGTGGCGTACCACCCGGCCATCCTCCGGAGGGAGCGCCGGCCCGGCGGCGCGGCTGGCGGCAACTACTGACCGGACGGGTGGACGCACGATGATCAACGGTGTCCCGAACGGTGCCCGGATCGTGCGCTGCCCGATCTGCGCGGACGACTTCTACTGGCCGGAGGCGGGCCCGGTGCTCGTGTTCGACCAGGACGCGGCCAAGTACCGGCCGCTCGACCCGAACCGGCTCGGCCCGGCCCGGCGGGCGGGCGCGCTGCGCGGCGGCTACATCCAGTGCCCGCACCCGGCCGGTGACATGGCGGCGCACTACCTGCCGGCCACCTACGCCGACTACCGGGACCCGCTGGTCGTGGGGCTGGTCGGCGCGCCCATGGCCGGGAAGACCCACCTGCTCACGGCGATGATCCGGGAGGCGTACCGGGGCGGGCTGGACCAGTACGGCATCCGTACGTCGGCCCTGGACTTCCGCGCCCACAACAGCTTCCTGGCCGACTTCGTCACGCCGTTCGAGCAGGGCACCGCGCTCGGCGGCACGGCGAACGGCCGGATCGAGGCCGCTGACATCCTGCTCGTCCGCGGGCCGGCCGGTGAGCGCCCGGTGCTGTTCTTCGACGTGGCCGGCGAGGACCTGGAGAGCACCGAGGCCCTCAACCGGTCCACCCGGTTCCTGCTCAGTGCCAACGCGGTCATCTTCGTGCACGCCATGGAGGACCCGGCCGAGGACGGCACCAACGGCGCGGTCAATCCGGCGTGGTCGTTCGAGCTCGCCGTCGAACGGCTCCTCGGTGTGGCCGGGAACGCCGAGCGGATCCCGGTCGCCATCGCCGTGACCAAGTCGGACCGGATGCGTTACACGCCGCCGGTCGACAGGTGGCTGCGGCGGGGCCCGGAACCCGCCCTGGACGCGGACCTGATCCGGGCCGAGAGCCGGGACGCGTACGCGTATCTGCAGCGGGCCGGCGCCGCGAGCTCCCTGCGGCCGTTCGACGCGTTCCGGCGTTGCACCCTGCATTTCGTCTCGGCGAGCGGCGGCGAGGCCAGCCCCGCCGAGCCCACGGGCCGGACCGGCGACTTCCGGTTCCCGCGCGGCGTCCGGCCCGCCCATGTCCTGGCGCCGCTGATCGCGATCCTCGCGATGGCCGGCGTGATCGCGGGCCCGGAGGCCGGAAAGGTGGGTCGGCCATGACCGGCCAGATCGATCAGCGACGACTCGACCAGGTGTTCTTCGGCTGGTCCCCGCGCGACGGCCGGCTCACCGTGCTGGCCGAGACCTTCGGCCGGCCGGACGAGCACCGCCGCTGGCTGCACCGCCTCCAGTCGCGCATCCGGCTGCAGCGGGTCGCGGGCGCCGCCGTCCCGGACGCCGCGGTCTCCTACTTCCGGTTCCCGGACGGGAACGCCGTGCTGCTGCGCCGGGTCAACACCGGGGTCACCTCCGGCCGCAACAACTCGCACGCGCTGATCGGGCCGGCCGAGCTGCTCACCGCCCGGACCGCGCTCGGGCTGTCGTTCTGGAAGGGGTGGCGCGACGACCTGGCCGGCACCGGGCCGCTGGAGCCGCTGCTGGTCGGCGAGGGGCGGATCACCGAACCGGCCGCGGAGGCCGACCGGATCCTCTACCCGAAAGCGGCGGGTGCCACGGCGACGCTGGTGCGAATCCTGGCCGCCCGGCTGGCCGACCCGGCCCGGCCGATCAGCGTCGTCGGCTGTCCCGAGGACCAGAAGAAGGCGATGATCTGGGCGCTGACCGAGATCGCGGCGCGGACCGGCCTGGGACCGCCGGAGCCGACCTTCTCCACCTACGAGGACCGGCACGACGACGGGGTCGAGCTCGCGCCGCACCTGCTGTTCCTGCCGGCGCGGCCGTACGAGCGGGCCGAGGTCAGCCGGACCGTCGTCGACGTGGAGGAACCGGCGCCCGCGGGACCGTACCTGGAGAGCGCCCAGCGACTGGCCCAGCAGCTCGCCGGCCGCACCTTGGGCCGGCCGCCGCAGGCGTCACCGCCGTCACCACCGCCGATCACCTCGCCGGTGGCAGCGCGGCGCGACCCCCCACCGGCGGCCTCCCCGACGGCGGAGCAGCGGCTGGCGGCCGGCCTGTGCGCGGCCCGGACGCCGGCCGACGTCGATCGGGCGCTGGCCGACCTGGAACGGCTCCCGTCCGGGCGGCGGCACCTGGTGCGGGCGGCGCTCGACCCGGGGACCCTGGAAGCCGCGGCGCTGCGGATCGAGACGACGTTCCGGCAGGCGCTGCTGCGGCTGGCCGAGGCCGCGTACGGGCGCGACCTGCAGGACCTCGACGACCAGCAGGCGCAACGACACGCCCTGGAGGTGGTGCGGACCGGCGCCTCGGACGAGCTCGCCGTCATCATCGGCGGCTCGGTGGCGGCCGCGCGAACCCCGATCCCGGCGGCGGCGGTCAAACGCTGGACCGGCCGGCCGGGTGAGCCCGGCACCGGGCTGTGGCGCCGGCCGCGGGCCGACGGACGCGGCCGCTACCTGCCCCTGGTGCTGGCGGCCGCTTTGGCGGGCCTGCTCGGCGCGGCCTTCCTCGGCGGTCTGGCGCTGGGCCGGGGCGACGACGCGACGGCCCGACCGCCGCTCCCGCCGCCTCCGGTCGGGCGGACGGCCGCGGTGCCCGGGGGCGGGACCGCGGGCGGTTTCACCACTATTCCCGGGGTGGATCCGGAGCGGGTCACCGTGGTCGCGTTCCGGCCCGGCCCGGACGCCCGGATGCGGCCACTGGGACCCTGCGTCGGCGGGGCCGGCGACCTGTGGTTCTGCCCGAGCCGTGGTGACCTGCCGCCGCAGCCGAACGCCGAGCTGGTGGCCTACGCGATCGATCGGAAGGTGGCCGAGGACGTGCTCAAGACACCGGACGCGCAGACACCCACGCCGCAGTGGGGTGAGCAGCACCGCGTGTGGTGACTCAGCGCGCCGCGCCCCGCAGCAGCTCGGTGAGGATGCTCTCGGCCCGGGTCGCGGCCAGCCGCCCCCGGTTCAGCAGGGTCAGGTCCTCGACGGCGCACGCGGGCGGCCGGTACGCGTTCGCGGCCGCCAGCCGCGGGTGCGTGCCGGCCCAACCGGCCAGGGCGCCGACCAGCCGCGCCTCGGTCGGACGCTCGGCGTACCCCTGCCGGTCGGGCCAGAACGACCACACCTTGGTCTCGTCGATGAGCTGCTCGATCGGATCCGGCCGGCGGTAGCGCAACGCGATCTCGTACGAGCGCAGCGTCCCCTCGTCGATCAGCGCGCTGACCATGCCGTGCCGGGCGCGCTGCCCCGCCACCTCGTAGAACGTGCTCCGGCTGCCCCGCGGGCGGGCCGCGTCGACGATCGCCCGCCAGGACAACGGCGAGCCGGGGGTGGCGTCGAGCAGCTCGGCCACGGCCCGGTAGTAGATGACCTTGGTCTGCCAGTGCGTATTGCGCGGGCTGGGGTTCTCGGCGAGCCGCGTGTACCAGGCGGCGATCGTGGCACATCCGAGATCCGCGTTGATCGTCGTTGACATCGTCCCTCTGTCCAATCCAGATCGATGGGAGACGTCGAGCGTGCCCGCCGGCACCGGCCGGGCACATCACGTGTTCTCGTACACCTGGGTCTCCAACGGACGGGACCGGGTGCCGGTGACGAGGTCGAGCACGTCGTCACAGTCGGCCGGCAGGTCGTCGCCGCACCAGGCCACCCGCTGGCCGGGCTGGATCAGCACGAGCCGGCCGGACCAGGCCGGTGGCGTCGGCACACCGGCCACCGGCAGGTGACGGACCGGGAGCCGGCGTTCCCGGGCGGCCGTCACCAGGGGCCAGCCGCGCTGGTCGGACGTGCTGTCGACCAGGGTGAACTGCGGTCCCAGCCGGTCGAAGAGCTCCTCGCCGCCGGGCAGCCGGAACGCCGGCGGGCGGAATCCGGGCCGGCCGGCCTGATCCGCGGGCCCGGTGCGGTTCAGGTCCAGTCGTGGCGCCCACGCTCGTACCGCCTCGGCCAGTTCCTCCGGGTCGGGCTCGGACGCGGCCAGGCTCAGCAGCTCGACCCGCGTACGCCGCGCCCGGCCGGCCTGTTCCCGCTCGCGCAGCGCGTGCCCGCGGCGCTCGACCGCGTATTCCGCCAGCACCGCCTCGCCGGCCCAGCCCCGCACCGCGCCGGCCAACCGCCAGCCCAGGTCGATCGCGTCGCCGACACAGGAGTCGACGTCGTCGCCGGGCAGTACCGCCTGGTGCGCGGCCGATCCGGCCAGGAAGACCCGGCCCCGGCGGTACGAGCGGGCGACCGCCGGCTCGCCGCCCCGCTCGACCACGGCCACGACCTCGGACGGTTCCCCGGCCGGGCTCAGCCGCCGGGCCAGCAGGCCGGCCGGATCACCGAGCACGGCCTGCGCGCCGGCCGTCAGCGGCAGGTGCGCCACGCACAGGTCACCGTCGTACCCCGCGACCACGGTCAGGTCGCCGGTGATCACGGCGGCGGGCCGCTCCCACCGGCCGGCCAGTGACGCGTTACGGAAGTAGACGCTCAGGTGCGGGTAGGCCGGGCCGACCGGATCGAGGGCGAGGCCCGCGCACCGCCGGACGGTGCTGTCGGCGCCGTCGCAGCCGGCCAGGTAGGCCGCCTCGACGATCTGCCGGGCGCCCGACTCGGCGGCGATCACGGTGGCCAACACGGTGTCGGTCTCGACGCGCAGGTCGGTGAGGGTCCAGCGGGTACGCAGGTCGATCAGCGGGTGGTCGAGCACGGCCCGGCGTAATCGGGCGCTCAGCTCCGGGCCGGAGATGACCAGGTACGGCTCGATCGAGGTGGTGCCGTCGCCGGTGCCGGCGGCCGCCCACAGCTCGGCGACCGGTGGCATCCGCCAGGCCACGATCGGCGGCCGGTCGAGCCCGGTGCTCCAGACGATGTCGACCGGGCGGGCCGGGTCGGTCCCGGCCGCGCGCAGTTCCGCGTTCAGGCCGAGCCGCCGCAGCAGCTCCATGCTGCGCCCGCTGAGCAGCAGCAGGTCGGGGAACCGGCCCGGGCCGCCGGAACGCTCCACCACCATGCTCGGTACGCCATGCCGGGCGAGCTCCAGAGCCGTCAGCGAACCGGAGACGCCGGCCCCGGCGAGAAGCACCGGGGTACGGGACGTGAGACGGGATGCGGTGGGCACCCTGCCATGTTCGTCCGCCGGAGAGTCGCCCGTACATCACGTGTTCACGTGGTTGGCGGGCACTCGCGGGCGACGATCGCGGCCAGCTCGGCGCGGCGCCGGATCCCGAGCTTGGCGAAGATGTTTCGCAGATGGGCGTCCACAGTGTGCTTGGAGATGATCAGCCGCTCGGCCACCTCGATGTTGGTCCGGCCGGCGCCGACCTCGCGGGCGACCCGGCGCTCGGCCGGCGAGAGCGCCGGAAGGCACGGCGTGGGGGCGGGGACCGGCTCCGGCGCGGGGGTGCCCCAGGCCGCGAGCATCTCTTCGAGCCGCCGCCGGGGCTGCTCGGCCCCGAGCTCGACCACAATGGACAACGCCTCCTGGCCCCAGGAACGGACCTCCCGGTCGAGCCGGTCGTTCGCCGTGGCCCGGCCCAGCACCGCCGCGTCCTCGAGCGCGGCCGCCCGGGCCAGCGGACGGCCGGCCCGCCGGAACTCGTCGGCCGCCCGGCGCAACGCGTCGAGGTCGCCGTCGAGCAGGCCGGATGCGTGGGCCGCGGCCCCGGCAGCCGCGTGCGAGCCGGGGTTCCGCGCGGCGAGGTCGCCGGCGACCCGGACGACCCGGGCCGCCGTGCCGCGGTCGCCCCGGCCGGCGGCGATACGGACCAGTTCGGCCGCCGCGGCCGGGTCGGAGGCGAGCAGCGACGGACGCGCCGGCAGCAACGCGTAGAAGTCACGGAGCAGGGCGTACGCCGCCGCTCGGCCGTCGGTCGCGTCGAGCAGGACGGCCTCGGCCCACAGCACGTCCTCGGGCACCGCTGTCACCCCGTCGGCGGCCAGCCGGCGGACCCGATCGAGATAACCACCGGCGGCGTCCAGGTCACCGCGCAGCACGGCCAGCCGCAGCGACATGCCCAGCAGCGGCATGGCCAACGCGTTGGCGTCGTGCTGCTCGGCCACGGCCAGACCGGACTCGGCCTCGGCCATCGCCTCCTCGAGCCGGCCCCGGGCGTGCAGCAGGGCGGTCTGGAAGTGATGCCAGAGCGGGTCGGCCCAGGCCGAGCCGGAGCGGTCGGACTCCCGCCGCCCGGCCCGGATCACCTGTTCGGCCTCGTCGAAGCGGTCGAGGGCGATCAGCGCGGCGCTCAGCCAGATCCGCGGGTGCCGGTGCACCGCCTCGCCGCCGCGCTCGTCGGCCAGGTCGGTGGCCGCGCGGGCGTGGGCCAGCGAGTCGGCCAGCCGGCCCTCGGCGAACGCGACCAGGCTGCGTCCGGACCGGCCGAACACCGCGGCGCCGTACTCGCCGCTGCTGCGGCCCAGGGCGTCCGAGCGGGCGCCGGAGTCGTCGGCGCCGGCCAGGTCGCCGAGATAGCACAGGGCGTGGGCGCGGACGGCGTGCAGCCGGGCCTGGACGCCGGGGGAGAGGCCGTCGTGCCGCAGGGCGTCGTCGGCGTACGAGACCGACATCCGGTTCAGCCCGCCGTGCTTGCACGCCTCGGCCAGGCCGACCAGCAACGTCGCCTCGGCCTCGGGGCTGAGCCCGGCCGCGAGCGCCTCGGTGCCCAGTTCCCGGGCCTCGGTCAGGCGGGCCGCCGACGCCAGCAGGCCGACGGTGTCGGCGATCAGCGGGGGCCGTTCGGGGTCGTCCTTGGGCACCAGGTCCAGTGCCCGCAGCATGACGTCGGCGGCGGCGCCGGGTGCGGCCCGGGCCATCTCGCGCGCCATCGAGCGGACCATCCGGACCGTGTCCGACGCGCCCGCCCGGCCGCTCTCGAGCTGGTGTTCGGCCACCTCGAGGGCGGGCCGGCCGGTGTCCGAGGTGATCACCGCGACCTCGCGGTGCAGTTGTTCGCGGACCGGCCGGTGCAGCGTGCTGTACACCGCCTGCCGGACCAGGTCGTGCGCGAAGACGAGACCGCCCAGGGTGTCCTCGACCAGGAACTCGGCCATCGCCTCGCCGATCAGCGGATAGAGCTCGGCGGCCGGTTTGCCGGAGAGCCGGGACAGCTCGTCGAAGCCGAACGGCCGGCCGAACACCGACGCCGTGCGCAGCACCCACTGGGCCGGCTCGGACACCGAGCCGAGGACCTCGCGGACCGACTCGACGAAGCTGGACGGCAGGTCGTCGCCGACCACCGAGCCGTGACCGCCGGCCACGACCAGCTGCCCGGTCGTGGTCAGGGCCTTGAGTAGTTGCTCGGTCCGCAGCGGGTTGCCGAGGCAGGAGACCGCGAGCGCGACAACGGTGTTGTCCACGGCGGCGCCGACCACGTCCGCGCTGAGCCGGGCGATGGCCTCCTCGCGGAGCGGTTCGAGGCGGATCGGCGCGGTGTCGTTGCGCTGCAGCCAGCGCATCAGCTGCCGCCCGGCGGTGTCCCGGTCGTCCTCGGCGCCGGCCGGGCGATAGCCGAAGAGCCAGCGCACCGGGGTGGAGGCGAGCGCCGGCAGCAGTTCCCGGATGGCGAGCGCGCTGAGCTCGTCGATCCACTGTGCGTCGTCGATGACGATCAGCAGGGGGCGGTCGGAGGCGGCCCGCTCCAGCGACTCCCGCAGCCGGTGCAGGGTGCCGAGCGGGTCGACCGGCGCCGGGTCGGTCCGCTGCCGCTCGCCGGGCGGGAACGGTGCCGGCGGCGGCTTCTCGTGCGGCGCGAGCTGGGCCAGCCAGGCGAACTCGGTGGCCGGTGGCGCGCTGTCGCGCAGGGCGCCGGCCAGGGTGATCAGCGGCACCGCGCGGTCATAAGTGAACGCCTCCCGGGCGGCGACCGTGATGCCGCGCTCGGTGGCGAGATCGATGGCGTGGTGCAGGAGCCGCGACTTGCCGATGCCGGCCGGGCCGGTCAGCACGTGCCGGCCGCCGGCGCCGGCCGCGGTGTCGTCCAGGATCCGGGTCAGCATCGCGATCTCCGGCTCACGGCCGTACAGACGCCAGCTCATGACCGTGCATTTCCCGAGGTGATCTCCATTTACCGATTCTGCTCGTCGTCGGTTGTCGCCGGATCCCCCGTGGCGGCGCGATATCAAGCCGAATCCATGTCTATCACAGAACGTAAGTCGGCGCACCGAGCGCGGATTGTCCAACGGGCCGCCCGAGGGTACGCAGTGCGTTCGGGTCGGCCGGAGCCCTTGCGGGACAACGAATAGTCATCCGTCCGGGCGATGACGCGCAACTACTCGTTCGAGCAGCGCAATTGGCCGCCGGCCCGATGGATCGGCGTTGACCTGGGCTTTATCGAAATTGTCACGACCGCTGCTCATTCAAGCAGTGGAGCACCCGGAGTCGACGCCGATAACGTCGGCCCGGCAACTGTGCAATACGACTTGAGAAATGAGGTGTTGTGATGTACGGAAACGAATCGTTCGGGCGGCGGCTACGGCTGAGCGGTCTGGCCCGGCGCGGCGGCTCGGGCCTGCTCCTGGTGCCGCTCGACCACGCCGTGACCACCGGCCCGCTGGGCATCGGCGGCGATCTCGACTCGCTGGTGGAACGGCTGGCCGAGCACGGTGCCGACTCCGTCGTGGTGCACAAGGGCGCGGCCCGGCGGATCCGCCCCGGCCGGTTCCGTGAGCTCGGGCTGATCGTGCAGCTCAACGCGAGCACCACGATGGCGGCCGACCCGGACGCCAAGTTCCCGGTGGCCACCGTCGAGGAGGCGCTGCGGCTCGGCGCCCACGGCGTCAGCCTGCAGGTGAACGCCGCCTCGCTGACCGAGGCGGCGCAGATCGCCCACCTGGCCGGCGTGGCCGAGGCCTGCGACCGCTGGTCGGTGCCGCTGCTGGCGATGATGTACGTGCGCGGCCCGGCCGTCCGCGACGGCCGGGCGCCGGCCCTGGTCGCGCACGCCGTCCAGGTCGCCGCGGAGCTGGGCGCCGACCTGGTCAAGACCGCGCTGCCGGACGACGAGGAGGCCACCGCACGGATCCTGGCCCAGGCCGGCGTGCCGGTGCTGGCGGCCGGCGGGGTGCCGCGGCCCGATCCGGACGCGGTCCTGGGCCGGATGGCGGCGGCGATGCGGGCCGGTGCGGCCGGGGTCGCGGTCGGACGCGCGGTGTTCACCGCCGCCGACCCGGCGGCCATGGTCCGCCGGCTGGCCACGATCGTGCACGACCGCGCCCCGGTGGCCGTCCGATGAGCGCCGGGACGTCAGGCCGCCAGTGCTGGCTGGACCTGCGTGAGGCCGGCGCGTGGCGGCGGGAGGCGGCCGAGGAGGCCGTGCACCTCCGGTTCGACGCGATCGTCGCCGACGATCCGGCCGATCTGGCCGGGCTGCCCCCGACCGTGTCCCGGGTCCTGGCCGTGACCTCGGCCGACCTGCCGGCCGAGGTGGGCCAGGCCGACCTGGTGCTGGTCGACCCGGAACGGCACGGTGACCCGGCCCGGCTCGCCGCCGCCCGCCCCGGTGTCCGGTTCGGCAGCCGGGTGGACGTGGTCGACGCGGAGAGCCTGCGGCGGGCGTGCGAGCGGGTCCGTCGCGACGAGCTCACCGTGCTCAAGTTTCACGACCCCACGCACATACCCCTGGAGATCGTGCTGGCGGCGGCCGACGGCGCGGACGGCCGGATCATCACCGAGGTCGGCTCGATCGACGAGGCGGCCGTGCACCTGACCGTGCTGGAGCGCGGGCCGGACGGTGTCATGCTGCGACCCGGCGGCCCCGGCGACGCCACCAAGCTCACC
This sequence comes from Actinoplanes sp. NPDC049265, assembly GCF_043197135.1. Taxonomy (NCBI): domain Bacteria; kingdom Bacillati; phylum Actinomycetota; class Actinomycetes; order Micromonosporales; family Micromonosporaceae; genus Actinoplanes; species Actinoplanes sp. NPDC049265. The sequence goes on along the minus strand of NZ_JBICSP010000012.1, from coordinate 239,535 downwards.
GAGGTGGTCCGGACCCAGTCGCCCGACCTGAACCTGGTCACGCTGACCGTCACCGAGGTGCGACACGTCGGCGCGGGCGAACGGGCCTGTGTGGACACCTGCTCGTACCTGAACCCGGACGAGGGGATCCTGGTCGGATCGCGGTCCCGGGGGCTGGTGCTCTGCGTCAGCGAGACGCACCCCCTGCCGTACATGCCGATGCGGCCGTTCCGGGTCAACGCCGGAGCCGTCATGTCCTACACGATGGCCGACCACGAGCGCACCCGGTACCTGTGCGAGCTGCGGGCCGGCGCGACAGTGCTGGCGGTCCGCGCGGACGGGCGGACCCGGCCGGTGACGGTCGGCCGGGTCAAGATCGAGACGCGGCCGCTGCTCGCGATCGACGCGGTCGCGCCCGGCGGCGAGCGCCTCAACCTGATCGTGCAGGACGACTGGCACGTCCGGGTGCTCGGGCCGGGCGGGGTGGTGCTCAACTCGACCGAACTCGGGCCGGGCGACGAGATCCTCGGCTACCTGCCGGGCCGGGAACGCCACGTCGGCTACCCGATCGACGAGCTCTGCCATGAGCTCTGACGCGCCGCCGGCCACCCGCCGGATCGGGGAGTGGGACAGCTTCGCCGGGCTGATCGCCCGGCAGGACGCGCTGCTGCCGGCCGCGCTGGCGGCGGCCGGCCGCTCGCCGTTCTATCGGCGGCGCCGTGACGGTGTGCCGGCCGACCGGGCCGAGCTGGCCCGATATCCGCTCACCGGCAAGGACGACCTGCGCGACGCGTACCCGTTCGGGATGCTCGCGGTGGACCGGTCCCGGCTGGCCACCTACCACGAGTCCAGCGGCAGCACCGGGACGCCGACGTCGTCCTACTACACCGCCGGGGACTGGGCCGAGCTGATCGACCGGTACGCCCGGACCCGGGTGGACATCCGGCCGGCGGACACCTTCCTGGTCCGTACCCCGTACGCCCTGATGCTCACCGGTCACGTCGCACACCAGGCCGCCCTGGCCCGGGGCGCGACGGTGGTGCCGGCCGACAACCGGTCGCTGGCCACCCCGTACGCGAAAGTGGTCCGTCTGATCCACGACCTGGACGTGACGCTGACCTGGTCGCTCCCGACCGACACGCTGCTCTGGGCGGCCGCGGCCGGACACGCCGGTCTGCGCCCCGAGCGCGACTTCCCGGCCCTGCGCGCGCTGCTCGTCTCCGGCGAACCGCTGAGCCCGGCCCGCCGCGACCGGATCGCCCGGCTCTGGGGCGCCCCGGTGGTCGAGGAGTACGGCGCGAGCGAGACCGGTGGGCTGGCCGGCGCCTGCCCGCACGGCCACCTGCACCTGTGGGCCGACCGCGCGATCTTCGAGGTGTACGACCCGGCGACCGGCCGGATCAGCACCGAGGGCACCGGCGAACTGGTGGTGACACCGCTGTTCCGGGAGGCGATGCCGCTGCTGCGCTATCACATCGGCGACCGGGTCGAGGTCACCTGGCGGGACTGCCCGTGCGGTTGGCGGCTGCCGGTCGTCCGGGTGCTGGGCCGGTTCGCCGGCCCGGGCGGCCTGACCACGGTCGGGCTGGAGGACGTGGTGTTCCGGCTTCCACCGGAGTACGGCGTGCTGTTCTGGCGGGCCCGCGAGCAGGGATCCGGGCTGGACGTGCAGATCGAGGTCGCCCCGGAGCACGGTGCCGCCGCGGTCAAGGAGCTCACCGCGGCCGTCGGCGGCGCCTTCGACATCGACGTACGGGTCGAGGCGATGCCGCCCGGCGCCCTGGTACCGGCCCGGGTGCTGACGGCCGGGCCCGAGGTGATGAAGCCGCGTGGCCTCTTCGCCGCGGGCGAGGACTGGGACCGGGCACTCCGCTACTACTGAAGGGATCGGCCGTGCGGAAGGTCGCGATAGTCGGCGCGGGCGTCGGTGGTCTCGTCACCGCCATCGCTCTGGCCCGCCGGAACATCGAATGCGCCGTGTACGAGCGGCACCAGCGCCGGCCCGGCGACGGCGCCGGCCTCCAGCTGTCCCCGAACGCGACAGCCGTGCTGCACGATCTGGGCGTGGTCCTGCCGGACGCGGTGCGGCCGGTCGGCCGGGAGCTGCGCCGCTGGCGTGACGACACGGTGATCGGCCGCACCGACCTGGGCGGCTACGGCGCGCCCTACCTGACGGTGCGGCGCGGCTCGCTGATCCGGGCCCTGCACGACGCGACCGGGCCGGGCGTCGTGCGGTCCGGCCGGAGGTGTACCGCGGCCGGCGCGGACGGGGTGCTGACCTTCGCCGACGGCAGCACCATCCGGGCCGACGCCGTGGTCGGCGCGGACGGCCTGCGTTCGGTGGTCCGCGCCGCGGTGACGCCGGACCGGCCGGAGCCCAGCGGCTGGGTCGCCTTCCGCGCGGTGCTGCCGGCCGCCGTGGCCCGGCCGTTCGTCGTCACCGACCGGGTCGTGGTCTGGCTGGGGCCGGCCCGGCACTGCGTCGCGTACCCGATCGACGGTGGCCGTTCCGTCAACCTGGTGGTCGTGGCCCCGGCGCCGGCCGAACCCGCCGACGGCCGGCCGGCGGGTCTCACCGGCTGGCATCCGGCGGTGCGCGGGCTGATCGACGCGGCCGCCCGGTTCGACCGCCGTGAGCTGGTCGAGGGCACGGGCGGCGGCCGCTGGCACCGCGGGCGGGTCGTGCTCATCGGCGACGCCGCGCACGCGATGCTGCCCTTCGCCGCGCAGGGCGCGGCCCAGGCGATCGAGGACGCGGTGACGCTGGCCGGTTGCGCCGGTCACGCCGACCCCTTCACCACCTTCGACCGGGTACGCCGTGAGCGCGTCACCCGGGTCGTCGAGGCGTCCCGGGCCGGCCTGGCCGGACATCACCTCCCGGACGGCGCCGAGCAGCGGCGGCGGGACCGGGCGATCGCCCGGACTCCGCCGGCGGCCCTCGACTGGCTCTACCGTCATCGTGCCGTCGCCGTGTCCTGCTGACCGCTCTCGGGCCGGCTCCGCAGTCGTGACGCCAGCTCGACCCGCGACGCCAGCCCGAGCTTCCGGAAGATCTGGCGCAGGTGGTAGTTGACGGTGTGCGGTGAGCGGCCCAGGCGGTTGGCGATCTGCCGGTTGGTCAGCGCCTGCCCGACCAGCTCGGAGATCTCGAGCTCGCGGTCGGACAGCAGGCTCCAGCCGTCCGTGGCCGGGCGGTGCCGCTCGTCCACCGCGGCCGTGGTCCGCCGGTGGCGGCGGGCGCCCGGTTTCGGCCGGCCGGCGTCGCGGAGGGCGGCGACCACCGCCCGGGGCATCGACTCCTCGACGATCGGGCGGACCAGATCGTGGCTGAACGACAGGGAGGCACCGGAGCTGACGAAGATGCCGGCGTCGAGGATCTCCTCGAGGTCGGGCACCAGCGCGATCAGGTCCCGGCCGACCAGCCCGCTGAGCCGGTCCGGTGGGATCGGCGACGGCAGCGTGGTCGCCGCCTGCACCACGTGGCGGGCCGAGGGGGACAGTGCCGCGAACCGGTCGGCCAGCCGCCGCCGGGTGGCATCGGGCAGCCGGACCGCGACGGTTCCGGCGATCCCGCCGCTGACCAGGAGCAGGCCCTCGGCCCGGAGCTCGTCGAGCAGGCGCACGATCGCGCCCGGCCGCCCCGCCGCCACCCGGACCAGGTCGAGCAGGCGGTCGCCCGGCCTCGCCCCGGCCAGGCCGGCGACCAGCCGCCGGACGTCGCCCGGCGGCAGCGGCCCGAGCCGGATCCGGTGCACGTCGGCGGTGATCCGATCGAACACCGGCGCCCCGGTCGTCACCACCAGCAGCCCGGCCGCCGCCGCGAGCCGGTCGGGCTCGGCCAGGCCGGGCTGTTCCACCGGCCGGTCGGTGACGACGACACATCCGCGGCCGGTCACCACCGAGGCGCCGAGCCGTAGCCCGGCCGCGGCCATCTCGGCCAGCAACCGGTCCCGGCCGGCCTCCGGCGGCCCGTCGACGACGAGCAGGACTGGTCGGCCGGGCCGGGCCCGACCGGCCAGAGTGACGAATTGCCGCAGCTCACGATCCCGGCCGACCAACGGGGGCAGATGCTTCATCGGTTCCTCCAAGGTCTGAGGACCCGATGGTGGGGTCTGCCGCCGGCCCGAACCGGCTACAAGTAGGGCATTGGCCGAATCGCCGGGTCGGCCATCCAACACCGGCCGGTGCCGGCCCGCCTCAGAGCGGGTCGACGGCCTGGTAACCGCCGGTCGTGACCCGGTCGGTCCAGCGGTGGCCGTCCCACCACCGGCGCTGGTAGCGGCCGGTCGGGTCGTTCTGCCACGACGCCTGCGGCAGGACCGGGCCCCCGGCACGGGCCGGACTCGGCCCCGCATACGCCGGATACCCCGACGGCTGAATCGGATGGCCCGGCGACCGCGCCGGATACCCCGACGGCTGAATCGGATAGCCCGGCGACCGCGCCGGATCGGCCGAGGGCTGAGCCGGATAGGCGGAGGGGTGCGCCGGATAGGCCGGTGAGTGCGCCGCTTGGGCCGGCGGGTGAGCCGGTGCCGGCGGCGGGCCGGCGAAGGTGGGCCGGGCGGCGCCGTGCTGGTTGCGGATCCGGAAGATCAGCGACCAGGCGCCGAGCAGGATGTAGAAGCCGATCCACGAGGTCAGCTTGACCAGCATCAGGAAGAGCCACACCGCGACCGGGACCCGGAACGACCACAGGCCGCCGGGGCTGTCCGGCGGGTCGAGGAACGCGGGCGCGCTCAGCACCAGGCCGATGCCCAGCGCGACCAGCCAGACCAGGACCCCGGCGAGGAAGGCGCCGGAGTCGCCCGTGGACATCGCCATCGCCGCCATCAGCGTGGCCCCGCCGACGCACATGGTGGCCGACCAGAGCAGGAACTTTCGCACGTGCCGCGCCTTTCGCGATCGATCCGGCCGGCGTCAGAAGGCGCCGATCAGGATGGAGAGGGTGAGAACGAGCAGGGCCGCCGACAGGACGAGGCCGAGCCACTGACCGGCCGTAGCCGCCGACCGGGCGGTGAACCGGCGGACGACCGGGCCGTCCGGGCCGGCCAGCACCTCGACCCTCCGGGCCAGCACCTCGACCCGACGGTCCGGCACCTCGACCAACCAGGCCAGACCGGGCCGGCCGGGCCGGATCCGCACGAGGTCGCCGGTCCGCAGCAGGGCGGTACGGGCGGCGCCGCGCAGCACGTAGGTGTCCGAGCGGCCGGCCTCCGATCGCACGGTGAACCGGCACTCCGACGTCAACCCACCCCGGGCCGCCAGCCGCCGGGCGACCGCGACCGTGGCGACACAGAGGATCGGCGCGCCGGCACCGAGACCGAGCACGACGGCGCCGGCCCGGCCGGCCAGCGCGGTGGCCGCCACCGCGAACAGGGCGATGACCGCGCTCATGGCCACCGCGACGACGCCCGGCGAGGTGCGGTCGCCGCCGCTCGCCGGGGTGACCGTCACCGGGCTGGTGATCAGGCCGACGTACGGGTCGCGGCGCACGTCCCCGGGCTCCGCTCCGGGCTCGGGCGGCGTCGCCACCGGGGGTCTCCGGCCCGGCGGCGGCCCGGCGGCGGGGCCCCGGACGACATCTTCCTCGGTCCGCTTCTCCGGCCGGACCCGGCGGATCACGACCGGTTCCGCGGGGCTCTCGCGCGGTCGGGCCCAGGGCGGCACGTCGCCGGTCACGACGTGGGCCGCAGCGTGCGTACGGCACACTGGTTGGCCAGCTCGTCGCGGCCGAGGCTGGTGAACTGGCCGGCACACCAGTCGGCCACCGACCGCCGGTCCGGGAAGTCGCCGACCGCGAACGTGACCCAGAGGAAGTGCGTACCGACCCGCTGACGCTTCCCGTAGTCGGTGCTCTTGAGCAGGATCACCGGATGGTCGTCGGAGCCGTGGGTACGGCGTAGCCGGAGATGTTCGTCGAGGATGTCGGCGGCCTCGAAGGTGTGTGAGCCGCTCTCCGTCGTCTGCAGCGGGTCCTCGATGCCCGGGTACTTCGAGGCGAGCTGGGCGGCGTACTGACCGTCGAACTCGACCGAAGGCAGGTCCTCGGCGTTCATCCGTTCGAGCTCGGCCACAGCCTGGGCCGCCGGATCGGTCGTCTGCTCCACCGGCGGATCGGGCACCGGTGGCGGGGTCGTCGCCGGTTCGGGCTGGTAGGTGATCGGTGCGTCACCGGCCGACCCGGCCTCGGCCTGCGGGTGGTCGCCGTCGCCGAGGGCGAACACCAGCCCGGCGACGATCAGCCCGGTCACGACCACCACGGCGGCCACCAGCGGCGGGCGGCCGATGCGCCGGTGCCGGCCCGGTGGCGGCGCGACCGGTGGAACCGGGGTCTCGGCCGAGGGCGCGGGGTAGTAGAGCGGCGGTGGCGGCGGGTACGAGGGGGAAGCCGGATCGGGCGGCGGCGCCGGATCGTAGGTGGGCTGGGGATCGGGCGGCGGTGGGTCGGACGGCGGCGTCGAGGGGGCCGGTTGCTGGTTGCCGGTCAAGAACGCGGACGGGTTCCAGAGGCCGCCCGGCTGCGGGTCGCTCATCGGTCAGTCCCCGTAGACGACGACGCGGCGGCTGCGCGGCGACCCCGGGCCCGAGTCGGCCGAGGCCGGCGCCTTGCCGGCCGGGACGGCCCGGTCCCGGCCCCAGGCCCGGATCTCCTCGATCTGCTCCGGGTTGGTGCGGCTCAGCGGGAACGTGTTGGTGAACGTGTCGATCACCAGCTCGGGCCGCAGGCTGTCCGGGCCGTTGAGGAACAGGTGCTCGCCGACCTCGTGCAGCGCCGACTCGATGTCCGACCCGGCGAAACCCTCGGACAGCCCGATCAGCTTGTCCACCAGCTCCGGGGCCGGCTCGTGCCGCAGGTAGCGCCGGTGGTACATCTCGATGATCTCGTGGCGGTCGGCCGGGTCGGGCAGATCGACGAAGAACAGCTCGTCGAAGCGGCCCTTGCGGAGCAGCTCGGGCGGCAGCGACCGGACGTCGTTGCTGGTGGCGACCACGAACACCCGATGACGAGACTCCTGCAGCCAGAACAGGAACTGCCCGACCAGCCGCCGGCTGACCCCGGTGCTGTCGTTCTGCCCAGCCAGTCCCTTCTCGATCTCGTCGATCCAGAGGACGCAGGGCGCCGCCCGGTCGGCCGTGTCGAGCGCCTCGCGGAGCCGGCCCTCGGACTGACCCACGTACTGGCCGAGGATCGCGCCGAGGTCGAGGCGGTAGAGCGGCAGGCGCCACTCGGCCGAGATCGCCTTGGCCGACAGCGACTTCCCGCACCCTGGCACGCCGACCAGCAGCACGCCGCGAGGCGGCCGCAACTCGGTGCCGCGCAGGTCGGACGCCATGATGCGGCGCTTACGGCCGAGCCAGTCGCGCAGGCTGGAGAGCCCGCCGACCTGGCTGTCGGACGGCTTGAGCTTCACCCGCTCGAGACCGGCCAGCGCCCCGAAGTGCTTGTCCTTGAACTCGGCCAGGCGCTCGACGTCACCGGTCTCGACCGAGCCCTTCGCGACCAGGGTGGCCATCACGTTGATGGCGGTGCCCTCGGGCACACCGACCAGGAACTCGGCCGCCCGGCGCGCGTCCTGCTCGGTCCAGGCGATCGGGACGACGTTGTGGTGGTCGCGCAGGAAGTCGACGATCACCTCGTACATCTCCCCGGAGTCGGGCAGGTCGAGCTGGACGCTCATGCCGAGCCGTTCCAGCCCGCTCCACAGCGGGGAGTCGGTGATCACGATGATGCTGCCCGAGTTGTCGTCGGCCAGCCGGGCCAGCTCGGCGACGTGGCGGCTGGCCGTGTTGTCGTCGCTGAGGTCCTCGGGGTCGACGAAGACCACGGTGGCCTGGGCCCGGCCGGTGAACTGCTGCGCCGCGAAGTCCATCGCCCCGGTCAGCGATCGGTCGTCCTGGGCCGGAGCGTTGGTGCGCAGGTCCCGCAGGCCGGTGGCCCGGGTGTAGACCCAGAACGGCAGGCTGGCCCGGCGGGGGGTGGCGGCCATCTCCTTGACCAGGCGCAGCGCCCGGGTCTGCTCGATGCTGCGTACGCCGATGATCGGCACCCGCGCGGAGATGTAACTGTCGAGGTCCTTGGCGGACTCGGCGTAGTTGGACATGTCGGCTCCCGGGATCAGGCGGGGAACACCCGGCGCCGCGGCGACGTCGCCGGCCCGGCGGACCAGCCGCCGCCCGTCGGGTGCGCGTCGCCGAGGACGGCGGTCAGGGGGTTGTCGCGTACGGTGCGGAGCCGGGCCTCGACGACCGAGGCCGGTACGCCGGGCCCGCGCTGCTGGCGTACCTGCTGGTCGATCTGCTCCTGGACCGAGCGGATCTGCGCGTCGACCAGGTCGAGTAGCCGGGTGCGGACCTCGGGCGGCAGACCCGGGGCCGAGGCGAGCGCGCGGATCGGCGGCAGACCCCACCGCGCGTGGTTGAGCGCCCGGGCGGCGGCGAACTCGTCGGGCGCCGCCACCAGCTCCCGCGCGAGCGTGCCGGACCACGTGGTGAGCCGTTGGCTCAGCGCCTCGGTGAGGTGATTGGTCAACCGGGCCCAGGTGTCACCGGCGAGATCGGCCGGGGACAGCGCCGGCAGCCCCGCCGGATCGCCGGCCGCGCCCTCGCTCCACTTCCGCAGGAACGTGGCCCAGGCGTGGTACGTGCCCTCCCTGATCCACATGGTCACGGTTCCGATCGGCGGCGGACGTGGATCTCGCCGGGCGGCTCCGGATCCCAGCCGGGCAGGTCGTGCAGACGACGCCGGCTGCGCCCGGTGACCGGCTCGTGGCCCTGGCGCTGCTGCGCCCACGGGACGCTCTCCTCCGGGACGGCCGGTGCGAACAGCGGGGTCGCCGCCCTGTCGTCGGGGACGCGCGGGGCCGGGATGGCGGCGGGCTCGGTCATGTCAGGCTCCTCTCCGCGGCGCCGGCGACGCGGCGCTCGTACGGTGTGGCCGGGCCGCCGGCCGTGGCGAGGTCGGCGATCATCGTCCGTACGTCGGCGGCGCGGCCGTCCGCGCGCTGGAAGTCGGTCGTCCAGTCGACGACCTCGGCTCCGGCCGCGCGCAGTTGCTGCAGCGAGTCCTGCTTGGCCCGGTCGAGCAGTTGCCGGACCTCGGCCTGCCGGCTCGCCGCGGACTGGGCCCGGCTCCACAGGAAGAGCCCCCAGCCGCCGCCGACCAGCAACGCGATCAGGATGCCGACCGGTTGTCGCGTGGCCGCGGTGCAGAGGATCAGCGTGAGGGTGACGGCGATCGGGGCGATCAGGTTGGTTCCCCAGCGGTACGCGAGCCCGTCGATGAACGGACGCGCGGCCTGGTCCCAGTGCGTCGCCAGCGAGCGTTCCAGCGCCTCGACCGGCTGCGTGAACGAGCCGACCCAGCGGGGCAGTTGGAACACCGTGCCGGCGGCGTTGTGCGAGCCCTCGAACACCGCGTCCACATTGGCCGGCAGGCCCTGCCGGTACTCCAGGCTGTATTGCTGGTGGGCCTGGGAGAACCACTCGTGGCAGGACGAGACCGCCATCCGCTGGGTCGCGTCCGAGACGCCCAGCTTCTCCGGGGCCAGCGCCGACTCGGTCTGGATGGTCAGGTAGTCCAGGGTGCGGTCCAGGGCCAGCAGGTCGGTGTCCAGGTCCCGTTGCGCCGCGGCCAGGTCTCCGCCGTTACGGATGACGGCCTCGTGCTGGGCGTGCTCCCGGCGCAGCGGCAGTTCCTCCTCGTCATAGCCGGTGACCAGGCGGTCCAGGATGTCGTCGACCTGGTCCTCGAGGGCTTCGGGCGAGGTCAGCCCGGCCGCGCCGAGCGCGGCGTAGCGGCGGATCAGCGCCTCGTGCGCGCCCGCCCGCCGCAGGGCCTCGTCCATCTGCGGCCACTGCGGCGACACGGCCACCAGCCGGGGGTAGCGCTCGGCCGAGGACGGCGCCAGGTAGCGTTCGAGCTCGGCCCGCCAGCGCGCCACCTGGGCCACCTGCCGCGACTCGTCCTGCAACAGCTGAGCGCGCCAGACGTCGAGCCGTTCCTGCACCAGCGCGACACCGGACGGCCCGAACGCGCCGTGCGACACGCTTTCCAGAACGACCGCGAACTCGCGACCGAGGCTGCTCGGATCGAGGGCGGCCAGATAGTGCCGGAGCCAGCGCACCGAGCCCTCGCCGCGGCCCTGCCGCCGCAGGGTCAGCGCCATGAAGAGCGAGGTCTTGGCCGGTGAGCGCCGGAACGCCTCCTCCATGGCGGCCCGGCACCGGTCCGGGTCGTCCCACAGCCAGGCGCGCAGGCCGACCAGCATCGGCGCCAGCCAGTACCCCGGCGTCTCCATCACCAGCTGCTCGCCGGCCTCGCGCATGACGTCGTCGGAGACCAGGCCGAGGTCGAAGCCCTCGAGCATGCCGCGGGCGACCCGCCGTACGACCTTGTAGTGGCCGAACTCGTTGGCCAGCCGCGCCTCGGTGATGCCGACCCGGGTCTGTGCCAGCTGGACGTTCGCGGTGCGCTGCGACTCCAGCATGTACGCCAGCAGCGTCTGCTCCAGTCGCTGCAGCCGGTCGACGGCCTCGTCGGTGCGCCGGCCGACGTTGGCGACCCGCATCTCGACCTGGCCCACGTTCTGGTCGATCCGCAGGGCCAGGTTCTCCACCCGCTCGACCTGGCCGCGGAGGACGTGATCGGTGTCGCCCATCAGTGAGCCCCTTCCACGGCGGTGCCGTCGGGCAGGATCGGCCGGAGCTCGCCGCTCGCGTAGACCTCGACGAACTCGTACGCGCCGGAGCGGACGAGCATGCGGGCGCCGGCGAACGGGTCGGGGACCGGGTCGGCCGGGGCGTAGTGCTCGACGATCGAGCGCCACAGATCGAGCCGGTGGTCGACGTACGGCGGGCCGAGGTGGCAGAGCGCGAACATGCCCAGGGGTACGTCGCCGAACTCGCTCTGGTACTCGGCCCGGATCCACCCCACGAGGTTGGCCCGGGCCGCCTCGTCGAGGCCGGCGTCGAGGCGATGGACGGCCTCGAAGATGCCGGCGTGCCGGGGCTTGCGGCGTTGCCGCTGGTCCGGCCGGTTCCCGTGCCGGTGCTGATCCACGGAAGCCGGCCGTGGATCGAGGCGCGCCTCTGTGCGCCGTCGTCGCGCGAATTCCAATTCAACTCCCCGTCACGTCGATCAGGTGCGGCCGACATTAACAGCAGAATTGCTGCGCGAGCCACGTCGGAGTTCGTTTCCGTACCTTTGTCAACTCGGTGGAATGCGGTCAACGACGTGCGTCACCCATTCAGCCCGGCGGCACTGGCCGAACGTGCCGTCCGTTCCGAACGTCCGCTTTCCACCAGGACAAACAGGTCATCGTTCCGCCCGGATCGGCCATTCCGCGGAAGCGCGGAAATTCACGGAATCAATTGATCATGCCGTCAAGATCGGTTTCTTGTCGTCCTCGCTTCCGCATGTGAAGATGCTGCGGGGCGAACGGGCGGCGAGGGCGAGGAATGACATGAGATCCGGCATTGAAACAGATGCGGAAACGCCATTATCGGCCGATGAGGTGCTCGCCGCGGTCACCCTGACCGCACCGGACGTCCGTGGTGACGGGGGCCTGCGGCTCGGTCTGCGCCACGGGCGCCCGCTGCTCTACCCGCTGCCGGCCGACGACCTCGGCCGGCCGTTGCGGAGCCGGGCCGCCGCGACCGGCCACCGGTACGTCGGCGCGCTGTTCGCGTTCGACCTGGACGAGCCGCCGCACGGCTACCACCACGCGACGGTCCGGTTCTCGGCCGACCTCACCGGCTCCGGCGTCACGGCGGTCGCGGTGCACTCCGGTGGCGACCAGTTCGGCCTGGTGCCGGACGGGGCGGTGACCCCGATGGGCGTCCGGGTGACCGAGGCCGCCCGCCCGGGCCTGGCGGTTCGGCTGGGCCTGCGAGCCGATCGCCCGGCCGCTCGGACCGTCGGTGTGCACAGCGCCCGGTTCGGCTGGCACTACGCGGTGCCCCGGACGGCGGCGGCGCTGCCGTGTACGTACGCGACGCACGCCGTGCTCGAGGTGCCGGCCGGGGTCACCGAGGTGAGCGGAACGCTGGGGGTCGAGGTGGATCTGGCCGGGCTGTTCCGGCGGCGGGCCGGCGCCGCCGACCGGACGCCGGTCCGGCTGCGGATCCCCGGTGCCACTTCCGGGCGGGCGGCGGCGGTGCGATTGTGCATGGCCGCCGACGTGGTGGCGTACAGCCGGCGGGGACCGACCGCCGCCGAACGGATCCAGCGCGACCTGGTCCGCGTCCTCGCCGCCGGCCGGTCGGCGGCCGGCATCGGGCCCGCGGACGTCGATCCGCAGCCCCAGGGCGACGGGCAGTTCACCGTCCTGCCCGTCGGCCTGGACGAGGGCGAGGCGATCCCGCGGCTGATCCGGGGGCTGGCCGGTGCGCTCGCCGCCCGCAACGCGGCGGTGGCCGACGACCGGATGCGGCTGCGCGTCGCCCTGCACCGCGGCCTGGTCAAGCAGGGTGACAACGGGTGGGTGGGCCGCGCGGCGATCGCGGCGCACCGCCTCCTCGACGCGACGCCGCTGCGGGCGGCGCTGACCGAGCACCCGGGGGCCGACTACGTGCTCGGCGTGCCCGACGTGCTGTACGCCGACGTGCTCGCGACCGGCGACCATCCGCCGCCGGACGCGTTCCGCCCGGTCACCGTCGACCTCCCGGACAAGGGCTTTCTCGAACAGGCCTGGATCTACTGCCCGGCCGCCCCGTGAGCACCGTCTACGCGCTGCTGATCGGCATCGACGACTATCGGGCCGTGCCTCCGCTCAGCGGCTGCGTGAACGACGTCCGGGCCGCCCGGGCCTACCTGCGGTCCCGCGTCGACCGGGACCACCTGCGGGCGGTGGAGCTGCACGACCGGCAGGCGACCAGGGACGCCGTGATCGACGGCATCCGCGGCCACCTGGGCCGGGCCGGGGCCGGTGACAGCGCGCTGCTGTGGTTCTCGGGGCACGGCTCGGTCGCCGCGGCGCCCCCCGAGGTCTGGCATCTCGAACCGGACGGCCGGCTGCAGACCCTGGTCTGCGCCGACTCCCGGGAGGGCGAGGTCCCCGACCTGTACGACAAGGAGCTGTCGGTCCTGCTCGACCGGGTGGCGTCGGCCGGGGCCCACGTCGCCGCCGTGCTGGACAACTGCCACGCGGCCGGAGTGGTCCGGGCCGTGCCGGAGCCGGCCGCCCGGGTCCGGCGCGTCGCTCCCGCCGCCCGGGTGCTCGCGGCCGACCGGCTGATCCCCGAGCTGAGGGCCGGCTGGTCGGCGCTGCCCGACCGCGGCCGGCTCGTCGCGCTCACCGCGTGCCGCTCCGACCAGCCCGCCAACGAGCTGCCGGTGAACGGGGGAGAGGCCCGCGGGCTGTTCAGCTGGGCCCTGCTGGACGCCCTCAACCAGCTCGGCCCCGGCGCGACCTACCGCGAGTTGCTGGCCGCGGCCCGGTGCTCGGTCGAGAACCGGGTGCGCTTCCAGGTGCCGCAGCTGGCCGGCGACGAACCGGCCGACCAGCCGTTCCTGGGTGGGCGGCTGCGTGCTCCGGCGTCCGGCATCACCATGCGCAGCGTCGAGCGGCGCTGGGAGATCGACGCCGGCAGCTGCCACGGTGTCCCGCCGGAGACGGCCGGCCCGGCCCGCGTCGCGGTCGCCGGGGACGGCCCGGTGCGGGCCGCCCGGGTGGTGTCGGTGCTGGTCGATCGGTCGGTCGTGGAACCGGACGGCTGGACGCCCGACCCCGGCCGTCAGTTCCAGGTCGTCTTCACCCGGCTGCCCCGGCCCGCCCAGGCGCTGGCGGTCGAGGTCAGGGGCGAGGCCGCCGAGCAGCTGGGCCGGGCGGCGGCCGGTTCGCCCTGGCTGCGCCGCACCGGCCCGGACGAGCGGGTGGTTCCCGACCTGCGGGTGGTGGCACCCGGCCCGGGGCTGATGCGCGTGCTCGGCTCGGACCGGTCGGCGCTCGCGCCCGACATCGCCGACGACGATTCGGTACGCCTGGCCCGGCGCACGATCCGCGTCGGCGAGCGGATCGCCCGCTGGCGCCACGTCGAGGCGCTGACCAACCCCGCGTCGGCGATCGCCGGGAGCGTACGCGTCGAGCTGGTCGCCGCCCAGCCCGGCGACCGCGGCGCGCCCGAGGACCGTCCGGCCCTGCGCGCCGGGGCCGACGGGGTGTACCGGCTCCGCTACCGCGTCGAGCGGGGCGTCCTGGTGCCGCCGACCGTGTTCGTCCGGCTGCACAACACCACCGCCCGGCCGCTCTACTGTGTCCTGCTCAACCTGACCGGGCGCTACCGGATCCACGCCACCCTGTTCCCCGGCGCGTTCCTCGGCGCCCACCGGCGCGGCGCCGCGCTCGCCGGCCGCCCGGTCCAGTTCAGCCTGCCGGCCGGGCAGGCGCCCGGGCCCGGCGCCTCGACCCAGGACCGGCTCAAGCTGATCGTCGCCGAGGAGGAGTTCAGCGGGCGGCCCTTCGAGCAGGACGCGCTGGACGGTGCGGGTAGTCGCGGTGTGCCCGGCCCGGTGGCGATGACCAGGGACGCCGGCGCCGGCCCGGACGACCCCTACGACTGGGCCACCGCCGTGCTGAGCGTGGTGACCGAGGTGCCGATATGAGCGCCGAGCTGGACGCCGAGATCGATCAGCTGACCGTACGGTTGCACCAGCTTGCGCCGGGTTCGACGGATCACCACGAGACCTGCGCCATGCTGGCCGAGGCGCACCTGGAACGAGCCGTGGAGGACGACGCTCCGGGCGATCTGGATCTCGCGATCGAGCTCGGCGAGCGACTGAGCGGCCACGACGACGACATGCCGGTGCGGTTCACGCTGGCCAACGCCTACCAGTACCGCTGGGCCGACCGGGACGACCCGGCCGACCGGGACCGGGCGATCGACTGCTGGCGGCGGGTGCTGGCCGAGGTCCCTCATCCCGCCGGGTTCGCCGAGTGCGGCCAGTTGCTGGGGGAGCGGGGTGAGGCCGCCGGCGACCGGGCCGACGTCAGCGCGTCGATAGCCATGCTCGAGCAGGCCGTTGCCGGTGGTGAGCCGGTGTGCTGGCCGCTCGGGCTGGCCTACCGGTTGCGCTGGCAGCTGGACGGCGACCCGTCCGATCTGGCGCACGCTGTCCGCGACCTGGACCGCGGCCTCGAACCTACGCTGCCGCCGGAGTGGCTGGTCCTCGCCCACATCGAACGCCTCGACCTGACCCGGCAACTGGTCGAGGCGGAGTCGGCGGACGACCCGGTCCACGTGCCGCCCTCGTCCACGGTCCTGCTGCGGCAGATGGACGAGGCCCGGGCGGCGTGGTCGGGCGGCGCGGGCGACCACGAGGATCGGATACGCCTGGCCGCCGCCATGATGGTCTCGGCCATCGCGGCGTGGCCGTTCCACCTCGACGTGGTCGACACCGGATGGATCCGCGAACTGGCCGCCTTCGGCCGGACCCTGCCGGATCCGCCGCCGGAGTGGAGCCGTGCGCTGGCCGTCTTCGAGTCGCTGGGCCGGTTCGTCGACCAGGCCCGGTCCGGCGTCCACCTGCCCGAGGAAGGCATCGACCTGCTGCTCGAGCCGCTGCGCGACGATGCGGCCGACCCCGGGGAGCAGTCCGACCTGCGGAACATGGCGACACTGTTCATGGCCACGCAGGCGATCCGGCGTGGCGACCGGCGGCTGCTGCGCGAGGCCATCGACCGGCTCAGCGCCTCGGCCGACCCCGAGGTACACCGGCTCGGCCGGACCTTCGACCTCGCCGACCGCGCTCAGCAGGGCGATCCGGCCGTCCGCGACGACCTGGCCGCGCTGCTGGCCGAGATCCGCGGGAATCCGCCGTCGTTCCTGGCCCGGCAGTCCTACGTCGCGTTCCTGGCCATGATCGAGTCGATGTTCACCGGCATCGACGGACGCTACCGGCCGGTCGACCACACACCGGTGCCGCCCGGCGACGTGACCGCGGCCGACCATGCGCTCCGCGCGCTGCTGGGTCCCACGCTCGCGGCCATCTGCCGACACGACGTGGCCACCCTGCGCGAGTGTGCCGATCGTGTCGACATGCTGCTGGCGGTGTACCCACCCGGCCACGTCCTGCGGCTGATGGCGCTCGGGCTCGGCGGCACGATCGGGACCGCGGTGCTGCGCGACGAGCCGGGCGACCAGGACGCGGCGCGCCGAGTGCTGGACTGGACCGCCGACGGACTCGACCTGACCGGCGGCCCGCACCATCCCCGGTGGACGTCGTTCGCCCTGGCCCGGGCCGAGGCACTGCGGCACGTGACCGGCGGCGACCGGGCCGACGCCCGCCGGTGGGGCCTGGCCGGCCTCCGCGGCTTCGCCTGGCAGGTGATGCTCCAGGCCGGCACCGACG
Organism: Actinoplanes sp. NPDC049265; assembly: GCF_043197135.1. NCBI lineage: Bacteria > Bacillati > Actinomycetota > Actinomycetes > Micromonosporales > Micromonosporaceae > Actinoplanes > Actinoplanes sp. NPDC049265. The sequence continues at coordinate 223,208 of NZ_JBICSP010000012.1, read as the reverse complement.
ACGCGGTGGTGGTGGCCTCCGACGTCACGGCCGTGGCCCGCCGGGTGGCCGGCTGGTGCCAGTCCGACGGCGCCGTCGACGACCTCGTCGCCGCCCTGGACGCCGGCCGGGGCACGGTGCTGCACGCGGCGACCGTCTCCCGGACCGTCGCCGACCGGCTGACCGAGGCCGGCCACCCCGACCTGGCCGCCGAGTGGCTCGCCTCGGCCGGACAGGGGCGCGACCGGCTCACCGGCGATCCGGTCAGCGAGACGGCCCACCTCACCTCGGGCGCCGAGCCGGACGGTCCCTGGTTCCGGGTGCCGGACGACCTGCGGGCCCGGGTGCTGAGCGTGCTCGACCTGAGCGCGCCGGAGCCGGTCTCCCCGGCGGAGCTACGCGCCGGGCTGGCCGCCGTCGACGCCGACGCGCTGGTCTACCTCGTGCCGTCGGGCGAGGAGAGCCCCGGCGCGGCGGTGATCGTGCCCGCCACCGGCGAGACGACGATGCTGGTCCTGCCCGGGCTGTTCGCCGGTCCCGGGTCCGCCCTGGCCGGGCACACGGCCCGGGTGCGCGGCGCCCGTGCCGCCGAGCCGGCCTCCAGGGTGGGCGCCAGGGACGCCGGGCCGGCCTTCCAGGTGCGCGGCGCCCGGGCCGCCGAGCCGGCCTCCAGGGCGGGTGCCGGGGATGCCGGGTCGGCCTTCCAGGTGCGCGGCGCCCGGGCCGCCGAGCCGGCCTCCAGGGTGGGCGCCGGGGATGCCGGGCCGGCCTTCCAGGTGCGCGGCGCCCGCGACGCCGGACCGGTCGACGGCGTGGACGACCCGGTCGCGTCCACTCTGGACGATCTCTGCCGGTGGGCCTGGTCGGCCGCGATGGAGCCGCTGCTGCACCGGGCCGGCATCACCCGCGCGGACGGCCCGCTGCGCCTGGTCCTGGTGCCGATGGGCGCGCTGTCACCGGTGCCGTGGCACGCGGCCTTCCGGGCCGACGGCGACCAGCGGCACTACGCCGTCCAGGAGGCGATCTTCTCGTACGCGGTCTCCGGTCGCGCCTTCGCCGAGAGCGCGCGGGCGGCCGCGCGTACCGTGAAATCGGTCTTGATCGTCGGCGACCCCACCGGTGATCTGCCGTCCGCCGGGCTGGAGGCCAAGGCGGTGGGCGAGGCCTTCTATCCCCGGGCGACCTTCCTCGGCGCGGGCGGCGAACTGGGCACACCGCGGCGGGTCCTGGACTGGATCACCGCCGCCGCCCCCGGCCCGTCGCTGCTGCATCTGGCCTGCCACGGCCGGGCCGATCCGGCGCATCCGGCCGACGCGGCCCTGCGGCTGGCCGGGGGCGAGCTCACCGCGCGGCGGCTGCTGGACGCCTCACGCACGGCCGACCTGCGGATCGAGCAGGTCTACCTGGCCGCCTGCACGACGGGGCGGCCGGGCGCCGACCACGACGAGGCCTTCAGCCTGACCACCGCCTTCCTGGCCGCCGGCGCCCGCACCGGGTTCGGCTCGCTGTGGGCGGTGCCGGACGAGCAGACCTCGGTGCTGATGTTCCTCGTGCACCACCACCTCAACACGGGCGGCTGCACCCCGGCCGAGGCCCTGCACCAGGCCCAGCTGTGGATGCTCGACCCGCACCGCAAGCCGCCCTCCGGCATGCCGCCGGAACTGGCCCGCAGCTGTTCCGGCCCGCACATGGCCGACCCGATCGCTTGGGCCGCCTTCACTCATCACGGTCGGTAGGTCGCGTCTCGTGGATCAGCCGGGGCTACGGCGTGCCCAGAGCGCACCTGACAGCGCCCACGACACACCCACATCCGAAACCAGGATGAGGGCGCGCCGCGGGCGACGCGCCACACTCTGAACCGCGCCTCGCACTCGACTGATCCACGAGACGCGACCTAACAGCCCTGATGGGTCAGGCCGGCCCACGCCGTGACGTCGTCGATCGGGCCGGTCAGCAGGGCGCGCAGCGGCACGGGCATCGTCGGCGGCACCTTCCGGTCCGGGTTCAGCATCCAGCGCTGGGCGTGGTTGAGGGCGTCCACCGGGCGCTTGCCCTCGGCCCACAGGTAGTGATGGGCCATGAACATCAGCAGTGAGGTGGAGTCGCTGGGCACCGCCCACAACGAGCCGAACACGCTGCGGGTCCCGGCCACGAGGAAGGCGGTGGTCAGGCTGAAGGCCTCGTCGTACGCGCCGCTGGGCACGCCGGTGGTGCAGGCGGCCAGCGCCACCAGGCCGATCTCGGTCGTCCGGCGGCCGCGGAGGATGTCGTGGGCGGTGAGCCGTCCGCCGCCCAGGCTCAGGAACGAGCCGTCCACGCCCGCGCGCACCGTGCCGTGGCAGGCCAGGTGCAGCACGGCACCACCACCGGCGGCGAGCCAGCCCCGGACGGCGCCGGAGGTCGCTTCGCCGCCCTCGAGCAGCGTGGCCGAGGGAAGGAACGCGGCCCTGATCGCGCCGGCCTCGGCTCGCGCGTCGGGCAGGTCCCCGTCCGGGTCGGCGACGATCAGGGCCGGCGCCTCCGCGGCGACCGGCGGACGGCCGGCGTTCTGGCACAGCAGGCGGGCCGAGCCGGCGTACGAGAAGGTGGCGACCTCGACCGCCCGGGTGCCGTCCCGGTCGCGGGCCGCATGCCACGGCACGGCGGCCAGATCACCCAGCGGCACCAGCACCATGCGGGGCGCCCGGCCGATCGGCCACCGGTCCAGCGTGTCCAGCAGCGGGCCGATCACCGCCGGCCAGGCCCAGTCGCACAGCCGGTCGAGGCCGGCCCGCCAGTCCCCGCCGGCCGTATCGGCGTCGGCCGCACCGGCGTCCCGGAGGCCGAGGGCGTCGACATGGGCCGCGACCCGGCCACCGGCGGTCAGCCGGGGCAGCGGGAGGAAGGCCGGCCGGACCGCGTGCAGCTGCGATGACGGGACCAGAAGGGCGCCGCCCGTACCCGGATCGTCCGGGGGAATCAGATAGACCAGGACGTCCGCGCGTGACGCGCTCAGCGCCGAGCCGATCTCGGCGACGTCCGGCGGATCCAGCGTCTCGGGCACCGCCGCGTCGGACGGCGTCGCGCCGGTGAGCACGGTGAGCACCTCGGCCCGCAGGTCGGGGTCGGTGGCATCGCCGCGCCAGCGGGCCAGCAGGTCCTCGCGGCCCAGCCCGGCCAGCCGCGCCGGCACGTCCATCTCGACCGTGGCCGCGTAGAGCATCAGGCAGCGCCCGGCGTCGAGCGCGAGGGCCGCCGTCGCCGGCTCGCCGTCGGCCAGGCACCAGCGGGCCACCTGCCGGGCGTCGTCGGCGGCGTGCCGGGCGGCGGCCACCGCGTCCGCCGTACCCGCCTGCAGCAGCACCGACCACGCATGGCCGCGCAACGCCTGCAGTCCGGTCGTCCGGCTCCGGGCGGGCCGGCCGTCCAGCCGGTACGCCAGCCCGAGCACCATGGCGCAGAACGTCCAGACCGGATGCCCCGGGTGACCCATCTCCTCGCGGGCCGTGCTCAGGCGCCGGATCGCCTCGCCCAGCACCGGCCGGCCGCCGCCGAGCTGGTAGTGGACGGTGAGCAGCTGGCCGAGCTGGGTCAGGATCAACGGCCGGTGCTGGTAGCCCCCGGGTGCGATCCGATCGGCCCGGCGCAGCAGCTCGATCGCGCCGACGACCCCGGCCGGGTCCTGCCGGTCCATGGCCGAGCGGGCCCGATGGGTCGCGGCCACCAGGAGCCGCCAGGCGCGTTCGGCCGGGGCCGGCCCGGGACCATCGGCGTCCTCGGGCCGGACGCTACCGTCCAGTTCGGACAATGTCTGGCGTAGCGCGGGGCCGGCCGGGTAGCCCGCGGGCAGCTTGCCGACGATCGCGCTCATCGCCTCGACCGTGGCCGGAAAGCCGTCCATCTCACCGCGCTGGGCCGCGCCCAGGCCCACCGCGCCGGCCAGCATGGCCTCGGTCATCGCCCGGTCGGTGGGGGTTAGATCGTCGCGGGACAGCAGGTCACGCGCCTGCCCGGCGGCGGCGGTGGCGTCGCCGTAACTGCCGATCACGCCGGCGCGTTTGACCGCCAGCGCGGTGCGCATGACCCGGACCAGCCAGGCGGTGGGACTTTCGGGCGGGATGGCGCCGGCCAGGTCGTCGAGACGCCGCAAGGCTTCGGTACGGTCGTACGCCGGGTCGTCCGCGTATGCCGCGAGAACGTCGGCCATGGTCCGCAGCAGGGCCGCCGACCCGGGCATGACCGGATCGTCACCGGCGTCGTCGACCATCGCCCGCACCTCGGCCAGGTCGACCGGCTGACCGCGCAGCCCGGCGTGGAGCCGCCGTAGGGCCAGCCCGCGCCCGACCAGGCCCCGGGCCCGGCCGCGATAGGGGCACGACTGATAGACCCGCACCGCCGTGGCCAGGATGGCCGGGTCCTGGTCGCGGTCGAAGCGGGCGCCGAGAGCGTGGGCGCGCGCGAGGTCATGCGCCGGCGTGGGCCGCAGCTCGGGCTCGGCCAGCGCGACGATCAGCGCGTCGAGTTCCCCGGTGGGCATTCCGGCCAGGCCGGGGAGCAGGGCCAGCGGGTCGCCGATCGGGGTCACGAGGCCAGTTCCTGGACGAGCCGGTGGGCCTCGGCGACGAAGTGGCTGTCCGGCGGGAACGTCGATCGGCGCTGGGCCAGCGCGGTCTGGGCGGTGGCCACGGCCTGCGGCCGGTCGGCCGTGCGGGCCAGCACCAGCAGAGGCCGGGCCGGGTCGAACACCGGCGGGGTGCCGTGCAGCGCGTACGCCAGCCGGGCCACCCGGGTGGCCTGGTCGGTCTGCCCGGTCAGCAGCAGGCCCTCGGCCAGCAGCACCCGCGCCCGCGGCAGCTGGTCGAAGCCGGTCGCCGGGCGCCGGTGGTCGTCGTCGGTGTCCTCGAGCTTGGCCAGCTCCTCGGCGAGTTCCAGGGCCCGCGCCGCCGCGCCGGGGTCGTCCCGGCCGGCCGCCAGCAGAACCTCGGCCTGGATCCGGCGGGCCACGTCGGCCGACGGCCGGTCCGGTGCCGCCCCGCCGCTGCGCCGGCGCACCTCGTCGCCGATCAGATCGAGCGCCTCCGCGAGGTCGTCGCGTGGGGCGGGCCGCGGCCGCGCCGGCTGGAACGCGGCGAACCAGGCTCGGTCGCGCAGCACCCAGGCCAGGTCGGCCCGTGCGTCACCCAGCCGCCGGTCACCCGGGCCGGCGCCGGTCCGCTCGATCTCGCGCCGGCACAGCTCGACCAGCGTGTCGAGGTCACCCGGGCGCCCGCGGCCGCGCAGCTGATGCCGGTGGCGCGAGCGGATGGCGACCGCTGCCGCGTCCGACGGCGGCAACGACGCCGTGGCCCGGCCCAGCAGCTCGGACCAGACCGGCAGGGACTCGGCCGGGGTACGCCCGGCGTCGCGCCGTGACTCCAGCGCGTACTCGACGCCCAGCGTCACCTCGTGGGCCGGCCCGAGCAGCCGGGTGGTGTCGGCGGCGAGGACCTCGAAGTCGGACACGTCACGGCCGGCGCCGATCAGCGTCTGCAGGCGGGCGCTGAGCCGGGCCGCGACCCCGCGCTCCTGATCGTCCTCCGGCCGCATCGAGCGTTCACTCCGGCGCCGACTCGAGCACCCGGATGGCGTCGCGCATCATCTCGACCGCCTGCCGGCGCTGCTCGTAGGGTGCCCGGGAGTTGCGGGTGAGCTGGTCGATGGCCTGGGCCAGCCGGCGGTTGCCGGTCGCCGGGGCCGACGCCGGCCGGATCTCGCGGCAGATCAGGTGGACGACGCCGTCCGTGCTGCAGCCGCCGGTCAGCCGCAGCCGGATCGCCTCCCGCAGCATCCGCTCGGCCTCGGCCGTGGTCATCCGCTGCTCCCGGATCACCAGCAGGTCCTCGACCGCGCAGGCGGGCGGGGCGTGATCGAGGGCCGACGCGAGCGCTTCCTCCCGGACGGCCCAATCGAGCAGGACTCGGATCAGGCACTCCGCGACCGCCGGGCGCGGCACCTCGGCCGCGCGGAAGAGCTCGTGCATCCAGCCGACCCGGTGCGGCCAGTAGCTCCACACCTTCGTCTCGTCGATCAGCATCTCGGGCACGGTGGCCCGGTCGAGGAGGCGGGCGATCGCCCGGACGGGTCCTTCCGGGGCGGACCGGTAGGCCCGGATCAGCGGCCGTTTCGCATGCGGCCCGGCGACGCCGAAGAACGTCGTCCGGGAGCCGTGCGGGCGTACCGCGGAGACGATGTCCACCCAGGAGAGACCGCGGGAACCGGGCTCGGCGATCAGCGTGTCGACGGCGCGGTAATAGCTGACCTTCGTGTTCCAGTGCTTGCGGACCGACGGTTCCGGACCGGCCAGCTCGCGACGCCATCGCACGGCCACGGTGTCGCGCAGCTCGTGAAGAACGAACGTCAAGGATCACCTCGGGAATCAGCAGAAAGATCAGGACGACGCGGGACCCGCAAACCTTGCCGACACCATGTCAGGCTAGAGCATCATCGATCTCATCAAAATATGTGAATCGGGGGACTTCGGTGGTCCGGCGGACATGAACACCGACCGATCGGCCGAGGTATTCCGGGTCAGCGCGCCGGCCGTTCGGCGGCGCTCGTCGGCTCGTCCGCCAGCAACTCGACCGCACCCCACAGGGTCCCGCCGAGCACGATCCGGTCGCCGTCGCGGAGCCGCTCCTCGGTGCCCGGCGCCAGCCGCGATCCACCACGGACGGTACCGTTGGTGGAGTACTCGTCGCGGACGAAAGCGCGCCCGGCGGCGTCCACCCGCAGGGTGACGTGCCGTCGCGAAACGTCCTCGAAGCGGCCCAGATACTCGGCGTACGGCGAGATTCCGGCCCCCCGCCCCAGCGCGACCCGGTCGCCCCGGCCGACCTCGACCACGTGCGCGCCCGGGTGGAAGGTCACCCGAAGCCGGTCACCGACGGTAGCGCCGGGCTTGGCTGTGGGCGCCGGCATCGACCCGCCGGACGGCAACGCCACGGTCTCGCCGCCGGTCCCGCTCCACTTGGGTGAGACCGGCACCAGGCCGCCGCAGATCCGGCAGGCCGGCTCGTCCCGATCGGCCCGCAGACCACACTCGACACACGTGCGGGCTGTCATTTTTCTCCTCGGCGGCCAATGGGAGTTCGGAAGGCGCCGGGCCATTCCGCGAAATTCGCCGGAACCGCGGAATGGCGCGACCGAGGCGATAATGGAGAGTCAGAACTGTACGTGCCCCCGGGCGGCCGGGGACTCGGCCGGACGTACAGATTCACCCCGGTGGCCGTGAACAGGACCGGGCCACCCCCGTATTACATGGTCCGGTCCGTTCACGTCCCCGGGCATCGGGTTCCGGTGGCCCGGCTCGATGATCGTGGCACTCAGTGTGGTCCCGTACGGTTAACGAAATGTTGTCGCCCAGGCCGGCGGGGGTGTGACCGGCCGGAGAGCGGCGGCATCGGGTCGGTCGAGGACGGGGGAGAGGCTGTGGTGGAGGTCCGCCTGCTGGGTCCGGTGGAGATCTGGGCGGACGGCCGGTCGGTCGAGCTGGGTCCACCGCAGCGACGGCACACGCTGGCGGCGCTGGCGGTCGACGCGGGGCGGCCGGTCGCCATCGAGACGCTGATCACGAGGGTGTGGGACGACCCGCCGCCGACGGCCACCCGGGTGTTGCAGGTGCACATCACTCACCTGCGGCGGGTGCTGGCCTCCGCCGCCGGCGCGCCGCCGGTTCGCCTGCTGCGCCGCTCCAGCGGGTACGTTCTCGACATCGCGCCCGAGCGGGTCGACGCCCACCGGTTCGCCGACCACGTCCGGCGGGCCCGGGACGCCGACCCCGTCACCGCGCTGGAGTTGCTGCGTACGGCCCGTGGCTGGTGGCGCGGGGAGCCGCTGGACGGGCTGACCGGGCGGTGGGTGGAGCGCACCCGGGACGCGTACGGGGAGCGGTATCTCGCCGCCACGGTGGCGTGGGGACGGGCCGAGTTGCGCGCCGGCCGCCCGCTCGCGGTGCTCGGACCGCTGACCGAGCTCGCGGTCGATCACCCGCTGACCGAGCCGCTGGCCGATGTGGTGATCCGGGCGTACGCCGCCGCCGACCGGCCGGCCGACGCGCTCGCCTACTACGCCGAGTTCCGCCGCCGGCTGGCCGACGAGCTGGGCGCCGACCCCAGCGCCACGCTGCGGGAGCTGCACCAGGCCATGCTGCGCGGGGAACCGGTGGCACCACCGGACGGCGCCGAGGTGCCGTCGGCCGTCGTGCCGGCCCAGCTGCCGGCCGATGTTCCCGGTTTCGCCGGCCGCAACCTGGCCCTGCATACGTTGGACAATCTGCTCGCGGAGACGGCGATGGCCGTCGCGGTGGTGTCGGGCACGCCCGGGGTCGGCAAGACCGCCCTGGCCGTGCACTGGTCGCATGCGGTGCGGTCCCGGTTCCCGGACGGTCAGATCTACGTGAACCTGCGCGGCTTCGACCCCACCGGCCAGGTCGTCTCCCCGCAGGAGGCGCTGCGCGGGCTGCTCGACGCGCTCGGCGTCGCGCCCGAGCGGGTGCCGGCCACGCTCGACGCGCAGGCGGGCCTCTACCGCAGTGTGGTGGCCGGCCGGCGGCTGCTCATGGTGCTGGACAACGCCCGCGACGTCGAGCAGGTCCGGCCGCTGCTGCCGGGCACCGCCACGGTTGTGGTCGTGGTGACCAGCCGCGCCCATCTCACCGGTCTGCTGGCCGACGGCGCGTCCCACGTACCGCTGGGTCTGCTGTCCCGGGTGGAGGCCGAGGAACTGCTGACCAACCGGCTCGGGCCGGGGGTGGTGGCCCAGCGCGACGCCCTCGACCAGGTCATCACCGCCTGCGCCCGGCTGCCGCTGGCGTTGAGCATCGCCGTGGCCCGGACCAGGCAGACGGACTTTCCGCTGAGCGCGCTGGCCGCCGAGCTCGGCGAGGCCGGTGACCGGCTGACCGCGTTGGAGGTGGGCGACCCGGCCGGTGACGTCCGGGCGGTGCTGTCGTGGTCGTACGCCGCCCTGAGCGAGCCCGCGGCCCAGCTGTTCCGGCTGTTCGGCCTGGCCGTCGGCCCCGACATCGACGTCCCGGCGCTGACCGGCCTGGCCGGGCGGTCCGAGCGGGACCTTCGCGCACCGCTGCGCGAGCTGACCCGGGCCAGCCTGGTCACCGAGTACGCACCCGGCCGCTACAGCCAGCATGACCTGCTGCGCGAGTACGCGGCCGAACTCGCCCGCGCCGACGACGCCGACGACGACCGCCGGGCGGCCACCGTCCGCCTGCTCGATCACTGTCTGCACACCGCGTACGCGGCCGATCGCCTGCTCAATCCCGCCCGGGAACCCATTCTGCTGCCCCTCGGCGAGGCGGCCGAGGGCGCGCGTCCGGGGCAGCCGGCGGACCTCAACGCCGCGATGGCCTGGTTCGGAGGGCACCATGCCGTCCTGGCGGCCGCGCTGAGGCAGGCCGCCGCGACCGGGTTCGACCGGCTGGCCTGGCAGCTCGCCTGGTCGCTGGACACCTATTCCTCCCGGAAGGGTCATCTGCACGATCAGCTCGAGGCCTGGCAGACGGCGATCGAGTGCGCCGGCCGCCTGGGCGAACTGCCGGCGCGCGCCTACGCCCACCGAAACCTGTCCCAGGCCGACATCAAGCTCGGCCGGTGGGACGAGGCGAACGACAATCTGCGGCGCGCGCTGGAGCTGTTCACGACGATGGGCGACCGCATCGGTCAGGCCCGTACGCAGCACCACCTGGCGTACATGTGGGGTCAGCGCAAGCAGCCCGCGCCCGCCCTCGGGCACGCCAAGCAGGCTCTGGCGCTCTTCGCCGGCACCGACGACCGGCCCGGCCAGGCCGAGGCGCTGAACGCGATCGGGTGGTACCACGCGATGCTCGGCGAGTACGAGCAGACGCTGTCCCACTGCCGGCGGGCGCTGGAGCTGTTCGAGGCGGACGGCGACCTGCACGGCGCGACCAGCACCTGGGACAGTCTGGGCTTCGCCCACCACCACCTCGGTCACCACGCCGAGGCCGTCGACTGCTACCAGCACGGCATCACGCTGGCCCGCACCCTGCAGCACGACTACTTCGTCGCCGAACTGCTCGTACATCTGGGTGACACGCACCGCGCGGCCGGCCAGCCCGCCGCGGCGCGTGTCGCCTGGACGGAGGCCGAGCAACTGCTCACGGCCCTCGAGCACCCGAGCGTTTCCGGGGTCCGGGAGTCGTTGCGCCGTCTCGACGACCGGGTCGGCGCCGACCACGGACCGCATTCGTTCGAGTAGCCGGCCCGGTCGGCCTCGCGCGGTTGCTCAGGCCGCCAGCGGGCTGCTCTCGCCGCCGTGCACGCTGATCACTGTCCCGTTGACGTAGCTGCTGTGGTCGCCGACCAGGAACAGGACGACGTCGGCGATCTCCTCCGGGTCGCCGACCCGGCCGCGGGCGGTCAGCCGGTTCATGACGTCGACCGGGCCGCCCAGCGTCTGTTCCATGCCGGGGGTGCGGGTCACGCCCGGTGCGACCCCGTTGACCCGGACGCCGGAGCCGCCGAACTCGGTGGCCCAGTAGCGGGTCAGCGTTTCCAGCGCCGCCTTGGTCCCGCCGTAGACGGCACCGACCGGCGCGACCATGTGGGCCACGGTCGAGCAGATGTTGATGATCGCGCCGTCGCCTCGCTCGGCCATGCCCGGGGCCAGCGTCGCGACCAACTGGAACGGCGCCCGGATGTTGACGGCCAGGTGCCGGTCGACGATGGCCGGGCTCGTGACCGGGGTCGGCATGATCTCGTACACGCCCGCGTTGTTCACCAGGATGTCCACGGGCCCGGCTTCGGCGGCGAGCCGTTCGACGTCCTCGACCGAGGACAGGTCGGCGGCGACGAACCGGGCCCGGCCTCCTTTCCCGGCGATCGCGGACACCAGTTCGGCCCCGCGATCGGCGTTCCGGCCGTGCACCACGACGTCGGCGCCGCTCTCGGCCAGCCGGGCCGCGACCGCCCGGCCGATGCCCGCCGTGGCCCCGGTCACCAGGGCGGTCTTTCCAGTCAGATCGGTCACGTCGATCCCCTCGGGTCAGTAGAAAATGCGATGTGCGGGAAGATGTGTACGAACCCGTACACATGACGATACGGTACTGTACACCTATGGGAACGCGTGGCGAGGCCAGAGCCGATGCGATTCTGGACGCGGTGGCCGAGCTGCTCTCCGAGGTCGGCTACGACCGGCTGACGACCGACGCGGTGGTCAACCGCGCGCAGGCGTCCAAGACGACGCTCTACCGCCGGTGGCCGGGCGGCAAGGCCGAGCTGGTCGCCGCCGTGCTCCAGCGGGCGGCCGACTGCGCGCCGGCCGAGGCCAAGAACACCGGCAGCGTCGAGGGCGACCTGCGGGCCTGCCTGACCTCGATGGCCGACACATTGACCGGCCGCAGTGGACCCGCGTTGATCGGGCTGCTGGACGCCGCCCGGCAGGACGCCGCCCTGCGCGAACAGATGCGCCGCCTGTTCGAGGCGTCCTGCCGCGAGAACGCGACCGCACTGACGCGGTACGCACTGGCCCGGGGCGAACACCTCGACGAAGCCCTCGTCTACGAGGCCCTGCGGGTCGCCTTCGCCTGGACGATGAGCCGAATGGTCTTCGACGGCGCCACACCGAGCGCCGAAACGTGCCGCGACTTCGTCAGCGGGACCCTGTCGCGTCTGGTCTCGGACTGATCGGTCAGCCGGCGACCAGACGGAGGGCGGGCACCCGTGGTCCTTCCAGCGCGGCGGTCGTGGCCGCGTCGGCGGGCAGGTGAACGATCAGGCGCTGGGCGTCGTCGGCGGAGAGGTCCAGGGTCTCGAACGTGAGTCGCAGCTCGCCGAGCGCGGGGTGGACGAGGCGCAGCGTACCCGTCGGGGTGGGAAAGCCCGGCACCTCGCGGACCCGGCGGGTGAACGCCTCGCCCGCCGTGGCCGCCAGCTCGGCGGCCAGCGCCGCCACGGCCGCGTCGGCCTGCAGCGGTCCCAGCTTGAGCGACGCCACCTGCTCGTCGGCCACCCGGTTCCAGTCCGGCAGCGCGGTGCGGGCGCGCGGGTCGGTGAACACGTACCGGACCAGGCTCGGCGGATCACCGTCGAGCAGGCCGATCGGGCCGGCCAGCCGCTCCCAGCCGGACGTCCAGGCCAGGGTCTCGCCGACGTGGTTGACGAGCATCGCGGACGTCGGCTCGAGCCGGTCGAGCAGGGCGCGCACGCCCGGCCGGACCAGCCGCGAGGGCCCCGCCTCGCCCCGGCAGCTGAAGCTCGGGTCGGCCGCGTTGGCCAGCCGGTGCAGGCGCACCCGCTCGGCCGGTGACAGCCGCAGCACCTCGGCCAGGGAGTCGAGCACGGGCGGGGACGGATGCCGGTCGCGGCCCTGTTCGAGCCGGGTCACGTACTCAACGCTGACACCGGCCAGCGTGGCGACCTCGGAACGGCGCAGGCCGGGCGTGCGACGCCGGGAGCCGGCGGGCAGGCCCACCTCGGCCGGGCTGATCGACTCACGGCGTACCCGCAGGAAGAGCCCCAGCTCGTTGGTGGCGGTCACCGATCGAGCGTAACAAGGCGGCCGGGCCGGATCGTGTCCCTGCTGCTACCAGCCTGACCGCGGTCTCCCTGTTCCCGGCGCCGGGAACCAGGGTCATGGCATGACCGATGCGAAGAAGGTAGTGGTGGTCGGCGGCGGCTACGGCGGTGTCGCCGTGGCCAAGACGCTCGACGACGTGGCCGACGTGGTGCTGGTGGAGCCGCGGGAGACGTTCGTGCACAACGTGGCGGCGCTGCGGGCGATGGTCGATCCGGAGTGGCCCGAGCGGCTCTTCATCCCGTACGACGGGCTGCTGAACCGAGGGCGGGTGCACCACGACTGGGCGGTGCGGGTGAGCGCGGACCGCGTCGAACTGGCCGGCGGCGCGGTGCTGCCGGCTGACTTCGTGGTGCTGGCGACCGGCGCCGTGTACCCGTTCCCGGGCAAGCCCGGCCCGGCCGACCCGGACTGGTTCGCCGCCACCCGGCGCAGCCTGCTCGCCGCCGGCAGCATCCTGCTGGTCGGCGCGGGCCCGATCGGGCTCGATCTGGCCGGCGAGATCAAGTCGGCCTGGCCGGAGAAGCGCGTGACAGTGGCCGGCCGGTCGCCGGTCCTGATGCCCGGGTTCCCGGACGAGTTCCGCCGCGAGCTCACCGACCAGCTGAGCGCGCTCGGCGTCGAGCTGCGGCTGGGGATCACCGCCGACCAGGCCGGCCCGCACGACTTCACGTTCGACTCCTTCGGTACGCCGCCGGACACCGGTTACCTGGATCCGGCGCTGGCCGGGGCCCGCGATGCCGGCGGTCGTCTCACTGTCACGCCGGAGCTGCGGCTGCCGGGCGTACCCACCGTCTTCGCCGTGGGCGACGTCACCGCGGTGCCCGAGATGAAGACGGCCCGGATCGCCGGCCTGCACGCCGACATCGTGGCGGCCAACATCCGGTCTCTCATCGACGGCGACGGCGGGCTCAAGACCTACACCGCGGCCCCGGACGCGATAGTCCTGACCCTCGGCCCGCACGCCGGGGTGAGCTACATCCCGGGCACCGGTGTGCTCGGCCCCGGTCCGACCGCCGAGATCCGGGCCGATTACCGGCTGGCCGAATACCGCCTGCTGCTCGGGGCCTGACCGGGCGCCGAACTGTCCCGCCGTGGGGGGGGCCCCCCCCCCCCCCCCCCCCCCGCGGGGGGGGGGGGGGGGGCGCCCCCCCCCGCCGGGGGGCCCCCCCCCCGGCGCGGGCCGGCGCCCCCCCCCC
>NZ_JBICSP010000012.1:0-209456 GCF_043197135.1 Actinoplanes sp. NPDC049265 | reverse complement strand
GGGGCGGGGGGGGCGCGGGCGCGCGGGGGGGGGGGGGGGGCGCGCGGCCCGCCGGGGGGGCGCCCCCCCGCCGGGCCCCCGCCCCCCCCCCCCCCCCCCCCCCCCCCCCCCCCCCCCCCCCCCCCGCCCGGCCCGGGCGGCCGGGCCCCCCCCCCCCCCCCCCGCCCCCTGGGCGGACGTGCCGGCCCGGTGTACGGGCCTTTCCAGACCGCCCATGACCGGTTCCGGAAGTGGGCTGAGGACGGTACCTGGGCGAGGATCCGCCGCGAGGTCATCGCGCTGGCGGCGGCCGAGGACGTTATCGACCGGGACGCGCAGCCGACTCGACGATCGTGCGGGCTCACCAGCACGCTGCCGGAACCCGTAAAAGGGGCTCGACAGTCAGGATTCGCAGGCACGTCAAGGTCTGGGTCGCTCCCGCTGTAACCAACGGGGACTCGATGACGCTAACGGGTGGTCACCGGCAGGCCAATGTCATCGCGGTGTCGACGATCGACGCGGTGTCGATGCCGTGGATGCGGTAGGCGTCGTGCAGGTCCGACGACTGGCCGAACTCGCTGACGCCGAGGTTGCGACTGCGGTCGCCGCGCAGGCCGGCCAGGAACGCCATCGTGTGTGGGTGACCGTCCATGACAGTGACGAGGGGGGCGGGATGCTCGCCGGGAAACAAGGTCGCGGCGATGTCGGAGCCGCGGCCCTGCGCCGAGCGGAACACCAGGTCGGGACTCGTCAGGCACACGACACCGGCGGTGACCCCATGAGCCGCGAGCGTCTCGGCGGCCGCGAGCACCTCAGGCATTACGGCGCCGACGCCGACGAGAGTGACCTGCTCGTCCTCGAGCGCATGCGTCGTGATCCGGTAGCCGCCCGCGATCGAGTGCCGGCGCCGTCGCTCGAGCAGCAGCTCGTCCTCGGGCAGCGCTGCGAGAGCCTGATCGACGGGCCGCGTCGACAGACGGAAGTAGGCCGACGTGCCGCCGGGGACGCCGACGTGATTCATCGCATCGAGCAAGCACCACTCGAGGTCCTGGGCGAACGCAGGCTCCCACGCGACGCAGCCGGGTTGCTCGAGCCCGATCGACGGCGTCGTGATCGACTGGTGCGCTCCGCCCTCAGGGGCGAGGGTCACACCAGACGGCGTGCCGACGATGATCGACTGGCCGCCGGCATAGATGCCGTACGACCACGGCTCGAGGGCCCGCGAGATGAACGGGTCGTAGAGCGTCGCGATCGGAACCAGCCGCTCACCCCAGCGTGACCAGGTCGCACCGAGCTCGCTGAGCAGGCCCACCAGGTTGATCTCGGCGATGCCGAGCTCGACGTGCTGGCCGTGGGTGCCCTCCGACCATTTGAGGACGCGCTCGGTGTCGTCGGCGAACCAGTCGGGGCGCTCGTGCGCGGACCAGACGCCGGTCTTGTTGATCCAGCCGCCGAGATTGGTCGACGACGCGACGTCGGGGCTGCAGGTCACCACGCGCCGGGCCGCGTCGGGTGCCTCACGCGGCAGGCCGGCCAGGAAACGACCCAAGGAGGCCTGCGTCGAGATGGGCGCGCGGTGCCTGCGCGACAGCGAAGCCGGCATCGCGTCGGGACGGATCTCGGGTACCGGGTCGCGCCGGAGGGTGGCGCCCCGTTCGGCGCACAGTGCGTACGCGGCGGACCCGGGATCGAATGCGCGCCAGGGGTCGGCCCGGTCGGCGCCGACGGCCTCCGCGAGAGTACCCATCTGCACGTCCGACAGCAGCGCCGAGTGGTTGTTGGGGTGGCCCTCGGTCGGCAGGCCTCGCCCCTTGACGGTGTAGGCGAACACGATGCTCGGCCGCGTCGGGTCGACCTTGGTGTACGTGTCGAGGAGCAGCCCGATGTCGTGGCCGCCGAGGTCGCGGATGGCGGCCGCGAGCCCGGCGGCGGGGATCGAGGTCACGAGGTCGCGGAGCCGGTCCGAGCCACCACTGCCGACGATGCGGTCGGCCACCTCGACCGGGTCGACCCGCAACATGCGCTGGTACTCCTCGTTGGGCATGGCCTCGAGCCGCTCGCACAGTTCGTCGCCGCCGGGCTGTTCGAACAGCGCCGTGATGGTGCGCCCCCACTTGAGGGTCATGACCTGCCATCCGGCGGCCTCGAACATGCCCATCAGCCGGTGGCCCTGCACGTCCGGAACGATGCGGTCGAGCGACTGACGGTTGAGGTCGACGATCCACAGCAGCTCGCCCATGCGAGCCACCGAAGGGTCGGCGACGGCCTCCCAGATCGCGCCCTCGTCGAGTTCGGCGTCGCCTAGCAGGCTGACGAACCGGCCGGCCCGGGGTGTCGTGTCGAAATGCGACGCGAGGTAGCGGTGCGCCATCGCCGCCCACAGCGCCGCGGTCGCGCCGATGCCGACCGAGCCGGTCGAGAAGTCGACCGTGTCGGGGTCCTTGAGCCGGCTCGGGTAGGACTGCAGGCCGTCCTTGGCGCGCAATGTCGTGAGGTACTTCGCGTCGAGGTCGCCGATCAGGTAGTTGATCGCGTGCAGGACCGGCGACGCGTGCGGCTTGACCGACACCCGGTCGTGACGGGTCAGCTCGGAGAACCACAGCGACACCATGATGTCGACCATCGACGCGCTCGAGGCCTGGTGCCCGCCGACCTTGACGCCGCCGGAGTTCGGGCGGCCGTGGTTGGCGGAGTCGACGATTGAGGTCGACAGCCACAGCACCTTTCGGGCGATCTCGCGCAGCAGGCGCTCGGTGGCGGCGGCGGTCATGATCTTCTCTCTGTCAGTCGTGGTCGCCGCACGCGGGCGGCAGTCCGCGGGCGTGCTGCAGGTCGTCGTTGCTCCCGTCGGCGGCGCCTCGGTAATGATCAACCCGAATGTGAGCGTGCACGCATCGTCCGACGATGGTCGTCGTGTCTCGTCCGGGCACATTGGTCTACCTGTGTCAGGACGCCTTGCTCTCGGGGATGACGGGCAGGAGGACGCGCGGTGCGTTCTCGCCGCCGGTGTGCAGGGTCACGGTGCCGCCGAAGACCTCCTCGGGACGGTCGTTCGGATCGTTGTGCTTGAAAGGACCGACACCGCGCATGGAGGCCCACTGCGTTCTCGTGTCGGGGACATGTCCGGGCGGCTCGTAGTCGTGCCCCTGCACGGTCAGGGCCAGGGTGAATCCTGGCGGGATCACGATCGACGTCGGCCAGATCTCGACTTCCACGTCGTACCGCTGCCCTGGGATCAGCGGCTCGGACTTGTCGTGAGGATGGAAAGGACGCCAAGGCAATGAGCGCTCCGCGTCGAGGCTGCGATGCGATGCTCGAAGCCAGCCATGTGCGACGGGCGCGTGAGTCTGGACAGCGCCGGTGAACGCGACTTCCTCGCCCAGAGGATCGAACACCTGGAGGACGAGGAAGAGGTCCGCGTCCTCCGTCTCGGACGAGATCCGTAGGGAGGCACTGGCCGGACCGGTGATCTCGGTCGCTTCGGACAGCACGGTCGTGAAGGACACCCCCTCTTTCATGGCCTGGTAAGTGACGTGCGCGTCGGTGGTGGGTGGGTCCGGTCGAAGTGTCAGGTCCGAGGCGTCGAGATACAGCTCGGTCCACTCCGTGCGAGCAAGTGGCCACTCGTGTTCCTCGCGGAATGCGAAGGTCTCGCCCGGGTGGCGAACATTCATGAGGACTGGAGGGCGCTCGTCCCAACCGTTGTTCTTCCCCTTGAGGAAGTGGTCAAGGAACTGAAGCTGGAGCTTTCGTCCGTAGTCCGTGTAATAGTGCACCCAGTGCTCCAGGCCGTGCAGCTCGAGCCACTTGTTCTCGGATGCTGCCCCGAGGTATGCCTCCAGGTTGCCGCGCAGGTGGAGGCCGTGACCTCCCCAGTTGGCACCCGAGAGAAGAGGAACAGTCACCTTGCTCAGGTCGGCTCGACGGTCGGCGAAGAACTCGTCGTCGTGGGAATGCCGGACGACCTCCTGGTCGAAGTCAGTCCTGTTCGCGGCCAGCGCTTGCTCCGTGAGGGTTTCGTCACCCGCCACGGACCGTCTCTTCAGACGGCCTCTGGGGGCGCGGTCGCCCAAGCCATGCTGGACGGTCGACACCTGATTCGGGTACCAACCACTGATGAAGGTGCTGCGTATTCCACCGTGGTACACGCCCTCGCGGTACAGGTCGTGCATGCCCTCCCACACGACGATCGCCGCAAGATGCGGAGGCTGCAGCGCAGCGACCCGCCACTGCATGATCGCGTAGTAGGAGATGCCACTCATCGCGACCTTGCCGGACGACCATGGCTGTACACCGGCCCACTCGACGCAGTCGTAGGCGTCCCTGACCTCGCGGGGAGAGAACGACTCGACGACGCCTGGGGACTGTCCCGCGCCTCGCGAGTCGACCCGGACGCAAACGTAGTCCTGAGACACCCACTTCTCAGGGTCGGCGACCTCCCACGCCTGGTACCTGTTGGTGGATCCGGCCGGAACATCGGGGTGCTGCTCGCACATCATGCGCCACGCGTCAGGATAGCCATCCTCGAAGTGCAGGTCCTTCGCGTACGGCCCATAGCTCAAGAGAACCGGGTACTGCCCGTCTGCGACCGGCCGGAACACGTCGGCCCGCAAGACCGTGCCATCGTCCATCGTGATGGGCACGTCGAGCTCGACGAACATGCCGTCCAGGATCCGTGGTTGTCCTGTCATCACGCGTTCTCCTTCAACTTTGGATCGATGTCGTCGAACCCGGCCGCCGCATATAGCCGGTCGCGCGCGACGATCAGATCGTCCCGGACGGCGTCGACGTCGACGCCGACGAGCGTCCCGTCACGCTTCACGACCTCGCCCGCGACGAACACGGTGTCGACGTTGCTGCCGCGCGCGCCGGCCAGCAGCGCCGACTCCAGATTGGACAGCGGCCAGAGGTTCAGGTCCGTCGCGCGAAGCAGGATGATGTCAGCCTGCTTACCGGGAGCGAGGGTGCCCACCTCGTCGTCGAGCCAGCAGCACGCCGCGGCCGCGCTCGTGATCGCCTCGAGTGCTTGGCGAGCTGTCATCCGGCCTTCCTGCGACTCATGGCTCCCGACCGGCTCTCCCCCCGCGAACGTCTTCAGTGCGTCCTCGTAGCGGTCGAGCAGCAGACCGATTCGCGCTCCCTCGAACAGGTCACCCGACGTCGCCAGCACCGAGTCGGTGCTGAAGACCGGACGCACACCATGTCTGCGCATTCTCGGAGTCGGAGTCGATCCGATGCCGAGGGCCGCGTCGCCGGCCGGGCAGGTCATCAGGTGCGCTCCCGCGGCCACCGCGAGCTCGATCTCCTCGACGGTGGTGTCGCAGCAGTGGACGAAGCTCATGTCGGAGCCGAGGAGGCCCGCTTCCGCCAGGCCTCGGATGGATTCCTTCGGCGGTGCTCCCTCCGGGCCGCCGACGTGGAAGCTCATGGAGAGACCGAGTTCGCGTGCTGTCTTCACGTCGCGGACCGTGTCCTCCAGCGACGCGTAGTCCAGGCCCGGCAGCGCGAGAGCGAGAGTCAGCCGGCCGGCGTCCTGGCCAAACCCGCGTCGCGCGAGTTCGGTCGCGTGGTCCCATTGACCGGCGACGCCTTCGCCCGCCATCTCCTGTTCCTTGGTCAGCATCGAGCCGCCGTAGCCGAAGATGGCTCGCATCCTCATGTCCTGGTGAGCCCTCACCGCAGCTTCGGCGTGGGCTGGCGAATTGATGACGTGGCACCAGTCGAAGACCGTGGTGATGCCGTTGTCGAGGCACTCCGCGATGCCCGCGCGGGTGAACGCGTAGACGTCCTCTGGAGTGAAGGCCGGCCCCAGCCGGCCCCAGTGAGCGGCACCGATGTCCACCAGCGTCGAATCCATGTTGGCACCGCGGATTCCTGCGTACCAGAGGTGACGGTGGCTGTCGATCAACCCAGGCATGACGACCATCCCCGAGGCGTCGACCACGTCACAGTCGTCCGCGTCGATGACGTCCTGGACGTCCACGATGCGCGGGCCTTCGATGAGAATGTCGCCTCGACGCAGTGCGCCGATTGCCCGATCCATGCTGAGGATCGCCCCGCCCTTCACTAGAGTCCTGCCCAGGTGTCGCATAGCGTCCTTTCGATAGTGGTGAAGGTGGTTCTTCCCTGCAGATGGCCCCCCGGGACCGGTGTTCGCCGTGAGTGGGGGCCGATGACTGGCTAGTTCACTTGGCTCCCGTGACCTTCCCAGTAGGGCGCCCGCAGCTTGAACTTCTGGAGTTTCCCCGTCGGCGTTCGTTCGAGGTGATCTCTGAACTCGATCCGCTTGGGGCACTTGTAGCCTGCGAGTTGCTCACGGCAGTGCCGCAGCAGTTCGGCCTCGTCGACGGCCCCGTCGGCAACCACGAGGGCCGTGACCAGTTCTCCCCATCGCTGGTCGGGAATGCCGATGACGGCCACTTCGCGCACGCGGGGGTGAGACGAGAGCACGTCCTCGACCTCAATGGAGGAGACGTTCTCGCCTCCCGAGATGATGACGTCCTTCTTGCGATCGACGATCGTCAGGTAGCCGTCCTCGAGCACGCCGCCGTCGCCGGTGTGGAACCACCCGCCGTCCTGCACTGCCGCTGTCTGCTCATCCATGTCCCAGTAGCCGGCCATGCACTGATTGGCCTGCGCGAGCACCTCCCCCGACGCGTCAGTGGTCAGTCGCACGCCCAGGGACGGAACGCCCTGGCGGCTCAGCAGCCTTGCCTGCTGCTTCCGGGGCTTGTCGCGCCATTCCGTCCGCATGCGGTTCACGGTCAGCAGCGGGGACGTCTCGGTGAGCCCGTAGATCTGGATGAACTCCCAGCCCAACTCGTCCCTGATGCGCTCGATCGTCCGGGTCGGCGGTGGCGCTCCGGCGACGACGGCTCGCACCCGACCGTGCCCCGGCACGACGCCGTCCCAGTCCTGCGCGGCATCGAGCACGGCCGAGAGCACCGCAGGCGCACCACACAGCAGCGTCACTCCGTGCGAGTCGATCCGTCGGAGGGTCTCGGCGCCGTCAACCTTCCGCAGGACGACCTGCTTCACCCCCACGGCACTGGCCGCGTACGGCATTCCCCAGCCGTTGGCGTGGAACATCGGCAGCGTGTGCAGGTACACGTCGTTGTCGTCCAGTCCGATGTGCCAACCGAACGTGGTCGCGTTCAGCCACAAGTTGCGGTGGGTGAGGACGACCCCCTTCGGCTTCGACGTGGTGCCCGACGTGTAGTTGATCGTTGCCGGTGCGGACTCGTCTCCTCGCCAGGGCCGTGGCTCGGCCGCACGGCTCCACAGGAGGTCATCGGTGTCACCGAACACGACAGTGCGGACCCGCGGGCCCGGAGCCACCAGATGCGCGAGTTCCGGGTCCACGAAAACGACCTCGGCACCCGACTGCCCCAGGACGTAGTCGACCTCGGGGCGTGCGAGACGGAAGTTCACCGGCACCAGCACACGACCCCAGCCGGAAACGCCGAAGAAGGAGACAAGCAGCCGCGCCGAGTTCTGGGAGAGCACGGCCACCCGGGCTCCGGCTGGCACTCCCATCTCGTCGAGCGCGGCGGCCTGGGAACGGGCGAGCCGGTCGACGTCCCTGTACGTCAACGTGCCCAGCGATGCCGCGGGCTGGTCGGGTTCGTCGACCACCGCCACGCGCTCCGGATAGACCGTCGCGGCACGGTCGAGGAAGTCCCTGACCGTCAGCGGAAACTCCATGGTGATCCTCCCGACCGATAGACCTCCAAGTCAGGGGCCGGCTCGTGCCGGTCGACGATCTTCGACCGTTGTACGCCCAACTCTTCGACCTCCAGGGTGACGACGTCGCCGGGGGTAAGAGGCGGGTGCGCGTCGAACCCCTTGTTGCCCCAGGCCTCGGCCAGGCAGCCGTTTCCCGCGGTGCCGGACCCGAAGACGTCGCCCGGGCGAACCTCAGTGCCGCGCGAGGCATAGGCGATCATCTGGCCGTAGCTGAACGCCATGTTCGACCATGTATCGGCGCCGATAAGCTCGTCGTTAACGTAGGCACGCATGCGGAGATCGAACGAGTTTTCCTGCCGGAAGGGTTCCAGCTCGTCCGGCGTGACGAACCAGGGACCCATCGAGGTCGCCGAGTCCTTGCCCTTCGACGGCCCCAGTCGCACCGTCATCTCCTTGAACTGCACGGAGCGACCCGACCAGTCGTTGAGGATCATGTAGCCGGCGATGAGCTCCTCGGCGCCAGAGACGCTGAGGTCCCCTCCTGATCCACCGACCACGGCGGCAATCTCGAGCTCGAAGTCGAACAGGGTTTCGCCGGGAGGAAGCCGCACATCGTCGTACGGGCCCAGGGTCGCGTACGGGTTGGTGAAGTAGAAGATCGGCGCGGCGTACCACTGCTCCGGCACTGCGGCCTCAGGACCGGCCAGTCGGATGGCGCCCTCGACGTGCTGCTCGAAGGTCATGTAGTCGCGAACGGTCGGTGGCGTCGGGATGGGCGCCAGGACTACCAGATCCTCGGGAATGAGCGCCTCGCCCCGCTTCCTCAACGCGTCCTCACCCGCTTGGCGCAGCGCAGCTCGGCCTTCCCGGAGCAGGCCCAGCAACGTCGAACCCTTCGGGAGGGCATACAACTTGTCGTCAGAGGCGACACCAAGCCGCTCGGTGCCGCCGTCGGAGAAGGTCATGAATCGCATGCCGTGTCCTGTCGAATGGGTCGATCAAACAGAGGTGGATAGCGGCGCACCGTTGTAGAGCACCGCGTCCTCGAATGCCGCAAGCAGATCGAAGGTCCAATCCGTGATCTCGACGTAGGCGCGGTGCAGGTTGAGCACGACTCTCTCGGCGTCAGGGAACGCCGCGAACTCGCCGAGCTCGGTCCGCCTGGCCGCCTCCAGCGGTGAGATTCCGGCTGCGACTCCTTCACGGGCCGCAGCCTGAATCAGGCGGTAGTACCTGCGATGCGCCTCCAGAACCGCGTCGACGTCCTCCCGATGCAGCACCGCACCGTGGCCGGGGACCACCACGTCCGCGTCAAATGCCTCGATCCACTCCAAGGAGCGAAGAGCACCCTCAACTGAGCCCATGAAGACCAGGGGCGTGACCCCGTGGAACAACAGGTCTCCCGTGAACAGAGTGTTGACCGCGGGCACGAAAACAACCGAGTCACCCGGGGTGTGCGCCGCATACCCGGGATGCACGACCTGCACCTCCGTCGACCCGCTGTGAAGCACCAACCGATCGTCGTACGTGACCGAGGGAAGCCGCTTACTCACGCCGCCCCAGTCGGGGACCGGGCTCCAGAACGGCGGGCAGCCGGCGATGATGGTGTCCTCCGCCAGGCCGACCCTCATCCGCGAGTGCCCGACGATGCTCGTGCTCCCGGGCAGCACACTGTTGCCATACGTGTGGTCACCGTGGAGATGGGTGTTCACGGCGAACCGAATCGACGAGTCGGGCCGCACGGCCCTCACCCGATCAAGGAACCGACGAGTACGCATCTCGGTCGCACAAGTGTCGATGAGGATGTCCCCCTCGTCTCCCGCGACAAGACCCGCATTGTTGATCCACCACGAGCCGTCCCCCTGGGTCCACGCCCAGACGCCGGCCGCGATCCGCGCGAGCGTGCCGTCGTCCGAACACTCCGAAACGAGGCTCTGTCCCATCATTGATGTGACGAGCGAATTTGCCGTTTCATCCTCCGCAGACCCCGTTCGGACGTATCTCTCGTCTCGGAGTACGGCGACGACCACGAACCACGTGGTGCGTTGATCGACTGAGAAGTCATTGACCCTGCTCCTAAGGTCGGGGCATCCACCGGATCCGCCAAGTGAGTCACTCAACTGCTGTTGAGCTCGTCAAACGGACGCTAAACCCCCGAGGTGATGCCAACCACAC
Organism: Actinoplanes sp. NPDC049265; assembly: GCF_043197135.1. Taxonomy (NCBI): domain Bacteria; kingdom Bacillati; phylum Actinomycetota; class Actinomycetes; order Micromonosporales; family Micromonosporaceae; genus Actinoplanes; species Actinoplanes sp. NPDC049265. Next base: position 199,616 of record NZ_JBICSP010000012.1, on the reverse strand, counting down.
CCTGCGAGAGCCACCCACGGCCATCGGCGACATCCGGCGGTGAGTCACACCCTGCCGGGGCAACGGCGTGGGGTCGGTCGAGGCTCAACGGTGGGTGCGGCTCGGCCCGGTCTCGTCCTGTCGCCTGGCGTCACAGATGGACCTCATCAAACTCAGCGCCCGCTCACCGACGGAGTCGTGCGCCGAGTAGACCGTGAGATGACGATCGTAGGAACCCGGGAGTTGAAGCGCGTCATAGTGAACCTCGAACCGGCCCGCGCGAGGATGCTCGAAGATCCGGGAGCCGTAGTTCCGGCCCAGCACGTCGTGGGAGGCCCAGAGGCGGGCAAACGAGCTGCTTCGCACCGACAGCTCATCGACCAGGTGCGCGATCCGACGATCGTCCGGGTGACGGCCGGCTCCACCTCTGAGGAGGGCGACGTTCTGCCGTGCGGCCTCGTCCCACTCCACGCATCGTGATCTGACCTCCGGGTTAGTGAACAGCAACCACGAGAGGTTGCGGTGGTGCGGAGGCAGCGACTCCAGGTCGACCAGAAGCTCGCACGTCATATCGTTCCACGAGGTGATGTCCAGTCGTTGGTCGACGACGAACGCGGGCCGGTCCCTGATCGCCTCGACCAAACGCGCGCCTACCCTGTCGGGGGCACCGTCCGCGCCCTCCGAGACGCCGCCTCCCCTCAACCGCGCCACGAGGTCCTGCACGTACATGACCTCGTCGCCCGACAGGAGGAGCGCCGCAGCAACTGCCTCGAGCACTTCCGACGACGGATTAAGCGCGCGTCCCTGCTCCAGCTTGGCGTAGTACTCGCGACTCACCGCGGCCTTCTCCGCAACCTCTTCGCGACGAAGGCCCCGGGTACGCCGAACACCAGACTCGATTTCCGGACCAAGGCGTTCGCGACGAGTACGCAAAAAGTGCCCCAGCTCCTTCGCGACGTCCGCCCGCTCCATCGCGTCAGTATGCATCCGCTATGGGCAATCTCGACTTCCTCGACCTGATTCATCAGAGGGCATAAGTGCGCTTATGCCTTTTCGTAGGTTGACCGAAGCAGGCATAAGCGCGCTTATAGCCCTCTCACACCTCCTGGCCGAAGAACGCGGCGATCCGGCGCTGCCAGCCCGGCAGGAATCGGGGAGGGCGGTCGGGGGAGTGGTTCCACCGGTGGCCGGCGGGCCGGCCGGCCGGGCGCTGGTGGCCGCCCGGCCGGCCCGCGTGCGGGGGAACCCCGGGAATGCGATGGGTGGCCCGGTGCAGCAGGTCGCGCATGTCGATGCCCTTCTCTCTCTATCACTGATAGAGGCACTCTAGCACTGATAGAGTACGGACCGGAGGTATCGACATTGGCGCTGGACCGACAGCGGATCGTGGCCGAGGCCGTGGCCCTGCTCGACGCCGAGGGGCTCGACGGCGTGACGACCCGCAAGCTCGCCGCGCGGCTGGGTGTGCGGTCGCCGACCCTGTACTGGCATCTGCCCAACAAGGCGGCGCTGGTCACCGCCCTCGCCGACGCGATACTCGACCAGGAGTTCGGCGACCTGTCCCCGCCCGAGCCGGATCAGCCCTGGCCCGAGTGGCTGAGCGGCCTGGCCGGGCGGTTGCGCCGGGCGCTGCTCGCGCACCCGGACGGCGCGCGGGTCATCTCCGCCGCTCAGCTCTCCGCCACCATGGCCGCGATCTCCGAACTGGCCATGAGCACCCTGGTGGCGCGCGGCGTCTCGTTGCGCCGGGCCCGCGTCATCGTCCTGACCGTCGAGCGCTTCACCGTCGGCCACGTCCTCGAGGAGCAGGCCCCGCGCCCGGACGCCGAGGCACTGAAGGACTTCGACCTGGACGACTTCGCCGGCCGGCACCCGACCGTGGTCAGCGCGGTCGCCGAGTACTTCCGCCCCGGCTGCACCGTGGATGACCTGTTCCGCGACTGCCTGGCGGTGGTCATCGCCGGCGCGCGGCATCCCGATCGGTCGTGAAGGGGTAGCCCGGCGACGTTGACGTCACGTCGCGACATCAGTAGCATTGATGTCGCGACGAGACATCAACGTGGAAAGGACAGGCCATGTCGACATTCATGGTGGTCGGGACGCTCCGCCCCGACGCGGACCTCGCGGAGTTCAACGCCCTGCGCGACGCCGAGCACAAGCAGCTGGAGGTGCTGCGCTCGGAACGGAAGATCGGCGTTCACTACATCTCCCCGGCCAGGGGAGCGACCTTCGTCGAGATCATCGCCGACGACGAGAAGCAGGCGGCCGAGACGATGGCCACCCTGCCGTTCGCCCAGTTCTTCGACGCCGATGTCTACCCGACCGCGCCTCCGGACGAGGACGAGCTGGCTCACCGCGCGCGTCTGCTGGGTTGATCAAGGGCGCGGCACGATCCTGGTGAGCAACGACATCGCGGTGCCGGTCGTACCGGCCAGGTCGGTGTCGTCGCCGTCCAGCCACTGGCGGTAGGCCGTACGGAACACCTGAATCCCCACCGCGGCCGCGAGGTCGGCCGTACCGGGATCGACGCCGTGCTCGCGGAGCGCGTCGCTGAACCCGTCGGCCGCCCGCTGCTGCTTGACCAGTTCCCGCTCCAGCAGCTGCGGGTTCGCCGCGATCATCGCGTCCCGCTGGAGATGGGTTTCCCGCGAACCGAGGCTCTCCCAGTCGAAGCCGGCCAGGGCCCGGGTCACCGCTCGAAGCGGCTCCGCGACGTCGCCGGTCCGGCGCAGGTCCTCGACGAGCGCCTGGTAGAGCGCATCCGCGTCGGCGAAGAGAACCTCTTCCTTGTCCGGGAAATACCGGAAGAAGGTGCGGGTGGTGACGCGGGCGCGCTCGGCGATCTGGACCGCGGTGGTCGGCTCGAAACCCTGCTCCGCGAACAGTTCCATGGCGGCCTGTTTCAGCCGCTCCGCACTGCCGTGCTCCCACCGAGGCATAGCGCCAAGATACTCAGCCGCATCGAGACCTGGAGAATCAGTGAAACGCGTTCAATACCATCGGTACGGCGGTCCCGAAGTCCTGCGCCTGGAGGAGTTCGAGCCGCCGGACCCGGGCCGGGGCGAGATCCTGGTACGCATGCGCGCCGCCGCCGCCAACGCCATGGACTGGAAGATGCGCAACGGCGAGATGCGCCTGATGACCGGCCGCACCTTCCCGCGTGGCGTCGGCAACGACTTCGCCGGCGTCGTGGTGGCCGTCGGCGCGGGCGTCACCCGATTCCGGGCCGGCGACGCGGTGCTGGGCGGCACGAACCTCCGGACGCCGGGCGCGTTCGCCGAGCTCGTCCTGGCCCCGGAGAAATCTGTGGCGATCAAGCCGGCCGAGTTGTCCTTCGAGCAGGCCGCCGCGCTCCCGGTCGTCGGGGTCACCGCGGTCCAGGCCCTGCGGGACAGGGGCAAACTGCGATCCGGGCAGGCCGTCTTCATCAACGGCTGCCTCGGTGGCGTGGGCCGCGCCGCCGCCCAGCTCGCCCTGGCCTCCGGCGCCTCGGTCGGCGGCAGCTGCCGGTCCACCACCGAGGACGAGGCCCGCGAACTCGGCATCGACCCGGTCGTCGGGTTCGACTTCGACCCGGCCCGGCTCGCGGGACGATTCGACCTGGTCTTCGACACTGCCGGCACGCTGTCCGCCGCGACCGCCCGGACCCTGCTGAGGCCCGGCGGCCGCATCCTCGACATCGTCCCCTCGGCGTCGAAGTTCGCGCGTAGCGCCCTGCCCGGGCCCTACTCGGTGATGATGGGCCGGCCCAGTCCGGACGACCTCGGCGAGGTGGCCGGCATGGCCGCGCGAGGCCGGCTGCGGGTACCGATCGCCCGGACCGTGGCCCTGCCCGACGCGATCGCGGCGCTGACCGAACTCGAACGCCACCGCACCCCGCGGGGCGGCAAGCTCATCATCACCGCGGGCTGAGCCGGCTACGAGGTCAGCTTCCAGCTGTCCAGGTAGTCGCCCTCGGGGAAGCCCCACGACTGGTCCTCGACCGTCAGCTTCCACACCCCGTCGAGCTGCCGCGGTTTCTGCGGATACCGTCCGGACCTACCGCTGTGGAGCGGGACGGGAGGCATGCGCGGCGAGCAGGTCGGCCACCGCTTCGGTGATCTTGCGGGCGTACGGCAGGTCGAGCCACTCGTCCGGGGCGTGCATGTTGGAGCTCTCGAACGCGGCGCCGGTCACCACGAACTGGGCGGCGGGGAAGCGCCGGGCCAGCATGTCGATGAACGGGATGCCGCCGCCCACGCCGACGTGCCCGGGCGGGGCGCCGAACACCCGGTGGCTGGTCTCGGTCAGCGATTCCAGGATCCACGGTGCGGGCTCGGGCGCGTTCCAGCCGTCGAGGCGCATCACGTCGGTCACCTCGACGTCGACGCCGTGCGGCACGTCGGTGGTCAGGGCCCGGGTGATCTCGGCGGCGGCGTCCGCGGACGACGCGGTCGGCGGGAGGCGGAACGCCAGCCGTGCCTCGACGGTGCCCTGCTGGAGCGCCGGCGCGGCTTCGGCCGGGGGCAGACCGGTCACGCCGGTCACGGTCAGGGCCGCCCGCCAGGTGTTGTTCAGGATCAGCTCGGCGTCGTCGTCGAGGACCACGGGTTCGCCGTCGGCCAGGCCGAGGCGGGCCGCCAACGGGTACGCGGCGGCCAGGTCCGCCGCCTGCTCACGGCGTACCCGCGGAATCTCGATCTTGACCGAGGGCAGCGTGACCTCACCGGTGCGGCTGTCCTCGACCCGGTCGAGCAGGGCGCGCAGGATCCGGACGGGGTCGGGCAGGATCCCCCCGGCGATGCCCGAGTGCTTGACGCCGGCGCGGGCGCTGACCCGTACGGTGCACAGCAGCCCGCCGCGCAGACTCGTGGTCAGCCACAGCCGGCGCGCGTCGACGCCGACCGAGTCGAGGCCGACGACCAGCGACACGTCGCCCAGCCGGGCACCCAGCCGGTCGAGGTAGAACGGCAGATCGGTGCTGCCCGACTCCTCGCCGGTCTCCAGCAGGACCACGACCCGGCCGTGGGCCCGGCCCTCCGCCGCCAGGGCGGCCACCGCGGTCAGCGCCGCATAGCCGGAATAGCCGTCGTCGACCGCGCCGCGCCCGTAGAGCCGGTCGCCGCGCAGCACCGGCGTCCACGGCCCGAGCCCCTCCGACCAGGCGCCGAGCGCGGGCTGTTTGTCCAGATGGCCATAGAGCAGGGCGGTGCCGGCCGCAGCCGCAGCGGGAGTGGCCGGCACGTCGATCAACAGCACCGGCGCCCGGCCCGGGGCCGTGCTGACCTCGGCCCGCAGGCCGGGGAGTCCGAGCCCGAGCGCCCACCGCCGGACGTGCTCGACCGCGGTCGTCAGCTGCCCGCCGCCGGTCCCGTCGGAGTCGTAGAGCGCGGACACCGCCGGGATCGCGACCAGCTCGGACAGGCTGGGCAGCACCTGGTCGGCCCACATCCGGGCGATCGCGTCCTGGCTCACGTCGGGTCCCTCCGTGCCGTCGTCCACCGATCGACCAACGTGGCCCGCCGCGCCCGGTTCATCCGCGCGAGGCGCTGGTAGCGTGCCGCCGGACACACCGACCACGGGGAGATTCACATGCACCGGACCATGCTCGTACGAAGCGTCACCGCCGTCGCGGTGATGATCGCGATGTCGGCCTGCGACACGCAGTCCGGCCCGGAGGCCGCCGGCAGCCCGCCGCCCGCACCGGCCCCGGCGACCACCAGCGCCGCCGCACCCAGCAGCAGCGCCGACGACGCGGCCACCCGGGAGGCCTGTGCCGCGATCAAGACGGACCTCAAGGACAACGAGGCCAAGGTGGCCAAGGCCGAGAAGATCGGGCCGCCGGCCGGGCACATCGCGGTCAGCGCCCAGTGGACCGCCGGATCGACCGCGGTGCTGGCCCATTCCATCGGGGCGAGTGACGCGGTGAGCGCCGCCGCCGACGAGGTTCAGCGGGAGATGCAGGAGCTGAGCGACAAGTACAACGAGTCGGCCAAGGCCAAGCCGAGCCGGAAGAAGCTCGAGGCGGCCGTGGCCAAGCTGACTGCGGCCTGCTCGGGGGCATAGCCGCGCCCTGTCGTTCAGCGGGCCCAGGACGTTCCCGGCAACGCCTACATCGGACCGGATGGCTTCCTAGCTTCACCGGCCGCCCCCGGCCGTCCGTCGTCCCAGTCGGGCGGCCGGGAACGCGGCCACGGCCACCCGCCTGTGGGAGGCGACGGTCGCGCTCACCGTCCCCGTCGCGCCGGAGCAGAGACTCGACAGGGGCGAGTACTCTGCATGACAGAGTGATCTGTCGAGGCGAGGAGTGGCGATGAGTGAGCAGGTAGCAGCGACCGGCCTGGATCAACTGCGGGCCCGGGTGCGGGCGGACCGGCGTACCGTGACCGCACCGCTCTTGATGCTCGGCGGGCTGGCCGTCCTGCACGCCGTCGCGTGGATCGCCGCGCCCGGCCCGGCCGCCCGGCACACCGTGCTCTTCGCCTACTGGCCGGTGGCCGGGGCGGTCGCGTTGTTCGGGCTGTGGGCCTACGCCAACCGCGTCGCCGACCGGGACGGCGTCGGCGGCGGGCGGCGGTCGTACCGGCCGATCGCCCTGGGATACCTGGTCAGCCTCCCGCTGCTGGCCATCCTGTTCCTCCCGGCGTTCCTCCTCGGGGTGTTCGGGCCGCTGCTCTGGCCGGCCATGATCCTGTGGGCGGTGGCGGCCCGGCAGCACAACCAGACTCTGCGTACGGTGGCCAAGGCGCTCGCCCTGGCCGGTGCCGTCCAGCTGGTGCTCGCCCTGGTCACCTCGACGGCCGGCGGCGTGGCGGCGGCCGGGGCCGCGTACGCGCTCGACCTGCTCGCCGCGGCCGGTCTGCTGGCCGGCGCCGTCATCACCACCCGTCGCGCCCGGTGACCGAGGTCGAGCGCAACCCCGCCCTGGACCTCGACGACACCGTCCACCAGAAGACCCGCCTCGCGCTGCTGACCGTGCTCGACGAGGCCGGGCGGGCGGACTTCCCCTACCTGAAACGGACGCTGGGGCTGACCGACGGCAACCTCGGGCGGCACCTCGACGTCCTGGCCGCGCAGGGACTGGTCGAGATCACCAAGGGGTACGAAGGGCGCCGGCCCCGCACCTGGGCGTCCATCACCGCCAAGGGTGAGCAGGCCCTGGGCGACGAGATGACGTTGCTGGCCGGCATCCTGGAGAACTTCCGGCGCAAACGATGAGGCCGGGGTACGCGTAACGTGTCCGCGTGACCAACGACCAGGCGACCTCGTATCGGAAGGTGACGCGTTCGCTTCTGATCGTGGCCGTCGTGGTCGTCCTGGCGGTGGTGGGCCTGCGCGGCCGGCTGCCCTCGCCCGGCGACGTGTGGGACGCGCTGCTGCGGGCCGACCTCGGCTGGGTGGCGCTCGCGGCGGCATTCCAGGCCGCGTCGATCGGGGCCTTCGCGCTGCAGCAGCGGCAGTTGCTGAGCGGCCTCGGGGTGCGACTCGCGACCCACCACGTCTTCGGGATCGTGCTGGCCAGCACGGCGGTGGCGATTGCCGTGCCGGCCGGTGGGGTGGTGGCCACGGCGTACACCGTGCGGGCGTACCAGCGGGTCGGCGCGACACGCGAGCAGGCCCTCGCCTCGGTGGTGGTGTCCGGGCTGGCCTCGATCGGCGGCCTCGCCCTTCTCTACGCCGGCGGCAGCCTGGCCCTGTCGACCACCCTGGTGCGCGGGCGGCCGCTGCTGACCGTGGCCGGCCTGGCCGTGCTGACCGTCGTCGTGCTGGTGGCCGGGCGCCGATACCTGCGCGGGCGGGGGCCGGGGGATCGGGCCGGCGACGGCCGGGTGGCGCGCCTGATGCGTTCGGCGGTGGCCTCGGCCCGGGAGGCGTGGCGGGCCGGTGCCCGGATCAGCGTGCGGGATTGGGTCGTCGCCCTCGCGTACGGCACCGTCAAATGGCTCGGCGACCTGTTGTGCCTGGTCGCCGCCGTCTACGCCCTCGGCCGGGGGGTGAACCCGGCGGCGCTGGCCGGTATCTACCTCAGCGTGCAGATCGTCCGGCAGGTCCCGCTGACACCGGGCGGGATCGGCGTGGTCGAGGCCGCGCTGATCGCCGGGCTCACCGCCGCCGGCATGGACGCGGCCGGTGCGGCCGCCGCCGTCCTGATCTATCGGGTGCTGTCCTGCTGGCTCGTGGTGCCGGTGGGCGGGCTCGCCGCGCTCGCGTTGCGAACGGGTGGTCGCCGTTCGATCGCCGTACGTGGTTGCACGGAAGAGACATCCTCACCCATGTGATCTTCGATGGAGTGCGGCGTCGGTTCGCGCCCTGGACGGCGGCCGCGGCAGTGGTCGCTCTCGTCGCGGGCTGCGGCAGTACCCCCGCGAACGTGCGGCCGAACCGCATGGTGATGCCCAGCTCGGCCCCGTCCGGCCCGGCCTCGAACCAGCCGTCCACCCCGCCGACCGGCCCGTTGCCGCCGGGCACCGTGGCGTTGACGGCCGCCGAACTGGCCCGGGTGCCCAAGTTCGACGCGGCACCCCCCGCCCAACCCATCACCCTGGCCAAGGGCGACTCCGCCGCCTGGCTCAGCGCGATCCCGACCACCCAGAAGGTCGCCTTCATCACCATCGACGACGGCTGGGAGAAGAACCCCAAGGCGTACGCGCTCTTCACCGCGGCCAACGTGCCGGTCAGCCTGTTCCTGCAGACCAACGCGATCAAGTCCGATGTGAACTACTTCAAGCCGCTGGTCCAGGCGGGCGCGACGATCGAGGCGCACACGATCACCCACCAGCAACTGCGCGGCAAGTCCTACGCCACGCAGAAGCGCGAGATCTGCGGTTCGGCGGACAAGCTCGGCCAGTGGTACGGGCGGCGCCCGCAACTGTTCCGGCCGCCGTTCGGGGCCAAGGACGCCACGACCCTGCGCGCCGTGCACGACTGCGGCATGAAGGCGGCCTTCTTCTGGAAGGAGGCCACCAACAAGGGCAAGGTGTACTACCAGGGCGTACACAAGGTGCAGCCGGGCGACATCATCCTCATGCACTTCCGGCCGGCGTTCGTCGACGACTTCCTGGCCGTGCTGAAGTCGATCAAGGACGCGGGCCTGACCCCGGCCCGGTTGGAGGACTACATCCCCGGAGCGTCCTGAGGCGGCCTTCTCGTCGCTCAATCGCGGCCTTTCCGCCGCGGCCGGGCTGAGTGCCGACACCGTTGACCTCGGCGAACTTCACCCATCCGGTTTACCAGGCGTTCGATCGGGCTTTCATCCGATTCAACGTGGCGTCCCATACATCCACCGCTGCAGCGGGCTGCCGGAACAGGCGCGGATCAGCACCGGCGCCGCGTTCGCCGTGGTCAGGACGCCCAGGCACAGGTTCGGTCGCTCGACCGGCCGGATCGTGCCGTCCGGGTCGAACCGCCACCGTTGCGCCGCCGACCCGTTGCACCGGTAGGTCCACACGGCCCGGCCGGCGACGAACTGGCCCGCCGGTACGTCCAGACAGTTGCCGAGCACCCGCACCGACCGGTCATCGGGCTGCCGGGTCAGCGCCTGCGCACCCGTGTCGTTGCAGTTGTACGCCTGCAGATAGATCCTGATCGCGGTGGTGGCGCCCGGCACGTCGACGCACCGCCCGGTGCTGTTGCGGACCGGGCTCAGCAACGGGCTCGGCCCCTTGGCCACCCGCACCATCCGGGCCACCGACGGCACTCCGGCCGCGTCCACGATGAACAGCATGTAGTAGCCGGGCGGGGCCACACCGCCGGTGGGCGGACCGGAGACGCTCAGCGTGGTGCCGTCCGCGGTGAACCGCAGCGGGACGTAGCGCTGGCCCTGGTCGACGCCGTGGGTGGCGTCGCCCAGCCCGACCAGCGCCACCTTCCGGACGCCGGCCGCCTGCGCCGACGCGATCGTGAAGGTGCCGCCGACGCCCACCTGGTCCGGGCCGTCCGAGATGACCGGTCGCGGCGCCGGCCGGCCGCTGCCGTCCCGGCGGAAGAGGTACGGCGGGCTGAAGTACTCGACGTTCTTCTCCAGATAGCCGGCCCGCACGCACACATCGCAGACCCCGCCGCCCCCGGTGAGCACCCGCCCGTCCGGCAGCAGCACCGCCGCCGAGTGGTACTGCCGGATCCGCCGCGCGCTGGCCAGCACGGTCCAGGCGCCGGTGGCCGGATCCCAGCGTTCGGCCGCCGTCACCGGGTGCGCGAGGTCCACCAGGGTGCTGGTCGCCACGCTGGTCAGGCCCCCGGTGGCCAGCACCGAGCCGTCGGCCAGCACCGTCGCGTTGAGCTGCCGCCGCGGCACCGACAGCCGGCCGGTGGCGGTCGTGGTGGGCAGCAGGCCGGCGCCGCTGTTCACGATCACCGAGGTACGCGTGGGCACGTCGGCCCGGCCGCCTTCGGTCAGCTTGCCGCCGCCGACCACTATCGACCGGCCGATGTCGTACGTGGCGAAACTGCCGTACTCACGGTTGACGGCGTCGCGCGTGGCGGTGGCGGTGATCGTGCCGCTGCCCGCGGTGCTGATCGTGTACGCCGTGGTCGTCGGCCCGAGGAAGCCGAGTTGCGCGTCCGGGCGGGAGGCCAGGAACGGGTAGCGCCGGGCGCCGTACCGGGTGAACCCGTCGAGTTCGCGGATGGCGCCGTCGTTCTGGCGTACCTCGGCCGTGACCGGGCCGCCGCCGATGATGACGTGCTCGCCGTCGGCGGTTTCGGCGACCGACGGATACCAGCGCGGCGAGGCCATGTCCCGGCCGCGGGTCCACGTCTCGGCCCGCCAGTCGAAGACGTACGTCCGGACCGTCCCGTCGAGCTGAGCGTTCGCGTTTCCGCCGGCGACCAGGATGTTGCCGTCGGCCAGATGCGCGAACCCGGAACAGAAGATGTTGGATCCCCGCAGATCGACCCGGCGATAGGTGTCGTCGGCCGGGTTCCAGATCATGGCGCGGGTGAAATCGTGCACCGGGTACGATTCGGCCGCGTTGTCGCCGACCGAATCCCAGATCAACACCTTGCCGTTCGGCAGTACGGCTTGGAAAACCGGCACCACGGGCGTGCCGATGACCGCGCTCCACGCACCGGACCGCCCGGGTTCGGGGGCGATCTTCGGCAATGTGCTCGCCTCGCCGGGACTGACGCCGGTGGCCCGCCGGATCCGCGCGGCGTTCTCCGCGGTCCGCTTCTCGATGGTGCTCATCGGCGTACCGGCCAGGTCCTCGGCCGCGTGCTCGTGCCCCTCCCCATGACCTTCGGCCGGGGTGGTGAAATGACTTTCGGCGTCTGTCGGGATGGGATCGGCGGCGGCCACATTGGTCGTCGAAACACCCGAGACCAACAATATGGACAACATTCCCGATGCGGCGATTCGGCGCGTAGGCATGGAAAATCCCTTCGCCGGGAAAGGCGGCGAGATCCCAAGCAGGACCATCAATCGACGCTAGCCCCGCGGCCGGGCACAAATCATCGTCGATCCGGGCGAGCGGCCACCGGCCGAAAGTCCGGAACGGAAATCGCGTGCGCGACAAAGCACTTGTGATCGAGCGCGCGGATGTGCCCGCCGGGACCCCGGACCCGAGGGCCCGACGGGATGAGGGCGCGCCGCGGCGACGCCAGCCACACTCTGAACCTCGCCTCGCACTTGGGTGATCCACAGATGCGCCCTGGCCTGAAGATCACCAAGCGGGATGAGTCAGGCGGTCGGGGTGGGCCGGCTCCGGCTTGACCAGGGCGGCGGCGACCTCGCGGCCCTGGTCGGTCCACGGCACCGGCCGCAGGGTGATCGGGTGCAGGTGGACGGAGAGGCGGCGGCCGTCGGCGTGCAGGGTTTCGCCGTCCGCCGAGGTCACCCGGAACCGGTAGTCGATGCTGGTCTCGCCGAGCCGTTCGACCCAGAAGTGGACCAGGATCTCGCCGGTGCCGCGGACCGGGCGGCGATAGGTGATGGCGAAGTCGCGGACCGCGGTGAAGGCGTCGGGGGTGGTCGGCCGGCCGTTCTCGAACGAGACGCCCCGCTCGGCCCACCAGGCCGCCAGGGCCCGCTCGACCAGGATGGCGTACTGGCTGTTGTGCAGCATGCCCATGGGGTCCAGCTGGTCGAAGTGGACGAGGGCGGGTGCGGCGAAACCGTACGCGATGGTGGTGGTCATGTCGGCTCCGGGAGGATCGTCGGGTCGGTGGCGAGTGCTCGCAGGTGGGTGAGCAGCGACTGGCGGGCCGCCCCGCAGGTCGCCGCGGCACCGACCACGGGTGCCTGCATGGCGGCGTACACACCGAGCGAATCGGTCAGGTAGGCCAGGCCGGCCGGGTCGGTGCCGGGGCGGAGCTCGCCGGCCTCGACCGCCTCGCGGGCCAGCCGGGTCAGCAGGGCCATCCAGTCGTCCAGCTCGCTGATCAGCCGCCGGCCGACGGCACTCTCACGGGCGTTGTACTCGAAGTAGGCGCTGGCGAAGAAGTAGGCGCCGGGCTGCCGGCCGGACTCGTAATAGGCCATCCGTCGCTCGTGTACGGCCCACAGGCGGCGTACCCCGCGTGGTGCCCTCAGCCCGGGTGCGCTCACCTCGGCGATCCACTCCTGCCGGGCGTGGTCGATGACCGCGAGCTGGATCTCCTCTTTGGAGCGCCAGTGCGCGAACAGGCCGGACTTGCTGATGCCGAGCGTCTCGGCCAGCCGGGCCAGGGACAGGCCGTCGAGACCCTCGACCGAGGCGAGGCGCAGGGTGTGGTCGAGCACGGCGGCGCGGGTGCGCTCGCCGCGGAGCAGCCGGCGATCTTCAGTCACGGGTACGAACCTACAATGCGACCGACCGGTCGTAAAGTTTTATGCCGAGTCGAGTTGGGGCAGCAGCGCCCACAGCACCTCGGCCGCCGCCCGGGCCGCGAACGTCCGGTAACGCTCCGGTTCGGCCGGGTCCAGCACGCCCGCGACGACGAACCAGTGCGGTATCCCGTGCTCGCGGGCGGCCGCGGCGACGGCGGCGGCCCCGGTCGCCAGGGCGGCGATGCCGTTCACCCCGGTGCGGCGCGGGCGTTCCCAGATGGCCGGGCCGGCCGGCGCCGTGCGGCCGCCGGCGACCGGTCCGACGTGGACGGCGAACGGCAGCCGCCGCGGCGGGCCGGTGTCCGCGGCGCGGCGCTCCCGGTCGTACGCCTCGCCCGCCGCGGTCAGCTCGTGACCGCGGTGGCCGGGCCGGACCAGGCCCTCGCGCACCAGCTGGTCGAGGCGGCCGCGCCAGGTCCCGGGCGGGAAGTAGCGCCCGCGGGCCACCTGGGCGAGCGGATCGTCGCCCCGCGCCAGCCGTTCCAGCAGCCAGTCCCGTGCCTCCTGGGCGCCGGCCGCGGCCCAGGACGGCAATGCCTCGGGGGTGAACCGCCGGGCCGCCTGCGCCCACCGGTCGTCCTGGAGGTGTTGCTCGTGGTCGCCGTCGAGGTAGGTGGCCCGCTGCTTGCCCTCGTCGTACTCGTGAACCCGGTCGGCGATCACCACGTCGCCGGGAACGGTCTGGTCCGGGTCGCCGGCGCAGACCCCGGCCATGGCCACGCAGCGCGGATCGAGCCGGGCGGCGAAAGGACCGATCGGCTGGTCCGGCCGGGCCAGCGCCACCTCTCCGCCGATCAGGCAGGAGAGGCCGTCGACGCTTTCCGGACGCCACCGGACGCCGGTCGCCGCGTCGCGCACGGCGTCGTGCTCCTCCGGCGACGCGGTGACGACGAGCAGGTCGACCCTCCCGGCGGTCATCGAACCGAGGATGGTCGTCGCGCCTACCGGATACCTACCGGCCGCGCAGGATCGGGGGGTTCAGCGCGGTCTGGCCACCCGAACGGTAGAGGGTGGCGGGGCGGCCGACCGGCGGCACCCGCTTGTCGCCGGTGTCCTCGACGAAGCCGTCGGTGTTGACCACCTTGCGGTTGAAGTTGCGCGGGTCGAGCGCCTCGCCCCAGACCGCCTCGTAGACCGCGCGCAGATCGCCGATGGTGAAGATCGGGTCGCAGAAGGCGGTGGCCAGGGTGGTGAACTCGAGCAGGCCCCGGGCCCGCTCGACCGCCTCGTCGAGGATCTCGTCGTGGTCGAAGGCCAGCGTGCCGCGGGCCTTGTCGACCGGCGTCCAGGCGGCGGCACTGGCGTCCGACCCGGCCCGGGGCGCCGGCAGGTCGGGCATGATCGCGAGGTACGGCACGCTGACCACGCGCCCGCGCGGATCGCGGGCCGGCTCCCCGTACACCGAGAGCTGTTCCAGATGGGCGCTCACGTTGTCGAGGCCGGTCTCCTCGCGGAGTTCCCGCTCGGCCGCGGTCTTGATGTCCTCGTCGGTGCGCACGAACCCGCCGGGCAGCGCGGGCCGTCCCCGGAACGGCTCGTTGGCGCGGGTGATCGTCAGAACCTGCAGCGAGTTCTCACGCACGGTGAGGATCGCGAGGTCGACGGCGAGTCGCAGCGAAGCGTGTTCCCGGCCGGGCATGAGGCGAGCGTAGTCCTTATCGTCCGTTTGACACAAACTTGTCCACGGCCGGATGCGCCGCGGTAGGACTCCGGTAGACCGGCCATCGACGATGGGCGGGATTATCCGGGTCGACCAGGGGGCGGGTTGCTGACCATGAACGTAAGTCCACCGATCGTCATACTCACCGCGCTGGAGCTGGAGTACAAGGCCGTTCGCGATCGGCTGTCCGGAATCCGCGAGCCACCGCCGGCGGCGGGCACCCGGTTCGAGGTCGGTGCGGCCGGTGACGGCGAGGTGGTGGTGGGGGTCACCGGTCACGGTACGCACGGGACGGCCGCTTTGGCCGAGCGGGCGGTCCGGGTGTTCGACCCGGCGGCGGTGCTGTTCGTCGGCGTCGCCCGGGCGTTGCGGTCGAGCGTACGGCTCGGCGACATCGTGGTGGCCACGCACGTGTACACGTACGAACGCGCCGCCGTCCCGGCCGACGGCCCGAGGGTCCGCACGACCGACGACGACCTGGTGCAGACCGCCCGCCGCCTGGCCCGCCGGGACGTCGCCGACGGCAGCGCGCCGCTGGTCCACTTCGGGCCGGTGGCGTCCGGCCAGGTCCGGCCGGACCTCCCGGTCGCGGTGCCGCTGCGCTGGCTCCGGCCGCACTACGACGACGCGCTGGCGGTCGAACTCGAGCCCGGCGGCGCGGCCCGGGCCGGGCACCTGAGCACGGTGCCGGTGGGCGTGATCCGCGGCATCGGCGAGCGCGCCGACAGCGCCGGGGGCGGCACCGACGGTGCGGGCTGGCCGCCGCGCGCCGCCCGCAACGCCGCCGCCTTCGCCGTCGCCCTGGCCGGCGAGCTGCTCACCGACCGGGCGGCGCGGGCCGGGGAGCTGATCACAGAGCAAGGTCGGCGGGCCGAGGGGGAATCGCCGGCCGGGGAGGAGGCGGAGCGGCGGAAGCCCGACATCCGGAACCGGGCCAAGGGCGGCACGCACGGCGCGGTCGCCGGGTTCGTCCTCCACCACAACGCGCGGCCCGGTCGCACCACCGGCCCGGGCCGCGAGGAACGAGGGCGGCGGTGACCACCACGCGGGAGGTACCGGTGGAGACGCCGGGTGGCCGGCCCGGTGCGGTGACCGGCACGGTCCACGGTGGCGTGCACGACTACTACCGGGTGCCGGCGGACGCCTCGCCGCGGGAGAAACTGGCCATCGCCCTGCGCTACCTCGAGTCGGGCCAGGCCACCACGGCGCGGCGGCTGTTCGCCGAGATCGTCGCCCACATCGGCACCGAGCCGTACGTGTGGTTCCACTGGCTGCTGGCCTTCCTCAGCGGGCGTACCCTGTGGGAACTCTCGGCCGAGGAGCGGCTGAAGCTGACCGCGACGCGGGAGCTGATCCATGGCCTGAAACCGGACCGGTGGTGGTCGCGCGGCATCGCGGTGATCGAGCGGCTGGTCGACGCCACCGCCGCGCACGCCCCGGACGCCGCCGCCGTCTCGGCCACGCTGGCCGAGCTGGACGCGCTCGACCCGGGCATGCGTACCAGCATCGCCCGGCACCTGGAACGGGTCGTGCAGGGGCCGCTCAAGGACGAGCTGTGGGCCCAGGAGGTCGAGGACGCGCGGGCCGCTCGGACGGCCGGGCGGCGTACCGAACGGGTGTGGAAGTTCTTCGAACCCGACCCGGCGCCGCCGCGCGCCCGCCCGGTGCGCCCGGCCCGGGTCAGCCGCGCCCACCTGGCCCTGGCCGCGCTGACCACGGTGATCGCGGCCGGCGCGGCGTGCGTGCTCGGCTGGCTCGGGCTGCAGCGCGACGACCCCTCGGCGGTGATCGCGGTGGCGGTCGGCCTCGGCGCGGCCGGTGCGGCGCTGGTCAACGGGGCCGAGTGGCGGTTCCGGTCCCGGCGGCGGGCGCCGCGGCCCTCCCACGCGGGACCGCCGGCCGGGGGCTTCGCCGGGCGGGTGGACCGGATGTACCGCCGCTACGTCCGCCTGGCCGTGCCCGACCCGGCCGAGCGGGCGGCCTGGCTGCGGGAGGCCTACCGGCCGATGTGCCGGCTGCGCGACGAGCTGGCCGAGGTCTACCGGGAGGCCCGGGTAAGCGCCGACGAGGTGCGCTGGCTGATCCGCTTCCAGGTGCGCGAGCTGCGGCGCCAGTGGCGGGCCGGAACCCGGGCCGACGAGTGCCGGCGGTGGGCCGTCGCGCCGGCGGTCAAGGGCGTCTGCGTGGGCGGCACCGGCCTGGCGGCGGCGAGCCTGCTGTGGGCGGCGCAGGCGGCGGCACGGCAGGACCTGCGGCTGACCCTCGGCGCGGCGTTCGCGGTGGTGGTCGCCGGCTGGCTGGCGGCCGAGGCCGGTGTGCGGATCGGGGCCGAGAACCGGCGGGTCGCGGTGGACACCGAGGACCGGCGGGTGCGCCTGAACGCCTACTGGTTCGAGTGGCAGCGGTGGGGGCACCGGCTGGACGACCGGCCGACCGACATGGAGATGGCCCAGTGGCTCGACTGCGATCGGCGGATCCTGGTCGACCTGGCGCTGCGGGCCTACCACCTGCGGTGGGGTGACGTCTGCGCGTACGCCTCGGTGGAGGCCGGCCGCGCCGGCAGCAGCCGGGCCCGCGCCCGGAACGGCCCGTGGCGCTACTCGAAGTACCGCCTGCTGGCCTTCCTGCTCACCACCGACGGGGTCCGGCAGGTCACGGTGGAGCTGGATCTCGCCCAGGCGACTTTCCACGAGTGGCAGCGCCGGGAGTGACCGCCGCAGGTGATCAGCGGGCCGGCTGGGCGGTCCGGTCGTGCCGGCGGCCGGCCGCCCAGACCCGCTCGAACTCGCCGGTGAAGTGCCGGAACCAGTGCACGTCGCGGCCGGCGTGCAGGGGCAGGGTCGGCTCGGGCGTTCCGCACCGGTGCGAGTAGATCTCCACCCGCAGCCGCCCGCCGGTGGCGTCGGCGTCGATCCCGATCAGCCCGAAGGCCGGTACGAAGTCGAGGAGCCGCACCTCCAGCCGACCGGGTGTCGACGCCGTCTCGGTCGCGAGCGTCTCCAGCAGGTCCAGGGTGGTGCGCAGCCGGTGCTCGAAGATCTCCGGGTGGTCGGGGATGGTGCTGCGCCGCGCGGCCTCGGCGACGGTCGCGGGCCTGGGCGCGATCAGGGCGATGCGTACGCTCGCCCCGGCGGCCAGCCGCTCCTGGAGTAACGCGTAGTGGTTGCGGACGGTCCGGGCCAGCGTGACCCCGACGATCCGGACGTCGTGGGCCTCGTCCAGGTCGACGTCCAGCCCCGAGGTCGACGGGGCCAGCAGCCGGTCGGCGCCGGCCCGGTCGCCCACGTGGTCGCCCAGCTCACGAACCGAGCGGGTCAGCGACAGCACCGCCGACCGGCCGTGCAGCGAGTTGAGCGCGAGCAGGCCCAGCGTCGTCAGGGTGGCGCCGCCGGTGACCGCCGGACCCACCACGTCGAGGGCGCCGAGGACGCCGATGACCACGGCCACGCCGATGGTCAGGATCAGATCGAGCTGCCGTACGTGCGACATCATGGCCACCTCATGAGCACGGAGTGACGGGGGACATGCTCAGGGTAAGCATATTAGTGTCAGACTGACAATAATCTGGCCGGGTTCGTTCGCGCACCCAGATGTGCCCCCAGGTCGGCCGGAGTCACCCAGCTCAGCCCGGGCGGGCCGGTCACGGGCAGGGTCGGTGCGGTCGGCGTGCACGGGTGGACCACCACGACCGCCTCGACCCGGCGCTCACCGGAGATCGCCCCGCGCAACCGGTGAACCGCGCCGACCAGCTGCCGGATCGACTGTCCGATGTAGGTGCCGTCGCACAGCACCCGGCCGTCCGGGGTGATCGCATAGGTGCCGGCCGGCCACGCCACCGAGTCGAGCAGGACGATCGACCGGCCGGCGCAGAACGCGTACGGGATCGGTGTCTCACCCGCGCCCACCGGCACCGCGGTGATGAGCCGCGCCCCGCGCGCCCCGGCCAGCCCGGCCAGCAGCTGACCGGTCCGGGCATGGATCTCCGACGCACTCGTACCGATCGACCGCAGGGGCCGCCGCTCACTGTCCATCTCGCTGTCCACCTGTCACCTCGCGAGGAGCTTGTCGTCGGCTACCTTCAGCGATTCGGTCATGGCGAGCTACCGGTGGGCTTCCGCCCGGCTTCCGAACGTGTCGAATACGGACCGCCATGGTGGCGTCACCGCCCGGTTATCTCATACGGTCGAATCGTGCGGTTTCTGTGGCGGCAGGGGGGCACGAATGATCTACAGGCTGCTCGGTGAGGTCGAGGTCCGCGACGCCCGGGGCGAGGTGGTGACGCTGCCCGGCGGGCACTACCGGGGCGTGCTGGCCATGCTCCTGGTCCGGGCGGGCAGCCGGGTGCCGACGGCCGACCTGATCCGGGCCGGTTGGGGTGTGCCCGGGACCAAGGTCGCCCAGCTGCACAAGGCCATCTCGGCGCTGCGGCTGCTGCTCGACCAGGCCGGCCACCCCGACGCGATCAAGACCCTGCCCCGGTACGGCTACCTGTTCCAGCTCCCACCGGGACGACCCGACACCCTGGACGCGCAGGTCTTCCACCGTCTGATCGAGCAGGCCGACGCCGACCGTGGCGCCCGCCGCACCGGCGACGAGGTGCAGCATCTGCGCCGGGCCCTGGCCCAGTGGCGTGGCCCGGTCCCGCTGGCCAACGTCCCGCCCGAGCCGTTCCAGGAGATCATCGACAACCTGCAGAGCCGCCGTAAGCGCAACGCGGTCCGGCTGTTCGAGCTGGAGAACCGGCGTGGCCGGTCGGCCTCGATCGTCGACGAGGTGCAGCGGTTCGTGGCCGAGGACCCGGCCCACGGCGGGCTGTGCCGGCAGCTGATGTTCGCGCTCTACCGGGCTGGGCACCGGCAGGACGCGGTCGACGCCTACGCCCGGCACGCCGAGGCGGTCGAGCGGGAGACCGGCGGGCGGCCCGACGCGACCCTGCGCGCCCTGTACTACGCGATGGTCAACGACCGGCCCGACGACGTCGCCGCGCAGCTCGGCGTGACGCCCGAGCCGGACGTGCGGCCCGACCCGGTGCCGCGCCAGCTGCCCGCCGCACCCGCTGACTTCGTCGGGCGTACCGACCTGCTGGCCGAGGTGACCTGGCAGCTCGGACGCCCGGCCCGGCCGATGCTGGTGATCTCCGGTCCGGGTGGCATCGGCAAGACCGCCCTGGCGCTGCGGGCCGCCCACGACGCCGTCGCCCGGTTCCCGGACGGGCAGCTCTGGGCCGAGCTGCGTGGCACCAGCGACCGGCCCGCCGACCCGGGCGAGGTACTGGCCCGGTTCTTGCGTGCGCTGGGCGTGACCGCGGTGCCGGAGTCCCGGGACGAACGCGCGGCGCTGTTCCGGACGCTGCTGTCCGGCCGCCGGGTGCTGATCGTGCTCGACGACGCCGCCGACGCCGCGCAGGTGGGCGATCTCGTGCCCGGCGGGGACGGCTGCGTCGTGCTGATCACCGCCCGGCGGCGCCTGCCCTCGGTCGCCGGCGGCGTGCACCACGTCGCCCCGCTCGAGCCGTTCGAGCCGGCCGTGGCCGGTGAGCTGTTCCGCACCATCGCGGCCGCCGGCCAGGTCGACCTGGCCGGGCAGGACCAGGACGTCGAGGAGGTCGTGCGGATGTGTGGCGGCCTGCCGCTGGCCCTGCGGATCGCGGCGGCGCTGCGGGTCGAGGACTTCCACCGGCCCACGGCCGATCTGCGGCGCCGGCTGGCCGAGCACGGTCCGGCCGCTTTCGTGTACGGGGAGACGTCACTGTCCCGGACCCTGGGCGCGGGCCTGGCCCCGCTGTCCGACCGGGTCCGCCGGCTCTTCCTGCTACTCGGCCCGCTGACCGGCCCGACCTTCGCCGAGTGGACCGCGACGGCCCTGCTCGACCGGCCGGGCCTGCTCGACCGGCCGGGCCTGCTCGACCGGCCGGGCCTGCTCGACCGGCCCAGCGCGGCGGTGATGCATGGAGGTGCTCAGAGCCGCTCTGAGCACCTCCATGCATCAGCGGGCCGTTTCGGCGAGTCCGGCCCGGTTGAGGCCGCCACTTCCGGCTCGCCGTCCGAGACCGCGCGCGAGGCATTGTCCCAGCTGGCCGCCGTGAGCATGATCGAGCCGATCGGCGATGGGCAGCACTACCGGTTCCACGATCTGACCCGGGAATACGCCCGCCGCCGGGCCGAGGACGAACTGCCCGAGGCCGACCGGGCCGCCGCCGAGCTGCGTGTGCTGCGGATGTTGCTGACCATGGTTCGGCGGGCCCACGTGCGGCTCTGCGGCGGCGACTTCGAGGTCGTGCACAGCGACCTGCCCGCGGTGGCGGTGCCCGAGGCGGTGTCCCGCGAGATCGACCGGGACCCGGCCGCTTGGTTCGCCCGCGAGCGCGGCAACGTCCGGGCCGCGGTGGAGCGGGCCGCACGCCTCGGCCAGGCCGACCTGTGCTGGGATCTGGCCGTCTCGTCGCACGAGTTCTACACGATCGGCGACGCTTTCGAGGACTGGCGGGTCACCCACCAGGTGGCCCTGACCGCGGTACGCGCGGCCGGCGACCGACGGGCCGAGGGCTTCCTGCTGGCCATGCTCGGCCAGCCGCCCCTGGTGGCCAGCGGCAGTCCGGGCGTCTCCGGGGTGGCCGAGCTCGAGGAGGCGGTCCGCCTGCTGAGCGAGGCCGGCGAGCGGCAGGGCCGGGCGATCGCGCTGCGCACGCTGGGCAACGCCTTGCGTCGGCGCGGCGAGCTGACCCGTCCTCTGCGGACGTTCTCCGATGCCCTGGAGCTCTACCGCGCGGTCGGCGACACCGCCGGCGTGCTGCAGACGTTGCGCTTCATCGGGCAGACGCATCTGGACGGCGGCGACCACCAGGCCGCGCTGGACATGTTCGACCAGGCCGAGGCCACGGCCCGCGAGCTCGGCCGGCCCCGGCTGGTGGCGCAGACCCGGTACTGGGCCGGCCGGGCGGCGCTGGCGATGGACCGGCGGGATGACGCCCGGACCGCCTTCGGCGAGGTGCTCGCGGTGTTCCCGTCCGATCAGGAGCAGGGGCACGCGTACGCCCAGCACGGGTTCGGTGATCTGGCCCTGGCCGAGGGGGACGCCGGCCGGGCCCGGGAGTTGCTGGCCCGGGCCGCCTCGGTGGCGCACGCGACCGGCGACGTGGTGCTGGAGGGCCGGATCGCGCTGTCCGTGGCCGAGCTCGAGCGGCGGCACGGCGAGCCCGAGGGCCGG
Organism: Actinoplanes sp. NPDC049265; assembly: GCF_043197135.1. Lineage (NCBI taxonomy): Bacteria > Bacillati > Actinomycetota > Actinomycetes > Micromonosporales > Micromonosporaceae > Actinoplanes > Actinoplanes sp. NPDC049265. The sequence goes on along the minus strand of NZ_JBICSP010000012.1, from coordinate 177,987 downwards.
CTGGCGGCGCTGCTGCGGGCGGTCGCCCGGTTCCAGGCCTGCGGGGCGGCGGGCCTCGAGATCCAGGCGCAGACGCTGCTGGCCGACGCGTGCGAGGACCTGGCCGACGCGACGGCGGCCGTGCTGGCCCGCGAGCGAATCGGCGAGCTGTGCGCCGCGGTGCCGCCCGAGGACTGCCCCAAACGGTGATTGTGTCGCCTTGACATAAACCCCTGTGGCACCTTATTGTCATTGTGACATCAAGACGTGGCTCCGGAACTCGTCTCGAGGTCAGCGCGCGCTGGCGCGCGCGTCGGGAACGGCCATTCCCGGCATCACGCGCGCGCCGCCCAACCCACTCATGCAACCTTCCTGAAAGGAAAGGTCATGCGCGCACGTCGCCGTAACCTCATCGCCAACCTCGTCGTGGCCGCCGCCGTCATCCTGGGGGCGTTCACCACCCCGGCCCACACCTCGGTCCAGGCCGACGGGCCGAACGACTGCCCGGCCGGCTCGGCCTGGGACAACCGTCTCCAGCGCTGCGTCTGACGGCGAACCGGCGGCCCCGTGCAGCGGGGCCGCCAGGTCTGGCCGGACCGCCCGTGGGTAGGAAAGGCGGTGCGGACGGGCAATCGATGAGTTTCGCTGAACGCCGCGCGTTGGGTGAAGGTGCAGGTATCACCTTCCTCCAAAGGAGACACTCATGAGACGTGTGATCGCGGCCGCGGCGGCCGCGCTCATCCCGTTCGCCGGGGTGGTCGCCGTTCCGGGCTCCGGCGCCTCGGCCGCGCCCGACGGTGACCGGCTGCGGGTCTGGCACGCCCAGGTCACCGCGGCGCAGGTCGACGACCTGGCCCGGGCCGGCGCCGACACCACGGAGATCGACCGGCCCGAGGGCGGCCGGGCGGCCGGGGTCGAGGTGGTGCTCACCGGCGCCCAGGCCGGTCGGCTGCGCGAGCAGGGCATCCGACTCACCGAGCGCCGGGCGGCCAGGGCGGCCCCGGCCGGTGACGGCGTGTTCCGGCCGTACAGCGGCAGCGGCGGGATCGCCCAGGAGATGCGGGCGGTGGCCGCCGCGCACCCGGGCATCGCCTCGGTGCGGTCCATCGGCAAGACCGTCCGGGGCCAGGACATCCTGGTGCTCAAGGTGACCAGGAACGCGGCCCGCACGCCGGACGGGAGCCGGCCGGGCAGCTTCTTCTTCGGTGCCCAGCACGCTCGCGAGTGGATCACCCCGGAGGTCACCCGGCGGCTGATGCACCACGTGGTCGACGGCTACGGCACCGATCCGCGGATCACCGGGCTGGTGAACGGCACCGAGATGTGGTTCATGCCGGTGGCCAACCCGGACGGCTACGACTACACGTTCAGCGACGGGCCGGGCGCGCGGCTGTGGCGTAAGAACATGCGCGACAACAACGGCGACGGTCAGATCGCCGTCGGCGATGGCGTCGACACGAACCGAAACTTCGACTGGCAGTGGGGCTACGACGACGAGGGTTCCTCGCCCGATCCCGGCACCGAGATCTACCGCGGCCCGAGCCCGGCGTCCGAGCCGGAGAACGTCGCGTTCAACGCCTTCGAGCGCCGGGTCCGGCCCGAGTTCGCGGTGAACATGCACTCCGCCGCGCAGTTGCTGATGTACGGCGTCGGCTGGCAGACCGCCACACCGTCACCGGACGACGGCGTCTACCGCAGCCTGGTCGGCACGCCCGCCACCTCGGCCGTGCCGGGCTTCCGGCCGCAGGTCCTCTCCGACATCTACACGTCGAACGGCGACTCGCTCGGCAACTCGGTCAACAATAACGGCGTACCCATGATCGCCACCGAACTCAGCACCTGCCAGACGGCGGCCCAGTCGGATCCGGCCGACGAGTGGACCGTCGCCGACTGCCCGAGCGTCTTCCACTTCCCGGACAGCGAGAAGCTGATCCAGGCCGAGTTCGCCAAGAACCTGCCGTTCCTGATGTCGGTGGCGGACTCGGCGGCCGACCCGGCGAACCCGGCGTCCTCGGTCGGCATCGCCACCGCCCCGCTCACCGCGCACCCGTTCACGACCTCGTACGCGGGCACCGGACCGCAGACCGTCGCGGTGACCGCCCGCAAGAGCCTCACCGCGAAGAAGCTGCACTGGCGGATCGACGGCGGCAAGGAGCGCACCGCGCCCGTGCGGCCGTGGGCCGGCGGCCAGGTCTACGGCGGGACCGACAACCTCTGGTACGACGACTACCGCGGCCAGATCACCGGCGCCCGGCCGGGCGCCGCGGTCGAGGTGTGGTTCACCGGTGGCGGAGCCGGCAGCGGGCACTTCACCTACCGGGTGGCCGCCCCGCGCACGGGCGACGTGCTGGTGCTGGCCGACGAGGGCGCGCCCGCGACCCGGGCCCGGCACTACGTCGACGCGCTCGGCGGTAAGGCCACCGTGTGGGACGTGGCCGTTCAGGGCTCGCCCGACGACCTCGGCGTGCTGAGTCACTTCGACGCGGTCGTCTGGGAGGTCGCCGGTCAGGCCGCCGCCCCGGCCACCACGCTGGCCGTCCGCGACTATCTCAACGAGGGCGGCAAGCTGGTCAAGGCGGGTCCGGCGGCCGCGGCCCACGAGCCGGTGTCCAGCACCGGGGTCAACGCCGACGATTTCGCGCAGTACTGGCTCGGCGTGGACAGTCCGGTCACCACGGCCGGGGCGACCGGGTTCACCGGCGGCGGGGTGCTCGACGGCGCCTCGGTCACCTTCCGCGACCCGGCCGGCCCGGTCACCATGTTCGCCACCACGGCCGGGGACCGCACCGGCGCCCGCCCGGCGGGTGTCTATCAAGGGGTCCGCGGCCCGTTCGCGCCGTTCGCCGGGGCGGGTCAGGCGGCCCTCGCGCATCGCGACAACGCGTACGCCCGGATGACCCGGACCGTCGACCTGAGTGCCGCCACCGCCGCGCAGGACCCGCGGCTCAGCATGGCGGTGTCCTACGACATCGAGCCCGGCTACGACGCGCTGGTGATCGAGGCCCGCACCGCCGGCGGCGACGACTGGACGACGCTGCCGTTCACCGGCTCCGGCACCACCGTGCCCGAGGAGTGCGCCGTCCTGACCGGCGTCCACCCGTTCCTCACGCACTACCTGACGCCGGACGGGCCGACCTGCACCGCCACCGGCAGCAGCGGCGCCTGGCACTCGGTGACCGGGAGCAGCAACGGATGGCGGACCGTCAGCGCCGACCTTTCCGCGTACGCCGGGAAGCGGGTCGAGCTGTCGGTGACCTACGTGAGCGACGGCGGCGCCGGCGGCCGTGGGGCCTTCGTCGACGACACCAAGGTGATCGTGGGCGGCACGACGACCGCCGCCGACGACTTCGAGACGAACCTCGGAGGCTGGTCGGTGGCGGCCGGTGAGTGGAACCGGACGGGCGCGGTGCTGCGCGCGTACGCGGCGGTCTCGACCCGGCGCACGGTCACGCTCGGCTTCGGGCTGGACGAGGTGGCGCTGCGGACGGCGCTCCGCTCGGTGCGCTGACCGTCCGGGGGCCACGGTGCGAACGGTTCGCCGTACCCACGCATCGTGGCCTCAGACCCCCGCCGGAACCGATCATGGGGTTCATCGACTCTTAGGTTAGGCTGCCCTTATGAAGGGCAACGCGCTCACCGGCAGCGACCTCACGCTCGCCTATGACGGCCGCACCGTCGTGCACGGTGCCGGCATCGAGCTGAGCGCCGGTCAGGTCGTGGCGCTCGTCGGCCCCAACGGCTCCGGCAAGTCGACCCTGCTGCGCGCGCTGGCCCGCCTGCACCAGCCGCGGTCCGGCAGCGTCCGGCTCCCCGACACCGACGCGCTCGCGTTGCGCCCCAAGGACTTCGCCCGGCGGGTCACCCTGCTCACCCAGTCCCGGCCGACCCCCGGCGGGGTGCGGGTCCGCGACGTCGTCGGGTACGGGCGGCACCCCCACCGCGGCCGCTTCGGCTCCGGCGACCCCGACGGCCACCAGGTCGTCGACCGGGCGATGCGGCTGACCGGCGTGCACCCGATGGCCGAGCGGGCCGTCGACGAACTGTCCGGCGGCGAACTGCAACGCGTCTGGCTGGCCACCTGCCTGGCCCAGGACACCGGTGTCGTGCTGCTCGACGAGCCCACCACCTTCCTCGACCTGCGCTACCAGGTCGAGATCCTGGACACCGTCCGCGAACTGGCCGACGACCACGGGGTGGCGATCGGCGTGGTGCTGCACGACCTCGACCAGGCCGCCGCGGTCGCCGACCAGGTCGTCCTGCTCCACGACGGCCGGGTCCGCGCCGCCGGGCGCCCGGCCGACGTACTCACCGCCGCCCTCCTCACCGAGGTCTACGGCCTGCGCATCGAGGTGCACGTCGACGACGACGGGCGCGTACGCACCCAGCCGATAGGTCGCCACACCCAGCGGCCGGTAACCACCTGAACCCCGAAGGGAAACCCCCGATGGTCCGTACCCGCCGAGCCTTCGCCGCGACGGCGGCCGCGCTCACCGCGATGATCCTCGCCGCCGCCTGCGGCACCACCGAGGATCCGACCGACGCGTCCGTCCCGTCCGCCGCGACGTCCTCCGGTCCGGTGGATCTCACCGACGAGCGTGGCCCCGTACACCTCGACAAGCCCGCCGCCACCGTGGTCTCCCTCGAATGGGGCCTGACCGAGAACCTGATCGCGCTGGGCGTCAAACCGGCCGGCCAGGCCGACGTCAAGGGCTACAACGCCTACGACACGGTCATGCCGATCGACCCCAAGACACCCGACGTCGGCCTGCGCGGCGAACCCAGCCTCGACGCCATCGTCGCGCTCCAGCCCGACCTGGTCGTCAGCACCACCGACGTGCCCGCGAACGTGCTGGCCCAGATCGCGAAGCAGGCGCCGGTGATCGCGCTGCGCGGCTCGGACGGCCAGGACCCGATCGGCTACATGAAGAAGACCGTCACCACCCTGGCCCGGGCCACCGGCACCGAGGCGCGGGCGGCCACGCTGATCAGCGACTTCGACGCCAAGGTCGCCGCGGGCAAGGACGCCCTGGCCAAGGCCGGCCGGACGGGCGCGCCGTTCACCATGTCGGACGGCTGGGTCGACGCCGGCAACGTGTCGCTGCGGATGTACACGCCGAATTCGTTCTTCGGCGGCATCGGCGCCCGGCTCGGACTGAACAACCAGTGGACCGCCGGCGGCGACAAGGACTACGGCCTGGCCCAGACCGACGTCGAAGGCCTGACCAAGATCACGAACAAGGACAACACCTTCGTGTACGTGGCCAACAAGGCCGACGACGGCGAGGCGTACGTCAAGGCCCTGCGGTCCAACAAGATCTGGACCGGGCTGGAGTTCGTCAAGACGCAGAAGGTGAAGCGCATCCCCGACGGCATCTGGATGTTCGGCGGCCCCGCCTCGGCCGGTGCCTACGTCGACGCGCTCGTCGCCGCGCTCACCGAGTAGACCCGTGACCGGCACGATCGAGGCGCCGCCGGACCAGCGGCCGGCGCGGGGCGGTGGACTCCGGGCGTACCCCATGATCGGGGTTTTCATCGGCGCCGTCGTGCTGCTGCTGGCCCTGGCCGCGGTGCACCTCACCCAGGGCACCGCCAGCCTCGGGCTGGGCCGGCTGCTGCACGCCATACTGCCCGGCGGCCCGGCCGACCAGGCCGCCGCCGTGCTGATCGAAAGCCGGCTGCCCCGCCTGGCCGCCGCCGTCCTGGTCGGCGTCGGAGTCGGCGTGGCCGGCGCCGTCCTGCAGTCGGTGGCCCGCAACCCGCTCGCCGCGCCCGACACCCTCGCCGTCAACGCCGGGGCCTGGGCCGCCGTCGTCGCGGTGGCCGCCTTCGGGATCTCGCTGCCGTTCTTCGTCAGCGGCCTGGTCGCCTTGGCCGGCGGGCTGCTCGCCGCCGGACTCGTGCTGGCCGTCGCCCGCGGCGGCGCGGCCGGGCCGACCCGCCTGGTGCTGGCCGGCTCGGCCGTCGCGCTGGCGTTGCAGTCGCTCACCTACGTGCTGCTCATGCTCTTCCAGGCCAACACGCCCGGCCTGTTCGGCTGGGGCAGCGGCACCACCGTCCAGTCCGGAACCCGGCAGGTCACCCTGGGCGCGCCGCTGATCGTGGCGGCGGTGCTGGCCGTGCTGCTGCTGACCCCTCGGCTCGACGTGCTCGGGCTCGGCGACGACTCGGCCCGGGTGCTGGGCGTCGACGTCCGGCGTACCCGGGTGATCGCCGTCGTCCTGGCCGTGCTGCTGGCGGCGACCGCTGTGACAGTGGCCGGGCCGATCGGCTTCGTCGGGCTCAGCGGGCCGGTGATCGCGCGGCTGATCGCCGGACGAATCCCCGGACTGGGACGGCACCTGGCCCTCGTACCGTTCGCCGCCCTCGTCGGCGCCGTCATCGTGGTCGCGGCCGACGTCATCCTGCGGCTCATCCTCCCGCCCGAACGGGCCATCTCGGTGCCCACCGGCGTCCTGACCACGCTGGCCGGTGCGGTGCTGCTGGTCTGGCTGGCGCGGCGGTTGCGCGACGGTGGCACTCCGGCTCAGGCGCACGGCACTGTGCGTACGCGGGGACAGGTCGCGTTCGCCGGTGCCGTCCTGGGAGTCCTGGTGGTGGCCGCGTTCGTGGCCGCGCTGCTGCTCGGCGACCGGCTGGTGCTGCTCGGCGACGTCGCCAACTGGCTGTCCGGGACATCCGGCCGCGCCGTGACGTTCGTGCTCGACCAGCGGTGGCCGCGCGTCCTGGCGGCATTGCTCGGCGGCGCCGCGCTCGCCCTGGCCGGGTCCATCGTGCAGGCCGTGTGCCGCAACCCGCTGGCCGAGCCCGGCCTGCTCGGCATCACCCCCGGCGCATCGGTCGGTGCCGTCGCCATGGTGCTGCTGCTGCCCGGAGTCGGTGTGTGGCCGGTCATGGGCGTGGCCACGCTCGCCGCACTCGGCACGTTCGCCCTGGTCTACCGGCTGGCCGCCGGGCGCGGGCCGGCCTCCGACCGGATCGTGCTGGTCGGCATCGGAGTCAGCGCCGGCGCCACCGCGATCACCACGCTGACCGTGCTGGTGGCTTCGCCCTGGAACACCAACCTGGCGCTGACCTGGCTTTCCGGATCCACGTACGGCCGGACCCTCGCCTCGAACGTCCCCGTCCTGCTCGTCCTGGCCGTGGCGCTGCCGTTGACACTGGCCGGTTCGCGGACGCTGGACCTGGTGGCGCTCGACGAGGACGTGCCGCGGATCCTCGGCGTGCCGCTGAACCGGGCCCGGCTCGGGTTCCTGTCACTGGCGGCGGTCCTCACGGCCGGCGCGGCCGGCGCGGTCGGGGCGCTGGGGTTCGTCGGGCTGGTGGCGCCGCATGCCGCGCGGGCGCTGGTCGGGTCGCGGCATGCGCGGTCGGTGCCGGTGGCGGTGGTGCTGGGGGCGGTCCTGGTGTCGGTGGCGGACACGCTGGGACGGACCGTGCTGGCGCCGACGCAGCTGGCCGCCGGGCTGGTGACCGCCCTGATCGGGGCGCCCTACTTCGTCCTGCTCCTGTGGCGCACCCGGCCCGCCTGACAATCGTCCTGCTCCCGCGGCGAACCCGACCTGCCTGAGAATCGCCCCGTTCCCGGCGCGCTTCCTTCACATCAGCGTGCCGGCCGCGCGCCCAGGCCCGCTGACGGCGGGCTTGGCCGGCTGTCGGGTGGCGGACTGCCGGGCATCTGGGTGGTCGGGCGGGTTGCCAGGCGGCCGGGCGCGTCGTCGCGGCCGCTGCCGCCGGTCCCGGTGCGTGCGTGGGCGCAGAGGTAGGACCGGGCGGTGTTTTGGGGTGCGGGTGGCGCGCGGGGCTACCACTGGGGGAAGGGCGGTGGGTGGGAGTGACGGGGTGGGTGCGTTGGGTGGTTTTGCCTACGGGGGGTGGGTTTGACGTTGCGGGGCGTGGGAAGGGTCTTGTTTTCAAGGTTGTGAATTGCTCGTAACAACGTGACTGGTTACGCAGGGTTATCTGGAACTGGTTGTGCAGATCACGTCGGGCGTGACAGTTAGCCATGTCACTTTGGCGACCCTGTGCGTTTGTGCGCGTTGCTTTGGGTCACCGGGGCAAGGGGGTCGTGGATACCTTGCGGGACGGCATATATGCGTGCTGAGCTGCTTAGACGTTCGGGTGTAGTGGCGCTGAAACGATTTTCGACGCATCGACAAGCCGACAAATGGCGATGGTGCAAAATCGGTCCGGATGCGCTTGGATAAGCCTACTTACCGGTGAGTACTGAACCAGCCACCGCTCGCCTGCGTGATCACTGAGAGATACAGCTAGGAAGAGGGGGACTTCATGTCGGACTCGTTCGGACTGGGGCCCAGGCCACTGTCCAGGCCGGATCCGGCCGAGCCGCCGCGGCGCTCGGGTGGGGGTCGCGTGTTCCTGTGGATTCTCGTCATCCTGCTGATCGTGGCCGTGGCTCTGGCCGGTGGCGCGTACGCGGCGGGACTGATCGGTGGCGGCGGCAGCAGCTCGGCGGCGGCACCCACCGGTGTGCCGACGACGGCCCCCGCCTCGACGGCACCCACGGGCAGCGGCGGCACCGCGGCCAGCAACCCGGGTCCGGGGACGGCCGCGTCCACGATGAAGGTCGCCACGCCGGCCACCCTGGGCGGGACCGAGAAGCTCAAGACCACCGCCAAGAACAAGCCGTCGGCGACGCCCGACCTGTTCCCGTCCACGGCGCGCGCCGAGGGTGTGTTCGGGCTCGACGACCGCAACATCATGTACGTGTGGGCGCTCTCCGGCGCGACGGTGGCGCAGGAGGAGCGGGCGGCCCTGTTCGGCGCCGAGGTCGGCAACCGCTTCGACACCGGCGCCCTGATCGCCGTCGAGCCGGGCCCGATCGGCGGCTCGGCCCAGTGCGGCGACGGCAAGTGGAACGGCCGCCCCGCCGCGGTCTGCGTCTGGTCCGACCCCGACTCGGACGGCGTGCTGGTCGACAGCCCCGGCAACCCCGAGGCCCTGGCCGGCAAGCTCTCCGCCCTCCGCGCCGAGATCGAAAAGCCGGCCTGACCCGGCCCGCGAACCGGGTGCGCGCCGCACTGAAATCCGGCGCGCCCCGAAACTACCGCATCTGGCCGGCCGCGAGTCCACTCTGCACCTGCCGGTGGAAGATCACGTACCCGATCAGCACCGGCAACATCGCGATCGTCATCCCGGCGAACAGCGCCCCGTAATCGCCTTGATAGCCCTCGTCGACGGCCAGCGCCGTCAGCCCCTGCGCCAGCACCCAGCGCTTCTCCGCGCCCTCGCCCTGCATGAGGACGATCGGCAGCACGTACTGGTTCCACTGGAACAGGAAGTCGAAGATGGCCACGCTGACCAGACCGGGGCGGGCCATCGGGAGCATGACCTGGAAGAACAGGCGGAAGTGGCCGCAGCCGTCGACCATGGCGGCCTCGGCGACGGTGGTCGGCAGCGTGCGGAAGAACGCGGTCAGGAAGAAGACCGTGAACGGCAGGGAATAGGCCGCGTAGACCAGGATCAGGCCGGGCAGCGTGCCCAGGATGCCGAGGTTGCGGACCACGAAGAACAGCGGCACCAGGGCCAGGAAGACCGGGAACATCATGCCGCCGATGAAGGCGTAATAGACCACGCGGGAGCCGCGGAAACGGTAGCGGGCCAGCACGTAGGCGGCCATCGCGCCGAGCAGCATGGTCAGGATCAGGGCGCCGGTCACGACGATGGCGCTGTTCAGGAAGTATTGGCCGATGTGCGCGTCGTTCCACGCCCGGGCGAAATTGTTCCAGCGCGGCCGCGACGGCAGGCCCCACGGGTCGGTCAGGATCTCGTTGTCGCTCTTCAGCGAACTGACCACGGCCCACAGCAGGGGCAGGGTGGTGAGCAGGGCCCAGCCGATCAGGAACGCGTGTGAGAAGAGCGAGAGATTTCGGGTACGCGCGGGCGCCGGCACCGCCTCCGTCACAGTTCCACCCGTTCGCGGCGGGTGACGCGCAGGAACACCGCGGCGACCGACAACGTGAGGAAGAACATCGCCACGCCCATGGCCGAGGCGTAGCCGAATTGCGACTCGTTGAACGCTGTCTTGTAGAGCCGCAATCCGACCACGTCGGACGAATAGCCGGGACCGCCATTCGTCACGATCTGTGCCACCGCGAACGCGTCGATGGCCAGGATGGCCAGGTAGACCCAGGCCACCTGGATGCTGTCCCAGACCAGCGGAACCGTGACCCGGAACAGGGTGGCCGCCCGCCCGGCCCCGTCGAGCAGCGCCGCCTCGTAGATGTCCCGTGGTATCGACTGCATGGCCGCGCTGAACAACACCACGTAGAAACCGACGTTGCTCCACAGCAGCACGACGGCCAGGGACCAGAACGAGAACCGCGGATCGCCCAGCCACGGCTGGGCCAGGCCGCCGAGCCGGGCCGCGCGGAGCAGGCCGTTGATCAGGCCGCTGTTCGGGGCGAACATCTCCTTCCAGAGCACGCCGACGATGGCCACCGACAGCACCTGCGGGAAGAAGTAGACGACGCGATAGAACCCGGCTCCGCGTACGCCGTGCACGCCGGCCCGGTCGGCCCGCCCGCCCACGCTGATCATCGAGGCGAGGAACAGGCCGAGCAGGATCGTCGCCACGGGCAGCAGTACGAGCAGGATCGCGTTGTGCCCCAACGCGTTCCAGAACACGTCGTCGACGGCCAGGCGTCGGAAGTTGGCCAGGCCGACGAACTCGAAGTCGGGGGACAGGCCGCGCCAGTTCGTGGCCGAGATCTGGAACGCCTGCGCGTACGGCGACACCACGAAGACGCCGTAGAGCAGCAGCGGCGGGACGAGGAACGTGGCTATGAACAGCCGGCGGCCACGCAACGTCAGGCCCGCTTGTACTTCTTGATCGACGAGTCCTTCGCGATCGAGTCGGCCGCCTGCTGGCACCGGCCGACCCATTCGGCGGCGGTGATCCGCTTGGCGAACAGGTCGGCGCAGGCGGCGTTGACCAGTTCCCGTTCGAGCTTGCGGTAGAACGAGTTGTAGAGCCAGTTGAACGTGTTGGCCGGGCCGGCCGTGTCGATCATCTTGGTGACCGAGGTGAGGCCCGGGCCGAGGGCGATGCCGTCGTTCGACCCGGTCACCACGGTCAGGCTGCTGACCTTGCCGGTGAAGTCCGCGGCGCCCTTCTTCGACAGCATGACCCGCAGGTATTCCAGGCCGCCGCGCTGGTTCTTGGCCTTGGCCGGTACGACGAACGGCTCGCTGCCCGTACCCCGGAACGCCTCGAACGGCAGTTTGTCGGCCGAGGTGAGGCGGGGCGTGGGGTGGGCGGACATCCGGAAGCCGGGCGGCGTGACCTTCTTTTGCTCGTTCTCCAGCCACGAACCGCACGAGATGAAGGCGGCCTTGCCGTTGCACCACTCGGTCTGGGCCTGGATGTGGTCCATGCCCTCGGCGCCGGCCTGCAGGAAGCCGTCGATGGCGAGCTGCGAGTACGCGTCCGCGGCGGCTTTGACCGCGTCGTGCTTCCACGCGTTCGGTTCCAGGTTGTCGATCGCCTTGAGCACGTCGACGCCGCCCATCTTGGCCGCGGCGGACAGGATCGGCCAGCTCATGTAGCGCGCGTGCACGCCGGTGTAGGTCCACGGCGCGATGCCGGCCGCCTTGATCGTGCGGCACAGGGCGATCATCTGGTCCCAGGTCTTCGGGTACTCCCAGCCGCGGGCCTCGAACAGCTTGTCCGACTGCCAGATCGCGTAGGCCGAGTACGCGTAGTTCAAGGACAGGAACTTTCCGTCGTACGAGCCCAGCTCGACGATCCCGGGCCGCAGCGTGTCCTTGACCTTCTTGGCCGGGTCGTCCAGGCTCGGCGCCTCCAGCAGGTCACCGAGGTCGGCCAGGGCGCCCTGCGAGACCAGGCCGTTGAAGTCGATCTGATTGCCGCCGGAGTTGTTGACGACGTCGGGCGGGTCGCCGTTGACGAACCGCGGCTGCAACGTCTGCGAGATCTGCTGGGTGGCCGAGTGCTTGATCGGGGCGTCGGGGTAGCGCTGTTTGTACATCGCCTCGTGCGCCTTGGCGTACTCCTCGCCGAAGCCGCCGTTGAAGATGACCACCTCGAGCGGTGCGTCGGCCTTGACCCCGAGTGGGTTCCGCGCGCTGGTCTCGGCCGTGGCGCTGCCGCCGTCGTCGCCACCGCCCATCGCGCAGCCGCCCAGCGCCCCGGCCACCCCGGCGGCCGCGCCGCCGGCGAGCAGCCCGCGACGGCTCATCGTCCCTGACATATCGTCGCTCCTAGGAATTCGTGAGGGCCCATCCGTCGGCGCGGAAGCCGTCGCCCCGGAACAGCGTCGCGCCGTGGTCGTCGACGAGCACACGGTCGACGTAGACGCCGCGGCCCTGCGAGTTGACATCGGTGGTGTAGCTGAATCGCACGTGCTGGACGCCGGCCGGCAGGGTGGCGATGGTCTGCCACCAGACCCGGCCGCCGAAGCCGGTGAGCGTGCCGGTGCTGTCGAAGTTGCCGGCGCCGGGCGCCCTCAGGTGCAGCGGCAGCAGAGTCCAGGTGACCCCGTCGGCCGACGTCTCGACGCGGACGACGTCGTTGCGGGGCTCGGTGTCATACCAGAGCTGGGCGCTGAGCACGGCTCCGCTTCTGCTTTTCTCGCGGAGGGAAGCGGTCAGCGTGGTCGTGGTCTGGTCACCGTTGAGGGCCCGCCAGGCGCGGCCACCGGACGGCGGGCGGACCGGGTGCGCGTCGGCGAACGCGCCGGCCAGCGCCCGCCGGGCCACGTTGTTGCTGCCCCAGTTCCGGTCCGGGTGCACCCGGTTGCTGAACACGATGAGGAACGAGTGGGCGAGCGGGTCGATCGTGATCGTCGTGCCGGTGAACCCGGTGTGCCCGAACGTCACCGGACTCGAAAGGCCGCCCATGTACCAGTGCTTGTCGAGCTCGAAGCCCAGCCCGCGGTCGCTTTCCGGGTACGCCTGCTCGAGGCCGGCGTTGTAGTTGACCAGCGCCGCCCGCACGGTGCTCTCGGCCAGGATCCGCCGGCCGGCGTAGGTGCCGCCGTTGAGCAGCATCTGACAGAAGATCGCCATGTCGTCCACGGTGGAGAACAGGCCCGCGTGCCCGGCGACCCCGCCCAGGCTCCAGGCGTTCTCGTCGTGCACCTCGCCCCAGACCATGCCCCGGCCGACGTACGGCTCGTACTCGGTGGCGGCGATCCGCGGCTTCTTGCCGGCGTCCGGGTTGTAGCCGGTGTCCGTCAGCCCGAGCGGCCCGATCACCGCGTCGTTCACGGCCTGGGCCAGGCCTGTGCCGGTGATCCGCTCGACCAGCACGCCCAGCACGATCAGGCCGATGTCGGAGTAGACGTACTGCCCGCCCGGGGTGGATCCGGCGGTCACCGGGGTGGTGATCGCGGCCCGCAGGCGGGTCTCCGGGGTGGGGTACGAGCTGTAGAACGGCAGGAACGCCGGCAGTCCGGAGGTGTGGGTGAGCAGATGCTTGACGGTGATCGCCGGCTTGCCGAACTCGGGCACGTAGGTCGCCACGGGCGCGGCGAGGTCCACGCGACCGGCCTCGACCTGCTGCAGCAGCGTCACGGTGGTGAAGAGTTTGGAGATCGAGGCAAGATCCCAGATCGTGTCGGTACGCGCGGGTATGCGTTGTTCCGGCGGCAGCTCCACGCCGTCCCGGGCCGGGGCCGGGCCGACCGCCGAGTAGCGGACCGCGTCGCCGACCGCGAACCGGGACACCACCACGCCGTTGTGCGCGGCCAGCACCGACGCGCCGGCGTACGCGGGCCAGGTCGGATGGTCGAGCGTGGGCGTGAGGTAGGACCGGGCGATCTCCGGCAGCGCCGCCACCCGATCGGCGACCAGGCCGACCTGACCGGGCCGGCCGGTTCGCAGCACGTCGTTGCGGAAGTCGATGTCGGCGGGCGTGACCGACGGCGGACCGGTGGGCTCGGCCGCCGAAGCGGGGGACGCCGCGCTAACCATGGCGGCGATCAGGCAGACGGTCAGGGTTGCACGCCTCATCATCCACACCCTTCCATGCGTCGATAGAATGGTGCTTTCCTTCGGATTCTTCAAGTGGGGCGAAGGTTATTGCCAGAAAACGACGCTCCGGGGTACGGTCGCGGCCATGCGGTGGAGTGTCCACATCGGCCGGCGTCGCCTTCTCGCAGCCGCCGGCGCGGGGGTGGCCGGTGGAGTGGCGGCGGGTGCCTCGCCGGCCGCGGCCGCTGTTCCTGGCGGCCACGCCAAGCCCGGGCTCATCCCACGGATCCCGGTGCGCACCGGCATGGACCGCCTCGCCGCATCCGGGTGGGACGCCGTACGCGGCGAACGCATCGGCGTGATCTCCAACCCCACCGGGGTCGACCGCGGATACCGGCATCTCGTCGACCGCATGCACGCCGACGGCGTGCTGATCGGGGGCGTGTTCGGCCCGGAGCACGGCTTCCGCGGTTCGGCCCAGGCGGGCGGCAGCGAGGGTACGGGCACCGATGCCCGCACCGGCCTGACCGTCTACGACGCGTACGGCGCCACCCAGGCCCGGTGGGCCGAGATGTTCACCGCCGCCGGGGTCCGCACCGTCGTCTTCGACATCCAGGACGTCGGCGCCCGCTTCTACACCTACATCTGGACCCTCTACGACTCGATGTGCGCGGCCGCCCGTCTCGGCCTGCGCTACGTGGTCCTCGACCGGCCCAACCCGATCGGCGGCCGCGCGTACGGGCCGATGATGACCCCCGCCTACACCAGCGGTGTCGGGCGCAAGGAGATCGTCCAGCAGCACGGCATGACCGTCGGCGAACTGGCCCGCTACTACAACGGCGAGCTGCTGCCGGCCGAGGCCGGGCGCCCGGTCCGCCTCGACGTGATCGGCTGCCTCGGCTGGACCGGCCGGCTCCGGGCCGGCGACACCGACCTGCCCTGGGTGCTGCCCAGCCCCAACATGCCGACCCCCGACACCGCGATCGTCTACCCCGGCACCGGGATGTTCGAGGGCGTGGCGACCCTCTCCGAGGGGCGCGGGACGACCCGGCCGTTCGAGCTGATCGGCGGCCCCGGCTTCGACTACCACTGGTGCGACCTCGCTTCCTCCTACGGCCTGCCCGGCGTCGAGTTCCGCGAGGCCTACTTCACGCCCACCTTCAACAAGTTCGCCGGCCAGATCTGCGCGGGCATCGAGGTGAAGGTCACCGACCAGAGCGTCTTCGACCCGATACGTACGGCCGTGACGATGCTGGTGGCCGCCCGTCGTTTCCCGGCGTTCGCGTGGCGTAACGATGGAGGCGCCCGTCCCTTCTGGATCGACCTGCTCACCGGGTCGGCCCGGCTGCGCACGATGATCGACGCCGGCGCGTCGCCGGATGAGGTGGTCGGCGCGTGGGGACCGGAGTTGCGGGCCTTCGACGCCCGGCGGCGGCGCTATCTGCTCTATTCGCGGCTGGGCTCGTGACCGCGGACCAGGGCTGTGGACACTCGCCGAAAAACGTCGTACCCCACCGCTACTTTCCGACCCACCCAGAGCCGGGGTGGGGGAGGGGGCGGCGCGCGCGAGGCTCAGAGCTGATCTTGGCGGGTCAGGCGGGCGTGGATCGCCTCGGGGACAAGCGCGCCGGTGAGACGTGCGATCGCCATCGCCGCCGCTCCGGCCGCCCCGTCACGGGCCTCCGACGGCTCGACCGGTGTGCGCCGGCGCAGCCCCTGACGGACAGCCTCGGCGACCGGACCCGGAGCGAGCAGAACCGACCCGGCCAGCACGATGCCGCCCTGCATGGTTGGTCCGGCCGAGCCGCCCCGCACGGCTGGTCCGGGTTGCGTGACTGGTCCGGCCGAGCTGGGTCGCGCGGCTGCTTCGACCGAGCCGGCCTGCGCGGCCGGACCGACCGAGTCGAAGGTGTGCAGGAGGCTGGACGCGGCGTCGGCACAGATCTGCACGGCCACGGCGTCACCGTCGAGGGCCGCGGCGCTCACCGACGGCGCCAACCGGCCCAGCTCGGCCGGCGGGCGGCGGAAGGCGTCGGCCACGATCGCCTGCGCGTGGTCCTCGGTGCCGCTGACCCGGGGAATGCCGAAGGTCACGCCGGCCGCCTCGACCAGCGACGTCGCGGGGCCGCGGCCGTCCAGGGCGGCCAGGGCGGCGCGCAGGGCCCGCAGGGCGATCCAGACGGCGGACCCCTCGTCGCCGAGCAGCCAGCCGTAGCCGTCGCAGCGCTGGACCAGCACACCGTCGTCGAAGCGGGCGGCCAGCGCGCCGGTGCCGGCCAGCAGCAGGGTGCCGTGCTGCTCCCAGGTGCCCGCCGCGAACGCGACCTCCAGGTCGGTGACCGTCACCGGTACGCCCGGAAGGCCCATCGTGCGCCACGCTTCCACTGCGCCCGTACCAAAAACTCGTCGCCCGGCGCCACCCGCGCCGGCCGCGCCGAGAACGCCCAGCCGGACCGGTTTTCCCGCGGCCGGCTCCAGAACGGCCTGAAGCGTCTCGACCAGGCTCGCGCCGCTGCTGTTGATGTTCGCGCCACCGGCGCGGCCCCGCGCGATCACCTGCCCGTCGGTCGTCGCCAGCACGCTGCGGGTGGAGGTGGCGCCCACGTCGACACCCAGCACGAGGTCCATAGACTTCAGAACCTACCGACCGAAGGGCGTCACCGCACATGACCGACCGCTCACCCACCGCGGTGCGGGCGCGCGGGCTCCTGCCGTCCCTGTCGCCGGCCGAGCGGCGGGTCGCGCAGGTGATCATCGATGAGGCGGCCACCGCGGCCCGGCTCACCATCAGCGACCTCGCTGCGCGGGCCCGCTCGTCGGAGACCACGGTGATCCGGTTCTGCCGGGCCATGGGCTTCAGCGGTTACCCCGAGTTGCGGCTCACGCTGGCCGCCGAGGCCGGGCGAGCCGACCGGGCCGACGCGACCGAGCCGATCGGCGGCGACATCAGCGAGACCGACGACCTCGGGCAGGTGGTCAAGAAGATCGCCTTCGCCGACGCCCGGGCCGTCGAGGAGACCGCCACCCAGATCGACATCGCCGTGCTCGAACAGGTCGTCGACGTGGTCGCCGGCGCGCGGCGGGTCGACATCTACGGGGTCGGCGCGAGCGCCTTCGTGGCCGCCGACTTCCAGCAGAAACTGCATCGGATCGGGCGGATCGCGTACGCCTGGAGCGACATGCATATGGCCCTGACCAGCGCCGCCCTGCTCGACGACCGGGACGTCGCGTTCGGCATCTCGCACACCGGCACCACCGTCGACACGATCGAGGCGTTCACGCTCGCCGGTCGGCACGGCGCCCGCACTGTCGCCCTCACCAACTTCCCGAAGTCGCCGATCACCCGCGTCGCGGACCTGGTCCTGACCACGGCGGCCCGGGAGACGACGTTCCGCTCCGGCGCGATGGCCAGCCGGCTCGCGCAACTCACCGTCATCGACTGCGTCTTCGTCGGCGTCGCACAGCGCACCTTCCGGGAGACCCGGGCGGCGCTGGACGTCACGTACGCCGCGGTCCGTGGCCGGCACGTGAGGCGCCCATGACTTCTGTTTCCCTGTCCCGGACCGAGCTGCGCAACGCCCACAGCATGGACCTCGACCGGATGCCCACGGCCGAGCTCCTGGCGCTGATCAACGCCGAGGACCGGACCGTGCCGCTGGCCGTCGCCGCGGTCCTGCCGCAGCTGGCGATCGCCGTGGACCTGGCCGTGGGCGCGCTCTCGACCGAGCACCGCGTCCACTACGTCGGCGCCGGGACGTCCGGACGGATCGCGGTGCTGGACGCGGCCGAGCTCATCCCCACCTTCGGCGTCACCCCCGACCGGGTCGTCGCGCACATCGCCGGTGGTGTGCCCGCCCTGACCCGCCCGTCCGAGGCGGCCGAGGACGACGAGAGCGCGGGCGCGGCGGTGATCTCGGCCGTGGTCGCCGGCGACCTGGTCGTCGGGGTCACGGCCAGCGGGCGTACGCCCTACGTCCGAGGCGCCCTGATCGCGGCCCGCACGGCCGGCGCCGCCACGGTGCTCATCTCGGCCAACCCGGCGTCCCCCCTGGCCCCCCTGGCCGACGTGCACGTCGCCCCCGACACCGGCCCCGAGGTCCTGACCGGCTCGACCAGAATGAAGGCCGGCACCGCCCAGAAGCTCATCCTCAACGCCTTCTCCACGGCGACGATGGTCCGCCTCGGCCGCACGTACTCCAACCTGATGACCGACATGCTGGCCGCCAACGCCAAGCTGCGCGACCGCCAGCTCCGCATCCTGGCCGAGGCCACCGGCGCCGACGAGCCCTCCTGCCGCCAGGCCCTGACCGACGCCGCCGGCGACGCCAAGGTGGCCGTGGTGACTCTGATCGCGGGGACCACGGCGGAACGTGCCCGCCAGGCCCTGTCCGACGCCCGGGGGCACGTCCACGCGGCCCTGACCTCTCTCAACGGCCATCGGTCGGGAAGTGACCGGAATGCTTGACACGCCGGCGGTATGACACCGCGTTCGCCACCCCCGACAAACGGCTCACGGCACTGAACGATCAGTCGTTTCCGACGTTGTAAGTCAATGCCGCGTCCCAATACGGCCCAGCCTCGTGCTGGTGGGCGCGGCGCCCGCCGCCCGGCTGTCCGAAGTCACGGGTGGTGGACGGCCCGCCCGGCGTCTTCGATGTGCCCCAGGACGCCGGGCGGCTCCAACCGGACAGGTCTTAGGGTGAGCTTCATGAGCGTGATTCCCATCCGGCTCGTCGGCGACGAGGTGTTGCGAGCCAAGGCCGAGCCGGTGACCGACTTCGACGCGGAGCTGCGTACCCTCATCGACGATCTGACCGAGACGCTGGAGAACTCCGGCGGTGCGGGGCTGTCGGCGCCGCAGCTCGGTGTCAGCCTGCGGGTCTTCGCGATCAGCCCGAAGATCACCGACGGCGAGATCCACCACCTGGTCAACCCGGTGCTCGACTTCCCGGACGACGAGGAACAGGACGGGCCCGAGGGGTGCCTGTCGATCCCCGGCGTCTACCTCGACACGCGGCGGCGCAAGAACGTGATCGCCAAGGGCTTCAGTTCGCACGGCGACCCGGTGCAGATCGTCGGCGAGGGGTTGGTGTCGCGGTGCGTCCAGCACGAGAACGACCACCTCGACGGCGTGCTGTTCATCGACCGGCAGCGACCCGAGCAGCAGGAACGGCTGCTGGCGACGCTCCGCGCGTCGGCCTGGTGGGACGAGAGCGCGGTAAAGATCAGCCCGCACTGAGGCGTTGACCAGGACGCGACGCGGGAACGCGGCCAGGGTCAGCCCGCGCTGAGGCGCTGACCAGGACGCGACGCGGGAACTCGGGTCAGCCCGCGCTGAGGCGCTGGAGGATGCGGCGGGCGAGGGCGGGGTCGGCGCGGTCGATGTCGCCCAGCGCCTCCCGCCAGGTGCGGCGGGCGTTCTCGGGCTGACCGTCGGCCAGCAGCGTGTCGCCGATCAGGGTCAGTGTCTCGGCGGCGTTCATCGGCGACTCGGCCAGCCGGAACGCCGCCACGCCCTGGTAGAGGCTGGCCAGCCGGCGGTCGTCGTCGTGCAGGCGGCCGTACGCCTCACCGCTCCACGCCAGCGCGGTGCCGACGCCGTGCAGGTCGTCGGCCTGCTCGTAGAGCCGCCCGGCCTCGCCGAACATGGCCAGCGCCGCGGTCGGCGACCCGGCCGACAGCGTCGCCTTGGCGATCACCATCAGCGCGCCGCCCTGCCCGCGCCGGTGGCCGGCCAGCCGGAACAGGTCCAGCGCCCGCCGCCCGTGCCAGATCGCGTCGGCGTAGCGTTCCTGGTCGAAGCGGATCTCCGCCATGTTGTTCTCGACGTGGGCCTGCTCCTCGCGGCGGCCCAGCCGTTCGAAACCGGCCCGCGCCAGCTCCAGATAGGCCAGACCGGCGCCGAAGTCGGAGCGGAAGTAGCAGACCCCGGCCAGGCTGCGCCGCATCAGCGCCTGCCCGAGCGGATCGTCGGCGGCCGCCGCCAGCCCGGCCTCGACCGCCGCCGCCCACGCGTCGATCTGGCCGGTGTACTGCAGGAACGTCTGCAGAGTGAGGGCCGTCTCCCAGGCCGGCTGGGGCGCGCCGGCGGTCTGCGCGGCCTCGACCGTGGCCAGCACGTTGTGCTGCTCGGCGAGGAACCAGCTCATCGCCTCGTGCTGGTCGGCGAACACCCCGGGGGTCACCCCGGCCGGCGGGTCCTGCGGTGGGGGAGCGGGCACCTGCGGGTGCAGGGCGAGATGACCCGCGTACGCGGTGTGGTGGAAATACGCGAGGAGGCGGTGGTGGGCCGTCCGGCGCGCGGCCGGGCTGTCGTGTTCCTCGGCCAGTTCGGCGGCGTACGCGCGGAGCAGATCGTGAATCCGCCAGCGGTCGCCGACCGACTGGACCAGCAGATGCGACCGCAGTTCGGCCAGCAGCGTGGTGGCGGCGTGCGGAGCCACCCCGGCCAGCGCGGCGGTGGCGGCCGTCCCGAACTCGACATCCGGGTGCAGCGGCAGCAGCCGGAACAGGGCGGCGGCCCGGTCCGAGAGCGCGCGGTACGACCAGGAGAAGATCGCGTTGAGGTCGATGATCGTGTCACCGAAGCCGTCCAGCGGGCCCGACCCGCCGTCCAGGGCCGCGGCGATGTCACCCAGGGTCAGCTCCGGGTTGATCGCCGTGCGGGTGGCGACCAGGGCCAGGGCCAGCGGCAACCGGCCGCACCGCTCGATGATCTGCTCGATGGCGCCCGGTTCGGCCGCCGTCCGGTCCTCGCCCAGCCGCTGCGCCAGCAGCTCGCGCGCCTCGCCCGCGGGCAGCGGCTCCAGCGGCAGCGGGTAGGCCCCGGTCGTGGTCAGCAGCCCGTCGATCGAGCGCCGGCTGGTGGTGATGACCAGGCTCTCGCCCACGCCCGGCAGCAGGTGCCGGATCTGCTCCCAGTCCCGGCAGTTGTCCAGCAGGATCAACACCTTGCGACCGGCCAGGATGGTCCGCAGCAGACCGGCCTGTGCGTGCAGCTCGGCCGGGATCGCGCCCGGCGCCACCCCCAGCGACCACAGGAAGCCGCGCAGCGCCTCGCCGGGCGACATCACGTTCTGGTCGGCGGCGAACCCGCGCAGGTCGGCGTAGAGGCGGCCGTCCGGGTAGCAGGGGGCGAGATGATGGGCCAGGTGTACGGCCAGCGTGGTCTTGCCGACGCCGGGCATCCCGTCGATCACCAGGGCCCGGCTCGGCCGCCCGGCGCGACGGTCGTCGGCGAGCAGCCGCATGGCCCGCTCGATGTAGTCGCGGCGGCCGACGAAATGCGGATGGTCGGGCGGCAGCTGCGACGGGATCGGCGCCCCCGACGACGGCGCCGTGGTCACCTCCTGGCGGAGCAGCCCGGCGTACGCCTCGCGCAGTTCCGATCCGGGTTCGATGCCCAGCTCGTCGCCCAGCCTCCGGCGTACCTCGGTGAAGCAGGCCAGCGCCTCGGTCGTCCGCCCGGTGGCGGCGAGCATCAGCACCATGCGGGCCTGCATCGCCTCGTCGAGCGGCTCCAGGCCGGCGCACCAGCGTACGGCCGGCTCGACGGCCCGGCCCCGGTCGCAGCGCAACGCGGCGTCGACGGCGTCGCGGACCGCGGCGAAACCCTCCGCGTCGACGGCCAGGAAATCCGGGTGGACCGGGCCGCCGGTGCGCAGCTCGCCCCCGCACCGGTCCTGCCACAGCCGCACCGCCTGCATGAACAGGTCGACCGCCTCGTCGTCGTCGGCCGCCCGGGCCTTCGCGGTCAGCTCCCTGAACCGCAGCAGGTCGAGCCCCCCGGCCAGCCGGATGCGGTACTCGGCGCCGTCGCGCAGCAGGTAAGAGCCGGTCGCGCGGTTGGGCAGGCCGGGCTCGAGGACACGGCGCAGGGCGCCGACGTGGCGGTGCACGACGTTCGGGGCGCTGGCCGGCGGGTCGGCCGGCCACAGCAGGTCGACCAGCTCGGTCAGGCTGGCGCCGGCTCCGGACGCGGCCCGGACCAGCAGCAGCGCGAGGATGAGCCGGGGCTGACGGGCCGCGCCCAGCTCCAGCTCGACGTCACCGCGCCAGGCCCGGACCGGGCCGAGGAGGGAGAACCGCACCGCCTGCACGGCTGCATATTAGGCGGATAGATCCAGCTTCCCGGATGTCAGGTAGCCGACTTTGGCCGGATGTATCAGCGGGTTGGTTCGGACGCCTCCGCGAGACGCAGCATCAGACCGGCGAAGGTGGCCGGGTTGAGCTCGGCGTCCGCCACTGGAGCGAGCAGGCGGTTACGGACGGTGCCGGCCAGTCGGGTCTGGACGGTGGTCACCCGCCGCCGCCCGCGTTCGGTCAGCACCACCTCGGAGACGCGCAGGTCACCCTCGTACGACTCGCGCGACACCGAGCCGGTCTCCTCGAGGCGGTCCACCACCCGGCTCAGCCGGCTGCGCGCGATGCCCGCCGCCTCGGCCAGATGGGCCATGCGCATCCGCTCGCCCGGTGCGTCGGCCAGGACCAGCAGGGCGGCGTACATGGAAAGGGTCAGGCCCGACGCGAACCGCAGGTCGCGCTCCACCGCCGTGGGCATCAGCAAGAGCGCGCGGACGGTGGCCCGCCACAGCTGCTCCTCGCCGACGTCCATCGGGTCCGCCACCGGAATCGCCGCTGTTGGCCGCATCTGCGCCCCGCCCCTCGTGCTCCGGGCCGAATATGGAGAGGCCGCGCCGGGTCCCCAAAGTCCCGGCGCGGCCGCGGAAAGGCGATGACGTCATCACGAATCGCTGTTCTCCGCTGGAGCGGCGGCGTCGTGGCCCCCCATCGGCAACCGCGCGTCTCCAGCTGTTTCAAACGCGCGGCGTACGGCGTAGTTCAAAATGGTTCAAAATGTTTCCTGGCTCACAAAGTCGTATCAGAACGCGACAACCGCCCTCGCCGTTCCCCCCTCAGCCATCGACGGTGAAAGATGGGTTTCGTGACCGCGGCCGGTAACCCCCTCGTGGCCGCCGCCTCGCCCGACGGCCCGTCCCCCTGGGCCGGCGTGTGGATCGCCGAGGACATCAACGCGATCGTCTCCGGCGTCCGCGGCGGCTCCTGGATCGACGGCACGATCGGCGGTGTCAGCGCCGGCCTGGACGCCCTGGCCGTCGTGTCCGACCCGGTCGGCGCCCTCCTGCAGTACGGCGTAGCGTGGCTGATCGAACACGTCAGGCCCCTGTCCGAGGCCCTCGACTGGCTGGCCGGCGACCCCGCCGAGATCGCCGCCCACGCCCAGACCTGGCGCAACGCCGCCACCCGCCTCCAGTCCGAGGCCGACGACCTGGCCCGGTCGGTGGCCTGGGACGTCTCGGAGTGGTCGGGCACCGCGAGCGACACCTACCGGGCCTACGCTTCCGGACAGGTCCGCTCCCTGGAGACCCTGGCCGTGGCCTCGGACGGCATGGCGCTGATCACCGAGAGCGCCGGCCTGGTCATAGCCACGGTCCGCGAGCTGGTCCGCGACGCGGTGGCGACCGTGGTGTCCCGCCTGATCGTCTACGCCGCCGAACTCCTCGGAACCCTCGGCACGGCCGCCCCCCTGGTGGCCGAACAGGTCGCCACCCTGTGCGCGTCCTGGGGCGCGAAGATCGCCAATTGGTTGCGCGGCCTGATCGCCACCCTCCGCAAACTGGCCGACTTCATGCGCCGCCTCGGCGACCGGATCAACGAGCTCATGCGCCGCGAAGGAGGCCCTTCGGGCTCCTCGTCGCCCGAGCCGTCCGGCGGGCAGAAGGGCTCGTCCGCCGGAGGGGAGAAGGGCCCGCCTCCGTGGCGCGCGCCGGACGACCTCCCCGGGCCGGCCCGCGGCCGGGACATCCGGTTACCGAACAGCCGCCACACGGTCTCGGGATCTCGCACCGGCGAGGTCAAGAACCCGACCACGATCATCCTGCGGGGTAACGAATCGGCTGTCCGCGAAGACGTGCGGCAGCTCGCTGCCGGTAACGCGAAATTCGACGGGGACAGCAACACCTACGTGGTGAACGGGCGGTCCTACGGCATCCACGAGAACGGAACTGTCTTTCCGGTCTCCGGACCGGGCCTGGTTGTCCTGAACGGGACTGAATACACCGCCCTCCAGATGATCGGCAAGAGACAAGGGGATGTCGCCGCGGTGCGGGAGTTCGAGCACGACCCACGCTTCCTGAATAATCCGGATGCCATCGTCAAGGCCAAGGCGATCTACGACGGGACCTACGGCGAATGACTACGTTCTACCTGCTGGTGGTCGGCGACGTCGATCTGGCACAGGTGCGGGCGGCGCTCTCTGCGGCCTTTTCGGTGCCGGATGCGGAGGTGGATGTCGCCGAAATGCTCACGGACGACGATCGGAATTGGGACGCGGCGGTGTTGTGCACCTTTCAGCGGCTCTCCGGCGACGTATCGATGCAGCTCGACATCTATGTTCGCGACTCCGTCAGCACCCTGCCGGACATCGCGCAGCTGGCTGGATCGGTGGCCGGATCGGTGGGGCGGCCGATCCTCTACCCGGCTTCGGAGCACAACCCGAGCGCTCACTATCTGGCCGATTCGTACGGCCCGCCGACCCGGGCGCGGGTGTACGACGGCGACGCCGAAGGGGAGTTGCTCATTGATGCGGTCGAACGGCCGGTCCCGCAGCTGCCCGGCGTCCGGGTCGACGCGCAGCCCGAGGTGATCAAGTGGCATCGGATGGTGACGCCGGTGACTGAGGGGTTCCGGGACTGGCTGGCGGCCTCGATGCTCGCGACCGTCGACACGCGTGATCCGATCTGGCAGGCGCAAAATCTGCTCGGCGGGTGGGAATCGCTCACCGTCCGGATGGCGCGGGGGTGGCCGCCGGACGGGTGGTATCCGCAGGAGTACTACTACCGGGACGATCTCAGCGGTCGCGATGAGCTGGCCGCTCTGCCGGCCCGTCTGCCCGAGGACGTCGCCGCGCAGCTGGCCGTCGCGCTGGAGCGGGTGGACGAGGCGTTCCGGCGGCTGACGCGGGAAACCGAGCACGGCGGCCCGGACGGCTGGTGGCGGCGGCGGGTGCCGGACCCCGAGCCGTGGCTGGCGCAGCCCGGAACCTGATCGACTGGTCTGTTCTGTTGTGTACGGACGGCCCCCAGCGTGCGCGACGTGTCAGCGTCGGCCGCGGGCGGGGACTTCAGCTGACGGGCCCCTGAGCGGTGGGGGTGGTCGGCCCCTCGCGGCCCGTGAAGGCCGCCCACCCGGCCAGTGCGGTGCCGACGCAGAGGGCGGCCGCGCTCAGGGTCAGCGACCAGTGGATGCCGATCGCCGCGCCCAGCAGGCCGACGGTCAGGCCGCTGCCGAACCGCAGCCCGTTGGCCGACATGTTGTAGACCCCGATCACCCGGCCGCGCTCGCCCGGCGGGGCCAGGAGCTGGACCACGGTCTGGCCGATCGACATCGAGGCCAGGTTGGCGACGCCGCCGACCACGAGCAGACCGACGGCGAGGGGGTACGAGGGGGAGACGGCGAAGAACAGCGTGCTCAGCCCGTACACCATGGTGCTGACCACCGCCGCGCCGACCGTGGCGCGGATCTTGCCGGTGGCCTCGAGGAGGATGCCGCCGATCACGCCGCCGGCGCCGTTGGCGAAGAGCAGGACGCCGTAGGCCGTGCCCGCGCTGCCGGCGCCCAGATCCTGCGCGAAGATCGGCATCGCGGACTGCAGGGAGGCGCCGACGAAGAAGCTGCCCAGGCCGCCCAGGATGATCATGCTGACCAGGGTCGGGTTGCCGCTGACGTCGCGCAGGGTGCGGATCGCGCCGAGGATGCCCATCCGGCGGCGGGGCGCGTCGTCCCGGGTGTGGCCGGTGAAGCGGGTGCGGAACAGGAACACCGTCAGCGGGAGGTAGAACGCGATGTTGGCGAAGATGCCCCAGGTCGGGCCGAGCCCGAGGAGCAGCGCCGAGCCGACCGCGGGGCCGAAGAGCACGCCCAGGCTGCGGAACGTGGCGTTCAGGCGTACCGCCGAGGGAAGGTCCTCGTCGCCGACGAAGTCGTGCAGCATGAGCTGCTCGGCCGGACCCCACAGGGCGCCGGCCAGGCCGTGCAGCACCAGCAGCAGGCAGGCCGACCAGACCTGCAGCGTGCCGGTCACGAACAGCACGCCCCAGCCGGCCGAGACCAGCATGAACAGCGTCTGCGCGGCCTGGATGACCCGGCGGCAGTCGAACCGGTCGGCGAGCCCGCCGAAATACACCGAGAACAGCAGGAACGGCACCCAGTGGCTGATCACCTGGAATCCGGACAGCGCCGGTGAGTGGAACCTCTCCCAGAGCACCCAGTAGGTGATGACGTGTTCGATGTTGTCGGCCATCATCGCGAGCGCCGCCCCGAAGAGGTAGGGGCGGGCGTCCCGGTTGCGGAGTGCGGCGAAGCGGCGGGGCGGGTTCAGGGGTGCGGCGGACATCGTCGCCAATCTAGCCCGCGCTGATCTCCACCCAGTCGAGGTCCCCGTTGTAGTAGTCGCAGCCCACATCGATCTGGTCGCAGTCGATCTTGCCGCCGAGGGTCACCGGCCAGGAGTTCGCGATCTTGCCGGTCCAGCCGCCGCGGGAGGCGGCGAGCTTGCCGTCGATCGAGAGATAGACCCCCTTCTGGGTACGCTCGCAGCGCGCCGTGTGCCAGCCGCCGTCGTTGAGCTTGCGTGGCGACGAGATCAGGATCGCCCCGGCCGACCCGCGGTAATAGCACTGCACGATGCCGTTCGGGATCTGGATCTTGTAGTTGCCGCCGGCGACGGTGGCCTGCCCCTTTTGCACGACGTTGCCGAACTTTCCGGTCGTCCGGAACCGCAGTGTGACCGCGTAGTCCCGGGTGCCGGGGTCCAGGGCCGAGCTGTCCGGCACCGAGACGATGTGCCCGGGGTGGGGTGGCGGGGTGTCCGGCTCGAGGCGGCTGAAGCGGTAGCCGGTGGCGCCGCTGATCCGCGTCCCGGTGAGCACCTCGTGGCCGACCGTTCCGCGGTGGCCGTGCCCGGTGCTGTCGGTCATGGTCCGGGCGCCGGCCGGTTCGTTCATCGGCCAGGCGGCGACCAGGCTTCCGCCCGCGGCCCCGGCCGGTTGGGGCAGGAATGCGGTGAGCAAGGCCGCGGTCACGACCGCGACGGCGGTGGGGTGCTTGATTCTCACGTCGGCCCCCGGCTGGACTGGTCGGGATGAATGCGTACAAATGGAATGTACGTCCATATGCCCTCGTCGCGGTGGACGCGCGCGGTGCGCCGCAGTTCAAACCGGTTGCCCGGTGGCGCATCAGCGACTTGACGCAGGAGCGCCATTGATCGCTGTCGTTGTATCGGCACAACATTGCTCTCGACACTCCCTGGCCACGCATTGTTTCCACCGGGTTACGGGGGGTGCCTGTCGGTGCCAGGACTACCCCTGGACGCCGTCGCCGCCGGGGCGTGGACACCACCGCGACCCGGCTGAGTGGGGGAGGAACACATGTCAGGTACGCGCTTGAGACGCGTACGGTCCTCCGCGGTGGGTGGGGCGCTACTGGCCCTGGCCCTGACCGCGGCGGGCCTCAGTACACCGGCGGCCGCGGCCGCGGCCACGCCGAAGCCGTCGGTCAGCGCCGAGGTGCTGTCCACCGTCGCCGCCAAGGGCAGCGCCAGCTTCTGGGTCTACCTGCGCGAGCGGGCCGACATCGGGTCGGCGGCGAAGATCGCCGACAAGAAGGTCCAGGGCGCCACCGTCTTCGACCGGCTGACCAGCACGGCCAAGGAGTCCCAGAGCGGCGTGGTCGCGCTGCTCCAGGCGCACAAGGCCAAGTTCAAGTCGTACTGGATCAGCAACGCGCTGCACGTCACCGGCGACCGCGAGCTGCTCGACGCGCTCGCCACCCGGGCCGACGTCGCCAAGATCGAGCCGGTCTCCACCTTCAAGGTCATCGAGCCGGTGGCCAAGCGCCACGCCGACAAGGGCACCCAGGCCACCGAGTGGGGCCTGAACAGCATCAAGGCGCCCCAGGTGTGGAGCGAGTACGGCGTCGACGGCTCGGGCATGGTCGTCGCCAACGTCGACACCGGCGTGGACTACACCCACCCGGCGCTCAAGAACAAGTACCGCGGCCTGCAGGCCGACGGGTCGTACGACCACAACTACAACTGGTTCGACCCGGCCAACATCTGCTCCGGCGACGCGCCCTGCGACAACAACTCGCACGGCACGCACACCATGGGCACCATGGTCGGCAGCGACGGCGGCAGCAACCAGATCGGTGTCGCCCCGGGCGCCAAGTTCATCGCGGCCAAGGGCTGCGAGACGAACTCCTGCTCGGACACCTCGCTGCTGGCGGCCGCGCAGTGGATCCTGGCCCCCACCGACCTCAACGGTCAGAACCCCCGCCCGGACCTGCGCCCCGACGTCGTCAACAACTCGTGGGGCGGCGGCCGCGGCGACACCTGGTACCAGGACGCGGTCCAGGCCTGGGTCGCGGCGGGCATCTTCCCGGCGTTCTCCAACGGCAACTCGGGCTCGGCCTGCAACACCGCCGCGAACCCCGGTGACTACCCCGACGCGTACGCCGCCGGCGCCTACGACTCGAGCGGCACCATCGCCGACTTCTCCAGCCGCGGCACCTCGTCGATCGACCAGTCGACCAAGCCGGACATCGCCGCGCCGGGCGTGAACGTGCGCTCCAGCGTGCCCGGTGGAGGCTACGACTCGTACGACGGCACCTCGATGGCCTCCCCGCACGTGGCCGGCTCGGTCGCGCTGCTCTGGTCGGCCGCGCCCGGCCTGGAGCGGAACATCGACGCCACGCGCGCCCTGCTCGACGACAGCGCCGTGGACACCCCCAACAGCCAGTGCGGCGGCACCGACGACGACAACAACGTCTTCGGTGAGGGCAAGCTGGACGTCTACAAGGCGGTCACCGACGCCCCGCGCGGCCCGGTCGCCAAGGCCAACGGCGTCGTCACCGACAAGGCCACCGGCCGCCCGATCGCCGGAGTCACGGTGACCTCGGAAGGCCGTACGGTCACCACCGACGCCCAGGGCAAGTACTCGCTGACCCTCGAGGCCGGCACCCACGACGTCACCGCCAGCAAGTACGGCTACGTCGCCGAGACCACCACCGTCACGGTCGAGGAGGGCCAGCTCCTGGCGCTCAACTTCGCCCTGACGCCGGCCCAGATGGTCAAGGTCACCGGCAAGGTCACCGACGGCTCCGGCCACGGCTGGCCGCTGTACGCCAAGATCGAGGTCGCCGGCCGGCCCGGTACCCCGATCTACACCGACCCGGCCACCGGCTCGTACTCGGTCGACCTGCCGGCCAACACCACCTACACGGTGAAGGCCACGCCGGTCTACCCCGGCTACACCCCGGCCACGGCCGAGGTCGTCGTCGGCACCACGCCGGTCACCGGCAACCTGGTCGCCAAGGTCGCCCCGGACTGCACCGCGGCCGGCTACCAGGCCGCCTACGGCGCGCCCGCGGTCACCGAGGACTTCTCCGGCGCCAGCGCTCCCGACGGCTGGCAGGTCGTCAACCGCACCGACAGCGGTGGCTGGACGTTCACCGACGACGGCAAGCGCGGCAACCTGACCGGTGGCAGCGGCGGCTTCGCCATCATCGACAGCGACAACCTCGGTCAGGGCAACACCCAGGACACCGACCTGATCACCAAGCCGCTCGACCTGTCCGGCATCCCGGCGCCGTACCTGCGGTTCAACAGCGACTTCCAGTCGGTCGGCAGCAGTAACCCGATCGACATCGACGTGTCCGCCGACAACGGCGCGTCCTGGACCAACGTCTTCCACAGCACGGAAAGCCGCCGTGGCCCGCGGGTCGAGGAGATCTCGCTGGCCCCGGTCGCCGCCAAGGCCGACGCCCTGGTCCGCTTCCGCTACCTCGGCACCTGGGCCTGGTGGTGGGAGATCGACAACGTCAACGTGGTCAACCGCGCCTGCACCCCGATCCCGGGTGGCCTGGTCGTCGGCAACACCACCGACTCCAACACCGGCGCGGCGCTCAACGGCGTCACCGTCACCAGCGACGACGTCCCCGCGGAGAAGGCCGTCTCGGCCGTCACCCCGGACGACGCCAACCTGGCCGACGGCTTCTACTGGCTGTTCTCCACGGCCACCGGGTCGCACGGCTTCACCGCGACCAAGTCGCCGTACACGCCGGCCAAGAAGACGGTGAACGTGGCCGCCAACGGTGCGGTCCGGGCCGACTTCGCGCTCGGCGCGGGCAAGCTGACGGTAACCCCGACGAACATCGAGTCGCACCAGGTGTACGGCTCGGCCAAGTCGACCACCGTCACGGTCAAGAACACCGGTAACGCCCCGGCCACGGTCACGCCCAACGAGCGCTCCAAGGGCTTCGAGGTGCTGAAGTCGGCGGAGTCGGCCGCCGTGGTCAACGTACCCGTCAAGGGTCTGAGCGTGGCCAACAAGGGCCGCACCTACGCGACCGCAAAGGCCGGAACGGCCGCCGCGGACGCGTGGACCGCGATCCCGAACGTCCCCGCCCCGATCATGGACAACGCCGCCGTCACCGCCGGTGGCAAGGTCTACTCGATCGGTGGTGGCACCGACACCGGCAACGAGACGAAGATCTACGTCTACGACCCGGCCGAGTCCACCTGGGCGTCGCTCGCCGCCATGCCGCACGGCCGGGCCAAGCCGTCCGTCGCGGAATACAGCGGCAAGCTGTACGTCTTCGGCGGCTGGGGTGACACCGGTGCTCCCGAGCCGACCGTCGACGTGTTCGACATCGCGGCCGGCAGCTGGTCCACCCTGGACGCGACCAACCCGAAGGCTCGCGCTGCCGCCGGCACCGCGGTCGTGAACGACAAGGTCTACCTGGTCGGCGGCTGCGTCGACGGCCAGTGCGGACCGTCCGTCGAGACCGTGGTGTTCGACCCCGCCGCGGGCGCCTTCAGCGAGGTCAAGGCCTACCCGCACCCGGTCTCCTGGACCGGCTGCGGCGGCGTCGGCGGCCAGATCGTCTGCGCCGGTGGCGCGGACGCCGACAGTGGCACGTTCTTCGCGGACACCCAGGTCTACGACCCGGCCGGCGACAGCTGGACCGCGGGCCCGAACCTGCCGCAGAACAACTTCGGCGCGGCCGCCACGGCCGCCGGTGGGGTGCTGGTGTACGCCGGCGGCGCGGTCAACAGTGGCGCGGCGCTGACCAACGCCACCCTCGCGTACGACCCGGCGGCCGGGGCGTGGACCAACCTGCCCGCCATGGCCGCCCCCAAGTACCGGGCCGCCGCTTCGTGTGGCGCGTACCGCCTGGGTGGCTCGTCCGGTGGCTTCAACGGAACGGCCGACGCGGCGTTCCTGGACGGGCTGGCCGACTGTGAGGGCGGCGGCGACATCAGCTGGCTCTCGACCGACGCGGACGAGGGCTTCACGCTGGCCCCCGGCGCGAGCCGCAAGATCAAGGTGACGCTCACCGCCACGCCCGAGGCGGGCGTGCTCCAGCCTGGTGCCTACACCGGCCAGCTGGGCTTCCGCACCGACAGCCCGTACGCGGTCCCGTCGATCGACGTGGAGATGAACGTCTCCCCGCCCGCCTCCTGGGGCAAGGTCGTCGGCACGGTCACCGGCGCGGCGTGCTCCGGCACGGTCCCGCTCAAGGCGACCATCCGCCTCAACGGCCCCGCCGCGCACACGCTGGTGGCGGACGGCCAGGGCAAGTACGGCTGGTGGCTGCAGCGCGGCACCTACCAGGTCATCGTGGCGAAGGACGGGTACATCCCGGAGGTCTTCACGGTGAAGGTCAACGCCGGCTTCGTCGAGACGACGGACTTCCAGCTCGACCCCGTGGTCGCCTGCTCCACCCGGGCCGCCATGGACCGGCGGCTCGAGGCCTGACAACCGAATAGCTAGGCAGTTCCCGGCGGCCGCCGGCGCTCCGTGCGCCGGCGGCCGTCCGCTGCCACCTGGTCACTCGAAGAGGGAGTGGCCGTCGCCCTGGATTTTTCTGCGGGCCCGGCGGCGGCGCTGGACGACCACGATGTCGATCGCGGCGATCAGGGCCATGACGGCCAGGATCCAGCCGGCCACGGACCAGCCGGCGCGGCCGGCCAGGACCGCGAAGACCGTGGACGTGACCAGGCCGAAGACGGCCAGGGCGAGACGTAGATTGAGCGCGCTGTACGGGCGCTCGACCGTCCCCCGGCGTCCGGGTGGCTGCGGGTGTACGGACACCCTCCATGTCTACCCGATAGGCCCCGAATCACACCGCGTGACCTGCCCGGGTGGTCCGGCTAGCGACCCCTGTCTATGGTGAGGCGCAATCGCTCGATCTTCAACGGGAGGACGACATCGTGCGACGACGCACAGTAACGGCGGTGCTGAGCGGGGTGGTAGCCACCGGTGCGGCGGCCGTATTCGCCATCGCCGGGACCGGCACGGCCAACGCCATCGCCAACGGCGAGCTGGTGAAGGAGGGACAGTACCGGTTCTCGGTGCAGCTGGTCATGACCGGCATCCCGAAGCCGGACGGCACCAAGCGCAACAGCGGCTGCTCCGGCGCCCTGATCTCCCGGCAGTGGATCATCACCGCCGGGCACTGCTTCCGGGACGCGAACGGCGTCCGGGTGGAGCGCCCGGTGGCCGACTCGACAGTGGCCACCATCGGCAAGGCCGACGTCAACGGCGACGGCAAGGGCTACAAACTGGACGTCGTCGCGGTCCGGCAGTCGCCGACGGCGGACGTCTCGGTGGCGAAGCTGGCCTCCCCGGTCCGCGGGATCAAGCCGCTCGCCATCTCCGACAACCCGCCGGAGGTCGGTGACTTGCTCCGGCTCACCGGTTACGGCTCGACCCAGAGCGCCAGCCCGGTGCAGGAGACCAAGCTGCGTACCGGTCAGCTCGCCGTCCTCACCGTCGAGGACACCATCATCGGCGTGCACGGTGTCGCGCCGGCCGACAACACCACGCCCTGCCCGTTCGACTCGGGCGGCCCGTTCTTCATCGAGCAGCGCTGGCGCGCGCCCAAGCTGGTCTCCGTGGTCAGCAATGGGCCGTCCTGCCCGCACACCGAGAAGGAGTCCACCGCCCGGGTGGACAACATCAAGGACTGGGTCGAGGAAGCGATCTCCTAGCGGAGCGGGCCAGGGCGTAGGCCCTGGCCCACCGCTGCTACTTGGCCGGCAGCCACTTCTGCCAGGTCTCGCGGTTGTCGTCGAGCCACTTCTTGGCCGCCGCGTCACGTGACATCTTGCCGGCGGTGATGTTCCGGGCGACCTGGTTCTGGTCGTCGTCGGTCCACTGGAAGTTCTTCACCAGGTCGGCGGCCGGCGAGCCACTGTCCACGAACGCCTTGCGGGCGATCTTGTCCAGGTCGTACGGCTGGTAGTCGCACTTGACCGTCTTCGGGTCGGTGTCGCAGCCGGGCTTGTAGACCGGCAGGTTGATCTTCACCAGCTTGAGCTCGGCCAGCAGCCACTGCGGCGAGTAGAAGTAGCCGATCATCGGCTCCTTGTTCTTCTCGGCCTTGCGAAACGCCGCGATCAGCGCGTCCTCGCTGCCCGAGTAGACCACCTGATAGTTGAGCTTGAGGTTCTTGACCAGCGCCTCGTCGTTGGTGACGAAGGACGGGTCGCCGGCCAGGAACTCGCCCTTGTCGCCGGTCTTGGTCGTCTTGAACTGCTCGGCGTACTTGTTGAGGTTCTTGTAGTCGACGATGTCCGGGTGTTCCTTGACCAGCCACGGCGGCACGTACCAGCCGAGCACGCCCTTGTTGCCGGTCAGGCCCTGCTCGACGGCCACCTTGCGGTCGTCGATGTACTTCTTCTTCAGGTCGTCGTGGCCCCAGTTTTCCAGAATCACGTCGATCTGCC
This sequence comes from Actinoplanes sp. NPDC049265, assembly GCF_043197135.1. Lineage (NCBI taxonomy): Bacteria > Bacillati > Actinomycetota > Actinomycetes > Micromonosporales > Micromonosporaceae > Actinoplanes > Actinoplanes sp. NPDC049265. Next base: position 144,245 of record NZ_JBICSP010000012.1, on the reverse strand, counting down.
CGCTGGCCAGGCCCTCCCACGAGTCGGCCTCGGCCAGGTCCTTCTCGACGACCTTGCAGCCCAGCTCGGTCTTCATCAGATAGTCGACCACGGCGGCGTTCGCCTCGTACCCCACCCAGGGGTTGATCGCGACGTTGACCGTGCCGCAGCCGCTGCGGGTGACGCCCGGCGGGGGAGTGATCGCGCTGGTCGTGCTGCCGCAGGCCGCGACCGCGAGTACGGATATCAGCGCGGCCGCCTTCGTCAGGGCCTTCACGCGGTCACCGCCTGCTGCCGCTGGAGCCGCTTGGCCAGGACCTCTTCGGTCAGCGCGACCAGCACGCTCTTGACCGACTCGCGGTAGCGGGCGTCGCACTCGACGATCGGCACGCTCTCGTCGACGCCCAGCGCGTCCCGCACCTCCTCGATGTGGAACCGCTCGGCGTGGTCGAAGTTGTTGATGCCGATCAGGAACGGGATCTCATGCTCCTCGAAATAGTCGATGGCCGCGAAGCAGTCCTCGATCCGGCGGGTGTCCAGCAGCACGATCGCGCCCAGGGCCCCGTCCACCAGGTCGTCCCAGAGGAAGGCGAACCGGTCCTGGCCGGGCGTACCGAACAGGTAGAGCAGCAGCGCGTCGTCGAGCGTGATGCGGCCGAAGTCGAGGGCCACGGTGGTGGTGTTCTTGCCCTTGACCTGCGAGGTGTCGTCCACGCCGATCGAACGCTCGGTCATTTCGGCCTCGGTGACCAGCGGCTCGATCTCGCTGATGGCGCCGACGAAGGTGGTCTTGCCGACGCCGAAGCCGCCGCTGATGACGATCTTGACGGACACCGGGGGCGGCGCCGTCGTGGGCTCACTAGAGCGCCCGAACACGATCCCTGATCCTTTCGATCACGCTGATGGGAAGCTCACCGAGCTGGTCCTCGACGCGCAGGTAACCCTCGGTGATGAGGTCCGCGACGATCACCCGGACTACCCCGAGGGGTACGCGCAGTGCGACGGCGAGGTCGGCGATCGACATCGGCGCCTGGCAGAGCTCGACGATCCGCTTCGACTCGAAGCGCAGTGGCGCCGACAGCGCCGAGGGCGCCGCGTGCAGCAGGGTCTCGATCCGCAGGCCGTCCTGCAGCGGGCGGGTCCGCCCGCCGGTCAGCATGAACGGGCGGACGAACTGGTCCTCGCCGTCGGCGTCGGGGCGCTCGTGCCGGCCCGCGGAGGGCCGGTCCCAGGGGCCCGTCATCGCGGCAGGTACTGCCGGGACTCCGAGATCAGAGCCGGGGTGAGCAGGTCACCGAAGCGCTCGGCGAGCCGGGAGATCTCGTACCCGACCAGGCCGATGTCGCTCTCGCCGCCGGCCACCACCCCGAGGCAGCTGCCCCCGGAGATGACCGACACCAGCAGGAAGCCCCGGCGCATCTCGATCATGATCAGCTTCAGGCCGTCGAAGTCGTACCGTCGCGAGGCACTGCGGGAGACGCTGGCCAGGCTGGAGACGATCGCGGCGAGGTGGTCGGCCTCGGCCCGGGCCAGTCCGTCCGAGGCGGCGATCAGCAGTCCGTCGGACGACACGGCCACGGCGTCGCGGACGCCGTCGGTCTGGTGCACGAAGTTGCCCAGCAACCAGTTGAACTGGTGCCGGTCCGCAGTCGTGTCAACGCTCATCGGAACCTTCTTCAGGGGGAGTGGGGCCGGCGCCGCGTTCCACGCCACTGCGGAACGCGGTCAACCGGGACCGGATGTCGGCGGGCGAGTCGACAACCGGGGTCGGACGTTCGGCGGTGCGCGTGGCCGACGCCGGCGCCGGGGCGGTGGGTGAGGTGGTGCTCCCGGACTTCTTGGCACGTGGGGTGCGCTTCTTGAGTCCGTTGGGCGTGCGCTCGGCCGACTCCGGCGCGGGCGTGAAGGTGTACAGGTCGAGGCCGAGCGACGACGAGGCCTTGGCCGACTCGTACGGCGAGGCCGCCCGCTGCGCCGGCACCGTGGGGGTGCCGGTGGCGGTGACGTACTCGACGCCGGTCGGCCGCAGCCGTCCGTCGGGTGTGGTCGCGGTGGTCGGCTCGGGTGCGGCCGGCAGGGTCAGGACCTGGGTGTCGGCCAGGTCCGGTCGCTGCTGCTGGGTGACCGGCGGTGGCGCCGGGGCGGGCGGGGCCGGCGCCGGTGCGGGCGTCGTCACCTCGGCCTGCAGCGGCGCCGGGGTCTGGGTGACCGCGGGCGCGCCCTCGGCCAGCAGGTGCGCCGGCAGGGTGATGCGGGCCGTCACACCGGTCACCGGCGACGGGTAGAGCTGCACGTCGATGCCCATGTCGATGCCCAGCCGGCCGACCACGTAGTGGCCCAGGAACCGGGCCGGGGCACTGATGAAGTCGCCCTCGCCGTGCAGGCGCTGGTTGGCCAGCTCCATGTCGGCCGGGCTCATGCCGATGCCCTGGTCGGTGACCGCGATCAGGTAGCTGTCGCCGATCCGCCGGCCCTGGATCTCCACGTCGGCGTCCGGCGGTGAGAAGGTCAGGCCGTTCTCGACCAGCTCGGCCAGCATGTGCGCGACACCGCTGACCACCGCGCCGGCGATCATCGTGTCGTCGACCCGGCGCAGCGTGACCCGGCGGTACTCCTCGACCTCGGAGACCGCGGCCCGGATGACGTCGGCGATCGGCAGCGGCTCCGACCACTGGCGCAGGCTGGCCGCGCCGACCAGGACCAGCAGGCTCTCGGCGTTCCGGCGCATGCGGGTGGCCAGGTGGTCGAGCTCGAACAGGTTGGCCAGGCCGGCCGGGTCGGACTCCTCCCGCTCGAGGCGGGTGATGAAGCCGAGCTGGCGGCGGAGCAGGTTCTGGTTGCGGCGGCCCAGGTTGGCCAGCGACTCGGTGGTCGAGTGCCGCAGCGAGGCCTGTTCGGTGGCCAGCGCGAACGCGGTCGCCTGGACCCGGTCGAGCGCCGAGGCGACCGACCGGACCTCGTCGGAGGATCCGTCCGGTACGACCAGTTCGGGTGGTGACGCCCCCGGATCACCGGCGGTGGCGCGCTGCACCGAGGCCGGCAGCGTCTCGCCGGCCAGCCGGTTGGCCTCGTCGGCCAGGGTGGCGAGCGGCTTGGCGATCGAGCGGGACGCGACCACGGCCAGGTAGACCGAGCCGGCGAACAGGGCCAGCGCGACCGCGCCCAGCACCAGCATCCGCTGGGTGGCCCGGTCCTGCAGTTCGGCCGCCCGGGCCCGGATGACCGAGCCGACGTGCTGTTCGAGGCGGAGCATGTCGTCGAGCACGGTGGTCAGGGCCGACCACCATGCCTGCGGGTTGACCAGCAGGTAGGACTTGGCCCCGGAGGCCAGGGCGATCTGCTCGAAGCTGGCCGCGGTCTGCGCCGCGCCGGTGCCGAACACGTACTGCCGGGCGGCGAGCTGCGTCGCGGTGGCGTACCGGTCGAAACTGGCCAGCGCCGCGTCCTTGTTCGCGCGCATGGTGACGAACTGCAGGAACTCGCCCTTGCCGAAGCCGGTGGCGGAGAAGACGCCGTTGAGGAAGGCCCGCTCCTGGGCGGTGGCCTCCTTGGCGTCGCTCAACGCGGTCAGGGCGGCGACGCCACGGCGCAGCTCGGTGTCGGTCGACGCGTCCAGGCCGAAGTCGACGTTGGTCAGGTCGGCGATGCGGTCGGTGTAGAACACGAAGGTGGGGTTGCGGCCGGCGGCGCCGGTGTCGGTGCCGGCGCGTACGCCGGCCAGGCCGTCCAGCTTGCGCACCGCGCTGCTGACGCGTTCCTCGACGTCGTCGCCGTCGCTGAGCAGCTTCTCGACCGCGGCCCGGCGGTCGTCCACCCGCTGCCGGGCCGGCGCCAGCTCGGCCTTGAAGCTGACGTTGCCGCCGAGCAGACCGGCGGTCAGGCCACGCTCGGTCTGCAGTTCCTGCACCAGGTCCTGCACCGAGAGGACCAGCGTGACGGCCTTGGCCGTGGAGTCGGCGCTGCGGTAGCCGTCGACCTCGATCACCGTGATGACGCCGAGCAGACCCAGCACCGCCGCCACCGGTAGCGCCAGGGTGCGGACGATCCGGCGGCGAATCGTCCCGCCGGAACGAGCGGTGGGCGAGCTGGTGGCCGGACGTCCTCGTGCGGACACGAGATCCTCTTCTCTGTGGGGTGACGGACGACGGTGCGGCGGCTTCCCGCGGCATCGCACGGTAGCGACGCGGTTACCGAGTCTGATCGGACGCGGTGTCCGTCAGCGACGGGTCACTGTCCGCACATGGCGGGAGACACTCTGCACCATCAATGCAGACATGTCCACAGTGGATCAAGCGCATCGGACAACGAGTCCGCCGGGTCGGCGGGGTGTTCCGGTTCGGTGTGGTTCAGGGGGCGTACGCGGTCGCGCCGTCCGGTCAGCGGGAATGAATGCGCTCCCCGTGGCGCATTGGCAAGGATCATGCCTTAGTGCGTGCGGGTCAACGCTCTCCGTTGATCTTTTACTTATGTGTAATCCGTTAACAACTGTCGGTGTATGCGCAGAAGGCCTGCTGGACGACCCACGTGGGCGAGTCGGACGGAACCGGCAGGGCGATTTCCCCCCTCTCGGAGAAATGCCCTGGTCGTTCGGCCCCTCGCGAGCGGCTTGCCGCACTTGATATCTTTCCGCGGTCGCGGCCGATGGGGCCGGCCCGGACCGGTTCGGGACGGAGGTCTCGATGACACCTTTCGACGGCTCATGAGCCGCCACGCACGGAGGTCTCCGATGAGCGACAACCGGATGAAGGATCGAGTCAAAGTCATGCTCGGAACACCAGCCGAGACCGAGACGTCGGAGCACGCCATGGTCGCGCCCAACCCTCGCTTCCCGGACCAGGCCCTGCAGGTGCTCACCATGGCCCAGCGGACCGCCGAGGAGCACGTCGCCACTGCCCACCACCAGGCCGACAAGATCCGCACGGACGCCCAGGCGGCGGCCGAGCAGATCGCCCGCGACGCCCAGGTGCACGCCCACAACGTGCGCCGCGAGGCCGACAAGGTGCTGTTCGAGGCCCGCCAGGCCTCCGAGCAGATGGCTCGCGACGCCCGCTCCCGCACCGAGGAAGCACAGCAGAACGTCGAGAAGATCCTCACCCAGGCCCGCGAGCAGGCGGCGGCCATCGGGTCCGAGGCCCACGCCGCGGCCGAGGAACTCAAGGCGGCCGCCCAGCTGCGCTTCGACGACGTGGTGGGCAGCCTCGGCACCCGCCGCGAGTCGCTGCAGCAGCAGATCGAGGCGCTCGAGGCGTTCGACCGTGAGTACCGCTCCCGGCTGACCCACTTCATGCAGGGCCAGCTCCGCTCCCTCTGGGTGGACCAGCCGCAGGTCAACGGCGAGCTCGAGGCGCTGACCCCGCCGCCACCGGCGCACGCCGCGGTCGAGGAGCCGCAGCCGGTGCACGCGGCCGTCGAGGAGCAGCCGGCCGCGCCGAACGGCTTCGTGCCGGCCCAGCGCCCGGCGCAGGAGCACGCCCACGAGCACGCCGAGGAACTGGTCGAGGACGAGGACGAAGAGGCCGAGACCGGCGAACGCTGAGGTATTTCTCGCATTATTCGGTGAATCGGGCATCCGCGGCGCGGATGCCCGATTTGCTGCTCGGGCTAGGTTCGACGGTATGGCGAAAGTGCTGATCATCGGAGGACGGACCATCGCCTTCAACAACGGGCCCACGCCGATCACCGAAGCCCTCTGATGCTGCTGAGTTCGCTGTACGGGCCCGACCGGGCGGCCGCGGTCGTCGCGCCGGACGCGACCCTCTCCCGGCATGAGCTGCTGGAGCGGGCCTCGGGCGTGGCCGCCGCCATCGCCGGGCGGGACGTCGTGGCCGTGGACGCGACACCCACCGCCGCTACGATCGTCGCGATCACCGGGGCTCTGCTGGCCGGCGTACCCGTCGTACCCATCCCGCCCGACGCCGGCCACGTCGAACGCGCGCACCTGCTCACCGACAGCGGGGCCACCCTCGTCCCGGACGCACCACCCCGGGGTGACCTGCCGCCCGAGCCCGACCCGAACCGGCCCGCCCTCGTGCTCTACACCAGTGGGACCACCGGGCCGCCGAAAGGCGTGGTCGTCTCCCGCGCGGCCATCGCCGCCGACCTGGACGGGCTGGCCGCGGCCTGGCAATGGACCGAGGACGACACGCTGGTCCACGGGCTGCCGCTCTACCACGTGCACGGTTTGGTCCTCGGCGTGCTCGGCGCCCTGCGCACCGGATCGCGGCTGGTCCACACCGGAAAACCGACGCCGCGGGGGTACGCCGAGGCGGGCGGCACCCTCTACTTCGGCGTGCCGACGGTGTGGTCGCGGATCGTCGCCGCGCCCGCCGAGGCCCGGGCGCTCCGCCACGCCCGCCTGCTCGTCTCCGGGAGCGCCGCGCTGCCCGTACCCGTGTACGAGGGTTTGGAAGAGCTGACCGGGCAGGCGCCGGTGGAACGCTACGGGATGACCGAAACGCTGATCACGATCAGTGCGCGGGCCGACGGGGAACGCCGGGCGGGGCACGTCGGCACGCCCATCGCCGGTGTCGAGTCGCGGCTGGTCGACGAGCACGGCGCGCCGGCGCCGGCCGACGGCAACACGATCGGGCACCTGCAGATCCGCGGGGCGACGCTGCTCGACGGCTACCTGCGCGACGGCGCCGTGGTGCCGCCCGACCTGACCGGCGGCTGGTACCCGACCGGCGACGTGGCCACCATCGGCCCGGACGGCTGGCACCGGATCGTCGGGCGAGCCTCCACCGACCTGATCAAGACCGGCGGCTACCGGGTCGGCGCCGGCGAGGTCGAGGACGCGCTGCTGGCCCACCCGGCGGTGCGCGAGGCGGCGGTGATCGGTACGCCGCACGACGACCTGGGCGAGCAGATCACCGCGTTCGTGGTCGCCGAATCCCCGGTCGAGGCCCGCACCCTGATCGATTTCGTGGCCGGGCGGCTCGCCGCGCACAAGCGGCCGCGGGTGGTCCGGCTGGTCGGCGAGCTACCCCGCAACCCCATGGGCAAGGTTCAGAAGAGTCGCCTACGGTGAGAACGTGCCGAGCATCCTGAACCGCCGCGACCTCGAGTTCCTGCTGTACGAATGGCTCGGCGTCGAGTCGCTGACCGCCGACCCGCGGTTCGCCGAGCACAGCCGGGAAACCTTCGACGCCCTGCTCGACCTGTCCGAGCAGATCGCGACCCGCGAGTTCGCCCCGCACAACCGGCGTAACGACCTCGAGGAACCGACGTTCGACGGCACCACGGTCACGGTCATCCCCGAGGTGGCCAAGGCGATGCGCTCGTTCGCCGACGCCGGCCTGCTGGCGGCCACGTTCCCCGCCTCGGTCGGCGGCATGGATCTGCCGCAGGTGGTGGGGCGGGCGTGTTTCGCGTGGTTCCAGGCGGCCAACATCGCCACCTCGGCCTACTCGATGCTGACCATGGGCAACGCCGCGCTGCTACTCGAGTACGGCTCGCCGGCGCAGATCGACACCTTCGTACGCCCGATGCTGGAGGGCCGCTACACCGGCACCATGTGCCTGTCCGAGCCGCAGGCCGGGTCGTCGCTCGGCGAGGTCACCACCCGCGCGGCCCGGCGGGACGACGGCACCTACGCGGTCACCGGGTCGAAGATGTGGATCTCGGGCGGCGACCATGAGCTCACCGAGTCGATCGTGCACCTGGTCCTGGCCCGGGTGGCCGGGGCACCGGCCGGCGTCAAGGGCCTGTCGCTGTTCGTCGTGCCCAAGCACCTCCCCTCGGGCGAGCGCAACAACGTCACGCCGGCCGGACTCAACCACAAGATGGGCTTCCGGGGTACGACCAACGCGGTGCTCGCCTTCGACGACGCGACCGGCCACCTCGTCGGGGAGGAGGGTCAGGGCCTGGCGCAGATGTTCCACATGATGAACGAGGCGCGCCTCGGCGTCGGGGCGGGCGCCGTGGCCCTCGGTTACACGGGCTATCTGCACGCTCTGGCGTACGCGCGGGAACGGCACCAAGGCCGGCCACCCGCCGGGAAGGACCCCTCCGCACCGCCCGTGCCCATCGTGCGCCACCCCGACGTGCGGCGGATGCTGCTGGCGTCGAAGAGCTACGTCGAGGGCGGCCTGGCGCTGATCCTCTACACCGCCAAGCTGGTCGACACCGGCCGCACCGACCTGCTCGACGTCCTCACACCGATCGCCAAGGCGTGGCCGTCGCAGTGGTGCCTGCGCGCCAACGACCTCGCCATCCAGGTGCACGGCGGCTACGGCTACAGCCGCGAGTACCCGGTCGAGCAGTTCTACCGCGACAACCGTCTCAACCCCATCCACGAGGGTACGGACGGAATCCAGGCCCTCGATCTCCTCGGCCGCAAGGTCCTGCGCGGCAACGGCTTCGCGTCCCTGCTCGCGGCGATCTCCGACACCTGTTCCTCCGCCGCCCCGCCCTACGGCGCACGCCTGCGGGCCGCCGCTGATCGCCTCGCCGCGGTCACGTCGTCGCTCTGGAAATCCGGCGATCCCGGCCACGCCCTGACCAACGCGTCGACCTACCTGGACGCGGCCGGCCACATCGTCATCGCCTGGATGTGGCTGTCCCAGCTCAACGCCGTCGCCGACCAGACCGGCGCGTTCTACGAGGGCAAGCGGCTCGCCGCACGCTACTTCTTCGACCACGAGCTGCCGCGCGTCGGCCCATGGCTCGACCTGCTCGAGTCCGGCGACACGCTGCTGCTCGACCTCGACGACACGGCCCTGTGAGCCGCTGGCTGCTGGGCGCCGCCGGTTTCCTGACCTTCCTGCACGCCTCCGGCGTGCGGCTGGGCCGGCCCGTCTTCCGGTACGCCGAGGTGCTCGCGCTCGTGGCCCTGCTCGTGGCGAGGCACCGCTCACGCCCCACCTGGCCGGCGCCGGCGACCATGTGATCGCCGACCACCTGCCCGGCCTCCAACGCCCCGACCTCATCGGCCCCGTCCTGCTCAGCTTCCTCAGGCCCTGAGGGGCGGCTGTGGGTTCCTATGAAGGTGCTGTCAAAGGCGCACCCCGGCCCCGAAGATGCCGACCTGACTCCCGTACGGGCCGACGACCGGCCCGCCGAGGGAGAGGAACCACCATGACGTCGATCAGCGCGATCAACACCAGCACCTTCCGCATGCCCCCGCCGCCGCGGAACAACGGCGGACAGGACCCGATGGCCGCGGTGGCCGAGAAGCTCAACCTGAGTGGCGACGACCTGAAGTCCCAGCTACGCGACGGCAAGAGCCTGGACGACATCGCCACCGCGCAGGGTGTCTCGCACGACGACCTGATCGCCGCGATCAAGGCGGGCCTGCCCGCCGACAAGGCCGGAGCGGCCGAGGAGATCGCCTCGGCCAAGGGCATGCCCCCGCCCCCGCCCGGCGGCGGACACGGCCCCGGCGGGGGACAGGGCCCGCGCGGCGCCAACACCGGCATCACCGACGAGACCAAGCTGAACCAGATCAGCGACCTGCTCGACATGGACTCGGACGAGGTCACCAGCCAGGCCAGCAGCGCCACCGACCTGGTCAAACTCCTCCAGAGCAAGGGCGTCGACCTGTCCGCGCTGCGCAACGTCCTGAACAACGGCGACCTGCTCGACGTGGCCGCCTGACAAAAACCTCCGACGGGTACGCCCACAGCACAGTCCCGAGCGCCCGGGCCCGGCCGCCGTCGCCGGTCACGCCCGGTGCGCCCACCGCCGGGTTGTCCCGGGTGGTTCAGCCGCGGCGCTCGCGGGTCTCCAGGTCCCAGATGTGCACGCCGTTGCCCAGGTCACCGGAGGCCACCACGGTTCGGCCGGCCACCTCGACGGCGGCCACGCAGGTGACATCGGCGGCGTGGCCGGTGTAGGTGGCCGTCTGCTCCCCGGTGCGCGGATCCATCACGATGACACCGCCGTCGGTGGCGATCAGGGCGGCGGAGGGCCCGGCGACCGTGGCCGCCTGGTTGAAGTGCCAGTGGTTGTCCATCCGGGCCAGCACGGTTCGCGTGGTGGCGTCGTAGACATACACATTGGACGCGTCCTCGGGGTGGTAGCCCTCGTCCTCGTCCTCCAGGCCGTCGATGCCCTGGACGACGACCAGCCGGCCGTCGGTGACACCGAACGTGACGAAGCCGTCGGACTCCTCGGGCACCGGAACCGGCTCGTACACCGGCTCGCCGGAGCGCACGTCCCAGACCGTGACGATGCCCTCCGGCCACTCGTTGGGGCCGACGGTCACCGCCAGCAGCCGGCCGCCGGCGGTGCCCAGGTCGGCGTCGCGGATACCGTTGGCGTGCACTGTGGCGTACGGCTCGCCGGTGCCCGCGTCCCAGATGTCAAACGTGCCGTCCTCGGCCGCCGCGCCGACCACCGTACGCCCGTCGACCTCGGCCGATGCGATCGCGCGTACGCCGCTCGCCAGCCGGCCCAGCGGCTCGGCCCGCGGCCCGTCCGGGTGCGGCCGCCAGCGCAGCACCACGCCACCGCGGTCACCGGTGATCAGGCCGTCACCGGCGAAGGCGACCGCGACGACCTCGGCCTCGTGCCCCGCCAGCGGGGCGCCGATCGGCCGGCCGGTCGCCGCGTCCCAGAGGCGCACGGTCCGGTCCGCGGACGCCGACGCGAACGCGGGCACGCCACCCCAGTGGCCACCGGCCAGGTCGTCGACGCTGCCGGTGTGCCCGGCGTCGACCGGTTCGGCCGACAGCATCCACATGCGCGGTGCACCCACCCGCGCGGTGGAGACCACGACCGGCTCACCCTGCCATTCGGCCAGGTGCACCGAGGTAATTTCGTACCCGTGGCCGTTGAAGGGTTCGCCGACGGCCGAGCCGGTCGTCGCGTCCCACACCCGGACCGTGTTGTCGTCGCCGCCCGAGGCCAGCACGCCGTCCCGGAGCGCGAGCACGCGAACCGCCTCGTTGTGGCCGGTCAGCGGGGGCAGGGCATCCTGGCCGGTGAGCGGGTCGACCACCCGGACCGTGCCGTCGCCGCACCCGGCGTAGACCACCGTGCGGTCGTTCAGGCGGCCGGCCACGAGCGCTTCGCCTCGGCTGTCGAGCGGGTACGGCGAGCCGAGCGGAGCACCGGTGGCGGCGTCCCAGGCCCGTACTCCGTTCGCGCCTGGGTGTACGAAACTGTTTCGTTCAGTTTCGGTCGGCGTCTCGTTCGCGCCTGGGTGTACGAAACTGTTTCGTTCAGTCTCGGCCCGAGCCTCGGTCGTGCCTGACTGTACGAAACTGTTGTGTTCAGTCCCGTTCGCGCCCGCCTGTACGAAACTGTTTCGTACAGGCGGGAGCCCCGCGACGGCGACCACGGCGGCCCGGCCGGCGATCTCGGTCAGGACGACGCCGGCCTCCGGTTCGAACGAGCCGGGAATCTCGCCGACGGCCGCCGCGGCGTCCAGGTCCCAGATGGTCACGGCCTCCCGTTGGACGACCACGATCACCGGACGCTGACCGAGCTCGCCGACCGCGAACCCCTGGTCGAACTGCGTGAACCGGTCGAGCCGGGCGACCGGGAGCCCGGCCGCCAGGTCCCAGACCCGGCTGGGCGAGCCGGCCAGCACGGCGACGCCCCGGCCGGCGATCACGCCGCCGGTGACGTACTTGTCGCGGATCGGCCCGCCGTAGAACGGGCTGTCGAACTCGCCCGCGGTGGCCACGTCGAACAGCCGGAGAACGCCGTGCTCGTCACCGAGGACAACGGTGGGGCGCCCATCGACCGTACCCAGCGTGATGTCCCGGGTCGGTCGGGCGGCCAGTTCGGTACGCCGCCGGCCGTCCGCCGTCGCGGTCCACAGCTCGACCCGTCCGTCCTCCCGGTAGTCGCCGGCGACCACGGCGAAGAAGCCGTCGCCGATCGACCCGAGCGACACGTGCTCGACGCTCTGGTCGTATCCCTCGAAGAAGCCGGCCAGCACCTCCCGCCCGGCCACCGGGTCCCAGAACGTGAGCGGGCGGCCCGTTGCCGCCTTGCGGCCCAGGAGCAGCAGCGGGCGGCCGTCGACGAGCGCCAGGCTGAACCACTCGACGTCGTCGGCGGGCGGCGGGGTCAGCACCTCGGTGGCCGTCTCGGCGTCCCACAGCACGATCGGGTCGGAACTCCAGTTGTGCCCGCGGGTGGCGACGATGAGCCGGCCTTCGTACGTGACAGCGGTGATCCGGTCGGGTTGCCGCCCATCGGGTGTCCGGAACGGCGCGCCGACCGGTTCGCGGGTCAGCGCGTCGTGGAAGATGACCGTCCCGTCGCTGCCCTGGCCGGTGATGAGCATCCGGTCGCGGTGCTCGGCCAGGAAGCCGCGAAAGTAGTAGTCCCCGCCGAGCTCGCTGTGCCGGACGATCGTCTCGCCGGTGACCAGGTCGAGCACGGTCAGGCCGTCGCCGTACAGGTACAGCACGTCCCGCCGGTCGACCGTCCCGAAGGCGAAGGTGCCGGTGTCCGGGCCGGTGATCGTACGGATCGGCACACCGGTCGCCGCGTCCCGGACGGTGACGACGTCACCGGGGCCGCCGGTGGCCAGCAGTCGGCCGGCGCCCAGCCGCATCGTCCGTGGTGAGCTGTAGTGCAGGCCCGAGTGGTCCGGCCGGTGTTCGCCGGTGGCCAGGTCGAGCGCCCCGACGATCTCGGCGTTGCCGGCGCCCAGGCGGGTCACCACCAGCGCCGGCCGGCCGTCGACGTCGACCAGGGCGGCGTCCTCGAACTCGGGGAGCTTGCCGGACCCGACACGCAACACCCGGTGCGGCGCTACCGCCGGATCCTCGACCCATCCGAAACCCTCTTCCATGATCAGAAAAGGTACAGCCGCCGCGCACGCCCTTCGATGTCAGCCTTTGGGTCAGCCGCCGGCCTGTGGGCGTGGGGTCGTGCTCTGTGATGTCAGCCGGCCTGTGGGCGTGGGGTCGTGCTCTGTGATGTCAGCCGGCCTGTGGGCGTGGGGTCGTGCTCTGTGATGTCAGCCGGCCAGCAGGCGCAGGGCCGCGCTCACGGTGGCGGCCATCGCGTCCCGGGCCGGTGCGATGTACTTGCGCGGATCGACCAGCTCGGGCTTGTCGTCCAGGGTGGCCCGGACGGCGCCGGTGAACGCGGTGTTCAGGGCCGTACCAATGTTGATCTTCACCATGCCGCCGTGGACGGCCCGGGCGAGTTCGTCGTCCGGTACGCCCGAGGAGCCGTGCAGCACCAGCGGCACCGGGACGGCCTCGCGCAGCCGGGCGATCAACTCGTGGTCCAGGGCCGCGGTCCGGGTGGTCATCGCGTGCGACGAGCCGACCGCCACGGCCAGGGCGTCGATGCCGGTCGCGGCCACGTACGCCGCCGCCTCGGCCGGATCGGTGCGTACCCCCGGTGCGTGCGCGCCGTCCTTGCCGCCGACCTCGCCCAGCTCGCTCTCCACCCACAGCCCCTGGGTGTGGCAGCGTTGCACCGCGGCCCGGGTGGCGGCGACGTTCTCGTCGAACGGGCGCTTGGACGCGTCGTACATCACCGACCCGAAGCCGTTGTCCGCGGCCTGGTCCAGCAACTCGTCGTCCTCGACGTGGTCCAGGTGCAGGGCCACCGGCACGGCGGCGGCCTCGGCGATGCTGAGCGCGGCGGCGGCGATCGGGGCCAGCCGGCCGTGGTGGAACTTCACCGCGTTCTGGCTGATCTGCAGGATTACCGGGAGGCCGGCCTGCTCGGCCCCGGTCACGATGGCCTCGGCGTGCTCGATCATGATCACGTTGAAGGCGCCCGCCGCACCGCCGGTCGCGCGCGCCCGGTCGATCAGGTCTCCGGTCGGGGTGAACATCAGGACTCCTTCGGGTGGGGCGTGACTACGGCGGCTGCGCGCAGGCGGTGATAGGTGTCGCGGTCGAACGAGCCCGCCGTCGGCGCGGCCACGGTGGCCGCGGACAGGGCGACGGCGTCGGCGAGCGTTTCGGGCCAGGGGGTGCCGTCGCGTACGCCGCGGGCCAGCGCGGCCACGCAGGCGTCACCGGCGCCGGTCGGGTTGCCGGCGACCACCTCGGGCGGGGCGGCCTCCCAGCTGTCGTCGCCGGTCACGGCCAGCAGTCCCTCGGGGCCACGGGACAGCACGACGGCCCGGGCGCCGAGCGAACGGACGCGATCGGCCCGTTCGCGCCACCCCGCGGACCGGTCCGGGGTGAGCTCGGTGGCCTCGGCGGCGTTGGGTTTGACCAGGTGGGGGCGGGCGGAGAGGCCCTCGCGCAGGGCGGGGCCGCTGGTGTCGAGGATGACCGGGACGTCGTGCTCGGCGGCGATCAGCGTCAGGGTCGCGTACCCGTCGAGGGGTGCGCCCGGCGGAAGCGAGCCGCACAGCGCGACCACCGACGCCTGGGGGAGCAGCGTGCGGAAGTGGTCCAGGAAGGCCGGCCACGACGGCGCCGGGAGGTGTGGGCCCGGCTCCCAGAAGCCGGTCGCGTCCCGGCCGTCCACGACCGCCACCGTGCGCCGGGACTCGATCGGCGCGGCCAGGAACGACGCCGGCAGCCCGGACGCCTGGAGCAGGTCGGTGAGCTGGGCGCCGACCGTGCCGCCGAGGATGCCGGTGGCCAGCACCGGTTCGCCCAGGGCGTGCAGGGCGGTGGCCACGTTCAGGCCCTTGCCGCCGGGGCGGGCGGCCACCGCGGTCACCTGATGGGTGGTGTGCGGGGTCAGAGCGCCGACCGTGTACGTGAGGTCGAGCGCCGGGTTCAACGTCACCGTGACGATCATCGTGCGACCGAGTCAACTGATCGAACGCGCAGCTGTCAACAGCCGTTTGTGCGCGTATCGTGCTGGCGGGCGCTGCAATGCGGCAATCGTGCAACTCAGAATGAGCGTTTTGACAAAAGTAGGAGCGAGTGTGGACGTTCTCGTCGTCGGCGACGCCAACCCGGACCTGATCCTGCGCGGCGACGTGCGCCCCCGGTTCGGTCAGGCCGAGCAGCTGCTGACCGCGGCCGACCTGGTGCTCGGCGGGTCGGCGGCGATCACGGCGGCGGGGCTGGCCCGGCTCGGTGTGCGTACGGGGCTGCTGACGGCCATCGGCCACGACGTCTTCGGCGAGGTCACCCGGCAGGCCATCGCCGCCCGTGGCGTCGAGCTGCGCGAGGTCGAGCGGGCCGACGAGATCCCCACCGGCCTCAGCGTCATCCTGTCCGAGCCGGGCGACAAGGCCATCCTCACCCTGCCCGGCACGATCCCGTCGCTGCGCCCCGACGACATCACCGACGAGCATCTGGCCGGCGTCCGGCACCTGCACGTGGCCAGCCTCTACCTCCAGCCGCGGCTGGCCTCGGGGCTGGCCGCCGTCTTCGCCCGGGCCCGGGCCCTCGGCGTGACCACGTCGCTGGACACCAACTGGGACCCGGCCGAGAAGTGGGATTCGATCCACGCCATCCTCGAGCACACCGACGTCTTCCTGCCCAACGCCAACGAACTGCGGGCCGTGACCGGCCGGACCGGCCTGGACGAGGCCGCGGCCAGCCTGCGCCACACCACCGTGGTGATGAAGGACGGCGAGCACGGTGCCCGCGCCTGGTGGACCGGCAGCAGCGCCACCACGCCCGGCCACGCCGTCGAGGTGGTCGACACCACTGGGGCCGGGGACAGCTTCAACGCCGGCTTCCTGGCCGCGCGGTTGCGGGGTGCCGACATCGAGGAGGCGCTGCGCTGGGCGGTGGCGGCCGGTTCGCTGAGCACCCGCGCTTCCGGGGGTACGGCCGCACAGGCCACGCGCGAGGACGTGCTGGCGCTGACCCGGGGATAGTTCGAGGGTTGACAGTTAGAGCTCTAACCTTTAGCGTTCTAACTATGGACGCCCCGAAGCTCACCACCACGCTCGAACTGCTCCGCTGGATCGGCTGGGCCCAGCGCAAGGCCGCCGAGGACTGGGTACGAGCACGCGAGCTCAGCTTCGAGCAGAGCTTCGCGCTCGGCTACCTGGCCCAGAACCCCGGGGCGATCCAGCGCGACATCGCCCGGCTCACCCGCACCAGCGCGGCCAGCGTCTCCAGCCTGCTGCAGGGGCTGGAGCGCCGCGGCCTGGTCGAGCGCCGCACCGAGCCCGGCGACGAGCGCAGCAAACGCGTCTACACCACACCCGCCGGCGCCGACCTCGTCGCCGGCTTCGACACCGCGATGGCCGAGGCCGACGAGAGCATCCTGGCCCCCCTGACCGAAACCGAGCGGTCCACCCTGCACGGCCTGCTCACCAAGATCACCGCGGAGCTGCCGCAACCCACGCGCGACTAGCTTCCCGCCGCTTCCCACACCCCACCCCGTAACGCGTCGGCCCTGCCGCCGCGCACTCCAACCTGCCCGAAGGAGGCTCACATGAGCGCCACCACCCTCGACGCCCCCGCATCCGCCGACCCCAACCGCTGGTACCTCTCGGCCGCCCCCATCGCCCGCGCCCTGGTACACCTCTGCGTACCCATGGCCGCCGCGATGATCGTCACCGCCGTCTACAACGTCGTCAACGCCGGATTCATCGGCTCCCAGCACAACACCGCGCTGCTGGCCGCCGTCACCTTCGGCACCCCGCTGCTCGGCATCGTGATGGGCGTCGGCGGCGTCTTCGGCGTCGGCGGCAGCTCGCTCATCGGCCGGCTGCTCGGCGCCTCCGAGAACGACCCCGCCCAGGCCCGCGAGATCCGGCGCGTCTCGTCCTTCTCCGTGTGGGGCGCGGTGATCGCCGGCGCGGTCCTCGGCGGCCTCGGCCTGGCCCTGCTCCACCCCCTGGTCACCGTGCTCGGTGCCAACGCCGCCGCGGTCACCGCCACCAGCCAGTACGTCGCCGTCATGCTGGCCTTCGTACCCGTCATGGCGGCCGCGTTCTGCCTCGAACAGCTCGTCCGGGCCGAGGGCGCCGCCCGCCAGGCGATGATCGGGCTGATCCTCTCCACCGTGGTCAGCGTCGTCCTCGACGTGCTGTTCATCCTGGTGCTGCACTGGGGTGTGGCCGGCGCCGCGCTGTCCACCGGCCTCGCCAACGCCGCCACGGTCGCCTACTTCGCGTGGTGGCTGCAGCGCACCAGCACCACCATCGACCTCGCGCCGCGCTGGTTCACCCTGTCGCCGGCCGTGGTCAAGCCGGTCCTCGGCGTCGGCGTCGGCGAACTGCTGCAATCCGCCTTCCTGATCGTCACCGCGCTGGTCCTCAACAACCTCGCCGCCCGGTACGGCGACGGTCCGCTCGCCGCCATGGGCGTCGCCGTACGCATCGCCCAGGTCCCCGAGTTCCTGGTCATGGGCGTCACGCTTGGGGTGCTGCCGCTGCTGTCGTACGCGTACGGCAAAGGCGACCGCGCCCGCCTGTACGCCGCACTGCGCGGCTCTGCCCTCACGGTCGGCGCCATCGCCCTGACCTTCTCGATCACCGTGTTCGCCTTCCGTACCCAGATCCTCTCGATCTTCTCCACCGACCACGCCGTGCTCAAACTGGGCGTGACAGTCCTCGCCGCTCAGCTCACCGCCATGATCGCCAACGGCTTCACCGGCCTGATCACCTCCTTCTTCCAGGCCGCCGGCCGAGCCCTCCCCGCCACCGTCATGTCGATGTCGCAGGGCATCCTGTTCATCCCGATCGTGATCGCCGGCAACCTCTGGTTCGGCCTCCCCGGCATCATCTGGGCCCTCACCGCCACCGAGCTGATCGTCTTCCTGATCGGCGCCGCCACCTGGCTGGCCTCCCGCCCTTCCATCGCCCGCGCCCTCTCCACCCCCTGACCCGTGAGGTCCGTAACGCGCGTTACCGGCCCTGGTAGCCCGGGGCGGTGATCCGGAAGCGGTCAGCACGACCGGTGAATGCGCTTTGGCAGCAGTCAGCTACGACCGGCGTTTGAGTGTGGTCTGGCAGCGGACAGCGGCGACCGGCATGTGAACGTGATCGGAAGGCCGACAAGCCAAGACCGCGCGAACTGAGAGCGCATCATCCCTTGAGGCCGGTGAAGGTCATGGTGGCGATGAACTTCTTCTGGGCCACCAGGAAGGCGATGATCAGGGGCATCGTGGCGATCACGTTGCCGGCCATGAGTTGGGCCCATTCGGTGCGGCGGGTGCCCTGGAAGCTGGCCAGACCGACCTGCATGGTGAACTTGCTGTCGTCGCTGATCGCGACCAGGGGCCACAGCAGGTCGTTCCAGCTGGACAGCAATGTGAACACGGCCAGGGTGGCCAGCGCGGGGCGGGCCAGTGGCAGCACCACGCTGATGAAGGTGCGCAGGGTGGATGCGCCGTCGAGGCGGGCCGCCTCCTCCAGTTCGACCGGCAGGCCGAGGAAGAACTGCCGCATCAGGAAGATGCCGAATGCCGAGGCCAGCCAGGGTACGAACGCCGCGGCCAGGGTGTCGACGATGCCGGCGCGGGCGAACATCAGGTAGGTCGGGATCATCAGGAGCTGGATGGGGATCATGACGGTGGCCAGGATCAGCATGAAGGCCAGGCCGCGGCCGGCGAACTTGAGGCGGGCGAAGCCGTAGCCGGCCAGCGAGCACAGGATCAGGTGGGAGCCGACCGCGATGGCCGAGACCAGGATGGTGTTGGCCAGCCAGCGCAGCACCGGCGTCTCGGTCAGCAGGCCCTTGTAGCCCTCCAGGTGCAGGCCGGTGGTGGGCAGCAGCTTCGGCGGGAACTGGTTGATCTCGGCTGTGGACATGAAGGACGTCAATACCATTTGTACGAGCGGAAGCACGAAGATCAGCGCCATCGGCATCAGCAGCAGATGCCAGGGGCTGAAGGGGAGCCGGCGAAGCATCAGAACGCCTCCTGACCGCGGCGGCGGCCGTACCAGATGACCAGCAGGGAGAGCAGCAGCGTGACCGCGAACAGCAGGTATGCGGCGGCGGCGCCGTAGCCCAGGCGCTGGGTCTGGAAGGCCAGCTCGTAGATGTAGTAGACAACCGTTTGGGTGCTGTTGAGCGGGCCGCCGCGGGTGGTCGTGTAGATCAGGTCGAACAGCTGCAGCGCGGTGATCGTCTGCCAGATCGCGGTGAACACCGTGACCGGCCGCAGCTCGGGCAGCGTGACGTGGACGAAGATCCGCCACGGCGAGGCGCCGTCGGTGCGCGCCGCCTCGACCAGTTCCTTGGGGATGTCCTGCAGGGCGGCCAGGTAGATGACCGCGGTGAAGCCGATCTCGCCCCACAGCGCGATGATGCAGATGATGTACATCGCCTGGTTGGGGCTCTCCAGGAACTGCTGTGCGGGGATGCCTACCCGCCGCAGCAGCTCGTTGGCCGCGCCGAACTGCGGGTTGAAGACGAAGCCGGCCAGGATGCCGGTGGCCGCGGCCGAGGCCACGTACGGCACGAAGATGCAGGTGCGGTAGAAGCCGATCAGCCGGATCTTCTGGTTCAGCGCGACCGCGACCAGGATGCCGATGATGATCGAGGCGGGTACGAACAGCGCGGTCAGCAGCAGCGTGTGCCGCGCCGCGGCGGCCATGTCGGGGTCACCGGCCAGGCGCTGGTAGTTCTGCCAGCCGACCATGGTGGCGGGGGCGATGCCGTTCCACTTGGCCCGGGAGATGAAGAACGCCCAGATCGCGGGGAACAGCGACAGCCCGACGACGATCAGTGTGGCCGGCCCGGCGAACGCCCAGCCGGTGAGGTGGCGGGACAGCGCCCGGCGGCCCGCGTTGGGCCGCCGGTGACCGGCCGGTGCCGCCGAACGCGGCGTTGCGGCGAAGGTCAGCGCCATCTCATTCCTCCACGGCGTCGGCGGACTTCTTCGCCGCCTCGTCCAGGGCCTCCTTGGGCTGGGCTTGACCCTGCAGCACCTTGGCGATCGCGTCGCCGACGTTGCGGGACAGGACCTCGTAGCCGGCGGCGGTGGGCCGGGCCTTCTTGGCGTTCTGCAGGTTGTCGAAGAACTTCTGCCCGCCCTTCCAGTCGGCGGTGTACTTCTTGAAGGCCGGGGTGTCCTTCTCGCTGGTCCGCAGGGGCAGGTTACCCACGGCGAGGTTCCACTTGGCGTCGGTTTCGGCGCTGGTCAGCCATTTGGCGAAGTCGCGGGCGGCGCCGGCCCGGTTGGCGTCCTGATGGTCGAAGAGCACCCACAGGTCGGGTCCGGAGACGGTGGTGTGGTCGCCGTTGGTTCCGGGCAGTTGGGCCACGTCGTAGTCGAACTTGGCGTCCTTGAGTTCGAGCAGCGACCACGGACCGGAGATCATCATGCCGACGCGGCCACCGTTGAACAGCGGGCCGTACTTCTCGTCGGTCTGGTCCAGGTACATCGACTTGTCGTCGACGGCGATCTGGCGCAGCGTCTCCAGGGCCTTCACACCGGCGTCGGAGTTGAAGGTGGGCTTGGTGCCGTCGAGGATCTCGCCGCCGTTCTGCCACAGCAGCGGCCACAGGTGCCAGGTGGTGTCCTCGCTGCCGGAGACCGAGTACGCGGTGCCGTACTGGTTCTTGGCCGGGTTGGTCAGTTTCTTGGCCGTCTCCCGGAAGTCGGCCCAGGTCCAGTCGTCCTTGGGGTAGGGCACGCCGGCGTCGTCGAAGATCTTCTTGTTGTAGATGACGGCCAGGTTGTCGACCAGCGCCGGCAGGCCGATGACCTTGCCCTTGGCCGTGGCCACCTCGCGGGCCGCCGGGGAGAAGTCGTTCCAGTTGAACGCCGGGTCGTTGACGTACGACGTGAGGTCCTGCGTCTTGCCGCTGGCGCCGAGGTCACCGGCCCAGCTGCCGAAGGCGTACGAGATGTCGGGGTAGCTCCCTCCGGCGAAGCCGGCCGACAACTTGGTCAGCAGGTCGTCGGTGGTGGGCGCGCCCGGTGCCGCCTTGACGGTCACGTTCGGGTGCAGCTTCGTGTATTCGGCGGCCAGTCCCTCCGCCACCTTCTGCGCCTCGGTGGTCTGTCCGGTCCACCAGGTCAGCTCGACTTTCGCGTTGGGGTCGTACCCCGCCGCGTCGTCCTTGCCGTCGTCGGTCGTGCCGCCCATGCAGGCGGAGAGGAGAAGGAGTGTCGCGCTCAGTCCGCCCAAGACCAGGCGGCCGCGCCGGAGGGCTGGCGTCATCGGCATTTACCTCAATTCATCAGGCCGCTGCGTCCGACAGGACGACCGACCGGGTGAGCAAACGGGGGCGGTCAGGATCGAGGCCGCGGTGCGCGGCGAGGGCCAGCGCGAAACGCTGGGCGAGGACGAGCTGGGCGAGGGGGTCGAGGCGATCGCGGTACGCCGTGGCGCCGGCGCCACGCGCGACGTCGTCGAGGCCGGCCGGCACGTCGCCGAACGACCAGACGATGCTGTTGTGCCCGGCCACCGCCACCGGTCCGTGCCGGAAGTCGCCGGCCGGGTAGGACTCGGAGTAGGCCTGGGCGGCCTCGCGGACCTTGAGCGCGGCCTCGTGGGCCAGCCCGACGGTCCAGCCGGTGCCCAGGAAGACCAGGTGCTCGATGTTCTGCGGGTCGACCGGGAGGGCGGCGGCGAGGGCTTCCCGCCCGTCGGCGACCAGCCCGCTGAGGTCTTCGCCGAACGCGGCCCGGGCCAGGGCGAGCACGGTGGTCGGGAACCGGGTCTGCACGACGCTGGTCTCGTCGGCGAAGTCGAGCAGCAGGCGGGTGTCGGTGAGCCCGTCGACCGGCATTCCGGCGACGGCGGTGATGGCGACCTTGTGCGCGTCCGCGGGGGCCTGGCGGAGCGCGTCGAGCACCTCGGTCGAGGTGCCGGACCGGGTGACCGCCACGATCCGGTCGTAGCGGCGGCGGGGGACGTACTCGGACGCGCAGATCGCGTCGGTCTCGCCGAGTCCGGCGCTCTCCCGTAGCTCGGCCATGGCCTGTGCGACGAACCAGGAGGTGCCGCACCCCATGATCAGCATCCGTTCGCCGGGCGCGGCCAGGGCCGCGGTGGCCTCCCCGGCCAGCCCGAGCGCCTGTTCCCAGACATCGGGCTGGCTGGCAATCTCCGAGGACGTGTGAGTCATGTTCGGGAATTATGCTCGTTTGCGATCGCTTAACAAGATCTCGTCAACAAACGAGCATCCTGTGTTGCGCGTTACAGTGTCACCCGCAGCTCAGGTGCCAGAAGTTCACGATGCGCCGTGACCATCTCGTTGCACAAGTCCCAGATCGCGTCGACGCTCAGGGTGGCCGCGGTGTTCGGGTCGACCATCGCCGCCTGACGGATCTTGCGCGGATCTCCGTCGACGGCGGCGGCCACGGTCAGCTCGCCGACCGAGACGAAACTGCGGTTGACGGCCGCGCACTGCGGGGGCAGGGCGCCGACCCGCTCCGGGCGCACGCCCAGGTGGTCGACCACGCACGGCACCTCGACCGCGTACCCGTTGGGCAGGTTGCTGATCAGGTCGTGGTTGGCCACGTTGCCGTGGATGCGGCGCAGCTGACCGGTGACCATGCTGTGGATGACCTGCGGGGCGTACTCGGTGGCGTCCCGGCTCACGTCCAGCGGCTCGCCGGCCCGCAGCGCCTTCCGGACCGCGTGGTACTCCTCCACGTTGCCGGCGCTGATCCGCAGGTAGTCGCCGACCGGGATGCGCAACCGCTCGATCTCGTCGTCGAGGTGCAGGTACCAGGGCAGATACTCCGACGAGTGCTCGCTGGTCTCGGTCGGGAAGTAGCCCAGCCGCCGATACATGTCCATGCGTACCCGCCGCCGCAGCGAGGGGTCGCGTTCCAGCAGCTCGTCGAGCTTGGGGTAGAGCGATTCGCCCTTGTGCTCGAAGCGCAGCAGCCAGGCCTGGTGGTTCACGCCGGCGCCGGTGTAGTCGATCTCGTCCAGCGGTACGCCGAGCAGGTTGGCCAGGTCGTGCACCGTCCAGAAGACCGAATGGCACAGCCCGACCGCCTTCAGCGCCGGAGCGGTGGCGGCCAGGTAGCCGATGTTCATGGCCATCGGGTTGGTGTAGTTGAGCAGCCACGCGTCCGGGCAGATCTCCTGGATGTCGCGCGCGATCCCTTCGAGCACGGGGAAGGTCCGCAGCGCGCGGAAGATGCCGCCGATGCCGAGCGTGTCGGCGATCGTCTGGCGCAACCCGTACTTGGCCGGGATCTCGAAGTCGCGCACCGTGGCCGCGTGCATGCCGACCTGGATCGCGTTGATCACGAAGTCGGCGCCGTCCAGCGAGGTGCGCCGGTCCAGGCTCGTGGTGATCTTCGGAGTGGCGCCGAGCTGCTCGGATGTCCGCCGGGCGATCGCTTCGGCGGTCTCCAGCCGCTCCGGGTCGATATCGTGCAGCGCCAGTGTGACACCGCGCAGTTCGTCGAAGGAAAGGATGTCGGCGAGCAGCTCACGGGTGAACACCACGCTGCCCGCGCCGAGGAAAGTGATCACGGTCATGGGCGGATTCTCGTGACGTTCGTTGCGAACGCGCAAGCAGATCTGGTTTATCGCTTGGAAACGAACTAATGTGACTGCGCGTTTGATCAAACCTGGGAGGGACCATGCCGCCGAGCACCCTGCGCCGTGCCGACCGAGTCTCCGCGATCCTGGAGCGGGTGGCCAGCCATGGGTCGGTGGACGCCGGGCACCTGGCCGACGAGTTCCGCGTCTCGCCCGCCACCATCCGCCGTGACCTGCAGGTTCTCGAGGATCAACGGCTTCTTTCGCGTACGCACGGCGGCGCGGTCGCCGTCGATGTGGCGTACGAGCTGCCGGTCCGCTACCGGGTCGGGCAGCACCGCGAGGAGAAGGCACTGGTCGCCCGTACGGTGGCCAAGATCCTGCCCAAGGGCCCGCTGACCCTGGGCCTGACCGGCGGCACCACCACCCACCTGCTGGCCCGCCTGCTGGCCGAGCGGGTCGACCTGACCGTGGTCACCAACGCGCTCAACATCGCCGCCGAGCTCGCCCTGCGCCCGCGTCTCAAGCTGATCATGACCGGCGGAGTGTCCCGCACGCAGAGCTACGAGCTGGTCGGCCCGATCGCCGACCAGGCCCTGGCCGGCCTGAACATGGCGGTCGCGGTGGTCGGCGTCGACGGCATCAGCGCCCGCGGCGGCCTGACCACCCACGACGAGATCGAGGCCAACACCAACGCTCAGATGATCCGCCGCGCCGACAAGGTCATCGTGGTCGCCGACGGCTCCAAGATCGGCCGGATCTGCCTGGCCGGCATCTGCGCCGTCACCGACGTGGCCACGCTGGTCACCGACAGCAGCGCCGACGAGGCGGGCGTGGAGTCGATCCGCCGGATGGGTACCGAAGTCGTGGTGGCCGGTCACTAGCTCTCCTTCGTCCGCCGCGAGCTCCGGTCGAACGGAGCATGTCGGTTCGGTGGTGCACGGCGTTGAACGGGTCAGATGACATACAGCCCGTCGCGCGCCGTTGATATCCCTGAGCGAGGCAACGGGCGGGACGAGCGGAGTGAGATGTTCGCACCTGGGGGTGCCGTCCGCGTTGACGTCAGCGCGCTCGGTCACCTGACCCTCCTCGACAAGGGCGGTCAAGGCACGGTGTACGCGACGTCGGTGGACGGATCGCGGGTCTACAAGGAATACAGCGCCCCGGTGCTGACCACAGTGGACGACGGTGCGCTGACGGCGATGGCGCGGCTCCCGGGCGGCCTGACGCCGGCCGACGCGCGGTCGCTGACCGAACGCACGGCCTGGCCCGGCACCGTGGTGACCAGGAATGGCAAGGTCTCCGGCTTCCTGATGCCGCGGGCGCCCCAGCGGTTCTACGTGCCGATGACCATGCCCACGGGGACCAGGACGAAGCTCGCCCTGACCCAGTTGCTGCTCAACGGTGACGACTTCGCCCGCCGGACCGGGCTCACGACCAGCGACGCGTTCCGTCTAGAGTTCCTCTACGACGTCGCCGAGACGCTGGAATTCCTGCACCGCAACGACATCGCGGTCGGTGACCTGTCTCCGAAGAACCTGTGCTTCAGCTTTGCGGCCCGGCCACGCTGCTACTTCATCGACTGCGACGCGATGCGCGTGCGCGGAGCCTCGGTGCTGGACCAGGTGGAGACGCCCGACTGGGCGGTGCCCGGCGGCGAGCAGCGGGCGACGACCACCACCGACGAGTACAAGCTGGCCCTGCTCGTCATCCGGATGTTCGCCGGCGAGCAGAACGCGACCGACCCGGCCGTGCTGGACCGGGTAACGCCCGCGCTGCGGCGGCTGGCCGAGCGGGGACTGAGCGGCGACGCGAGCCGCCGCCCGGATCCGGCCGAGTGGAAGCGGACGCTGGCCATGGCCATGCGGGGCGGAACGACTCCCGCCCCGGTCCCGGCGCAGAGCAGACCCGGCCGAGCGGCGAACGTGCCGCCGTGGAACCGGCCGACCGGGTCGCCGAACGTGCCGCCGTGGAACCAGCCGACCGGGTCGGTGACAGTTCCGTCGTGGAACCGGGCGACCGGGTCGGCAACAGTGCCGCCGTGGAACCAGCCGACCGGGTCGGCAACAGTGCCGCCCTGGAATCAGGCGACCGGGACCGCCCGGGTTCAGCGGCCCGCCTTCGTCCCGGTCCAACCGCCCGGCCCGCCCGCGGCGTTCGTCCCGGTGGGCGCGGGCCGGCGGTTCCGGGCCGGCACCATCGCGAAACTGGCGGTCGTGGTGGCCGTCCTCGCGTACGGCCTCCCGCAGGCCGGCGACTGGCTGCGCACCGCCACCGAGAACTGGCGGCCCGACCGCCCCACCCCGGCCGAACAGGCCCGATCGATGGCCGACCTGCTCGCCGACTCCGGTAACGACCGGAAGAAGGTGATAGCGGCGATCGAGGACATCATGGACTGCCGGCGGCTGACCCAGGCGGCGACCACGCTCGACGACGCCGCCTCCAGCCGGACCGCGCTGCGGGACCGGGCCGGCGCCCTGCCGACCGGGGAGCTGGCTCGGGGCGCCGAGCTCAAGACCGAGCTCACCGCCGCGCTGGACTGGTCCCGGGCGGCGGACCAGGCCTATGCCGGCTGGGCCCGGAACATGGCCCGCGCCGACTGCGGCTCGTCCGCGCGGCGTGGCGTCGACCGCGCGCGTGGCGACGCCCAGTCGAAACAGGCCACCGCGGCCAAGAAGCGGTTCGTCGCGCTGTGGAACCCGATCGCCGCCCAGTACGGCCACGAACAGCTCAGCTACGTGCGGGTCTGAGCTCAGGACCCGGCGATCCGGCGCAGGGCCGCCGGGTCGAGCAGCCGGACACTGCGCCTGGCCGTGGCGACGACGCCCTGGTCGCGCAGTTGCTCCAGCAGCCGGCCGACGGTGCGCTGGGAGGCCAGCATCAGGCCGGCCAGGTCCTGCTGGGACAGGGGCAACTCGATGACCAGGCCACCGGAGCCGTCGGCCATGCCATAGCGGTCACCGAGCAGGAGCAGCAGACCGGCCAGACGTTGCGGGCTGCTCTGCACCCCGGCCGCTGTACGGTAGCGGTCTGCTTCCCGCAGCCGGCCCGACACCGTCCGCTGCACCAGCGCGGCCACCTCCGGATGCGACCGCAGCACCGACCGGAACGCGGGCGCCGGCAGGAACAGGGTCTTCACCTCGGTCAGGGCGGACAGCGTGGCCGAGCGTGGGCCGCCGTCGATGCCGGCCAGCTCGCCGATCAGGTCACCGGCGTCACGCAGGCCCAGGATCACCTCGTGACCCTGGGGGCCGCGGGTGGCGACCTTGACGCAACCGCCGAGCACCACCAGGACGAAGTCGGAGCGATCCTGCTCGCGAACGATCACCGCCTCGTGCGGGTAGACGCGCAGCGTTCCGGCCCGGCGCAACTCGGCGCGCTGAGGCTCGGTCAGCGCGAACCAGAACGGCCGTTCGGGGACCATGCCTCATGCTAGGACGGCCGGCCGGGCGGGAATCGCACACGCGGGGTGTCACGTCAGGCGAAAGCGGCGATGAGGCACACCAGGGCCACGATCAGACCGACCGTGATCATCACCGCGGCCGGGAACCGGGGCGGGACGACCGGATCCGGCCGAGTCACCGTGTCCGCAGTCGCGGCGAGCAGCACCGGCAACCAGTCGGCCGGCGCCGGCCGGTCGGACGGATCCCGCGACTGGCTGCGTACGGCCAGGGCAGCCGCCTTACCGGACACCACACCGAGAGCGGTCGGGTCGCGGCAGGACTGGTCCCGGGCGAACAACCGGATCGCCATCAGGCCCAGCTTGTACGCGTCCGACGCCTCGGTGGCGAGTTCCTCCCCGGCCGGCACCTCCCAGTCGTTGGTCTCCACCTGGGGCAGCACCGAGGCGCCGTGCACCCGCATCGCGTCGCAGTCGATGAAGAAGCACCGCGGCGGCTCCGAGTCCAGGTCGAACAGGAGGTTGTTGGGAGACAGGTCACCCACGACCACACCGAGCCGGTGGAACTCGGCCAGCGTCCGCGCCAGGTCGGTGAGGAGCAGCAGGCGTTTGCGGTCGTCGATCGGCACGGCCATCCGGGCCAGGTAGTCGTCCGGGTTCAACAGGAACTGGAAGCCGGCCGGCCGGCGATTGACGGTGCCGTCACGCCGCGGCAGGGACACCTCGAACGTGTCCGGGATCCGGCGCATCAGGAAACCGCGTACCGCGCCCTGCTCCTCGACCAGCGCCGCCGGCCAGGCGGACTGCTCGCACAGCCAGCGGCCGGTGTCCGGAGGCAGGGCCGGCACCAGTTCGATCAGCCGGCGGAGCACCGCGGTGTCCAGCCGGGACCGGGCCGCGTCGGTGTACTCCTTGTAGACGCCGGGCCAGTCGCCGTTGATCCGGATCGAGCCGGTGGCCCAGACCTTGCCCTGGCCGCCGTGACCGACCAGGCTCAGATCGCGCAACAGCGTCTTGTCGATCGTCGGTGAGCCGGTCATGGCCGCCGCGGCGGTTGCGGCGAGCGCGGCCAGAGCGCGATCAGCGTACGGTCGTCGTCGAAGTTCTCCCGGGAGAAGTCGAGGTCGCGGGCGAACCGCAGCGGGTCGCCGGGCCGGCGTAACGCGTCGGCGAAGTGCCGGCCGACCTCGCCCGCACCGTCGCCGAGGGGATCACCGAATCCATCCGTGCCGAGCAGCAGCACCTCGCCGGCCGAGAGCAGGCCGGCCCGGGGCGTCACCCGTGGCATTCGCGGCAGGGCGGTCGTGGCCGAGCTGACGATGTCGGCGCCCGGCGCGTACTTGGACTCCAGCAGACACTGGTACCGGTCCCCGCGCAGAATCCAGGCACTGCTGTCGCCGACGTGGATCATCGAGGCCTCGGGCCCGTCGGCGGTCGGTCGCACCAGACCGGCCACCAGCGTGGTGGCGAACTCCCGTTCCGCCGTCTCGGTGTCGGTGTCGTCGCCCAGCACGGCTCGCGCCTGAGCGATGACCTGCCAGGCGGCCTGCTCGACCAGGCCCTGCCAGTCGATGCGGTCGGTGCCCTCGTCGAGTCGCGCGACTATCGCGTTGACCGAGGCGCGGCAGGCGGCGCTGGCGCCGATGTGCGAGTGCCGGGCCGAGGAGACACCGTCGGCGACGGCGAACACGACCGCACCGCTCGCCCGGTGCAGGCTGACCGCCATGTCGTCCTGGCGCGGCGTTCCCCGGTAGCGGTGGACGTAGCCGCGGATCGACGCCGCCCGCACGATGAGGTCGTCGGTCTCCCAGCCGTCGACCACCATGTCCGGGCGGTAGGAGACGGACGCCGGTGGGCGGGGCTCGAACCGGTGGATCGGGTCGCCGACGACCGGGCTGTTCCACTGGGAGAGTTCGGGCGGAGAGCCGTTCCGCCGTTCTCCGCCCGGCTGCGCCGGTACGGGGGGATTCGCCGTGACGGTCGTCTCCCGCGCCCGGGGGCCGGGTTGTTGCGGCTGGTGCCGCCGCTGGGCCGCGGCCGACGCCGGTGGGCGGCGCTCCAGCAGGGTCAGCGGCCAGAACAACAGTCGATACAGATGACGCGGCAGGCTCACGTCAGACCACATCGATCGCCATGCGGAAGCCTTCCGGCTGTTGCACGACCAGCTCGGGCTGGGCCGACCCGAGCGAGCGCCCGGACTCCACGATGCTCTTGGTCAGCGCGGTGCAGAACTCGGCGATGGCCGAACCGAGGTCGACGCCCTCCATCGCGACGAAGGCATAGTTCTGTTCGGTGGCCACGTGCAGGATCGTGGACGGCTCGACCTCGCCGATACCGCAGGCGATGATGTTCGGTGCGGCCGCGACGACCCCCCGGTTGATCAACTGGGCATACTCCTGCTCCCAGCCGCCGGTACTGGGCTGGCCGTCGCTGAGGAAGAAGACGGCCGGCCGGTGGACCTGGAAGCCCTCGGCCTTGAGCGCCCCCACGTTCTCGGGGATGCGCTGACGCAACGCGGCGAACGCCTTGCCGTAGTTCGTGTAGCCCCGCGGATGGAGGGTGGGCAGCTGCCCCTCCCGCCGGAGGTCGGCCAGACTGAGCCGCTCCTGCACGTCCTCGGCGAACCCGAGGATCGAGAAGCGCACCTTCGCCGCCGCCATCGGCTCGCCCAGCAACGCCTCGTGCAGCGCGGCCAGGCCGTCGTTGAGCTGGCCGATGTACGGGGCCATCGAGCCCGACTCGTCGGCGAGGACGTACACGGGCAGGAGGTTGCCCCGGTTACCAGTCATTACCGCCATGCTTTCCCCGGCGTACGCCGGTCATTGATTTCTTTGTGGTCAGACGAGTTCACGGGCGAGGACGAAGCCCGCCGGCGGCTGGTACGTCACCTCGCCGCGGCCGCTGATCAACGCCCGGCCGGAGCTGAGGATGTACTTCGCCAGCGACTGCCAGTACTTCGCGAGCGCGTCGTGCACGTCCACGCCGGCCGCCATCATGTAGCCGAGCCGCGGGTCGGTGGCGATCCGCGTGATCAGGGCCGGTGACGCGGCACCGAAGCCGCAGGAGACGATGTTGGGGGCGTACCGGTGGGAACCGCGGTCGGTCAGGCGCTGGTACGGGCCGCTCCACACGCCGTCCGCCGCGTCGCTGCCGCTGATCAGGTACACGGTCGGGCGGAGCACCTTGGGTTGCTGTTCCTTGAGCAGCGGGATGTCCTGGTCGATGACGTCCATCAGCTTCTCGAAGGTGATCGCGTAGTCCGCCGTTCCGCGCGGCGCGAACCAGGGCGACTGCGCGCCGGCCATGATCGGCTCCAGCGGGCGGCGGGTGGCCAGTTCGTCGGCGAAGCCGAGCACGCCGAGCCGGATCGCCGACGCGACGTCGTCGGCCCGCAGCAGGGCCTCGTGCAGCAGGTGCACGCCGTTGCTGAGATCGCCGATGTACGGCGTCACCTCGGCCGACTCGTCCACCACGAGATAGATCGGCTGCACTCCGTCGGCCGGCGTCCACACCTTGGTCTCCGGGTTCTGCTCGAGCACGACCGCCGGAGGCTTCCCCTGTACCGGTACGACCGGAGGCGCGCCGGGTGCGGGCGTGCTGGGCAGCACCGGCGGCTGGGTCCAGGCCGTCGCCGGGATCGCCGCTGGAGCCGGCGCGGCGCCCATCTGCCGGAGCAGCGGCGAGACCAGGTGTTCCATGTCGCCCGGCTGGAACGTGCCGTTCTGCGCCAGGAACTTGAACAACTCGGTGGCCTGGTGGGCCTGCCCGTCCTGGCGCTCGATCATGGCCAGCTCGTGCTGCATGAGCAAGGCCATGACCCGCTCGGTGTCGTGCGGGTGGGTGGCCAGGTGACGTTGCGCCATCTGCCGGGCGGTCAGCTCCTGGCCGCCCAGCGCGTTCAGGTCCAGCTGCACCGCCTGGATCCGGGCCATCTGCTGCATCCGGTCCAGCTCGCCTTGCTGCATGGCCTCCTGGACGTTCACCCGGTGCTGGTCGACGTTGCTCTCCAGCCTCCGGGCCGACGCGACCCTTCCCTGCAGGTAGCGGCTGGCCTCGGCGTCGGGCAGCAGCCGGGGCGACACCTCGAAGAGGGTGATGCCCTCGGGCAGCGTCACCGGACCGGCGAACCGGCGGCGGGCCGCCTCCTCGGCCTCGGTGGACTGCTCGATGTCGAAGCCACGGGTGATGCCGCGGAGCTGATTCTTGAGGAAGCCGTACACCACGGGCAGCGTGTCGCGGATGTTGCGGCGTACCACCTCGGCCGGGTCGTGCACCCGGAACGCGACATCCACGGTGGCGATGAAGAAGTAGTAGTCACCGCGCGACGGCAGCGGGCTGCTGCGTAGTTCGACGGTGCGACGATGATCGCTGGTGTCCACGTCGTACCGGGTGCGGTACTGGGAGAACGTCTGTTCCTTCCAGGTCAGCGGACGACCGCCGAGGTAGACGGCCTGGCCGGCGCCGGTCGAGTAGACGACCGCCACGTCCGGCGTGGTGGCGACCGTGCGGCTGAGCAGCCCTCGCTGCACCGGTGTGACGGACAGGATCGGGTTGAGTGGTGTGGTCACGCGGCATCGTTCCTCGGGCGCATGGAGTCCTCGACCGCGTACGCGGTGCGGGGTTTGGGTCGCAGGTTGTCCGGCGCCCGCCAGTCCCTGACCTGGCGTTGCACCAACGTGTAGGTACGTTCGCTCGCGCCCGCGGTGGCGCCCAGCATCCGGCTCAGCGACGTGCGCACATGCGCGTCCGCCTCGGCCAGGTCGGCCCAGTGCGCGAGCACCTCGGCCACCTGCTCGGGCAGGCTCCCGGAATTGAGCACGAACCGCCACATGCTCAGCAGCCCGGCCCGCAACTCGATCCGCTCGTCCGCGAACCACAGCAGGGTCGGCCAGACGACGGTCCGGCCGGCCACCACGTGATCGGTGGTCAGCCAGCGGGCCAGGTGCAGGAAGACCGCCTCGCCGACCAGGGCCCGCCGCCGGTCGCTCTGCCAGGCCGAGACCTTGGCCAGGACCTGGGCGGGGTTCCGGGTCTCGTCCTGCATGATCAGGTCGGCCAGGCTGTCCCCGATGCCGGCGGCGATGTAGCGGTCGTCGATGACGGCCAGCCGGTCCAGGGCGGCCAGCGCCTCGCCGACGCCGAGCGGGCCGAGGCTCACGCCGTACACGCGGGCGGCGGTGGCCTGCCCGAACGGCAGGTCGGCGTTGCCGGCCAGCCCAGTGACGATCGCGTCGACCAGGGGCCGCAGCGCCGGTTCGGCGGCCGGCACCCGCAGGGCGTAGGCGACCACCTCGCGATTGCGGAAGTTGCCGGTGTCCTGAGCCATCGCCCGGAGCACCTGGGTCCAGACGAAGTCGAACGCGAACGTGGATACCAGGCCGAGCGCGGTGCCGGCCCGGGCCCGGATCTCCTCGTTGAGGTCGCTGGACAGGTCGTGCAGCCAGCCCAGCAGTTCGCGGTGCAGGCCGAAGCGGCGCCAGACGTGTTCGAGGACCAGGCGGGGGAAGTCCTCCGACCGGTATCCCATGGCCTCGACCGGGACGGTGCCGAACATGCCGCGTTCGACACCCGGCCGCGTCTCGGCCCGGAGCCGGCGGAGCACCTCGGTGCGGGTGTGCCGGAACGGGTCCCGCCACGGCGCCAGCACGTTGTCGCCGGCCACCTGCGGCGGCCCGTCGAGGCGTTCGGTGAGCAGGTCGGCCGCGTGCACGACGTTCTCGTACGGCATGCCGTCGAGCACCGCGAGGGCGATCGCCAGGCATCGGGCGGGCAGATCGGGCAGGCCGCCGAACCAGATGTCGAACTCCTCGGTGGCGACCTGCGACATCCGCTGCCGGACCCGTCCGATGTCGATCGTCGCGCCGTCGATGGCCTGCCCGACCATGGTGGCCAGGTTGGCCGCGACGTGCATCGGCACGTCCTCGGTGAGCACCTCCTCGGACAGCGCGACGACCTCGACATCGACCTTGACCCGCGCGTACAGCCGGGGGTCGTCGAGGCGCCAGGCCAGGTGCCGGTCGAAGATGTCGGCGACCGGAGGCGCCGTGCCGAGGTCGACGACGTGGCCGGCGACGTCCTGGTCGGCGAGCGCGGCGCTGCTGTCCAGGGTCACGACCAGGCGTCCGTCGATCTCCTCCAGGGCGGCCTCGACGTGTTGCAGGACGTTGCCACCGACGGCGTCCCAGGCGAGCGGCTCCTGCAGCAGGAACCCGGCGCCCCGCGGCAGCGCCCCCGCGGTCCTGGCCGCGCTCTCCAGCGTCGCGGCCAGTGTGGCCAGCTGGATGGCGCGGTCGAGATGGAAGATGGGCCGGTCGGCCGGTGACTGCAGCAGCCGGATCGCGGCGGCGCACTTGCCCCGGTTGGGGTCGGCCCGCAGGATGACGATCCGTTTGCCGTGCTCTTCCGCGCGGACGCGCGACCACTCCGGAGGGGCCACGAACGCCCGCCGCACCATGTCGGCCAGGGCGATGCCGAGCCGGGGGAGACGGACCCGCTCGCGTCCCTCGTGGATGGTCACGTACTTGTCGCCGCTGACCCGGTCGCCGGCGACGTGATCGCCGAGGAACTTGCCCGCCGCCTCGCGGAGCAGGTCGGCTCGCTGCTGCGGGTTGACCGCGGCCTGGACCTTGCCGCCCTTGCCGTCGAGCTTCGCGTCGGTGGCGACCTCGGTGTCGGCCGGCGTCGTGGCCGGGGTCTTCGACGGGTCGGGTGGCGCCGGGCCGGCCGGAGCCCCGGGCGTCTTCGGCGCGGCCGGGGCGCCGGCGGCCTTCGGCGCGGCCGGTGTGCCCCCGCCGGCGCCGCCCCCGCCTGGCGTCGCCGGTGTGGCCGGTGTCGCCGCGGGTGTGGCCGGGGCCGCGGGAACGTTCACCGGGGCCCGCCGAAGTGGTAGACGTCGCCGCCGACCTTGTCGCCCCGCACGTAGTCGCCGTTATTCACCTGAGGGCCGTACACCGTGGTGGTGGGTGCGGCCGGGCCGGACGACTCGCTTCGCCGCTCGGGCCGGCGGATCAGCGGCGGGCTGGGGTGGCCGGGCACGCTGATCCAGGCGTCCTCGTGCAGCTCCTTCTTGGCCAGCGTGATCCGGGCGAACGACGCCGGGTCGATGTACCGGTACCCGTGCCGGACCACCCCGCGATAGATCTCGTCGGAGACGATGAGGGCCATCGCGGCGTCGGGCGCGGCGGCCAGCGCGTCGCGCAGTTCCTGGGCGTCGACCAGGCGCGCCGCCGTGTTGATGGCCTCGCCCTGCCAGCCGTGTTCGTCCTGCAGGCAGTTGCCCTGGTGCAGGGCGACGCGCATGCGCATCTGATGCTCGGCCGAGAACATCCGGGACTTCTCCCGCAGCGCCCGGTCCAGCGCGTCGACGAAACGCCCGGCCAGGGTCACCGAGTCGGCCGTGGCCGTCGGCACCAGCATGACGATGCCGTCGCCGCGGTCCAGCCGCACGATCTCGCCGTCCCGTCGCACATCGGCGAACGCTGTCCGGACGACTTCGTACATGGCCGCGCGCAGTGACGCCTGCATGGGATTGGTGCGCTGACCGAACCGCTCCACGTCGACGACGACGATCGAGTAGAAGATGGGATCGGGCATGGAAGAGCCTCCGATGGGCAGGATGAGATGAGCGCCGCGTAAGCACTGTGGGGATGCCGGGCAGGGATGAGAAGGCCATCTGGCGTGGACGGCCACTTCGGTCGGAAGAGGGACCGATTCCCGTACGCCCGGTGCTCGGTCCGGTTGGCGAGACTAGGCCCGCCGCTGCCCGCGATCCAGGTCATCGGTGCCCGCGACACGTACTCCGGGCGTCGGGCCGAGCAGAGTCGACCTGATCGGTCAGGCGCGCCGCCCGATCATGGGGAGGGCTCCGGTCTTCCTCGCTTACCCCGGACGGGTGACCCGGATTCCAGCACCGGAGCGAGCCGCCGGGGACCGGCCGGCGCCTGATGTGACGACCGGCGGGATGATATGGTCGGCGACAGGTCATGAGTGCCAGCGCGTAGCCCCGGCTTGCTGGCCGGCAACCCTTGCGTTCGCGATGGGGTGCCCCGGGTGAGGACCAGGCTGCGCGTCACTCGACGCGGGGCAAGCGCGGGCCCGTGCGGGTCCCCGACCCTCACGAGGAGAAGGCCATGTCTGTCGCTTTTCAGAACAGCGACCAAGAAGACGTGCGAGACCTTAAAGAGGACGTGCGAGACCTTAAAGAGGACGTGCGAGACCTTAAAGAGGACGTGCGAGACCTGGAGATCGTCGGCAACGAACTTACCGTCGAGATCGCCAGTGGCCGCACCGTGCGATTCGCTCACCTCGACTACGCCGCCTCCGCGCCCTGTGTGCGCGCCGCGGCCGACGCGGTCCAGGACCTACTGCCCTTCTACGGCAGCGTGCACCGCGGCACCGGGCTCCGGTCACAGACCTCGACCCTGGAGTACGAGCGGGCCCGCGACATCGTGGCCGAGTTCGTCGGCGCCCGCCCCGGCGACCATGTGATCTTCACCCGTAACACCACCGACGCGCTCAACCTGCTGGCCCGCGCCCTGCCGACCGGCACCACCACTGTCGTCTTCGACGGCGAGCACCACGCCAACCTGCTGCCGTGGTCCTCGGTGGTGCGGCTGCCGTCCCCCGCCACCCCCGACGCCGCGGTCGCCGCGCTGGCGGCGGCGCTGGCCACGATCGACGGCCCAGTGCTGGTCGCGGTGACCGGGGCGAGCAACGTGACGGGCGAGATCTGGCCGGTCCGGCGCCTCGCCGACGTCGCCCACCGGCACGGCGCCCGGGTCGTCGTGGACGCGGCGCAGCTGGCTCCGCACGTACCCGTCGACCTGAATGATCTCGGCGCCGACTACCTCGCCCTGTCCGGGCACAAGCTGTACGCCCCCTTCGGCGCCGGCGTGCTGGCCGGCCGGGGCGACTGGCTCGACGCCGCCCAGCCCTACCTGCGCGGCGGCGGTGCGAGCGCGGCGGTCGGCGACGAACCGGCCGAGATCACCTGGACCACCGGGCCTTCCCGGCACGAGGGCGGCACCCCGAACCTGCTGGGCGCGGTGTCGCTGGGCGCCGTCTGCGCCGCCCTGCTGCGGGCCGACCGGGCCGCGCTGCTGGAGCACGAGCAGAGTCTGCTCGACGGCCTCGGCGGGGTGACCCTGTTCGGCGGCGCGGTCGCACGGGTGGGCATCGCGTCCTTCGCCGTGCCCGACCCGGCCGGGGTGGCGGCCACCATGGCCGAGCGGTACGGCATCGGGGTCCGGGCCGGCCAGTTCTGTGCCCACCCCCTGGTCCGCCGCCTGACCGGCGCGACGCCGGCCGCGTCGAGCGCGGCGGTCGCCTCGGGTGCGCCGGTTACCTCGAGCGCGCTGGTCACCTCGATCGCGCCGGTTGCCTCGGGTGCGCCGGTTGCCTCGGGTGCGCGGGCCGGGTCGGGCGCCGTGGCCGGCGACTGTGCTACCACCGGTTTGCTGCGCGCGAGTTTCGGTCTCGGCTCGACCCGCGACGACGTGGATCGCCTGATCTCCGCTCTCACCGACCTCGGCCTGCGCTGACGATTCACCTCGTCGTCCACGCCGGGGAGCAGCGAACGGCCCGGTCCAAGGGATCCGGACCGGGCCGCCGTGCGGATCAGCTGAGGGAAGCCGTGTAGAGCAGGCGGTTCGGCGAGCCGCTGCCCGGGCCGGACACGACGCCGGTGGTCGCGGCGGCCACGATGGCGTTGTTCACGGTGGTCACCGACGCGCCGGGGTGGGCCGACAGATAGAGCGCGACCGCCCCGGCCACGTGCGGCGACGAGAACGAGGTGCCGCTGCCGGTGTACGTGGCGGTGTCGCTGGTCCGCCAGTCCGAGGTGATGTCGACGCCGGGCGCGAACAGGTCGAGCACCGAACCGTAGTTGGACCAGTTGGCGCGTACGTCGGTGCGGTCGGTGGCCCCCACGGTCAACGCCTCGGTGACCCGCGCAGGTGAGGTGTTGCTCGCGTTGGCGCCGGAGTTGCCGGCCGCGATCGCGTACGGGATGCCTGCCGCGATCGACCGCCGGACGGCCGCGTCCAGCGTGCTGCTGACCCCGCCGCCGAGGCTGAGGTTGGCGACCGAGCGCCCGGGCGCCGCGTGCGCGGTCACCCAGTCGATGCCGGCGACCACGCCCGCCGTGGTGCCCGAGCCATTGTTGTCCAGCACCCGTACGCCGACCACGTTGGCCTGCTTGGCCAGGCCGTACGTGCTGCCGACGGCGACGCCCGAGACGAACGTCCCGTGGCCGTTGCCGTCCTGGGCCACGTTGTCGTTGTCCACGGCGTCGTAGCCGTAGCTGGCCCGGCCGCCGAAGTCCTGGTGGGTGATCCGGATCCCGGTGTCCACCACGTAGACCGTGACGCCGCTGCTCGGCCCGTACGTGTAGGTGGTGCTCAGAGGCAGGCCGCGCTGGTCGGAACGGTCGAGGCCCCAGGGTGCGCCGGTCTGGGTGGCGGTTACGCGTACGGTCTGGTCCGCCTCGACCGTGCCCACCGCGGGGTCGGCGGCGAGCCGTGCGGCCTGCGGTGCGGTCAGCTTGGCGGTGAAGCCTTCGACCGCGTGGCCGAAGACCCGGTCGGCGCGGCCGCCGTAGCGCCGGCTGATCCGGTCGGCGTTGGCCCGGTCGATCTGGGCGCCGGCCTTGAGCGTGACCAGGTAGCTGCCGGCGACGGCGTCGGGGCTGGCGGCGTGCAGCACGGTGCCGGTGGCCTCGGCGGCCAGGGCGGGGGTGGCGGTGACCGCCAGGGCGGTGCCGGTGACGACGGCGGTGGCCAGGGAGAGCCGAGCAGGTCGCATCTGTTCCTCCAGGTGATGGATGCCTGGGGACCACGCTAGGAAGAAACCATGTATCGACGTTCAACGATTGAATACGAACCGAACAATATATTTATCTCCTATAGTTTTTGTGGGGATATGATGGCGTCATGACCGTCACTCAGGAACGTCGGGTCACCGGTGCGGAGTTCGCGCGGTTGGTGGAGCGCAACGCTTTGCACCAGCGCATGGTGACCGCGGGCGACCGCCTGCCGATCGAGCCGCTGGTCGAGGTCGATCTCGGCCCGATCCATCTGGACCGGCTGCTGCGTACCGGCCCGGTGGTGCTGTTGTTCATCCGGCACGCCGGGTCGTCCGCCTGTGGCGCCGCGCTGACCGCGTACCGTACCGGCCTGGCGCCCTCGCTCGCCGCCCGGGACGCGCACCTGGTCGCGGTCAGCCCGCAGGCGCCGCGCCGGCTGGCCGCGCTGAAACACCGCTACGACTTCGACTTCCTGGTCGCCTCCGACCCGCGGCACCGGCTGATCGACGCGCTCAACATCGGCTTCGCCGCCCCGGGGGCCGACATCCAGCTCGGCACCCGCCGCAACGTCCTCCCGTTCGCGGCCGCGATCGTGGCCGACCGGGCGGGCGTCGTCCGATTCGCCGACGTCCGCCCCGACTGGTCCACCCCGATCGCACCCGACCGGATCGTCGCGGCCCTCGCCTGACCGCGGACCCCACCGACCGCGGCCGAGGGTGAACGAAACTGTTTCGTTTCACTCCGGTCCGGTGGCGGGCCGCCGGGCGGTCCTAGACCTCGCGCAGGCGGCGAGGCGCGCCTATTTGACCTCGCGGAGGCGGCCGGTCTCGACCTCGTAGACGAAGCCGCGCACCGAGTCCTTCGCCGGGATGAACGGGTCGTCGAGGATGCGCCGGACCGACTGCCGTACGTCCTCGTCGAGGTCCGTGAACGCCTCGGCCGCCCAGGCCGGCTTGATGCCCACGTCGGCCTGGATCGACGCCTTGAACTCGTCGTCGGTGAAGGTCAGCATGCCGCAGCCGGTGTGGTGGATCAGGATGATCTCGGTGGTGCCGAGCAGCCGCTGGCTGATGGCGAGGCTGCGCAGCTCGTCCGCGGTGATCACCCCGCCGGCGTTGCGGATCACGTGAGCGTCGCCCTCGGTCAGGCCGAGCAGTCCGTACGGGTTGAGCCGCGCGTCCATGCAGGCGACGACGGCGACGTGCTTGGCGGGCGGCAGGGGCAGGTCGCCCCGGTCGAACGAAGCGGCGTAGCGCTCCGCGTTGGCGAGCAGCTCATCGGTCACAGTCATGCCCTAACCCTACATTTCCGCTGGGATTTGGGGAGCTAGGAACTTCGCAGCAGGCGGTCGAGGACGCGCGTGCCGAAGGTCAGGGCGTCGACGGGTACGCGTTCGTCGACGCCGTGGAACAGCGACGTGAAGTCGAGGTCGGGTGGCAGCCGCAGCGGCGCGAAGCCGAAGTGCCGGATGCCCAGCCGCCGGAACGACTTGGCGTCGGTGCCGGCCGGCAACAGGTACGGCAACAGCCGCGCGCCCGGGTCCTCGGCCTCGATCGCCGCGGCCATCGCGTCGACCAGGTGGCCGTCGAACGTGGTCGACACGGCCGGCATGGTGTCCCACTCGGGCCTGACGTCCGGTCCCAGCACCTCGACCAGCTCCCGTTCGAACGCCTCCTCGCGGCCGGGCAGCATCCGCGCGTCGACGGTGGCGTGCGCGGCCGACGGCACCACGTTGGTCTTGTAGCCCGCGTTCAGCATCGTGACCGTGGCCGTGTCGCGCAGCGAGGCCCCGATCATCCGGGACAGGTGGCCGAGCCGCGCCACGAACGGCTCCGGGTCGGCCGGGTCGAACCGGATCCCGCTCATCTCGGCCAGCCCGGTCAGCAGGTCGCGGACCGGCGGAGTGAGCAGCAGCGGGAACCGGTGCCGGTCGAGCCGGGTGACCGCGGCGGCCAGCTTGGCCACGGCGTTGTCGGTGTGCAGCAGCGAGCCGTGCCCGGCCGTGCCCCGGGCGTGCAGCCGCAGCCACATGGTGCCCTTCTCGGCCGTTTCGACCAGGTACGCCCGCCGCCCGCCGGCCGTGACCGAGAAGCCGCCGACCTCGCTGATCGCCTCGGTGGCGCCCTCGAACAGCTCCGGCCGGTGGTCGACCAGCCACGACGCGCCGTGCCGGCCACCGGCTTCCTCGTCCGACACGTACGCGAAGATCAGATCTCGCGGCGGCACCACGCCGGCCCGCTTGAACCGCCGCGCGACCGCCAGCGTCTGGGCCAGCGTGCCCTTCATGTCGACGGCGCCCCGGCCCCACACGTAGCCGTCGCGCACCTCGCCCGAGAATGGGTGCACGGTCCAGTCGGACGGATCGGCGGGTACGACGTCCAGGTGCCCGTGCACCAGCAGCGCACCCCGGGACGGGTCGGCGCCGGCCAGCCGGGCGATCACGTTGCCGCGGCCGGGTGCACCCGATTCCACGTACGTGACGTCGTAACCCACCTCGGACAGCTTCCCGGCGACGTACTCGGCCGCCGGTCGTTCCGTGCCCGGCCCGCCGGCGTCGGCGGTGTTGGTGGTGTCGATGGCGATCAGCTCACTGGCCAGCCCGACCACCTCGTCCTCGGCGTCTGTCACCCTCCTACCCAAGCACGGCTGGGCCTCTGGTGCCGAGGATCGGGTCGGCGGCGGGTATCGGCCGGGTCAGATCCACCCGCGACCGCGGGCGATGCGGACGGCCTCGTGCCGGTTGACCGCCCCGAGCTTGCCGACCGCGGCCGACAGGTAGTTGCGGACGGTGCCGGGAGAGAGGCGTACCCCGCGGGCGATGTCGTCGATCGGCGCACCCTCGGCGGCCAGCCCGAGGATCTCCGCCTCGCGGGTGGTCAGCGGGCTCGCGCCGGCGCTGATCGCCTCGGCGGCCAGCTGCGGGTCGACGTAGCGGCCACCACTGTGGACGGTGCGGACGACCATGGGCAGCACCTCGGCGGCGGCGGTCTTGGGCAGGAAGCCGCGCACCCCGGCGGCCAGCGCCCGCTTCAGATGGCCGGGCAGGCCGTGGCTGGTCACGATCATGACGTGGCAGGTCGGCACGTCCCGCTGGATCGCCTCGGCGACCGCGATGCCGTCCCGGTCGGGCAGCTGCAGGTCGACGACGGCGACGTCCGGGCGCAGCGCCCGCGCCATGGCCACCGCCTCGGCACCGGTGCCGGCCTGCCCGGCCACGACCATGTCGTCCTCCAGGCCGAGCAGCGCGGCCATCGCACCCCGGATGAGGTGCTCGTCGTCGACCAGCAGCACCTGAATGCCCGGCCCGGTCACGTCCCCTCCCGATGCGGAACGCCGGGCGAAGACGCGGCCGGCGACGATCCGGCCGGGACCGTCGCGATCAGGCGGAAGGTGTCGGGCGGGCGATGCCGGGCGGTGACCGTGCCGCCCAGCGCGGCGATCCGCTCGGTCAACCCGGCCAGCCCGTTGCCGTTCGCCGGTGGCCGGTCGAGGGCCGGGGCGCCGTCGTTCTCCATCGTCAGGACCACCGTTTCCGCTTCCGCCCGCACCACGATGACGCAGTTCCGGGCCTCGCTGTGCCGCAGCACGTTGGTCGTACCCTCCCGCACAACCCAGCCCAGCACCCCCTGCACCGGCCCGGCCGGCTCCGGCCCGGCGTCGACCCGGCAGCTGATGCCGGCCGAGGCGAGCAGCGCCCGTGCGCCGCCGAGCTCGGTCGCGAGGTCGGCCGTACGGTAACCGCCGACCACCGCGCGCAGCTCGATCAGCGACTCCCGCGCGATCTGCTGGACCTCCAGCATCTCCCCGGACGCGCCGTCGCGGCCCAGATCGGCGAGCCGGGCCGCCAGCCCGGCCTTGACCGCGACCGCCGACAGCGAACGCCCGAGCACATCGTGCAGGTCGCGCGCGAACCGCAGTCGTTCCTCGGCCACGGCCAGCCCGGCCTCGGTCCGCCGGGCCCGCTCCAACTCGCGAACCATGCCCAGGGTCCACAGGGTGACCCGGGCCGCCGGGACCAGCACCAGCAGGATGACCGCCAGGGCGACCGCCGGCCGGCCCGCGCCCACGGCGGCCACGGTGGCCGCGACGCACCCGGCGGTTCCGGCGGTGAGCAGAACCGTCCGCGGCCGGAACACGGTCACCAGCGCGATGCCGTAGATGGTGACGGCCATCTGCAGCGCGGCCATCCCCGGGCCGTCCGGTGGTGCCGGGTACGCCGCGACGCCCGCACCGGCGGCGACCACGGTGGTGACCGCGCCGGCCCGGATCAGCGTCCCCGGTCGCGGCCGGCGTCCCAGATAGGCGTCGATGCCGGCCCGCATGAGCAGCGCGCACACGACGACGTGCAGGCCGGCCGCGAGGATCGTGGACACCGAACGGACACCCGGGTCGACGCCGGTCACGAAGGCTCCCGCGGCCACCAGCGGCACCAGGACCACGTTGCTGTAGAGCGTCACCCGGATGTAGACCTCGAGACGGTCGGACTGGGTGAGTCCGCTCCACCGTCGCCGCGCGTCCGGGGTCATGGCAGGAATCGCATCTCCGGGTATCGGGCCGACGGGCCGTCCAGCAACCGCCCGGGGCGGTGCCGCAGGTGCCGGTCGAAGAATGCGCGCAGGTACGCCCGCTGCACCGCGACCGACCGCGGGCCGTTGATGCTACCGACGATCGGGGTGATCTCCTCGGGCGGCGCGCCCGTCTGCGGCAGCAGCACCTGGAAGTCGGTGAAGGACAGGTGTCGCGCGTCGTCGAGCTGCACCCAGTGGCGCGGTCCGCGCAGCCGGCCCCAGAACGCGGTCCAGGTGTCGTCCTGCTCGTCGCCCTCGTAATCGGCTCCCATCATCAGGAACGGCCGGTCCAGCCCGGTCCGGAGCACCGGCCCGAAGAACGTGCCGTC
Organism: Actinoplanes sp. NPDC049265; assembly: GCF_043197135.1. NCBI lineage: Bacteria > Bacillati > Actinomycetota > Actinomycetes > Micromonosporales > Micromonosporaceae > Actinoplanes > Actinoplanes sp. NPDC049265. The sequence continues at coordinate 101,917 of NZ_JBICSP010000012.1, read as the reverse complement.
CAGGTCGGCGCCGGCCCGCACCCGCCGGTCGCGGCGCATCGTCTCGGCCGCGGTGGCGCCGCCGAGCGAGACGCCGAACATGCCGACCCGGGACAGGTCGAGATGCCGGGCCAGGCCGGTCGTCCGCAACCGGTCGAGGACGAACGTCGTGTCGGTGACGCGGACGTCCAGGATCCGCTCGAAGAGTTCCGCCTCCTCGTCCGGCCCGGCCGGCGGCGGGATCGCGCCGGTGGCGACACGGCCGTCCGGGAACTCGACGAACGACGCGTCGTGGGTGTGGTCGATGGTCACGACCACGTACCCGTGCGAGGCCAGATCCTCGACCAGCGCGGTGCTGCCGGTGCGTTCCAGCCCGAAGCCGGGGGAGTAGACCACCACCGGGTGCCGGCCCGGCCGCGGCGGCGCACCGACGTGACCGTGCGTCACCGGCAGCGCGAACCCGCTGCCGGGCGGGTTGATCCGGGCCGCCAGGCCGGGCGACACCCAGTCGGCGCGCGGATAGCCGCGGACGGTACGGGCCGGGTACCAGATCTGCACCATCAGCTCCCGGACCCGCTCACTCGCCACCCAGGGGTCGGGGCGGGAACGGTCGACGAGGTGCAGGGTGACCGTGCCGACCCGGTCCGGCCCGGTCGGCGGGGGCAGCGTGAGCTGGGTGACGGTCGCGACCGGTGGAGCCGCCAGCGTCGCGGCGAGCAGCAGTTTCAGCATGCTTCGAGTCTTCGGGCGGTCACGCCGCCGGGGTAGTTCGTCCTGTCACCGCTTCCCGTGCGCCGCACACGGTTTCGCTATGACATCTGTCAGGTCAGCGCAGCCGGCGGGTGAGCATCAGGCAGAGGTCGTCGTCGACCGTGACCGGGTCGCCCGGGGCGCAGACGCGGCCGCCGTAGCTGATGCCGCGGCCGTCCGGGCGGTAGCCGCGTTCGAGGTACATCAGGTGGGCCGGGCCGTAGTCGGTGTACAGGCCGACCCCGATGCCGGCGATCGGGCTGCGGGTCGCCTCGTGCTCCTCGGCCAGGTCCATCAAGGCGGTGGCGAGGCCGCGGCGGCGGAAGTGCGGCAGTACGTTCAGATCTTGCACCTCGGGGATGCCCTGATCGCGGAACGGCTGGTAGCCGGCCTCCCACTTGACCGTCAGGTAGCCGGCGAACTGCCCGGCATCCGTGCGCGCCACCAGGATCACCCGCTCGCCGGCGTCCTGCTCGCGCACGTATCTCTCGTACTGCGGCCGATCCTTGCCCGGCCAGCCCAGGGCCGCGAACCCGGCCACGATCTCGTCGATGTCGCCCGGGGTCAGCTGTGCGATCGGCATGAGCCGCATCCTGCCCGAAATTCCGGGCCGCGGAAAAGGTTCTCCGGTCGAGATCGTCGATGAGCTGGGCGGAGAGCTGCCGGGTTACCCCCAACTGCCGGCGGTACGCGCGGAGCTGCTCGATCGCCGCGGCCGTGGCGACGAGGCGGCCGCCGAGCTCGAACGCGCCGCGCGTATCACCCGCAATGTCGCCGAGCAGCGACTTTCCGTCGGCGGGCAGACCGCATCACGAGCAGGTCTTAGGGCATGCTGGGCTAATGCCTCATCGCGTAGTCATCGTCGGCGCCGGGTTCGGCGGGCTGTTCGCCGCCAAGTCGCTGCGCCGTGCCGATGTCGAGATCACGCTGATCAACGGCACCGCTTACCATCTGTTCCAGCCGCTGCTCTACCAGGTGGCGACCGGCATCCTGTCCGAGGGCGAGATCGCGCCGCCGATCCGCGAGATCCTCCGGCGCCAGGACAACGTGGACGTGCGGCTGGGCTGGGTGTCGGCCGTCGACCCGGCGGCCCGGAAGGTCGGCGTCGAGGCGCCGGGCATCGACTACGAGGTCGAGTACGACACGCTGATCGTCGCCGCCGGCGCCTCCCAGTCGTACTTCGGCAACGACGGCTTCGCCGATCACGCCCCGGGCATGAAGAGCATCGACGACGCGCTGGAGCTGCGGGCCCGCATCTTCGGCGCGTTCGAGCTGGCCGACCTGCAGACCGACCCCGCGGCGATCGACCGCTGGCTGACCTTCGTGGTGGTCGGTGCCGGCCCGACCGGGGTCGAGATGGCCGGCCAGATCGCCGAGCTGGCCCACCGCACCCTGCCGGGGCAGTACAAGCACATCGACCCGCGCCGGGCCCGGGTGATCCTGATCGACGCGGTCGACCGGGTGCTGCCGTCCTTCGGCGACCAGCTGTCCACCCGCGCCCTGCAGCAGCTGCACCTGATGGGCGTCGAGGCCGAGCTGAAGACCAGGGTGGTCGGGGTCGACGCCACCGGCATCGAGGTGGAGACCGACCGCGGGCACGAGCGGATCGAGTCGATGACCAAGATGTGGGCGGCTGGCGTGGCCGCTCCGCCGCTGTCCCGGCAGCTGGCCGAGGCCACCGGCGCGCCGGCCGACCGGGCCGGGCGGATCCAGGTCAACCCCGATCTGACCGTGCCGGGGCACCCGGAGATCTTCGCCGTCGGCGACATGGCCGCGCTCGACCAGCTGCCGGGGGTGGCTCAGGTGGCGATCCAGGGCGGGCGGTACGCGGCCGGCCAGATCAAGCGCCGGCTGGCGGGGCAGGAACCGGCCGGCCCGTTCCGCTACTTCGACAAGGGCAGCATGGCCACGATCAGCCGCTTCCACGCGGTGGCCAGCGTCGGGAAGCTGCGGTTCTCGGGCTTCGTGGGGTGGCTGATGTGGCTGGCGGTGCACCTGCTCTACCTGGTCGGCTTCAAGAACCGGGTGACCGCGGTGCTGCACTGGGCGGTCAGTTTCCTGGGGCGGGGCCGCTCCGAGCGGGTGTCGACGTTCCAGCAGGCGTTCGCCCGGGCCGCGGTGCGCGAGTATGGTGACCCGTTCGACCGGGAACGGTCACGCAGTGCGTAACCGCTCATGACGCTACGCGGTGTGACCATTTGACCGATGCGGGCATATTCACCTTTGCCTAGCGTGTCGACCATGGGCGGGACTCCTACGAATTCGGGCCGTCCCGCCGATCTTCTGGACATGGTCCTAGACGCGCGGGCGCCGATTCGTCATGTCCTGACGACCCTCGGCCTCGTGCTGGCGGGCACGGTCTGGTTCGTCCTGTTCCGGCTCGGGCTGGCCGGCCCGGCCTGGCCGGTCTACTGGCTGCTGCCGGTCAGTGGCACGGTCGCGACGTACGCCATCGTCCGGATGACGCACCAGGTGACGCTGGTGCCCGAGGTGCGCCGCTTCTGGGCCCGCATCGCCATCGCCTGCGCCTCGGTCTCCACCGGCTACACCCTGCTGGCCGTGGACGTGAGCCGGAACTCGATCGGCAACCGGCCGCCGCCGATCGGCCCGATCGCCGCCAGCTTCATCGGCCTCGGTCTCGGCATGGCCATCTGGGCGGTCGCCTCGGTGCCGATGGGCCGCCCGCGCGGCTCGCAGTGGCGGCTGCTGCTGGACCGGTCGATCGCCTTCTTCGGCCTGGCCGCCCTGCTCTGGCACTTCTGCGTGGCGCCGATGCTCGACGCCGTCGACCCGTGGAGCGACGCCGGCATCGCGTTGGTCGCCCTGGCCTGCCTGCTCGCCATGGGCGGCGTGGCCAAGGTCTCGTACGTGGCCGGCGGCCCGGTCGACCGCACCGCGGTCCGGCTGGTCGCCGCGGTCGGCCTGACCGCGGCCGTGATGGCCATGCTGGCCGTGCAGATGGGCTGGGGCGGCGACGTGCCCGGCCAGGCCATCGTCCTACCGGTCGCGCCGCTGCTGCTGGCGCTGGCCGTACGCTCCCAGTGGCAGGCCGCGCTGACCCCGCCCAGCGCGCCCGAGCGGCCGGCCGGTTCGCTGCTGCCGTACCTCGCCGTCGGTTCGGTGGCGATCACCCTGACCGCGGTCGCGACCGGGAACATGAGCTGGACCGACCGCCTCGCGATGCTGCTCGCGGTGCTTGTCGGCCTGCTGGTCACCGCCCGTCTGGGGGTCGGTTTCCGGGACAACGCCCGGCTGCTGGCCGAGCGGCAGCAGTCCGAGGAGCAGCTGCAGCACGAGGTCACCCACGACGGGCTGACCGGGCTGGCCAACCGGGCCCTGTTCCGCGACCGGCTCGCCGCCGAACTGCGGGTCCGCGACGCGGTGTCGGTGCTGATCGTCGACCTGGACGACTTCAAGACCGTGAACGACTCGCTCGGGCACGCGGTCGGCGACCGGCTGCTGGTCTCGGTGGCCGAGGCGTTGCGGACCGCGGTCGGGGGCGACGGGCTGCCCGCCCGGCTCGGCGGCGACGAGTTCGCGGTGCTGGTCTGCGACCGCCCCGAACTCGGCACGCACGTGGCCCAGCGGGTGCTCGACGCGCTCGGCCGCCCGCTCGGCCCGGACCGCCTGCTGGTGCAGGCCAGCATCGGCGTGACCACAGCGGCCAAGGGCACCACGCTGGACATCGCGTTGCGCCAGGCCGACGTGGCCATGTACGCGGCCAAGCAGCGCGGCAAGGCCGGCTTCGTGGCGTACACCCCGGGCATGGAAAAGCCGATCCTCACGCACATCCAGCTCGGTGGCGAGCTCCGGCGCGCCCTGGACGCCGGTGAGTTCCGGATCCACTATCAGCCGTTGATGCGCCTCGAGGACCGGATCGTGATCGGGGTGGAGGCCCTGGTCCGCTGGCAGCACCCGACCCGTGGCCTGGTGCCGCCGGGCGAGTTCATCCCGGCCGCCGAGCGCACCGGCCTGATCGTGCCGCTGGGCCGCTGGGTGCTGCGGGAGAGCCTGCGCCAGTTCGCGGCCTGGCTGGCCGAGTTCGGGCCGGACACGATCCAGAAGCTCGGCCCGAACGTCTCGGCCCGGCAGCTGCACGACCCGGACTTCGTCGGCGACGTGCGCGAGGCGCTGGCGGAGAGCGGGGTGCCGGCCGAGCGGCTGGTGCTCGAGCTGACCGAGTCCGAGGTGCTGCGCGGCCGCCAGGTGCTGCTCGCCCTGCATGAGCTGCACGAGCTGGGCGTACGCCTGGCCCTGGACGACTTCGGCACCGGCGAGTCGTCGCTGAGCCTGCTGCGCGCGTTCCCGGCGTCGATCGTCAAGCTGGACAAGTCCTTCGTCGACGGGATCGAGGTCGACGACGGCGACCCGGCCGCGGCCGACGCCCGGCAGGCGGTGGCCCGCGCGGTCAGCCAGCTGGCCGGCGCCCTGCGGCTGGACACCGTGGCCGAGGGCATCGAGAACGCCGGGCAGGTGGCCAAGCTGCGGGAGCTCGGCTACACCCTGGGCCAGGGCTACCACCTGGCCAAGCCGATGCCGCCGGAGCAGATGCGCAAGCTGCTCCGCGCCCAGGCGAGCCGGCCGGTCGTGGCCGCCCCATAAAATGCCGGCATGGAGGCGGACGCGCTCACCGCATGGCTCGACCAGCTGATCTTCGGCGACCTGACCACCGACGAGGTGACCGCCCGGGTCATCGACGCCGTCGCCGAGTGGGGCGCCGGGCAGGGCTGGCGGGTCTACCGTCGCGCCCCGAGCGTGGTGACGTTGCCGCCGCCGATGGACAAGCAGCACTCGGTGGTCGACGTCGCCTTCGCCCGCACCGACGGCCCGCCGCTGGTCGTCGAGGTGGATCACTCCGACCGGACCCGTACGGTCGACAAGCTGCTGGCCGAGGCCGGGGCCGGGCGCATCGCGATCTGGGTCCGGTGGGGGAGCGGCCCGTTCCGGCCGCCGCCGATGCCGGTGCAGATGGCCACCCTGACCGTGACCCGTCGTTCCGGTCGGCGCTTCGCCCGCGCGCATGATCTGATACCCCCGGAACACGGCGCCGGCATCACCGCCGCGCACGAGATCACCATGCCGTTCGGGGAGACCACATGAGCGCTGAAGAGTCCTCGGCCCGTCTCGCCTGGCGGGTCACCGAGCCGCTGCACGCGATGATCTACTTCGCGCCGGAGGCGTTCGGCCGCTTCGCCGAGCTGGGCCTGAGCCCGATCGAGGGCTACTTCGCGTCCCGCGGCGGCGTTTTCGGGGTGACCGGTCCGGGCCCGATCATCGCCACCTTCTACAACTTCAACCCGCGTCTGGTCCGGCGGGCGGTCCCGGCGATCTGGGAGCGCACCACGCCCGCCGCCGCGCTGGCCGCCCAGATGGACGCGGCCGGCGAGGCCCTACGCCGCGGCCTGGGTGACGAGACCGTCGCCGGCCCCGAGGTGGCCGAGGCGGCCGAGCTGGCCGGCCGCGCCGCCGAGGGGGCGTGCGAGTTCCCGCAGGGCCGGCCGCTGTTCGCCGCGCACATCGGGATGCCCTGGCCGGACGAGCCGCACCTGCGGCTCTTCCACGCCCAGCGGCTGCTGCGGGAGTTCCGTGGCGACGGGCACGTCAGCGCGCTGCTGCAGGCCGGGATCAGCGGCGTCGAGTCGAACGTGCTGCAGGTGACGGCCGGGCGGTCGCCGCGGGTCTTCCTGCAGACCACCCGGGGCTGGCGGGACGAGGACTGGGACGCGGCGGTGGACTCCCTGCGTACCCGGGGATGGGTTGACGCCGAGAGCCTGACCGACGCCGGGCGCGACAAACTCGCCGAGCTCGAAGCGGTCACCGACCGGCTGGCCGAGCCCGGCTGGGCGGTGCTGACCGAGGCCGAGCGGCTGCGGCTGGCCGAGCTGACCCGGCCGCTGAGCCGCACGATCGTCAAGGCGGGCCTGCTCGACCCGATGAACCTGGTGAAAGCGGCACGAGGGACGGCCGGGGAGTAGCACCCTGGATGGGTGCACGCCGCCGGACAAACACCGCATCCTGCCGAGTGGTGGGCCCAGTTCCCGGAGGCCTCCGAGCGGTTCGACGCCGCGCTGGTGGTGGACGGTTTCGGTGATCTGCTGGTCCGGCGGATCGCCGCGCCACTGCTGCGGCAGGAGGCCAGGCTGGCCACCGACGTGGTCGTGCGCTGGCTGAACAAGCCCGGCAGCGGCGAGCTGGAGACGTGGGCGCATGCCGCGGCTGGGCGCCTGGCCGATACCGTGCGCCGGTTCAACGAGAGCGCGACCAGCACCGCCTCGACCGAGGAGGCCGAGATCCTCAGCGTGGTGCTGCGCGGGGACTACGCCGAGGCGGCGGCGGCGGCCGAGCCGATGGTCGGGTTCATGCCGCTGCTCCGGCTGTTCGTCACGTCGCTGCGGCTGGAGTATTTCGACATCCCGCTGACGCTCCGGCTGCTCGACGCCGGGCAGCACCCCGAGCAGGCGATCCGGTCCGGGTTCCTGATCGGCAAGTACGGCTGGTGGCCGTCCTGGCTGCTCAAGGTCGTCACCGAGCGGGCCCTGGCCGGCACGCTGGACCCGAGCACGATCAGCGCGCTGGACCGCTGCGCGTACGCCGAGCTGAGCCCGTTCCAGGCCCGCCTGGCCCGCCGCCTGCTCGACGGCGAAACCGATCTGATCGCGACGGCCGCCCAGCGTCTCGAGGGTCTGGGTGAGAAGGACGCAGCTCAACGGCTACGCGACGGCGATCTGGAGACAGTGGCCCTCGCCGCACGCCTGGTCCCGCTGTAACCCTTGCCCGACTCAGGCCGTGACTCGTCGTCCAGCCAGACTCTGGGCCTCGCCTCGCACTCGGCTGGACGACGAATCACGGCCTAAGCGCATTTCATTCTGCTTACCGGCGCTTAACTTTTGCATATTCTGACGAATCTTTGTCTCGTGACGGCCTTAACTTCCCGGTAACGTCCCCATTGCACATCGTCGATCTACGTACCCCGTGATCCTTGTCCACATCCGACCGGGGGAGGCTCCCTCATGCACGTCAGCCGTCGAAACTTATTGGGCGCCGCAGCCGCCGGCGCTGCCGCGATAGGCACGTCCACTGTGCTGTCCGAGCCCGCTTCGGCCAGCGGCGCCAGCGGCCGCGTGCCGCGCGATCACATCAGCGTGCAGCTGTACACCCTGCGCGACCAGCTCAACATCGACCTCGAGGCGAGCCTGGAGGAGCTCGCCGAGATCGGGTACACCCGGGTCGAGCACGCCGGCTTCGTCGGCCGCACCGCCGCCCAGTTCCGAGCCGCGCTGGACCACGCCGGCATCCGGGCCACCTCCGGCCACGTCGGCATCCCGCAGCCGTGGAACGCCGACGCCTGGAAGCGCTCGCTCTCCGACGCCGCCATCGTCGGCAACAAGTACATCGTGCACCCGTTCTTCGGCGTCGGCGCGAACGGGCCGGTCCGGGACGCGGCCGTGTACCGCGCGCTCGCCGCCGACCTGAACAAGGCGGGCGAGCTGGCCCGCCAGGCCGGGCTGCGCTTCGGCTACCACAACCACCACCTCGAGTTCGTCCGGCAGAACGGCACCGACCGCACCGGCTACGACATCCTCACCAGCCAGACCGACCCGCGGTACGTGCACTTCGAAGTGGACCTGTACTGGGCCTGGCGCGGTGCGCACGACCCGGTCGACCTGATCCACGCCAACCGCGGCCGGATCCGTCAGGTGCACGTCAAGGACCTCAAGGTCGACACCAGCAACTTCACCAACGCCCCGTTCGAGGACCCGGGCGTCGGCGTCATCGACTTCGAGCGCATCTTCCGGCTGGCCCAGGAGGCCGGCCTGGACGAGTACATCGTGGAGCGTGACGACGCGGGCAGCCCGCCGCGTACTCCCGAACAAGCTCTTGACACCGCCCGTGTGGGCTACGACTTCCTCAAGGGATTGCGGTTCTGATGCGAAAGCTTCTTGCCATGGCCGCGGTGGCCACCCTGGTCGCCGCCACCTTCTCGGCGCCGGCCAGTGCCGCCGCCGACGCGCCACCACCGGACTCCGACTTCCAGAAGGTCACCCTCGACGACTTCCCGGGCGAGCCGATCGCGCTGGCCGTGCTCCCGGACAAGCGCGTGCTGCACACCTCCCGTAAGGGCGACGTGCGCATCTACGAGCCACGGACCGGCCGCAACGTGCTGGCCGCGCGCATCCCGGTCTACCAGCACGACGAGGAGGGCGTGCAGGGCATCGCGGTCGACGCGAACTTCGCCTCGAACCACTGGGTCTACGTCTACTACTCGCCGGTGCTCGACACGCCGACCGACAACCCGGACACCCCGGGTGTCAACGAGGGTGACGCGCCCGAGAACGGCACCGCGGCCGACTTCGCGCCATTCCACGGTCACCTGCAGCTGTCCCGGTTCAAGCTCAAGGGCAACACCCTCGACCTGGCCACCGAGCAGCAGATCATGCAGGTGAACACCGACCGCGGCATCTGCTGCCACGTCGGCGGCAAGATCGATTTCGACAGTCAGGGCAACCTGTACCTGTCCACCGGTGACGACACCAACCCGTTCGCCTCCAGCGGGTACGCGCCGATCGACGAGCGGGCCGACCGCAACCCGGCGTTCGACGCGCAGCGCTCGGCCGGCAACACCAACGACCTGCGGGGCAAGATCCTGCGGATCAAGGTCAAGCCGGACGGCTCGTACGCGATCCCGAAGGGCAATCTCTTCGAGGCGGGCACCCCGAAGACCCGGCCCGAGATCTACGCGATGGGCCTGCGGAACCCGTTCCGGTTCACCGTCGACCCGAACACCGACGTGGTGTACGTCGGCGACTACTCGCCGGACGCCAACACCGACAACCCGTCGCGCGGTCCGGCCGGTCGCGGGCGCTGGATGGCCATCGACAAGCCGGCCAACTACGGCTGGCCGTACTGCGTGTCGCCGACTCTGCCCTACGTCGACTTCGACTTCGCCACCAACCGGTCGGGCCAGCCGTTCAACTGCGCTCAGCCGGTCAACGACTCGCCGCACAACACCGGCCTGCGCAACCTGCCGACGGTCGAGAAGGCGGAGATCATCTACGGATACGGGGCCAGCGCCGAATGGCCGCAGCTGGGCACCGGCGGCATCGGCCCGATGGGCGGACCGGCGTACGACTACGACCGCACCAACCGGTCGGAGACGGCCTGGCCGGCCTACTACGACGGCAAGCCGCTGCTGGGCGAGTGGACCCGCGACTGGGTCAAAGGTTTGACTTTGGACAATCGGAATCAAGTGGTCACTGTCGAGTCGGTGCTGCCCTCGTTCATCTTCGACAACCCGATGGACCTGGAGTTCGGCCCCGACGGCGCGCTCTACGTCCTGGAGTACGGGGACGGCTACTTCGCCGAGAACCCCGAGGCGCAGCTGGCCCGGATCGACTACGCGCCGAACAACAAGACACCGATCGTGAAGATCAACGCGGAGCCGACGGTCGGCTCGGCCCCCTTCACGGTGGCGTTCTCCAGCGCCGGCACGTACGACCCGGACGGCGACGACCTCACCTACGCGTGGGACTTCAACGCCGACGGCAAGGTCGACTCGCGCAAGGCGTACCCGAAGTACACGTACACGCAGAACGGTGACTACCGCGCCACCCTGAAGGTCACCGACTCGACCGGCCGCTCCGCCTCGGCGGAGTTCCCGCTGCACGTCGGCCCGGTCGCCCCGACCGTCCAGCTGACCACCGACCCGGCCGAGGGCGAGCCGTTCCACTTCGGCGACGTCGTCACCTACCAGGTCAACGTCACCGACGACACGGCCGTGAACTGCGCCAACGTCACGGTCACCTACATCCTGGGCCACGACCAGCACGGACACCCGCTCTCCACGGCGGCCGGCTGCAGCGGCTCGATCACCACGTTCATCCCGGCCGGCCACGAGGGCGCGGACAACCTGACCGCGGTCTTCGTCGCCGAGTACACCGACGCGGACGGCTCCACCGGCTCGGCCCAGGTGGTCCTGACCCCGACGGAGGAGTAGAGGTAAACGCCAGATGAGGGCCGGGTGTACGCCGCCCGGCCCTCGTTGCGTTGCGTGAGGCATTTGCACCGTGTGTGTCACCTAAAGGAAACATCAGGTTAACTGGCAGCGAACAGTCGTACCTCTCGCGTTCACGCTATGGATGAACGGGCCGCGCGCGGGTGAGACTCACCGCCGTGAGCCAAGAGTTCCTCATGTTGGTCCTGGTCGTCGTCGCCGCCCTCGGGTTCGACTTCACCAACGGCTTCCACGACACCGCCAACGCGATGGCCACCTCCATCGCCACCAAGGCGCTCGGGCCGCGTACCGCCGTAGCCCTGGCCGGCCTGCTCAACCTGGCCGGCGCCTTCCTCTCGGTCGAGGTCGCCCTGACCGTCACCAACGCGGTGGTGAGGATCCAGGACTCCTCGGGCGCCCCGAAGCCTGAGCTGCTGGCCCACGGGGGTGGCGCGCTCCTGCTCATCGTGCTGGCCGGGCTGGTCGGCGGGATCGTCTGGAACCTGCTCACCTGGCTGCTCGGCCTGCCCTCGAGCAGTTCGCACGCCCTGTTCGGCGGCCTGATCGGGGCGACCGTGGCCGGCCTCGGCTGGGTCGGCGTCAACACCGACGGGCTGGTCGCCAAGGTCCTCATGCCGGCCGTGCTGTCCCCGCTGATCGCCGGCGTGGTCGCGGCGACCGGCGCCTGGGCGGTCCGCCGGATCACCGCCGGCCTCGCCCGCCACCACACCGGATCGGGCTTCCGCTGGGGCCAGATCGGCAGCGCCTCCCTGGTCTCGCTGGCCCACGGCACCAACGACGCCCAGAAGACGATGGGCGTGATCACGCTGGCCCTGATCGCCGCCGGGCACTGGACGGACACCGGCGCGGTGCCGTTCTGGGTCAAGGTCGCCTGTGCCCTGGCCATCGCCCTGGGCACCTATGTCGGCGGCTGGCGCATCATCCGCACCCTGGGCAAGGGCATCGCCGACATCACCCCGGAGCACGGCATGGCCGCCCAATCCGCCTCCGCCGCGGTGATCCTGGCCTCCAGTCACCTCGGCTTCGCGCTGAGCACCACCCACGTGGCCACCGGCTCGATCATCGGGGCCGGCGTCGGTCGCCCGAACGCCGGGGTCCGCTGGCCGGTGGCCGCCCGCATGGTCGCCGCCTGGCTCGTCACCCTCCCGGCGGCCGGCCTGGTCGGCGCGGCCATGTGGTGGCTGGGTCACCTGATCGGCGGCGCGGGCGGAGCCCTGCTGATCTTCGCGCTCCTGCTGCTCGCCTCGGCCGCCATGTACGTACGCTCCCGCCGCCGCCCGGTCGGCGAGCACAACGTCAACGAGGACTGGGAGCCGGCGGCTCCGGTCCCGGCCGTTCACTGAGGAACCCGCGCCATGCACAACGTGACCCTCGCCCTGGACAGCGCCTGGCGTGTCCTTCTGGTCTGCCTGCTGTTCGGTGCCGGCCTTCCGGCCCTGTTCGCCGCGGGCATCCGCGTCCTGGCCCGGCCGGCCCGTCCCCTCGCCTACGCCTGCTTCACCGTGGTCCTGCTCGGTGTGGCGCTGGGCATCACCCTCATCGTGGCGTCGGGCTTCGGGCAGGCCCTGTCCTTCGAGCACGTCTACCCGACGCTCACCGACAAATAGATCCCTCTCGCATTCCACTGTGGGGCCTTGTGGTCATGTGTGACCCATGGCACAGTGGGTGGCACTGAGTGCCGTCAATATCTGGATTGGCGGCACAGCGTGCTGTCCGGGAGGTTCGTCATGAGTGGACGATCGAAGTGGATTCCGGCCGGCCTGACTCTCGCCCTCGCTGCGGTGAGCGCGGTGAACCTCGGGCCCGCGCCCGCTGCCGCCACGGCGGGCGCGGGCCCGAGATGCGCGGAGCTGGTCGCCGCGGCGGTCCCGGCCGCGGCGATCAGCCTGCCCACCCGGGGCGGCCGGGTCGAGTCGGCCGCCCTGGTCACTCAGGTCGTGAGTGGACGGGCGGTCGAGTTCTGCGACATCCGCGCCGACCTCTTCCCGGTCGACCGGGCGGCTCCGGACATCAAGATGCGTCTCGCCCTGCCGGTCGGCTGGAACCACGACACGATGATGTTCGGCGGCGGCGGCTTCAACGGCACCATCCCCGACATCGCCATGAACGTGCCGTTCGGCCGCATCGACCAGCCGACCCCGCTGGCCCGGGGCTACGCCACCTACGCCAGCGACTCCGGTCACCAGGCCGGCCCCACCGGAGCGCTGGACGGATCGTTCGGCCTGAACGACGAGGCCCTGCGGAACTTCTCGGCCGGCGACGCGCTCCGCAAGACCCACGACGCCGCCATGTACCTTCTCCGTCGCGGCTACGGCACCGGGCCCCACCGGCGCTACTTCGCCGGCGGTTCGACCGGCGGCCGTGAGGCTCTGGTCGTCGCGCAGAGGTGGCCGGACGTCTTCGACGGCGTCATCTCCGCGTACCCGGCCTGGAACAACATGGCCGAGATCCTCTTCCTCGGACACCTCACGAACCTGATGGCCCGCCCTGGCGCCTACCCCGGGCCGGAGAAGCAGACCCTCCTCTACAACAGCGCCATCGCGGCCTGCGACGGGCGCGACGGCGTCCAGGACAAGATCGTCTCGAACGTGGACGGGTGCACCTACGACCCGAGGAAGCTGCGCTGCCCCGGCGGCGCCGACACCGGGCCGACCTGCCTGTCGGACCTCCAGATCGCCACGGTGATCGCCGCATCCACGCCGCTGTACTGGCCATACCGCATCGCCAGCGGCGAACGCCACTACCCGGGGTTCCCCCTGCTGTCCGGGGCGGACATGCGGACGCCCTACCTCGGCTTCGGAACCACGCCGCCGGCCAATCCGATGCCGGTGACCAGCGGGTTCGGCCCCCAGTACTGGGATCAGTGGGTGAAGTACTTCCTGACCAGGGACCCCGGCCAGAACTCGCTCGAGATCGACGCGCTCCGGCCGGGCCGGTGGCTCCCCCGGATCAGCTACCTCTCCACCATCCAGGACCGCAACAACGCCGACCTGCGACCCTTCGCCCGGTCCGGCGGACGCCTGATCCTGATGCACGGCGCGGCCGACGAGCTCGTCTCCCACCGCTCCACCAACGACTACTACCGGCGCGTGCAGGCCACCGTCGGGGTCCGGCAAACGAACGAGTTCATGCGGTACTACGTCGCGCCGGGCGCCAACCACGCCAACTTCCCGGCCCCCGCGTTCGCCGCCACCTGGGACTCGCTCACCGCCCTGGAGCAGTGGGTCGAGAGCGGCCGGGCGCCGGTCGCGCCGGTGGCGCAGGACCCCCGCGACGGCCGGACCCGCCCGCTGTGCGAGTACCCCCGCTGGCCCCGGTACCGCACCGGCGATCCGAACCAGGCTCAGAGCTTCGACTGTGTGAAGGGGGCGGTGTGACGGCGAACGGCCGGGTGGCGGTACGCACGAACGCGTTGACCAAGGTGTTCCGGGGCTTCCGGGCGGTCGACTCGGTGGATCTGGAGGTACGCGAGGGCAGCGTGCACGCGCTCGTCGGCCCCAACGGCGCGGGCAAGACCACACTGTTCAACCTGCTGACCGGTTTCCTGGCACCGACCGCCGGAACGATCGCGGTGTTCGGCGAGGACGTCACCGGCCAGCCACCCGAACGGGTCGCACGGCGCGGTGTGGCCCGGTCGTTCCAGATCACCAGCCTGTTCGAGACCCTGACCAGCCGCGAGCACGTCGAACTGGCCCTGCAGGGACACGGCCGGCAGGGGTTCCGGTTCTGGCGGTCGGAGAAACTGCTCGGCCGCGACCGGGCCCGGGTCGACGAACTGCTCGAACAGGTCGGGCTGACGGCGCTGGCCGACAAACCGGTCGGGCTTCTCGCGTACGGGCAGAAGCGCGCTCTCGAACTGTCCCTGGTGCTGGCCCTCGACCCGCCGGTGATGCTGCTCGACGAGCCGACCGCCGGAATGGGTGTCGAGGACGTCGACCGTACCATCGACCTCGTCCGTCGCATCGCGGCCGGCCGCACCGTCGTCTTCGTCGACCACAACATGCACGTGGTCGGCAGCCTGGCCGACCGGGTCACAGTGCTGCAGCAGGGCAAGATCCTGGCCGAAGGCGGGTACGACGAGGTCCGCACCGACGAGCGGGTGATCACCGCGTACCTGGGTGAGGCCGACCATGCTTGAGGTCACCGACCTGTCCGCGTGGTACGGCCAGGCCCAGGCCCTGCACAAAGTGGACCTGCGCGTGGGTGAGGGCGAGGTCGTCGCGCTGGCCGGCCGCAACGGCGCCGGCAAGACGACCCTGGTGCGCTGCCTGATCGGCCTGCACCGGCAGATCGACGGCGGCGTGCGCTTCCTCGGCCGCGACGTCACCCGCGTCCCGGCGCACCGCCGGGCCCGCGCCGGGATGGGCTGGGTCCAGGACGATCGCGGCATCTACGCCAGCCTCACCGTCGAGGAGAACCTGCTCCTGCCGCCCCGGGTCTCCGACCGGGCCTGGCCGCTGGGCCGCGTCTACGAGGCGTTCCCCGTGCTCGCCGCGCGCCGCAAGGCCCCCGGCACCACGCTGTCCGGGGGCGAGCAGCAGATGCTGGCCATCGCCCGGACGCTGCGAACCGGCGCCCGTCTGCTGCTGATGGACGAGCCCTCCGAGGGCCTGGCCCCGGTCATCGTGGCCCGGATCGGCGAGATCATCCGCGAGATCAAGGCCACCGGCGCCGGCGTGCTGCTCATCGAGCAGAACGTCAAGTTCGCCGCCACCGTGGCCGACCGGCACTACCTGCTCAGCCAGGGCCGGGTGGTCGAGAGCCTCGACAACGACGAATTCCAGCGGCGCGAAGGCGACCTGCTCAAGCACCTCGGCATCTGACCGATCTCGTCTCATCTCGGTAAGGAGAACCACCACCATGGAAACCAGGCGGTTGCGGGCCGGCGCCTCGGCCCTGACGGCTCTGCTGCTACTGGGCGCGTGCGGTGGCGGGGGCCCCGGCGGGTCGGGCGGCGACTTCTCCGGCGACAAGCTGGTGCTGGCCGTGGTCAACGACCAGTCCGGCATCTACAAGGACGCCTCCGGCCCCAACTCGGTCAAGGCGGTCAAGATGGCCGTCGCCGACTACCAGAAGAAGTACGGCGACAAGGCGGTCGTCAAGAAGATCGAGGTGACGTCGGCCGACCACCAGAACAAGCCCGACATCGCCAACACCAAGGCCTCGGAACTGTACGAACGCGGGGGAGCGGACGTCATCCTCGACGTGCCCACCTCGTCGGCCGCCCTGGCCGTGGCCAACCAGGCCAAGAGCCACAAGAAGCTGTTCCTCAACGTGAGCGCGGCGACCACCGCGCTGACCGGCGCCCAGTGCAACAAGTACACCTTCCACTGGGCGTACGACACGTACATGCTGGCCAACGGCACCGGCACCACGGTCACCGAGAACGGTGGCAAGAAGTGGAACATCATCTTCCCGGACTACGAGTTCGGACAGAACATGACCAAGTCGTTCACCACCGCGATCACCAAGGCGGGCGGCTCGGTCGGCACCACCATCCCGACACCGTTCCCGAACGAGAACTTCGCGACCTTCCTGACCAAGGCCGGCAGCACCAAGCCCGACGTGATCGGGACGATGCACGCCGGCGGTGACCTGATCAACCTGGTCAAGCAGTTCAACGAGTCCGGGCTGAAGGAACAGGGCATCGAGCTGGCCGTCGGGCTGATGCTGATCAACGACATCCACTCGCTCGGCGTCGACCAGTTCGCCGGCACCCTGTTCACCGACGCCTGGTACTGGAACATGGACGCCGAGGCGCGGGCCTGGGCCGACCGGTTCAAGGCCGAGACCGGCACCCGGCCGAGCTTCGAGCACGCCGGCAACTACTCCGCGGCGCTGCAATACCTGGAGGCGGTCCAGGCGGCCGGTACCGACAACGCCGACAAGGTCGCCGCCCAGCTCGAGGGCAAGAAGCTCAACGACGTGTTCCTGCGCAACGGCGAGATCCGCGCCCAGGACCACCTGGTCATCCACGACGCCTACCTGGCCCGGGTCAAGAAGCCGGCCGACGTTAAGGAGGACTGGGACTACGAGGAGATCGTGACCAAGATCCCGGCGGCGAAGGCGTTCCCGCCGGCCGAGGCGTCCGGCTGCACGATGAAGCCATGAGCGCGGTTCTCCAGTACGCCGTACAGGGCTTGGCCGCCGGCAGCTTCTACGCGTTGGCGGCCCTGGGCCTGGCGGTCATCTTCGGAGTCCTGGGCGTGGTCAACTTCGCCCACGGCGCGTTCTACATGCTCGGTGCGGTCGGTGCGGCCGTCCTGCTCGACTCGTTCGACCTCGCGCTGTGGTGGTCGCTGCTGCTCGTACCGGTGCTGATGTTCGCCTTCGGCCTGGTGGTCGAGCGGTTGCTCGTACAGTGGCTGCTCCGGCTCGACCCGCTCTACAACCTGCTGCTGACCTTCGGCCTCACGCTGGTCCTGGTCGAGCTGGTCAAGCAGCGGTACGGCGTCTCCGGGCTGCCGTACCGGCTGCCGGGCCCGCTGCAGGGCCGGATCCACCTGGGCGGCATCGTCCTGCCGCGCTACCAGCTGTTCGTCCTGCTGTTCTCGGTGGCCGTCTGCGTGCTCGTCTGGCTGATGATGACGCGTACCCGGGTCGGCATGATCGTCCGCGCGTCGACCGAGAAGCCGGAGCTGGCCCGGGCCCTGGGCGTCAACGTGAGCCGCTGGGTCGCCCCGGTCTTCGGCTTCGGTGTCGCGCTGGCCGGCCTGGCCGGGGTGCTCGCCGCACCGTTCCGGGCGATCACCGCCGACATGGGCAACAACTTCGCCATCATCCTGTTCGCGGTGGTGGTGATCGGCGGACTCGGGTCGATCGTCGGCGCCGTGGTGGCCGGATTCTTGGTCGGCCTGGTCGAGGCGTTCGGGCAGGCGTACGCGCCGACCTTCGCCCAGATTCTGATCTTCGTCCTGATGGCCCTGGTCATCCTGGTCCGGCCGGCCGGGCTGTTCGGAAGCAAGGAGGCGGTGGCATGACGCAGTCGGCGGTGGCCGAGGCCCCGGTGACCGAGGCGGACCCACCGGTGACCGGCAACCGGCGGCGGTGGATCCTGCTGGCCGTCGGGCTGATCGCGGCGCTCGGCCTGCCCTGGTTCGTCTACCCGCCGGTGGCCATGGACATCGTCGCCATGGCGCTGTTCGCGATCGCCCTGGACCTGTTGCTCGGCTTCACCGGGCTGCTGTCGTTCGGGCACGCCGCGTTCTGGGGCAGCTCGGCCTACGTGACCGGCCTGATCGCCACGCACTACGGTGTGCCGTTCCCGATGGCGGTGATCGGCGGCGCGGTGTTCGCGATGATCCTCGCCCTGCCGGTCGGGTACGTGTCGGTACGCCGGTCCGGCATCTACTTCGCGATGGTCACCCTGGCCTTCGGGCAGATGGTCTACTTCATCGGCTACCAGTGGAGCGACCTGACCGGCGGCGAGAACGGGCTGCAGGGGGTGCCCCGGACCTTCTTCGGCATCGACCTGATCGAGACCGAGTCGTTCTACTTCTACTACGCGGCGCTTCCGATCCTCCTGCTCGGCATGTGGGCGGCCTGGCGGATCGTGCACTCGCCGTTCGGCCGGGTCCTGGTCTCGATCCGCGACAACAGCCAGCGGGCCCGGGCGCTCGGCTACGAGGTGGAGAAGTACAAGGTCATCGCCTTCGTGCTGTCGGCCGGGCTGACCGGGCTGGCCGGCGGCGTGTTCGCCATCAACCACGGCTTCGTCGCGCTGACCGAGTTGCACTGGAGCACCTCGGGCGACGTCGTGCTGATGACCGTGCTCGGCGGTATCGGCACGCTGTGGGGCGGCATCGTGGGCGCGTTCCTGACCGTCATGCTCGCCGACTACCTCGCCTCGTCCGGCTTCCACGGCATCGACCTCATCACCGGCGCCGTCTTCGTGCTGGTAGTGCTGCTGTTCCGCCGGGGCGTCTGGGGTACGGTTCGGCACCGATGGATGGCCCGGCGGCTGCGCCGGCCGACGTCGAGTCAGGAGGGGACATCCAATCGGTGACGTCGCGGAAAATACTCGATACCAAGTACCGGATCTCGGAAACGGCCATGGCTCTGTTCCTCAAGGAGGGATACGCGAACGTCACCGTCGAAGCCGTCGCGGAAGCGTCCAGCGTGTCCCGCCGCACCGTTTTCCGGCATTTCGAGAGCAAGGACGAACTCGTCTTTCCCGACCACCCCGAACGCCTCGGGCTGGTCCAGCGGTGTCTGGCCGAGGCCCCGCCCGGAACTGATCCGGTCGATGCCGTCATCGCCGCCACAGAAGAGTCCCTGCGCGAGTTCGTCAGCCGCCCCGATCTCGTCCTGCGGCGCTACAAACTGACGCGGGTCGTGCCCGAACTGCGGAAACGTGAGGTCGTCGAGCACGAGCGGTACGTCGCCCTGACCCGGTCGTACCTGCGCGAACACCTCCCACCGGACGCCCCGCCGTTCCAGTCGATGGCCATCGCCGCCCTCATCGACGCGATCCACCGGTCGGCGCTGGGCAACTGGGTCCGCTCCGGCAGCACCACCGATCCCATCGCCGAACTGGCGGCCGGAATGGAATGGGTACGCGGGCTCATGGACCACCAATCGACCTATTCGACCTCTCCGCTGCTTCTCGCGGTGCTACCGGACTCGCCGCGTACCCGGCGGGTCCTGACCTCCCTGAAAGAGGGGGCGGAGGAATTGCGAGGAGCGTGAGTTGCCGAATCTGACATTCGACTTCGCCGGCCGGACCGCGATCGTGACCGGGGCGGCGCGCGGGCTCGGGCTGGAGTTCGCCCGCCTCTTCCACCGGTCCGGGGCGACGGTCTTCCTCGTCGACGCCGACGCCGACGAGGTGGCGCGGGCGGCCGGCGAGTTGGGCGCGACCGGCGTCGCCGTCGACGTCACCAGCAGCGAGGCCGTCGAGGCCCTGGTCGAGCAGGTGGTCACCGCCACCGGCCGGCTTGACATCGTGGTCAACAACGCCGGCATCCTCCGCGACCGCCGCCTGTGGAAGCTGTCCGACCAGGACTGGACCGACGTGCTGGACGTCCACCTGGGTGGAACGTTCCGGCTCACCCGGGCCGCGGTTCCGGTGTTCCGGCGGCAGAGCTACGGTCGGGTGCTCAACGTGACGTCGTACACGGGTCTGCGCGGCAACATCGGCCAGGCCAACTACGGCGCGGCCAAGGCCGGCATCATCGGCTTCACCAAGACTGCGGCCAAGGAACTCGCGGCGTTCGGGGTCACCGTCAACGCGATCTCGCCCAACGCCGAAACCCGCATGATCGACTCGATCCCGGCCGAGAAACGCCAGGAACTCGAGGCGGCCATCCCGCTCGGCCGGTTCGCCGCGCCCAGCGAGATCGCCGCGTCCACCGCCTTCCTCGCTTCCGAGGAGGCCGGTTACATCACCGGGGTCGTCCTCCCGGTGGACGGCGGCATCTCGATCTAGCGCGAGTTCTGGGCCTTGCGGTAGAGCGCCTCGGCCTCGGGCGACAGCCACTGGTAGCCACTCAGGGCGGCCAGCACCTTGTCCGGTTCGCCGGGCAGGTTGTCCAGCGTCTTCCGGTGGGCGGCGGCCTGGTCGGGTGGCGCGGCCTCGAGCGCTCCGAGCTCGGTTCCGATCGCCTCGTCGAGGTAGGCCTGGCCCTGGTCGGAGAGGTCGCCCGGCGCGGATGCGGGTGGCTCGGTGTCCGGTCCGTCGTTGTCCGGCGGCTCGGGCGCCTCGCTGGCCGGGGCCACACTCGCCGGCACGGACGGCGCCGGGGTCTCCTTCCTCTCCGTTCCGCAACCGGCCAGCACGAGGACGACAGCGACGAGACAAGCAACGCGAACCATCCCGCCATACTGCCTGTTCGAGACCAACCACGACCCGATGGGTACGGGCACAGCAGAGTCATGTCCCCGCTCCGCGAGCTGCGCGGTCCGTCCAGGCCGGGCCGCGACCGCCGGGCGTGAGCGGGCCGTTCCGCTGTGACTCTGACAATTTTCGGATCAGTCACGTGCGGGTCACCTGGACGTCGGATCGATCACCTTGGCTCGCGGACGGCACCCGCTCGTTACCCGGCTTCTGCTTGTCACCCGTTCTGCCCATCCCGCACTGTTCGTTGTCCGCTTCTGTTCGTTGCCCGTTTTGTTCGTCACGTCCCAAGGAGGACCATCGTGGCCGATCGCCGTCAGGTGTTGCGGCTGGGGGCGCTCGCCGCCGCCGCGCCCGCCGTTACCGCCGCCCTGCCCAGCACCGTGGCCGAGGCCGCGGACAGCCGTTCGGCCGGCGCCGGGGCGAGCACCGGGCGGAAGGGGCGCACCGGGATCGTGGTCGGACACCGCGGGGCGTCCGGCTACCGACCCGAGCACACCCTCGCGTCGTACGAGCTGGCCGCCCGGACGGGCGCCGACTTCATCGAGCCCGACCTCGTCTCCACCAGGGACGGGGTGCTTGTCGCGCGGCACGAGCCGGAGATCGGCGGGACGACCGACGTGGCGTCGCGGCCCGAGTTCGCCGGGCGGCAGCGCACCGTGGTGCTCGACGGTGTGCCGGTCACCGGCTGGTTCACCCACGACTTCACGCTGGCCGAGCTCAAGACGCTGCGGGCGACCGAGCGCATCCCAGCCGTACGCCAGGAGAACACGCTGTTCAACGGACTGTTTCAGATTCCCACCCTCAACGAGGTCCTCGCCCTGCGCGAGCGCCTGTCCCGGGAGCTGCGCCGGGAGATCGGCGTCTTCCCGGAGACCAAGCACCCGACCTACTTCCGGGCGCTCGGGCTCAGCCTGGAGCCGAACCTGGTCCGGGCGCTGCGCAACCACGGCCTGGACCGGGCCGGCGCGCCCGTCTACATCCAGTCCTTCGAGGCCGGCAACCTGATCGACCTGCGCCGGGTGCACAAGGTCAAGGCGCCGCTGGTGTTCCTGACCAGTGCCAGCGGCAGCCCGTTCGGTGACTCGAGGACGTACGCCGACTATCTCACCCCGGCCGGCCTGGCCGACCTGTCCCGCTGGATCGACGGCATCGGCCCCGACAAGACGCAGATCATCCCGGCCACCCCCGCCGACGCCCAGCCGACCCCGCTGATCGCCAACGCGCACGCGGCCGGCCTCAACGTGATCCCCTACACCTTCCGCGCCGAGAACCAGTTCCTCCCGCCGCACCTGCGCGTCGGCACCGACCCCGCCGCGTGGGGCAAGGCCATCGACGAGCAGATCGCCTTCTGGCGGGCCGGCGTCGACGGACTCTTCACCGACCAGGCCGACATCGGCGTTCTGGCCCGTTCCCTGGTCTGACCGGCGTTTCGGCGCGCCGGCCGGGGAACCGGGCTGACATTGGCGTTCTGGCCTGTTCCCTGGTCTGCCGGTTGTTTCGGCCGGGCCTCCTCGCCCCTTCGCTGGTCTGACCCGCGGACCGGCGGATCAGGGGAGCATGCTCGGGTCGAACACCGCCTGACCGCCCGCGCACCGGGACTTGGCCCAGTACATGGCAATGTCCGCGTCCCGGACCAGCGTCTCCGCGTCCGCCTCGGCACTGTCGTCGGCCAGCGCCACGCCGATGCTGGCGGTGACCATCAGATCCCGGCCGGCCATCCGGTACGGGCGGCCGAGCGCGACCTGCAACCGCTGCGCGACCTCCGTCGGAGTGTGTCCGTCGTCCAGCGCGTCCAGCAGCACCAGGAACTCGTCGCCGCCGAACCGGCCGGCCGTGCCGTGGGTGCCCAGCTCGGCGCGGAGCCGCTCGGCCACCTCGATCAGGATCCGGTCGCCGACGGAGTGGCCGAACGTGTCGTTGATCAGCTTGAAGCCGTCCAGGTCGACGAAGAGCACGACCACGCCCGGCTTGCGGTCCACCGCCGCGGTCAGCAGCTGCATGAAGTAGGCCCGGTTGGGCAGCCCGGTCAGATGGTCGAACAGCGCACTCTCGCGCAGTTGCTCCTCGCGCTCGCGCAGCGTACCCAGAACGGCCTGATAGTCGAGGGCCACGGTCAGCAGCGCAGCCCACTGGTTGATCGGCTCGCGCCCAGTGGCCGCCTGCAGATCGACCCGGTCCACGGTCGCGAGCAGCCCCCAGTCGCGGTTGCGGACCCGCACCGGCACCACGAAGGTCAGCGCGTCCGGCTCGGCGCGGGCCGCGTCCAGGATCGCCACCGGCGGGAACCCGCTGGCCCGCACCGGCGGCAACGGCCCACCGGGCAGCGCTCCGACGATGTCCAGCATCTGATCACCGGCGCGCGGGCCGCCAGGTAGCGCGCCGACGACGTCCAGCGTCTGATCGCCGGCGCCGGCCGTCTCCGTCCACAGGCCTAGACAGCCGGCCCGCGCCGGGGTACGCCGCAGCCAGCCCAGCTGCCGCGGATCCTCCTCGTGGCTGCGCAGCAGGTCCAGGCTGATGTCGTACTGGCTGCGCAGGGCGGCCTGGAGCCGGGTCCGCTCGCGATACTGCGACCGCCCTTCGGCGCGCAGTACCTCGGGCGACCGCACCGCGTCGGCCGCACTCTCCGGAAACTCGGGCGCGGGACAACCGCACGACTCGCGAACCACCAACTCGGTAGCCACCTCATGCCGCACCGGCCCAGCCGGCAAGCCGTTGCCGCCGAGCGCCGCCGAGCTGGTCCCGTCGAGCGCCGCCGAGCTGGTCCCGTCGAGCGCCGCCGAGCTGGTCCCGTCGAGCGCCGCCGAGCTGGTCCCGTCGAGCGCCGCGGAGCCGGTCCCCGCATGCGCAGCCGAGCCAGACCCAGCCCGGGAACCACCCGGCGGCCCAGACCGAGCAACCGCCGTGACACCCGAGGAGCCGGCCCCGGCGATCTCCGCCAGCAGCACTTCGGCCGCGGTCGACCCGATCCGGACCAGCGACTGCCGCACGGTGGTCAGCCGCGGCTCGGTGAACGACGCGTCCGACAGGTCGTCGAAGCCGACGATGGCCTGGTCGTCCGGGAGCCGGCAGCCGGCCTCGGTCAGCACCCCGAGCATGCCTATCGCGTTGAGGTCGGTGCCGGTCAGCACCGCGGTCGACGGCAGGCCGGCGTCGAGCATGGCCCGCGCGGCGACCGCCCCGCCCGCCCGCTGGTTGTCGGTGGCCTCGTAGACCAGGGCCGGGTCGGGCGTGATGCCGTGCGCGAGCAGCGTCTCCCGATAGGTAGCGAACCGCTCCTGCTGGTCGAGCGCGCCCATGAAGCCGGCGAATGCGATCCGCCGATGCCCGTGCTGGATCAGATGCTCGACCGCGGCCCGCACGCCGACCCGGTTGTCGGGGAAAACGGTCGGGCAGTCCACGTCCGCGTAGTCGTGACTGACCACGACGACCGGCCGCCCCGTGGCCCGGATCTCGTTCAGATACTTGGCGCTGGCCGCGTTGACGATCACCACGAAGCCGGCAGCATGATCCCAGGCCAGAGGATGCGGCGGATGCGGCGGCTCAGCCAGTTCGAGCTGATCGGTACCCGCGTCCAGCGTCTGCACCGCGACCACAGCCGCACCCGCAGCCGCTGCGGCCTGCGCGATCCCGTCGAGCACACCGCCGAAATACCACCCACCGAGGAAGGGCGAGAGAACACCCAGGACCTGCCCGGCATCTCCACTTTCGACCATTGCGCCCCTTCCGCGGGAGTGTCCTGTGTCACTCCGTACTACGCAGAGGAGACAATACCGTCACTCGCCGCCCGGTCGATCGTTACCCATGGCCAACATGATCGCGGGCTTCCCAAACCAATCAAATTCGACGGGTACGTGCACACCAGAGCCCTGTCATCAGGGCCCACCCCCGTCGCTGGTCCCGCTCC
The DNA here is from genome assembly GCF_043197135.1 of Actinoplanes sp. NPDC049265. NCBI lineage: Bacteria > Bacillati > Actinomycetota > Actinomycetes > Micromonosporales > Micromonosporaceae > Actinoplanes > Actinoplanes sp. NPDC049265. Next base: position 77,431 of record NZ_JBICSP010000012.1, on the reverse strand, counting down.
GACCGCCCACCCCGCCGGGCCGTCCCCTGTGGTCCCGCCTCCGTCCCACCCCGCCAACAGCCCCGCCCCGCATCCACCCGTGCAGTCACCGCGCCAACAGCCCCGCCCCGCATCCACCCGTGCAGTCACCGCGCCAACAGCCGCGACTCCGCATCCACCGGTGCGCTCACCGGGCCAACAGCCGGCGCCTCGCATCCACCGCCACGTGGTCCCACCCCGCTACGGCCGCCGCCCGCATGCGACTCGAAGGAAGAGCTGGGCGCCCCAAGCCGCGGTCAAGCCCGCGCCGCCGTTGCAGGGCTGCCTCCGTCCCGTCCGGCCTCCCAGCTTGACCTCACCGATGCCGGACGACTCGACAAGCCCGGACCGGTTCCCGGACGCAGCACTTCATTCCTCCCGCCGTCTCGCCGCGCCATGCCGCACACATCCCGCCCGTCCTGCAGCGCCACGCCGCACCGTCTCGCCCGTCCCGCCGCCTCGTGCTGTGCCCGTCTGACCCATCACGCCGGGCCTTGCCGCGCCTGGGGCGCTCCGGTCAGAGGCGCAGCTGCGGCCAGTCCAGCAGCGGGTCGCCCAGGTCGCGTACCCGCGCGAGCAACCCGAGCCGGGCCGCCCGCAGCGCCGGGTCCTCGGCCATCACCAGCACGTCCTCGAAGAATCGGTCCACCGCCGACACCAGCGGCCCGGCCGTAGTCACGAAGCCGGCCAGGTCGGCCGGCGGGGGACAGGCCTCGACCGCCTCCCACAGGGCCCGGTCGGCCGGCTCGGACAGGGCATCCGGGCTGGTCAGCGTGGCCGTCCCGGCCGGGACGATGCGCCGCGCCCGGGTCAGGGCGGCGGCCAGCGCCTGGAACGCCGCGTCACCGGCCAGGGCGGACAGCTGCGCGAGGTAGGTGTCGGCCACCGCCGGCCGGTCGGCGTGCACGAGCACCGCGCGTACCCGATCGACCGGGTGTCCCTCCTCGGTGAGTTGCTGCTCCAGACGCCGGGCCAGGAACTCGCCGGCGTCGGCCAGAACTTGCGGCGTGACCTTGACCGGCTGCAGTTCGCCGGCGCGGGCCAGCGCGTCGGTCAGGCTGAGCGAGGCGAGCGCCGGCTGAGCGCGGTGCACGGCTATCAGACCGAGGACCGCCCGGCGTACGGCGAACGGATCGCTGCTCCCGGTCGGCAGACCCACCGTGGCCGCCAGCCCCGCGACCAGGTCGAGCCGGTCGGCCAGGGACAGCAGCGCACCGGGCACCGAAGCCGGCACGTCGTCACCCGCGCTGCGCGGCAGCTCACACTCGTAGAGCGCCTGCGCAACGGCCCGGCTCTCTCCGGCCTGATAGGCGTAGTCCCGCGCCATCACCCCGGCCAGACTCGTCATCTCGGTGACCAGCTGCGCCCCGAGGTCGAACTTGACCAGCTGAGCGGCCCGCTCCAAAGTCTCACCGCCGAGCCTCCTGTCACCTCCACCCGACCTCACGCCAGCGTCGTCGGACCCCAAGTCATCGTCGTCGGACCCTGCGCTGCCTCCGTTGGCGGACCCTGCGCTGCCGTTGGCGGATCCTGTGCTGCCGTTGGCGGGCCCCGTGCCTTCGTTGGCGGACCCTGTGTAGCCGTTGGCGGGGCCCACGTCGCCGTCGGTGGCGAGGGACAGGGCGAGACGGCCGATGCGGTCGGCGCGGTCGGCCATCGAGCCGAGCTTGTCGGTGAACGTGAGGCGGGCCAGCTTGGCCCGCATCTCGGCCGGCGGCGTGGCCAGGTCGGCGCGGTAGAAGAACGCCGCGTCCTCGTAGCGGGCTCGCAGCACCGCTTCGTTGCCGGTGCGCACCTGATCCACGTCGACGACCCCGTTGGCGACCGCCACGAACAGTGGGAGCAGAGCGCCGTCCGCGTCGCGCACCGGGAAATAGCGCTGGTGTTTGCGCATGACCGTGGTCAGCACCTCGGCCGGAAGCGACAGATAGCTCTCGTCGAACGAGCCGAGCAGCGGATTCGGCGCCTCGACCAGATGCGTGACCTGTTCGAGGAGCCCGGTGAGGTCGGCCCGGCCGTCGGGGTAGACCAGGTCCTGCGCTCCGGTCGAGATCAGCTCGGCGCGGTCCTCGGGGTCGGCGACGATGCCGTTCACCGAGATCGTCTCCATGAACGTCTCGGCCGACGCCACGGTCAGGATGGGCTCGGCGGCGTCCCGCAGCACCCGTGTCTCGCGTCCCGCGGCCAGCGTCGACACTGTCACCGGCACCACGTCGTCGCCGAGCAGGGCGAGCAGCCAGCGGATCGGCCGGGTGAAGGACAGCTCCGGATCGTTCCAGCGCATGTTGCGGGCCGAGCGCAGCCCCGACACCACGTCGCCGAGCACCTCGGCCAGCACCGCGCCGGCTGCCCGCCCGGTCTCGAACCGTTCCGCGTAGTGGTAGCCGTCCTCGCCGGCCAGCGCGGCCACCTCGACGCCTTGGGCGCGGGCGAAGCCGGCCAGCGCACGGTCGGGCGCACCCACCTTCGGGCCCTTGACCCGGAGGGTACGGTCGTCCTCCCGCGCCGCCACGTCGTGCACGATCGCGATCAGCCGCCGGGGTGTCACGGCCACCCGCAGGTCGCCGAAGGTCAGCCGGGTCTGGCCGAGCAGTTCGGTCAGCCGCTGTTGGAGGAAGGAGGCCGCCGCCGTGGCCGCGGCGGGCGGCATCTCTTCCGTACCGACCTCGAAGGCCAGCATCCGCGGCCGGGTCGCGCCTTCCGTGGCCGGCACCGCACGAGCCGGCGCGGGTTTCTCGACGACGCCCAGCGGATGCCCCAGTTCCTCGCGCCGCGCCACCCACAGCCGGGCCACCTCACCGGCCAGCCGGCGCATCCGCCCGAACTCCGCCGCCCGCTCGGCCGTGGACACCGCCCCGCGGGAGTCGAGGACGTTGAACGCGTGCGAGCACTTCAGCACGTACGTGTGTGCGGGCACCGGCAGCCCCGCGTCGATCATCCGCTGCGCCTCGCCCGCGTAGATCTCCAGCAGCCGCCGGTTGGCGTCGATGTCGGCGTCGTCCAGGTAGTAGCGGGACATCTCGTACTCGGCCTGCCCGAACACCTCGCCGTAGGTCACTCCGTCGGCGTACGCGATGTCCTTGAAGTGCCGTACGTCCTGCAGGGCCATCAGGATCCGCTCGATCCCGTAGGTGATCTCCACCGCGGGCGGGTCGAGGTTGAGCCCACCGGCCTGCTGGAAGTACGTGAACTGGGTGATCTCCAGCCCGTCCAGCCAGACTTCCCAGCCCAGCCCCCACGCGCCGAGCGCCGGCGACGCCCAGTTGTCCTCGACGAACCGGACGTCGTGCGCCGCCACGTCGATACCGAGCGCGGCCAGGCTGCCCAGGTAGAGCTCCTGTGCGTCGCCCGGCTCCGGCTTGAGGATCACCTGCACCTGGGTGTGGGTCTGGATCCGGTTCGGGTTTTCGCCGTACCGGGAGTCGTCGGGCCGCACACTCGGTTCGACGTACACCACCCGCCACGGCTCCGGACCCAGCACCCGCAGGAACGTGGCCGGGTTGAGCGTGCCCGCGCCTACCTCGGTATTCATCGGCTGAACGGTCAGGCAGCCCTGATCGGTCCAGTAGGCGATCAACCGGGCGAGCGCGTCCTGCATGGTGAGCATGGGACCGAAGTCTAGGCAGGCCACTCCCCGGGTATGCACCGGATTATGCCTCTCGTGGGTGACCTGTGCCGCTGCCCGGACCTGCTCTCGCCGGAGGAGAGTGAGATCAACACCGTGATCGTCGGGCGAGCGGCGACCGGCCTGAGCGCGTTCGTCTGACCCTGGTCTGCTCGCCATCACCGCTCCACGACGATCAGGCCGGTCTCGTAGGCCACGACCACCAGCTGCGCCCGGTCGCGGGCCTGGAGTTTGGTGAGCAGCCGCCCGATGTGGGTCTTCACGGTCGCGAGGCTGAGCGTCAGGTGCCGGGCGATCTCGGTGTTCGACAGACCGCGTCCGATCAGCTCGAGCACCTGCCGTTCGCGGTCCGTGATCCCCGCGAGCCGTTTGTGAAATCCTCGCGCCGGCCGCGCCTGAGCCGTGAAGGCGGCGATCAACCGCCGCGTCACCGTAGGCGCGAGCAACGCCTCACCCGACGCGACCACCCGCACTGCCGAGACCAGCTCCGACGCGCCCGCTTCCTTGAGCAGAAAGCCACTGGCTCCCGCCCGCAACGCCCCATACACGTACTCGTCAAGATCAAACGTCGTCAGCATCAGCACCCGGATGCCCGGAGCCGCCGCGCAGACCTTCTCGGTCGCCTCTATCCCATCAATGTCAGGCATCCGCACGTCCATCACCACGACGTCGGGCCGTTCGGTCACCGCCAGCCGAACCGCTTCCCGCCCGGTGCCCGCCTCAGCCACCATCTCGAAGCCCGGTGTCGAGCCGAACAACACCCGCAAGCTGTCCCGCAGCAGCGTCTGGTCGTCGGCGACAAGCACCCGAATCGGGTCGCCCGCCTCACCCCCAACCGCCTCGCTCACCGCGCCCGGCTGCGTGGCGCTGCTCACCGCGCCCGGCTGCGTGGCGCTGCTCACCGCGCCCGGCTGCGTGGCGCTGCTCACCGCGCCCGGCTGCGTGGCGCCGCTCACCGCACCGGACTGCGTGGCGCCGCCGCTCATCGCACCCAGGGGCCTGGCCGCGGTCATCGAGCACCGCCGGAAAGCGGAAGTGACGCGGTCACCGAGAACCCGCCGCCGGACGCCGGCCCCACATCGAGGCGACCACCGAACGCGGCGACCCGTTCGCGCATGCCCCGCAAACCGTGGCCGCCGGCCCCGTCCTGTCCTCTTTCCTCATCGCCCTTCGCCGGATCGATGCTCGGCTCGCTCGGCTCAGGTCCGCGATCCGCGAAGCTCGCGGCGGGCGCTGTGGCCGAGCCGTTGTCGACGACCCGGATCTCGACCAACGTAGGACCCGCGTCGATCGTCACCTTGCAGACGGTGGCCGTCGTGGCGTGACGGATCACGTTGGTCAGCGACTCTTGCACGATGCGATGAACCACCGGCCGCACCGTCGCAGGCACGGTCGCGGCACGAAGCTCGACCGCGATGCCGGTCTGCTCGACGCGGCGGATCAGCGCGTCCAGATCCAGGTCGGAGTGGGGTCCGTCGCGCAGAACCCCAATCGCCCGCCGGATCTCCACGAGTGCTTCCTTGCCCGACTCCTCGATCGTCGCCAGCGCGCCCTCCGCCTCCTCAGGCCGGGCCGACGCGACGTGCCGAGCAACGCTCGCCTTCATGGTGATCATGCTGAGGTGGTGGGCGACCGCGTCGTGCATGTCGCGGGCGATGCGCAGCCGCTCGTCGGCGACCGCGCGATCGGCTCGCTCCACGGCCTGCCGCTCCGCGAGCCTGCGACGGTGGCGCACCAGCCGGCCGATCATCCAGGGGAACACGACCGCGGGTATCGCGATCAAAGGTGCGCCCGGCCGCCAGAACCCCAGCGCCCCGGCCGCCACGAGGCCCAGCGCCGGCAGCGGGAGGGACCGTGATGTCGGTGCGGTCACACCGACCGAGTAGAGCGGCAGGGCGACGGCCACGAGTAGCACAGGTGCGGCGTACTCGGAGATGGTGCTGGACCACAACAGAGCCGTCGCCGCCCCGCCCGTCACCGCGGCGGCGAGGGCCGGCCAGGTGCTGCGGACCGCCGTCGGGACGGCGACCGCGGCCACGAGCAGCCATCGCCACCACTCCGCTGGTGCCGGCTCGCCCGCGGCGAGCCCGCACACCAGCAGCAGGATGGCTGCCACTGCGATGTCCAAGAGCTTGTTCACGCGGCCAGATTAGTGAGCGGCGCGGGCGCTGCCATCAGACCAGGGTTGGACATTCTCGGGGATGACGCGGCGCCCGAAAAGTTCCGACCCTGGTCCGACGCGGGCCGGTGGGGCGGCGAGCAAAGCTCCCTGCATGACGAACGACGGACCCGCGTTTCCCGGCGCCCGGCTCGGTGGCATCTCACTGATCCTCGGGCCCCTGTTGCTGCTGACCGGCGCCCTGTTGCGGTGGGGTGTGCCGTTCTTCTTCCCGCACCAGCTCGCTGCCTATGCGGAGCGGCCGGGGCTGATGACAGCGGCCAACGCCACCTTTTTGGCCGGGGTGATCGTGCTCTGGCCGGGCGTCGCGCTGGTGGCGAGCCGGATCGCCGCGACAAGGCCGGGCTGGGCGGTGTGGGGCGGCGCGCTGGTGATGACGGGGTTGTTCGCCCGGGCCTTCCACGGTGGGGTCAACACGTTCGCACTGGCCTTGGTGGACAGCGCCGGCACAGATGCGGCGACGCGCGCGGTCGGCAGCTATTACGCCTACCCGGAATGGATCGCGTCCAGCCTGAGCCTGAGCATCATGGCCGGTTGGATCATCCTGGCGATCGGTGGCGTGTTGTCCCAGATTCTGCGGCCGTGGCAAGCGATCGGGTTGATGCTGCCGTCCGGGCTGATGATCGGCGTGCTCAAGGGCACCGACTGGCTCACCATCGTCGAGCTGCTGGGCCTGGCGGCTGCGTTCGTCCCGTTCGGGTTGGCCGAACTGCGGAGGGCGCGCTTCCCGGCGAACAAAGCCACGTTGCCCTTGGCCTTGCTCTTCCTTGCCGCGTCGGTCGTCTTCGGTCGGTTGGGCTGAGAAGTCCGGCAAAAGGGCTGATCAGGAGCGGCGGCCTTCGCGGAAGGCGGTTGCTTGAGCGGCGCGGGGTGGGGGTGAAGGGAGCCTCAGCGGGCGAGGCGGACGCCGCCGCCGTGGCGTTTAGCTCGGTACATGGCTGCGTCGGCGCCTCTTAGGAGGTCGGGCATTCGGGGGGCGTAGTCGGGGAACAGGGCTATGCCGATGCTTGCGCCCACGACTATTTGCTGGGTGTCTACGTGGTAGGGCTCGCACAGGCGCTCGTGGATGCGCTCGGCGACCATGAAAGCCCTGTCCTCGTTCGCGTTGCGGGTGAGGAGGACGGCGAACTCGTCGCCACCCAGGCGGGCGACCAGGTCGTCGCCGCGCAGTGCTGACTGGAGGCGTTGGCCGACCTGGTGCAGCAGCACGTCGCCGGCGTGGTGGCCGGCCGTGTCGTTGACCTGCTTAAAGCCGTTGAGGTCGAGCAGCAGCAACGCCAGCTGGTCGCCGGACTCGAGGGCGGCGGCGATCGCCTGGTCGGCCCGGTCGAGCAGGTGCGAGCGGTTCGGCAAGCCGGTCAGCGCGTCGTGGAACGCCTGGTGAGTCAAGGTCTCGACGTGCGCCGCCTCGGCCTGGCGCATGCGGGCGCTGTCGACGATCAGCGCGCCCTCGACGGCCAGCTGGCGGGCCAGCGTGCGGTCGTGGCCGGTCCAGTTCCGCCGCCGGCTGCTGTCGCCGCAGATCACCATGCCCACGGGCTGGGTGCCGGCCATCAGGGGAATCGCCACGCAGGAGCGCAGGCGCATCGTGCGGGCCAGGCCGCCCGCCCGGGTCCGGGCGTCGGTCAGGTCGCTGACCAGCACGGGGCCGGCGTTCTTGATCACCTCGCTCCACAGGGGGGACGCGATCGCCGGCTCGCCGACCGCGCTCGACCGGATGGCCTCGGCCTGCTCTTCGGCCATGCCGACGCCGACCGCCCGGACGATACGGCCCTCGTTGTCGATCAGCGTGAGCGCGGCGTGCTCGGTGCGGAACGCCGCCGCCACCGTCTCGGCCAGGACCCGGCCCGCCTCCTCCACGCTCGCCGTGAACGTGCCCTCCTCGAACAGGCGCCTCGTGGCCGCGGTCACGTTCGCCACCATCTGGCGGCGGCGCTCCGCGTCCAGCGCCTGCAGCGTGGTGGCCACATGCAGGGCCAGGGCGCTGATCACGTACGGGCGAATCTCGGCCAGATCGCCGCCGGCCAGGACCAGCACACCGACCGTCTGGCCGCCCGCCCGCAGCCGGACCCCGAGCCGGTCCCGGTCGCGCAGCGGAGCACCGCCGGCGGGGGCCCGGAACACCCGGAACGCCAGGGCGCCGTCCTCCCGGTCATCGGCGGGGCCGGCGACCACGCCCAGCGTGCCCTCCTCCGGATCCAGCGCGAAGATCGTGATGTGATCGAGCCCGCACGCCCCGAGGTGCTCGTGCACCACGTCCACCAGCGGACCGATCGACGGCGTGTCCCGGGTCATGAAGTTGACCAGGTCGGTCAGCATCGCGACCTGCGGTTCCGGGGCGTGCTGCGGCTGCGGCGCCGGCGGACCGATCGCCGGGCCGGCCGGGAGCACTCCGCTACCCACCGTCATGGCAGGTAAATCGGCAATCCTGCCGTCAGCTTGAGTTGTCCGGCGTCGGCTACGGTGTCGGTTGCCGTAGCGAAAGGGGACGACTGTCATGAAGGTGTGCGTGGTCGGCACGGGCTACGTGGGGCTCACCACCGGGGTCAGCCTGGCGTTCCTGGGACACGACGTGACCTGCGTCGACCTGGATGAGCGCAAGGTCGAGATGTTGCGCGCCGGCCGGTCGCCGATCTACGAGCCGCACATGGAGGCCCTGCTCGGCGAGGCGTCGGAGCGGCTCAGCTTCACGACCGACTATGCCGACGGCGTTCCGGACGCCGACGTGGTCTTCATCGCGGTGCAGACACCCTCGCTGCCGGACGGAAACCCGGATCTGCGTTACCTGAGCGGGGCCGCGGAAACCGTCGGACAGCACATTTCGGGCGATTTCACCGTGGTGGTCAACAAGTCGACCGTACCGATCGGCAGCAGCAACTGGGTCGACTCGATCCTGCGTGAGGCGTTCGAGCGCTCGCACGGCCGGCGGGCCGACGGCGAGTTCACCGTGGCGTCGAACCCCGAGTTCCTGCGCGAGGGCGTGGCGATCTTCGACTCGCTCTACCCGGACCGGATCGTCGTCGGCTCGGACCATCCGCGTGGCCTCGACGTGCTGCACCAGCTCTACCGAGCCGTGCTCAACCAGACCTTCACGCCGCCGTCGTTCCTGCCCCGGCCGGGTGAGGTCGGCGCCGTACCCATGGTCTCCACCGATCTTGCCTCCGCAGAGCTGATCAAGTACGCGGCCAACGCGTTCCTGGCCACCAAGATCAGCTTCATCAACGAGGTCGGCCGGCTGGCCGGCAAGGTCGGCGCTGACGTGACCCAGGTGGCGCGGGGCATCGGCCTGGACGCCCGGATCGGCCCGCGCTTCCTGGAGCCGGGAGTCGGCTGGGGTGGCTCGTGCTTCGGCAAGGACACCGCGGCGCTGATCACCACGGCCGAGGAGTACCACCACGACATGCCGATCGTCCGGGCCGCCCGCGAGGTGAACCGGCAGCAGCGCTCGGTGGTCGTCGACCAGCTCCTGGGTGAGCTGCGGATCCTCAAGGGACGCAAGATCGGCGTGCTCGGGCTGGCGTTCAAGCCGGACACCGACGATCTGCGCGACTCGCCGTCGGTGGACATCGCCCGTCAGCTGATCTCGCGGGGTGCCCGGGTCACGCTGCACGACCCGGTGGCCGGGGAGCGGTTCCGGGCGGAGCAGCCGGATCTGGCCGGTCAGCTCGCCGACTCGATCGACGAGGTGTTCGACGACGCCGACGCCGTGGTCCTGGTGACCAAGTGGGACCAGTACCTGGAGCTGGACTGGGGCAAGTTCGCCGGGATCATGCGCAAGCCGGTGCTCCTGGATGGACGACACTGCCTGGACGCCGCCCGCCTGGAGCGGCTCGGCTATCGATACCTGACGACAGCGGGATAAAACGAAGTAATAAAACATCGAACCTTGACGTTGCCTGCGCAACATTGTTGAAATGTGTTTGCTCATGGCCGTCCAAGAGCGCTCCCGATGAGTTGTGTCGGGAGCGCAGCTGGGTGCTGCCCGCGTACCGAACAACGCGAGAGAAGGGACCCACCTCGATGCATACGAGACGACGGCGCGCGCTGGCCGCGACCGCCGCCGCGACCCTCGCCGTGGCCGGCTTAGCCGCGCCCGCCGGCCCGGCCGACGCCGCCCCGGCCTGGCACAAGGGGACGCCACCGATCTCCACGCCGTGGACCGACGAGGTCGGCCCGGACAACGCCCTCCCGGACTACCCGCGCCCGCAGCTGACCCGCGACGCGTGGCAGAACCTGAACGGTGTCTGGCAGTTCGCCAAGGCCAACGCCGGTGAGGCGCCGCCGGTCGGCCGGGCGCTGGGCGAGCGCGTGCTGGTCCCGTACCCCATCGAATCGGCTCTTTCCGGCATCCAGCGGCATGAGGACCGGATGTGGTACCGCCGGACCTTCACCGTCCCGGCCGCCTGGCAGGGGCAGCGGCTGGTCCTGCACTTCGGCGCGGTCGACTACGACGCCAAGGTCTACGTCAACGGCACGCAGGTCGCCACCCACCGCGGCGGATACGACGGCTTCGACGTGGACGTCACCAACGCGCTGAAGGGCAAGGGCCCGCAGGAGCTCATCGTCTGGGCCGAGGACCTGGTCGACGCGACCGGGCAGCCGATCGGCAAGCAGCGCCGGCAGTCCGATCGGGGCATCTTCTACCTGGGCAGCTCCGGCATCTGGCGGACGGTGTGGATGGAGCCCGTCCCGGCGTCCAGCATCGCGAGCCTGAAGACCACGCCGGACATCACCGCCGGGGCGCTCAAGCTCACCGCGCGGACCGTGAACGGCTCGGGGTTGACCGTCAAAGCCGTCGCCCGGAACGCCAACGGCGGCATCGTCGGCCAGGTCACCGGCCCGGCCGACACGCAGCTGACGTTGCCCGTACGCAACCCGAAGCTGTGGTCGCCGGACAACCCGTACCTCTACACGCTCGAAGTTCAGCTGCTCAGCGGCACGACGCCGGTGGACACCGTCGGCTCGTACTTCGGCCTGCGCGAGGTCAGTAAGAAGGCCGGCGCCGACGGCAAGCTGCGGATCGCGCTCAACGGGCAGATCCTGTTCAACCTGGCCACCCTCGACCAGGGCTTCTGGCCCGACGGCCTGTACACCGCGCCGACCGACGACGCGCTCAAGTTCGACCTCGAGGCGCACAAGCGGCTCGGGTTCAACGCCGTCCGCAAGCACATCAAGGTCGAGCCCGACCGCTGGTTCTACTGGGCCGACAAGCTGGGCCTGATGGTCTGGCAGGACATGCCGTCGTCGAACACCGGCCCGATCCCGGCCGAGTGGCGCGCCCAGTTCGAGGCCGAGCTGCACAAGATGGTGGCCGACCACGACAGCTGGACCTCGATCGTCGGATGGATCCCGTTCAACGAGGGCTGGGGCGAGTGGTCCCGCGAGGACACCGGCCGGATCGCCGACGCGGTCAAGGCCCAGGACCCGACCCGGCTGGTGAACGCCCACAGTGGTGTGAACTGCTGCAACTCGCACGGTGACTCCGGTCGGGGCGACGTCATCGACTGGCACGAATACAACGACGGCGGTCCCGCGTCGCCGGCACCGGACGCCGTACGCGTGTCGATCGACGGTGAGCACGGCGGTTTCGGCCTCGAGGTGCCCAACCATATGTGGTTCGGCGAGGGGCACGGCTACGCCGACCTGTTCCCGGACTCGGAGTCGCTGACCCGGCGCTACGTGACCAACGAGCAGGACACGATCCAGACCGCCCAGCGGTGTGGCATCAGCGGTTCGATCTACACCCAGATCACCGACGTCGAGCATGAGGTCAACGGCTTCTTCACGTACGACCGGCAGGTCGAGAAGATGGACTTCACGAAGGTGCGCAACATCAACAAGCGCATCATCCGTGAGGCCGACGGTTCGGCCGCCAACACGCCGCAGCCGCCGCCCGGCACCCCGGGCCTCGACGGCGTGGCGGTCTACCCGCTGGACGGCAACGCCGAGGACACGGCCGGCAACCACGACGGCACGCTGGTCGGCAACCCCGGCTTCGTGGCCGGCCACAAGGGCCAGGGCGTCGACCTGAACGGCAGCACCCAGTTCGTCGACACCGGCGCCCCGGTGCTGGACACGTCGTCCGACTACAGCGCCTCGGCCTGGGTCAAGCTGGACAAGGCCGACGGCGCCTTCCAGACCGTGGTCAGCCAGGACGGTCCGTCCAACAGCGACTTCTTCCTGCAGTACTCGGGACAGAATCAGCGCTGGGCGATGAGCTTCGCCGGTGTCCGGGCGCTCGGCCCGGTCAAGCCGGACGTCGGCCGCTGGTACCACCTGGTCGGCGTGCGTGACTCGGTCAAGGGCGAGCTGCGGCTCTACGTCGACGGTCAGCCGGCCGGCACGGCGAGCGCCTGCCTGAGCTCGTCCACCCCGACCGGCAACACGGTGATCGGTCGCGGCAAGTACGGCGGCAACCAGGTCGACTTCCTGGACGGCGTGGCCGACCAGGTGCACCTGTACGACCGGGCGCTCTCGGCCACCGAGATCAAGGCGCTGTACGACCAGGAGAAGTAGTACCTAGCGATCCCGGCCGGGACGAAGCCCCTCGATGACCAGCGTGCAGACGCGGTCGAGGAGTTCGTCCCGGTCGGGTCGTTCCCAGTCGTCCGCGTGGGCCGGGTGGTGGAACGTGGCGGTGGCCTCGAAGACGGTCCGGGCCCCTTCCGCCGAGCCGACGATCTTGGTGAGCTGGAGCAGCAGCTGGTCGAGGTGCTCGGCCGCCATCGCACTGTGCTCCTGCGCCAGAACCCGGTAGGTGGCGAACAGCTCCGGATCGCCGACCGCCGCGTCCCGTTTCGCGTGGTAGAGCGCCACGAGCCAGGTACGCAGCCGCTCTTCCCAGGGGAGATCGGAGGTCGCGATCGCGTCCAGGCCGGCGTACATCCGGCTCACCCAGCGGCGGGTCACCTCCTCGCGGAGCGCCGCCTTGGACGGGAAATGCCGGTACACCGCCGCGTGGCTGACCCCCAGCGACCGGGCGACGTCGACCACTGTCGCCTTGGCCGGACCGAAGCGCCTCAGGGCGTCCTCGGCGGCGAGCATGATCGTCTCAGCGTCCAGGGCGGCCATCCCCGCGACCATAGCGCGTCAGCGTTCGCTGTCCAGCGACGCCATCAGCGGCGCGGGGTAACGGTCACCGGCGACCGCGTCCGCGGGCACGGCGTCCTCGATCGCGGCCAGCTCGGCCCCGGTCAAGGCCAGGCCGGCCGCGGTCAGGGCCTCGGTGATCCGGTCCGGGCGGCTCGCCCCGACCAGCGCCACGATGTGGTCGCCGCGGGACAGCACCCACGCGATGGCCAGCTGCGCGATGGTCACGCCACGCTGTTCCGCGAGCGGCCGCAGCCGTTCGACCAGGGCCAGGTTGGCGGGCAGGTTGTCGCCCTGGTGGCGGGGGGAGTGGTCGAACTTGCCGGCCGCGTACGCACCGGTGAGCAGACCGTGGGCCAGCACGCCGTACCCGGTCACGCCGATCCCGAGCTCCCGGCAGGTGGCCAGGATCTCGCGCTCCGGGCCCCGGCTGAACAGCGAGTACTCGATCTGCAGGTCGGCGATCGGGTGCACGGCGTGGGCCCGCCGGACGGTCTCGGGGCCGACCTCGGACAGCCCGACGTGCCGGACGTAGCCGGCCTGGACCATCTCGGCGATCGCACCGACGGTGTCCTCGATCGGCACCTGGGGGTCGAGCCGGGCCGGGCGGTAGATGTCGACGTGGTCGGTGCCGAGGCGCTGCAACGAGTAGGCAAGGGCACTCTTCAGGTACGCCGGACGAGCATCTGTGCCGACGAACCGCCCGGCCGGGTCGCGCAGGCCGCCGAACTTGTCGCTGATCACCACGCGGTCCCGGTCGCCGGCCCGCAGCGCCTGCCGGATCAGCCACTCGTTGTGCCCGTTGCCGTAGAAGTCGCCGGTGTCGATCAGCGTGACGCCGGCGTCGACGGCCGCGCGGATCGTCGCCACGCTGTCCCGGTCGCGGGCCGGGTCGAGCTCGCCGAGCGACATCGGCCCGCAGCCGAGCCCGATCGACGGCACGAGCGGCCCGTCCTGTCCCAGTCTCCTGTTGTCCACACGGCGACCTTAAATCCACAGGTTACAGATTTCAAGTTCTGTAACCAGTAATCAGCCGATACCGTTGCCGGCATGGGTGACAAGTGGTCGGCGTGGCTGATGGGGCGGCGTGACGGGGGCGATCCCGGGGTACGCCGAGACCACCATCCGGCGCTCGTGCGGTTTCGTGACGGCGTGCTCCAGCGGGCCGCCGTGCGAGAGGGTGACGTCGTGCTCGACGTGGGCACCGGGACCGGGCTGATCGGGTTCGGGGCGCTCGAGCAGGTCGGCGCGAGCGGGCGGGTGATCTTCAGTGACGTGTCCGAGGCGCTGCTGGACGAGTGCCGGCGGCAGGCCGGTGACGATGCGCGGTGCGAGTTCGTGCGGGCCTCGGCCGACGACCTGGCCGGGATCGCCGACGGGTCGGTCGACGTCGTCACCACGCGGTCGGTGCTGATGTATCTGCCGGACAAGGGCAAGGGCTTCCGCGAGCTGGCGCGGGTGCTGCGGCCGGGCGGGCGGCTCGCGGTGTTCGAGCCGATCAACAGCTTCGCGGTACGCCGGGGCATCCGGCTGTTCGGGTTCGACCTGGCGCCGGTGGATGATCTGGTGGCGAAGTTGCTGACCGCGTACCGGAACGAAGGGGTGATCGCCGACTTCGACGAACGGGACCTGCTGCGATGGGCCGGTGAGGCCGGATTCACGGCGATCGAGCTGGATTACCGGGCCGAGGTGGAGGTGCCGGAGCCGCCGCTGTCGGCCGGCTGGGAGCGGCTGCGGCGGACGGCGCCCAATCCGCTGGCGCCGACCTACGAGGAGGCGATCGCGCGGACGATGACCGTCGAGGAGGCGGCGCGCTTCGAGGCGTACATCAAAGATCTGATCGACCAGGGTGCCCCACGCGCCAGCACGATGGGAACCGCCTACCTCAAGGCCGTCCGGCCGGATCCTCCAGCAGGCCCGTGACCCGCTCGGCCAGGAGCAGGGCGCGTGCGTCGGCGTCGCGCCAGCTGTCGTCGGACTCGTCGTCGGGCGGGCGCAGGCCGAGCGCGGTCATCAGGTGCGAGAGCCGGGCCGGGTCGGTGCCCCACGTGGTCTCCGGCGCGGGGTAACCCGGATCGAACGCGACGATCGTCTCGCCGGCGACGGCGTACGAGAAATGGCTCGTGCCGGGGCCGCGCGACACCGTGACCGTCTCCAGCGTCTCCCGGGAAGGGGCGGCGCGACTGACCGACCAGCCCGTGTCGTCCTTGACGTACACGAGTTCGTAGCTCTCACCGAGCCGGTCGGCCAGGGCGCGCGCGTCCGCGAGGTCCTTCACGCCACCAGGGTAGTGATCAGGCCTTCTTGAAGAAGCGGTAGTCGGCGGTGTACTTGACCGCGGTGGTCTGGCCCGCCGTGCACGCGCCGGCCGGGGCCACGCCGCCCTTGGTGTTCAGCCGCTGCACGAAGGTCACGCCGGCGAAGACGCCGGTCTGGGCGCGGGCCGGGTCCAGGGTCTTCGCGGTGATCAGCAGCTGCGCGATGCTGTTCGGGTTGGGCGACGGCGCCGACACCGGCGAGGTGCCCTCGACCAGGCTGCCGTCCGAGTCCGACTGCCAGCTCGGGCCGCGGAAGTGAATCGCGGTGGCCGGCTTGACCGGCTTGAGGGACAGGCCGGTGAGCACTGCGGCCGGCTCGAGCAGCGCCCACGCGCCACTGCTGTTGCAGCCGTAGTTCTGCACCCCATGTGCCTTGAACACCGAGGTCAGCACGTTGCCGTCGGGCACCGCGATGGCGGGCGGCACATCCGGCTTGCCGCCCAGGAAGCTGTCGGCCTGGGCCGAGGAGGACGAGGCGGCCGGCGCGGCCACCGGGGTCTGGCCGGCGAACGACACCCCGGCCGTGACGCCGATCATGGCGATGGCGGCGGCACCGACGCCGGCGACGATGCGGAACGTGCGCTTCTGCATTGGTGAGACCCCTGACGTTCGAGCGTGCGAGCAAGCGAGCGCCCCGAACCTTAGAGACTGTCGCCTTAGGACAGGCATAAGTTTGTGCGTTTTTTGCCTTAGGCGCTAACCGTCAAAGGACCGGCCACCCCTTCTGGGTGCTGCTGCCGGACAGCGCCGGCGACTGCGGATAGTCCTGGCTGGGCAGCGCTTCGGCGATCCGCGCGCTCCAGTCGCGGTAGGTCGCACCGGCCGGCAGCTCGCTCAGGGCTTTGAGCGCGAAGTAGGTGAACGCGCCGTTCGGCCGACCCCCGAAGTGGGCGTCGTAGCTGAACTCGATGTCCGCGCAGCCCGACATCAGCAGCGCCGCGTTGCGTGGGCGCCCGGCCGCGATCCGGGGCAGCCGGGCCGCCCGGGCCGCCTCGTCGGGGGTCAGGAACACCGACGGCGGCAGGAACTTGACCTTGTCGGCGTCGTGGCGGGTGGACGGCGCGAACCGGGCCACCGAGCCGGAGTGGCAGGAATCCGAGATCATCACCACGCGTACGCCGCGGGCCCGGTCGCTGAGGATGTCGTACAGCTCGTCGTCGAGCAGCGGGCCCTTCTCGGCGATGTCCCACGGGCAGAGCGCCTCGTCCCGCCCGTCCGGCTCGTCCCCGTTGTCGTCGCGGACCCAGGTGCCGTGCCCGGAATAGGTGATCACGATGTCGTCGCCGTGGCCGGCCCCGCCGATCAGCCCGCGCATGGCCGCCCGCATGGCCCCGCCGGTGGCCTGCCCGTCGAGCATGAGCTCGATCTCGAAGCCGCGCCGGGTCAGCTCGGCCGCCCAGTCGTTGGCGTCGTTGACGCAGCCGGCCAGATCGCTGCCGGTGCCCGGATAGTCGTTGATGCCGATGCACAGTCCCCGTCTCATCCGCACAGGATCGCGCACCGGCCGGGGTCACCGCCGTCAACCAGGTGACTCAGTACCGCACGTACCCCGGCATCTGCGGGCGCTGGGGGCGCTTGGGCCGGTTCCGCATCCGGATCCGCAGCAGCAGCCCGACGCCGATGAAGACCAGGATGGCGCCGACGATCAGGCCCGGGCCGAGCAGGCTGGGCGTGCTGTCCTGGCCGGCGGCGAGTTCGGTGTCGCTCCGCGAAGGTGATGGCGGGGGTACGGCCGCGGGCTCCTCCTCGTCGCCCGGCTCGCTGGGCGAGGGGGAAGGCGACGGTGACGGTGACGGCTTCGCGACGCCCGAGATGTCGCTGGTGGCATCGGCCTTCTGCAGCAGCGTCCCGCGCGCGTCGAACGCCTCCGACTCGAAGGTCACCTCGCCGTCGGGCGCGCCGCCGGTCACCGAGACCAGATAACGGCCGGTCACGGTACGCCCACGGCACAGCTGGCCGGGGTCGAACTGGGTGTCGGTGATCCGGGTCCGGTCACCCTCGGCCCGCGTCTGGGTCGGGAACGTGCCGTCCTCCTCGACCCGGTTCACCCGTACCTGATCGGGGTCGGCTCCTTCCACCCCGACCAGCAGCGACCACCGGACCTTCTGGCAGCGCCCGGGGTTGTCGGTGGACACGACGACCTCGACGACGTCCGGGTCGTCGCCGGCCTTGAACTCGTCCGGCACCTTCGTCACCTTCAGATCCACTCCGTCGACCTCGGCCTGAGCCGGAGCGGGCAGCAGAGCCGTAGTCAACAGGGTGAGCGCGACCGAGAGCAGCAGGGCAGCACCACGATGCCGCACAGCAATCATCTCCTTACGCAGCGGAGTCACAGTCACCGGCACAACAGGTAGTTCGCACGACCCGGAGGATTGGTTCACCGGGTGGCCCGGGTCACCACCGGACGGCACCTTATTTTTGCCTTAGCTGACCGTTGCGTTTCCATGTCTCCGCAGCTCAGAGGCACTGCCCGGGAGTGGGGTAGCAGGGCCGGGCAAGAAGGTCGGGAAACTTCTCGGAGTTGGTTCATCCGAACACGGCTGGCTTCCGTAGATGGGGGAGGGCACGAACAGGCCGCAACGCAGGGTGCAAACGGGCAAAGGAGTGACGCGGCCGCCCCGGCCCCCCAGAACTGAAGCGCGGGGCATCCCCCACGGATGCCGGTGTACCGAACGCCCCGAGGGACACAGACCGCTGCGGAGAACGAGGAGTCAATGGCTCGCACGAGGTACAACGAACGACCCGACAACCGGCCGGAGCCGGTGGCGGTGGATGCCACCGGCGGACGCAAGCCACCGCCGAAGTGGTCGGTCGCCGTGTTGGCGATCTGCATCCTGACGGCCGTCTGGGCCGCGTCGATGCTGACACCGTTCGGCCGGGTCGGGTACTACTACTTCTTCGCGTACTCCGAGTTCTACATGGGCGTGCTGACCCTCGTGTCGCTGTCCATCACGATCATGGTCGGGCTGGTCTCCACCGACCGTCTCGTGCTCTCCATCCGGCAGCGCGTGCTGCTCCAGTCCGCGCACCGCACCACCGGCGTCATCGCGGTCACCTCGCTGGTCGCCCACGTGTGGACGAAGTTCATGGAAGAGCACATCGGCCTGATCGACTTCATCCCGATCCTGTCGTCGTTCAACAACTTCTACGTCGGGCTGGGCACCCTGTCCGGGTGGGTGCTGCTGCTGGTGACCTGGACCGGTCTGGCCCGGGCCCGGTTCATCGGCCGGGGCAAGCCGTGGATGTGGCGCTCGATCCACTCGATCTCGTACCTGATGTGGCCGCTCGCCCTGATCCACGGCCTCGGCGCCGGCCGCCCGGCCGCCACCTGGGTCACCGTCAGCTACATCGTCTGCGTGCTGGGCGTGCTGATCGGCCTGGCCGTCCGTCTCTCGGTCAGCCTCAACCGCAAGAAGGACTTCTCCTCCACCTCCACCGGTTCGATGAAGCCGGTCGGCGCGGTTGTGCCCACCGCCGCCGCCCCGGCGCCCCGGCGCAAGCGTCGCGAGGAGCCCGAGCCGCCCTCGGTCGAGACGTTCAAGCCGGCCACCCCGCGCCCGCCGGTGATGGCCCCGCCGGCCAGTGGCATGCCGGCCAGCGGGATGCCCGCCAGCGCGATGCCGGCCAGCGGCATGCCGTCGAGCTCGATGCCGATCAGCAGCAACCCGATCAGCCCGATGCCGTACGACGACGAGGGGTACGGCCGCCGGGGTGGGCGCCGCCGCGCCGACGAGCGCTACGACGAGCCGACCGGCGCCATGTCCCGTCGTGCCATGGAGTCCTACGACGAGCCCACCGGCCAGATGTCCCGCCGCGGGCGTGAATACTACGACGAGCCCACCGGCCAGATGTCGCGGCGGGCGATCGAGGACGAGCGTTACCGCTACGAGGACGAGGCTCCCCGCCGCCGCCGGTACGCCGACGATGACGACGACCGCTACGACGACGCCCCCCGCGGCCGCCGCGGCGACTACCGCACCGGCGAGTTCGAGACCTACGACGCCCCGCGCCGCTCCCGGCGAGAAGGGCGTGACGACGTCGACCGGGCCGACTCCGGCCGGCACAGCCGCAGCGAGTTCGTCGACCTCGCCCCGCAGTCCGAGGGCTGGCGCGGCCGCAGCGACCCGAACTTCATGGAGCCCGACGAGACCCCCACGCTCGTCGACATGGCTTCCCGCCGCGCGCGCCGCCAGGCGCAGCAGGCGGAACCGATCCGGCCCCGGGGTGGCCGGCGCGATCGGGTCAGCGGTGGGGACGAATCGCTCGACGACGCGCAGTACTGGCGTCAGCTCAGGGGAGAGGCTCGGTAGGTGAGTTCGTCGCAGGTCCCGCCGGTCACCAGCATCGGCACACCGCGCATCACCGCGGGCTTCGACGAGTACGGCCGGCTCGACCTCGCCGCACATCAGGAAGTTCACGGCGGGTTCGCGCAACTGTCCTCCGGCGAGCTCATCGGGCTCGCCGACCGGATCGAACTCCGCGGCCGCGGCGGCGCCGGGTTCCCGTTCGCCCGCAAGGTACGCGCCGTCCTCGACTCGTGCCGGCGTCAGGACCTGCCGCCGGTGATCGTCGTCAACGCCACCGAGGGCGAGCCGCCCTCGTGGAAGGACAAGGCGATCCTCACCCGGGGACCGCACCTGATCCTGGATGGCGCCGCCCTCGCCGCCGCCGCCCTCGACGCCGAAGAGATCGTGATCGGCGTCGCCGACGACAACATCGGCCAGGACTCGCTGGCCGCGGCGCTGGCCGAGCGCCGGATGCCGGTGCCGACCCGGATCGTCGTGGTGCCCCACCGGTTCATCTCCGGCGAGGGCGGCGCCCTGGTCCGCGGCATCAACGGCGAGGCCCACATCCCGCCCGGCCGCAAGGTGCGCTCCAGCGACAACGGCGTGATGGGCCTGCCCACCCTGCTGTCCAACGCCGAGACCTACTCGCAGCTGGCCATCGCCGCCCGGCTCGGGCCGTGGGAGTACAACGCGGTCGGCATCCCCGAGGAGCCCGGCACGGTCATGCTGACCGTGGGCGGCTCGGCCAGCTCGCCCGCCGTCATCGAGGCACCCACCGGCACCTCGCTGATGGACGTGCTCAACATGTGCGGCGCCGACATCGGCCCCGGCCTGCTGGTCGGCGGCTACCACGGCAAGTGGATCAGCGCCGAGGCGGCCGAGACGGTCACCATCTCGCGCAAGGGCTTCGCCGCGGTCGGCGGCACGCTGGGCGCCGGCATGCTCATCCCGATCGGCTCGGCCACCTGCCCGCTGGGCGAGGCCGCGCAGGTCGTGCAATACCTCGCCGGCGAGTCGGCCGGCCAGTGCGGCCCGTGCCGGATGGGCCTGCCCGACCTGGCCCGCGCGGTGACGCTGGTCGCCCTGGGCGGCAGCGCCCTCGAACACGTACGCGCGGCGGCCGGCGTGGTCAAGGGCCGGGGCGCGTGCAGCCACCCCGACGGCACGTCCCGGTTCGCGCTGTCGGCGCTGGAGGTGTTCGCCCGCGACGTCGAGGCCCACGCCAACGGCGAGGGCTGCGGCAAACAGGTGCGGGGCGTTCTGCCGCTGCCCTACCAGGCCGAGCAGGGCGCGCGGAAGCTGGCCGTGGACTGGTCGCGCTGTGACGGGCACGGGCTGTGCTCGGCCGTCGCCCCCGAGATCATCCGGCTCGACGCGAACGGGTTCCCGGCCTTCCCGCAGACCCCGCTGCCGCCGTGGCTGGAGAACGGCGCCCGCAAGGCGGTCAACGTCTGCCCGGCGCTCGCGCTGCGGCTGGAGGGAGCTCCGAAGTGATCCGCAAACTGCTCGCCGTCCTGGTGCTGTTCTCGCTGGCCGCGTGCGGAACCACGGCCAAGGCCACGCCGGCCGCACCCGCGACGGGCGTCCTGTCGTTCACCGGCACGACCCTGGACGGCAAGCAGTTCGACGCGGCCACGCTGGCCGGGAAGCCCGCGCTGCTCTGGTTCTGGGCGCCGTGGTGCGCGACCTGCGCGGGTCAGGCCAGCTCGGTGCAGGAGATCCAGCAGGAGTACGCCGGAAAGCTCGGCGTCCTCGGTGTCGCCGGCCTCGGCAGCAACGCCGAGATGCACGAGTTCGTCAGCGACCTGGAGATCCCCGATGTCCGCACCCTCGACGACCAGGCCGGGGCGGTGTGGCGGAAGTTCGGCATCACCCAGCAGAGCACGTACGTGCTGGTCGACGCGGCCGGTAAGGTGGTCACCAGCAGCTATCTGGACTCGGTGGACCTGCCGGCCAAGGTGAAGACCCTGGTGGGCTGAACCGTGCTGGCGCTGGCGGTCACGGCCGGGATGCTGGCGGCGGTCAACCCGTGCGGGTTCGCGCTGCTGCCCGCGTACCTCTCGGTCCTGGTCGCCGGCGACCGCCCCGGCGGATCCGTCCAGGCCGTCGGCCGGGCCCTGCGCTGCGCCGTCCTGCTGACCGTGGGGTACGTGCTGGTGTTCGGCGCCTTCGGGCTGGTGCTCCGGCCGGTCGAGGATCTGCTGCAACCCCGGCTGCCCTGGCTGACCGTGGCCCTCGGCGCCGGCCTCGCGCTGGCCGGCGGCTGGCTGCTGACCGGGCGTTCGCTGCCCCCGCTGGGCGGTGGGTTGCGCGCGCCGCGGCTCACCGGCTCGGTGTGGTCGACGGTGGCCTTCGGCGCGGCGTACGCCCTGGCCTCGCTGGGCTGTGCCGCCGGCCCGTTCCTGGCCATCGTGGTGGCCGGCGAGCGGGCCGACGGGCTGGGCCCGTTCCTGGCCTACAGCGCCGGGATGGGCCTGGTCATCGCCGTCGCCGCGGTGGCCGTGGCGCTGGTCCGCGACTCGCTGATCGCCCGGATGCGCCGCCTGTCCGCCCTGACCCCGCGCATCACCGGCGCCGTGCTCATCCTCACCGGGGGCTACGTGACCTGGTACGGCGCCTACGAACTCCGGGTGGCGGCCGACCGCCGCACCGCCGGCACCGACCCCGTGGTCGCCGCGGCCACTCACCTGCAGGAATCCGTGGCCGCCTCCGTGGCCGGCGCCGGCGCCCCCTGGCTCCTGGCCGCCCTGATCCTCCTGGCCGCCGCCACCGTCCTGCTCGCCACCCGCCCCAAACCCCCAGTGGTAGCCCCGGGCGGCGTTCACGCCTCAGATACCGCTGGGGCCTCCCACTCTGGTTCGGTGGTAGCCCCGGGCGGCGTTCGGGGCTCGGACGCCGCTGGGGCCTACCACTCGGAGGGGTCGGTGGGCGCCTCGGGCGGTGACCCGACTACGGTTCGACGGTGATCGAACCCCGGGTCGACGTGGCGCGCCGGACCCAACCGCTCCAGCGCAACGACCCGGAGTGGCTGGGGCGCTACCGGATGCTGGGGCGGCTCGGGCGGGGCGGCATGGGCGTGGTGTTCCTGGCCGAGGCGCCCGGTGGCCGGCTCGTCGCGGTCAAGCTCGTGCACACCGGGCCGGCTGGTGACCCTCAGTTCGCGGCCCGGTTCCGCAGCGAGGTCAACCGGGCCCGCGAGGTGCCCGCCTACTGCACCGCCGAGCTGCTCGACGCCGACGTCGAACGGGACCCGCCCTACCTGGTCACCGAATTCGTCGACGGGCCGTCCCTGTCCGAGGTGGTCGACGGGGAGGGCCCGCTGCCACCGGGCCGGTTGCATGCGGTGGCCGCGGGCGTGGCCACCGCCCTGGTCGGCATCCACGGCGCCGGGGTGATCCACCGCGACCTCAAGCCCCAGAACGTGCTCCTGGGGCCGGGCCGCCCCAAGGTGATCGACTTCGGCATCGCCCGGGCGTTCGAGGCGACCAGCCGGCACACCCGCACCGACCAGTTCGTCGGCACCGTCGCGTACATGGCCCCCGAACGCTTCGACAACGACCTCGCCGCCGAACTGACCGCGGCCGCCGACGTCTTCGCCTGGGGTTGCGTGATCGCGTACGCCGGAACCGGCCGCACCCCGTTCCACGCCGACAGTCCCGCGGCCACCGCGGCCTGCATCCTGACCCGGCCGCCCTATCTGGACGGCCTGACCGAGCCGCTGCGTTCGCTGGTCGCGAGCACGCTGGCCAAAGACCCGCGGCAGCGGCCGACCGCCCGCGAGGTGCTCGACGAACTGGCCGGCGGCGGCACCTCCCGGCCCCGGCGCCCGCAGCAACCAGCTGAGCCCGCGCGCACGTTCGAGCCGCCGTACACCTTCGAGCCGGCCGCGTCGCGCCCGGCCGCGCCACCGCACACCTTCGAGTCGGCCACGCAGCCGCATATGTTCGGGGCGCATCCGTTGCCGGGAGGGTTCGATGCGGCCGCGCTTCCCCGGCCGTACGAGACGTTCGAGGCGGCCGAGCTGGAGCGCTCATCGTTGACGACGCGGGTAGTGCTGTTGGTGTTGATCACGGTCGCGCTGCTGTTGGGCGGGCTCGCCCTCTGGATCCTGGTCGGCGAGGTCTTCGGCGGGCCGGCCGAGGTCGCCGTGGTTCCCGCCGGATGATCCGCTCGGGCCCGCGTCTCGCGGTTCAGCCGACGGGACGTGACCGGAGCACGGGCGCGCGGGGTGGCGACAGCGCGCGACGGGTGAACCAGGCCCGCCGGCGCCGCCATGTCTCGTGGCTCAGGTGACCTAGGCGCGGGTGCGCTGGGCGTGGGACAGAGCCTCCTTGGCGAGCTCCAGCCACGGGACGTCTGAGCTGGGCGCGAGCACGAACCACTCGCGCATCGGCTCGCCCCGCAGGCCGGCGAAGTGTGTGCCGTAGCCGCGGAACACCAGCTCGTCGACCAGGTCGCGGGGCAGCTTGACGGCCAGGCTGGGGCCGCTCAGCATGGCGATCACCCGGCCCTCGTAGCGCAGCGCGGGGGAGTGGAAGCGGCGCCCGCCCGCGGGTGGCGTGACCCCCAGGCCGGCCATCGCGGCGATCAGCTCCTCGAACCGATCCTCCGGACTCATGCCGCAGATGTTATCGCGATGCAGGCCTTTCGCGATCAGGTGAACGGCGTGTGTGGACGGTCCACGGCCGCCTCGTCCAGTACTATGCCGCCCCGCCGGCCGGGGCTCCCGCGAAAGGCCGCGAAACGCCGCCGCCGAACGGACGGCGCCCTGCTCCTGGGTGTCCCACGAAAGGGTGATATGGCCGCCGGCTCCACAATGGTTCTGGGCGCGGAGCGCCAAAAAGGGCGACCACTCACGCACGTGGAGCGCAGCGACCCTCGGCGGGAGCAGCGGTCAGCACCACCCACCCACCTACGACATCCAAGCTCTTGATCTAGTCCTTCGTCAGGCCCGCCCGGCGCAGAGCATCAGCCATCGCGCCGCCGTTGAACGACTGCTGCTGCTGCTGACGCTGCCCGCCGCCGCCCTGCCGTTGCCCGGCGCCCTGACGCTGACCGCCCTGACCGCCTTGGCCCTCGCGCTGCCCGCCGCCGCGCTGACCGCCTTGACCGCCGCCGCGCTGCCCGCCCTGCCCACCACGCTGACCGCCCTGCCCGCCCTGGCCGCCTCGACCGCCGCCGCCCTGACCCCGCTCCCCGCCTCGCTGCTGCGGCCGCTCCCCCCGCGGCTGGGAATCGCGCGCCGCCGCCGGCTTGTCCTGCAGCCGCATCGTGAGCGAGATCCGCTTGCGCGCCTCGTCCACCTCGACCACCCGGACCTTGACCACGTCCCCGGACTTGACCACCTCGCGCGGGTCCTTGACGAACGTGTCCGACAGCGCCGACACGTGCACCAGCCCGTCCTGGTGGACGCCGACGTCGACGAACGCCCCGAACGCGGCCACGTTGGTGACCACGCCCTCGAGGATCATGCCGGGCTGGAGGTCGGCGATCTTCTCGACGCCCTCGGCGAAGGTCGCGGTGACGAACTGGGGGCGCGGGTCGCGGCCGGGCTTCTCCAGTTCCTTGAGGATGTCGGTGATCGTGGGCAGGCCGACCGTGTCGGTGACGAAGTCGGTGGGCTTGATGCCGCGCAGCAGCGAGCCGTTCCCGATCACCGCCTTGAGGTCGGCGCCGGCGCTGGCCAGGATCGTGCGGACCACCGGGTACGACTCGGGGTGCACCGACGACGCGTCGAGCGGGTCGTCGCCGTCGGGGATGCGCAGGAAGCCGGCGCACTGCTCGAACGCCTTCGGGCCCAGGCGCGCCACCTTCTTGAGCTCGTCCCGGGAGCGGAAGCGGCCGTTGGCGTCGCGGTGCAGGACGATGTTCTCGGCCAGGCCGGCGCCGATCCCGGAGACCCGGGTGAGCAGCGGCGCCGAAGCCGTGTTGACGTCGACGCCGACCGCGTTCACGCAGTCCTCGACGACGGCGTCGAGCGAGCGGGACAGTTTCACCTCGGACAGGTCGTGCTGGTACTGGCCGACGCCGATCGAACGCGGGTCGATCTTCACCAACTCGGCCAGGGGGTCCTGCAGGCGGCGGGCGATGGACACGGCGCCGCGCAGGGACACGTCCATGCCGGGCAGTTCCTGTGACGCGTAGGCGCTGGCCGAATAGACCGACGCGCCCGCCTCGGAGACGACGATCTTGGTGAGTTTCAGGTCGGGCTGCTGCTTGATCAGGTCGGCGGCGAGCCGGTCGGTCTCCCGGGAGGCGGTGCCGTTGCCGATGGCGATCAGATCGACGTTGTGTTGCTTGGCCAGGGTCGCCAGGGTATGCAGGGACTGGTCCCATTTGTTCTGCGGGACGTGCGGGTAGATCGTGGACGTCGCCACGCACTTGCCGGTGCCGTCGACCACTGCCACCTTGACGCCGGTGCGGAAGCCCGGGTCGAGTCCCATCGTCGCCCGGGTGCCGGCCGGTGCCGCGAGCAGCAGGTCGCGCAGGTTGGCGGCGAAGACCCGGACGGCCTCCTCCTCGGCCGCCTGGAACAACCGCACCCGCAGGTCGGCGCCCAGGTGGATGAGGATGCGGGTACGCCAGGCCCAGCGCACGGTGTCGGCCAGCCACTTGTCGCCGGGCCGGCCCTGGTCGACGATCCCGTTGCGCCCGGCGATGGCCGCCTCGTACGAGCGGTCCTCCTCGTCCGGCTCCGCCGCCGGGTCCATGGTGAGGTCGAGGACCTCTTCCTTCTCGCCCCGGAACATGGCCAGGATCCGGTGCGACGGCAACTTCGGGAACGGCTCGGCGAAGTCGAAGTAGTCGCTGAACTTGGCGCCCTCGGTCTCCTTGCCGTCGCGCACCTTGGCCGCCAGCCGTCCCCGCGTCCACATGCGTTCGCGCAGCTCACCGATCAGGTCGGCGTCCTCGGCGAAGCGCTCGATCAGGATCGCCCGGGCGCCGTCGAGCGCGGCCTGCGCGTCGGCCACCCCCTTGTCGGCGTCGACGAACGCGGCCGCCTCGTCCTGCGGCGTCCGGGTCGGGTCACCGATCAGCAGGTCGGCCAGCGGTTCCAGGCCGGCCTCACGCGCGATCTGGGCGCGGGTGCGGCGCTTGGGCTTGTACGGCAGGTAGATGTCCTCGAGCCGCGCCTTGGTGTCGGCCTCGCGGATCTGCGCCTCCAGCGCGTCGTCCAGCTTGCCCTGCGACCGGATCGACTCCAGGATCGCCGCGCGGCGTTCCTCCAGCTCACGCAGGTATCCGAGGCGCTCCTCGAGGGTGCGCAGCTGCTGGTCGTCGAGCGTGCCGGTGACCTCCTTGCGGTACCGGGCGATGAACGGCACCGTGGCGCCCCCGTCGAGCAGCTCGACCGCGGCGGTTACCTGGCCCTCCCGAACCCCGAGCTCCGTAGCAATCCGCGAATGAATCGAATCCGTCACTGGGCGATTGTGACTGAGGCGCGTATATGTTGTCGCGCCGCCCCTCCGCAACCCCAGGATCCAGACCAGGATCAAGCTCAAATTCAAGATCATGTCGTGGCTGGGTGGGTGGTCCAGACCGCTGCTCCCGCCGAGGGTCGCTCCGCTCCACCTGCGTGCGTGGCCACCCTCAACAAGCGAAGGAACGTCTCCGTACGGGGATCTTGGACTTCGCGGCGTTTGGCCATGTGATACCAGGTGTGCGGCGCGTTACGCAGCGCCACGGCTCGCACCCGGAGGTCGCGGGGGCGGTTGCGGGCCGCCTCCGGGTGGACCGCCAGGGCTCCGCCGGTCGAGACGATGCTCTCGTACACGTCGCGGAAGTTGCGGGGCTCGATCTCCACCAGCTTGGCCCCGGCCAGTGGACGGGTGTCGCCCAGCGACCACAGGGACATGAACTCGGCGGAGATCGTCGGGACGTGCAGCATCGTGTGCGCGGCGAACTCCTCGGCGTCCACCTCGCCCCAGCGGGCCAGCGGATGCCGGGCCGACACCACGCCGACCCGCCGCATCGGCCACAGCCGGGTCGACACCAGGTCGCCGTGCGGCAGCGGCAGGGCGGTCAGCACCAGGTCGGCCCGGCCGCCGCGCAACACCTCGACCGGCTCCTCGTACCCCAGCAGGGAGAACTCGATCGAGGTACCCGGATGGATGGCCCGCAGCGCGAGCCCGGCCGCCATCATCTGCCGGCGTTCGCCCACCAGCCGGTCGATGCCCTGGATGGCGATCCGCAGCCCCGGACCGACGGTGCGCCGGAAGGAGCGGTAGATCGAGTCGAAGGCGCTGAGCAGTTCGGCGGCACCGCGCATCAGGGTGCGTCCGGCCGGGGTCAGCCCGCCGACCCCGCCGTGGTCGCGGATGAGCAGCGGCGTCCCGAGCCGCCGCTCCAGCGCCTGGATGCGCTTGGTCAGCCCGGACGGCGAGATGGTGAGTTCGTGGGCCGCCGTCGTGTAGCTCCGGACGATCGCCAACACGACGAAGCTGCGCAGCGCGGACACGTCGATGTCCCATCCGTTCACCGAAAACCCCCGTCCGGCCTGTGCCCGACCGGATGTTATGCGGCGGCGCGGTGATCGAGCAGTCGCGAATCGAACAGCTGAGAGCTCTTTCCACATGGGAACAACCTCGGTGGTTCGCGGGTCCGGCCGGCCAAGACTCGAGGCACACGATTCCTGAGGGGGATTTGATGATCAGAATCAACCGACTGGCCCACCTGGCTCTCGCGCTGGTCGCGGCGTTCGGCCTGGTCGCCGTGGGCTCGCCCGCCCGGGCCGCGACTCGGGCCGGCGCGGCGCCACTTCACGTAGGTTCGGCGTTCGCCCTGGTCAGCCGGACCAGCGGGCTGTGCCTGGAGGTGGCCGGCGGATCACTGCTGGACAACACGGCGCTGGTGCAGAACACCTGCCACCCGGACAGCGCCAACGTCACCGACCCGAACCAGAACTGGCTGCCGGTGTCGGTCGGCGGCGGCTTCGTCAACCTGCGCAACCTCAACAGCGGGCTGTGCATCGACTTCGCCACCCCCACCGTCGGCCGCAACGTCAAGCAGCACCTGTGCGGTGGTGACCTGTCGGAACGCTGGCAGGTGGTGGTCAGCGAGGTGCCCGGGTTCCTGCGGGTCGTCAGCGCCAACCACTCCGGCGGGCACAACTTCTGCCTGGACAACGGCGGCACCGCAACGGTCGGCGCGGTCAGCGTGATCTGGGACTGCCAGACCGGAAACCTCAACCAGTTGTGGCGGCAGGCCTAGCCTCCACGCGGCTGACAGCCCGCCCGGGGCCGACACCCCGGGCGGGACCAGCTCACGTGCGGGCGGCCTTGAGGGCGGCCTCGGTGCGGGAGGTGGCGCCGGTCTTACGGAGCAGGTTGGACACGTGCACGGTGACGGTGCGGACGGCGATGCCCAGGGCCCGGGCGATCTGCTTGTTGGACATACCCTCGGCGAGCAGGCCCAGGACCTCACGTTCGCGGGCGGTCAGGGCCGGGGCGGGGCACGGGGCCAGCCCGGACGGGCCGGTGGCGCCCTCGACGGCGATCAGCTCGGTCAGGCGGTACGGGTTGCCGCCGGTGCGGCGCCACACCGAGGCGGCCAGGTCGGCGGTCAGCGTGCTGTCCGCGTACACGTGGTCGAGAACGCTTTTGACCTGGGCCGCGTCGAGGGCGCCGAGGTGGTGGCGAACCGCCCCGGGCACGCCGGAGAGGCAGGCCAGGGTGCGGGCGGTCAGCAGCGGCGAGACCGCGGCGTCGGGGGGACGGCTGGTCACCAGGAGCAGCGCCGGCAGGTCGGCGGTGGCCAGCTCGGCGACCAGGTTGAGGCTGGCCGGGTCGAGGGCGTGCAGATCCTCGACCACGAGCGCCCGGGGCCGGCCCGCGACGACGGCGCGAACGGCGGCGACGGCGATCCGCAGCAGCGCGTCCGGTGTGTAACGCTCCCGCGGCACGTCCGGATCCTGCACCAGCCAGCGGAGGGCGTCGCGAGGCAGGTCGAGGCCGGACAGATCGTGACCGGTCAGCGCCGACGCCAGCCAGTCGTAGGGCGCGGGCGTGTGCAGCCGGGCCCGGCCCATGATCGTGCCGGTCGGCGCGGCCACCGCGGCCAGCGTGCTCTTGCCGGTGCCGGGCAGTCCGGTGATGATCGCGGGCACGGGCCGGCCGGTGCGCTTGACGCGTGCCCAGGCCTCCCTGAGTTCGCGCAGAGCGGCGTCGCGTCCTACCATCGGCACCGGCATCACACTCTCAACCCTACGTAACGTGTACTAGAGACGGGGACGGCGGGGTTTGGCAGGCTTGGAGACATGACGTTCGTCATCCGCGCGGTCGGCGCCTCCGACCAGGGGCTGGTCCGGACCAACAACGAGGACGCGGTCTTCGTCGGCCGGCGGCTGCTCGTGATCGCGGACGGCATGGGCGGGTTGCCCGCCGGTGAGCTGGCCAGCGACATCCTGGTCAAAACGCTTTCGGTGGTGGATGAGCACCCCGACGGCGGCGAGCCTCTGCAGGAGGTGATCGACGCCGTCGAGACGGCCAACCAGCGCATCCAGGCGGCGGTGGCCGACGATGACGCCCGCGACGGCATGGGCACGACGGTCACGGCGATGCTGCTGGCCGGCGACCGGGTGGCCGCGCTCAACGTCGGCGACTCCCGCCTCTACCTGGTCCGCGACGGCGAGATGGCCCAGCTGACCCGCGACGACACGTACGTGCAGGCGCTCGTCGACCAGGGCGTGCTGAGCCCCGACGACGCCCGCCGCCACCCGCAGCGGGCGCTGGTCACCCAGGCCGTGCAGGGTGGCCCGTTCCGCCCCGCCGGTCGCATGGTCCCGATCCGCGAGGGCGACCGTTTCCTCCTGTGCAGCGACGGTCTGACCGATTACGTCGAGGACCAGAGCATCGCCGAGGTCCTGACGACCGAGCCCGACCGCAAGGCCTGCGCCGAGCAGCTGGTCCGCCGCACCCTCGACGCCGGCGCCCCCGACAACGTCAGCGTGATCGTCGCCGACATCTGCACCTGACCTCATGATCGCCACGTCGCGCCTGGTCCTGCGCCGGTTCCGCCCCTCCGACGGCCCGGCCCTGACCACCTACCGCGGCGACCCCGAGGTGGCCCGCTACCAGGGCTGGAACCCCGCGACCACGGCCGCCGACCTGGCCGCCGGCGACCCGGACACACCCGGCTGGTTCCAGTACGCCATCGAGCGCGTGTCCGACCACATCCTGATCGGCGACCTGGGCGTCCACACGCACGACAACCTGATGCAGGCCGAGATCGGCTTCACCCTGTCGCGCGCCGCCCAGGGCCAGGGTTACGCGACCGAGGCGGTCCGGGCCGTCCTCAACCATCTGTTCGAGGTCCGCGGCCGGCACAAGGTCTCGGCCGAGTGCGACGCCCGCAACACCGCGTCGTCCCGCCTCCTCGAACGCGTCGGCTTCCGGCGCGAAGGCCTCCGCCGCGAACACACCTGGCACAACAACGAATGGACCGACGACGTGCTGTTCGGTCTCCTCGCCCGCGAATGGATCACCTGAAGATCAAGAGCTGGATGTCGTAGCCGGGTGGGTGGTGCGGACCGTCGAGCGGTCGTACCTCCATCACCGGCACTCTACAAAGGAGATCAGTGTCGCACGATCAGCCTGAGGATCTCGTCGGCCGCGGTACGCAGCTCGGCCAGGTCGGCGTGGCCGAAGGGGCGGGGCTGGGGGCTCATCACGCAGTGCGTGCCGAGGATCTCGCCGCCGGGCAGGACCAGGGGCACGCCGGCGTAGGCGCGGATCAGGCCGAGCAGCAGGCCGGGATTGTCGGCGTGTTCGGGGTGGTCGGCCAGGTCCTCGACGACATAGGGGGCGCGGTCCTGGACCACGTTGACGCACAGCGAGTGCTCGCGGGGCGCACCGCCCATGGTGGTGAGGAGGTCGTTCTCGTCGTTGGTGGCCAGCACCGCGGTGGCCCCGTCGAGCACCACCTGAACGGCGGCGAGCGGCAGGCCGAGCCGGTCGGCGGTACGCCGGCAGATGCTCCGCAACTCGCCCGCGAGGCCCGGGTCGAACAGGTCGTACGCGGCGATGGCCCGCATCCGGTCCAGGTTCGCGACGGCGTCGTGCTGTTCCATGCGTCTGTCTCCTCGGCGAGGTGACGCCGTCAGACGGCGTCGATGATCAGTTGGCGGGCGGCGGACAGATGGGTGTGCGCCGCCTGGCGGATGCGGAGGCTGCGGGCGCACAGGGCGAGGATCGGGTCGCTCGCCGCCATCGCGTCGATCAGCTTGGCCAGGGACGCCGGGTCGCTCTCGGTGCCGCTGAGGCCGGAGCGGCGCATGAGGTCGGCCCACACGGTGGCGGTGTCGGCGCCGTAGAGGCGGCGCAGCGCCTCGCGGGCCTCGGCCAGGTCGGGGCGGCGTACGCCGTACGGCTCCTCGCTGGTGCCGTGCCGCCGGTTGACGGGTGGTGCCAGCGTCGCGTCCTGAGTCATGGTCACCTCGCCGATCGGAGTCTTGGGGACGACGCGTTACATCGGTCGGCGGAGGCCCGGCATTAATATCTGAACTGCGCGACCAGCCCGTTGAGCTTGATCGACAGGTCGGAGAGGTGGTCGGCGGCGTCCCGGCTGGCCCGGGCGCTGCCCGAGGTGGCAGTGGTGACCTCGGCGACCGCGGCGAAGCTGGCCAGCACCTCGTTGCTGCTGCTGGCGGCGTCGCTGATCGAGCGGGTCATCTCGTTGGTGGTGGCCGACTGTTCCTCGACGGCGGACGCGATGGTGGTCGAGTAGTCGGTGATCTGCCCGATCACGGTCTCGATGCGTTCCACCGCGGTGCTGGCGCCGCCGCTGCTGGACTGGATAGCGCCGATCCGGCCGGTGATGTCCTCGGTGGCCCGGGCGGTCTCCTGGGCCAGGTCCTTGACCTCGCTGGCGACCACCGCGAAGCCTTTGCCGGCGTCCCCGGCGCGGGCCGCTTCGATGGTGGCGTTGAGGGCGAGCAGGTTGGTCTGCTCGGCGATCGAGGTGATCAGCCGTACGACGTCGCCGATCTCGGTGCTGGCCCGGCCCAGTTCGGCCAGGCGGCCGCTGGTGTCCCGGGCCAGGCTCAGCGACTCGTTGGCCACCTCGGCCGCCTGCGACGAGGTGGCGGCGATCTCGCGGATCGAGGCGGTCATCTCCTCGGCGCCGGCCGCGACGGTCTGCACGCTGGTGCTGATCCGCTCGGCCGAGGTGGCGGCGGCCGACGCCTTGCCGGAGGCCTCCTCGGCGCCGCCGGAGAGTTCGCCGCTGAGCTTGGAGAGCTGGGTCGCCGCCCCGGACAGAGCGGTCGCGGTCTCGGCCAGGTTGCCGACGGTGGAGCGGACGGAGGAGACCGCGGTGTCGAGGTCGGCGCCCATCTGCCCGAGCTCGTCGCGCGAGTCGGGACGGACGTGACCGGTGAGGTCGCACGCGGCCAGCCCGGCCACGACCTGGGAGACCTTCCGGACCCCGGTCACGATGGCGCGGGCGATGAGCACGCCGACGGTCAGCGCGCCGATGACGCCAACGGCCAGCATGACGATGATCGCCGTACGGGAGGAGTGGTAGGCGTCGGCGGCTTTCTGCCGCCGGGCCGAGGCGTCGGCGTTGGCTCGTTCGCTGAGCTGGCGGGCGACCGCGGAGGCCTTGTCGGCGGCGGGCTGGGTGATGGTGTCGCGGGCCTTCTCGAACGCGTCGAAGTCCCGGGCGCGGGCGGCCGGCATCAGGTCGCTGTCGCGCAGCTTCTGGTATTCGGTCCACGCGGCCGCGAGCTGGTCGGCCGCCACCGATTCCCTGGTGAGGTCCCGGTAGGACTTGAGGTCGGCGGCGAAGCTGGCGTCGTTGGCGGCGATCGCCTTCTCGTACTTCGCCTGGTTCTCGGGCGAGCGGGAGATGGCGAAGTTGAGGACGTTGCGCCGGGTGACGTCCATGTCCAGCTTGACCTTGTCGATCTCCTGGATCGGCCGGACACCCATTTGATACAGGTCGTCGGCGGCTTCGCTCATCTGCGCCATCCGGACGATCGCGAGCACGCCGACCGCGGTGGCGACCAGGGCCATCAGCGAGACCGCGGCGTTGATCTTGGTGCCGATCCGCCGATCAGCGATCAGACGAGTCAGTACGCCTCGTCGCCGGCCCGCCCCGGCCGGCAGTGTGGTCGCAGCGCCAGTCACCCGTGCACCCCCGCACCCGGCCCCCATCGGGCCGCCAGGCGGCCCGATGGGGTGTAGTCATCACAGCAACCTGACCAGTAAAAGTGATCCGCCGGTCGCCGCAGTGAAAAGCCGAAAGGCGTGCGGTTCAGCCTTCGAAGTGCAGCCAGACGGCGCCGAGCGGGGGAACCCGGAGCGACGCGCTGGCGTTCATGCCGTGCCAAGGGAGTTCCTCGGCGTGCACCTCGCCGAGGTTGCCGACGCCGGAGCCGCCGTACAGGGTGCTGTCGGTGTTGATGACCTCACGCCAGCGGCCGGGGCGGGGCAGGCCGATGCGGTAGCCCTCGTGCGGTACGGCGGCGAAGTTGACGACCACCGCCAGCATGTCGCCGCTGGGGGAGAAGCGCAGGTACGAGAACGTGTTGTGCTGGCTGTCCTCGGAGGTGATCCAGCGGAAGCCGCTCGCCTCGGTGTCCTGGGTCCACAGGGCCGGCACCCGCTTGTAGACCGTGTTCAGGTCTTGCACCAGCCGGCGGACGCCGCCGCCCTTGGCCGAGTCGGCCAGCAGGTCCCAGTTGAGGCCGCGCTCCTCCGACCACTCCTGCTCGTCGCCCATCTCGGCGCCCATGAAGATGAGCTGCTTGCCGGTGAACGACCACATGAAGCCGAGCAGCGCCCGGGTGTTGGCCAGCTTTTGCCACTGGTCGCCGGGCATCTTGCCGGTCAGCGAGCCCTTGCCGTGCACGACCTCGTCGTGGCTGATCGGCAGGATGTAGTTCTCGCTCCAGGCGTACACGGTGGCGAAGGTCATCTGGTGGTGGTGCCACTGCCGGTAGATCGGCTCCTTCTCCATGTACGACAAGGTGTCGTTCATCCAGCCCATGTTCCACTTGAAGCCGAAGCCGAGGCCGCCCAGGTGGGTGGGGCGGGTGACGCCGGGCCAGGCGGTCGACTCCTCGGCCACCGTGATCACGCCCGGGTTGTTCTTGTAGACGGTCGCGTTCATCTCCTGCAGGAAGCTGATCGCGTCCAGGTTTTCCCGGCCGCCGTACTGATTTGGCGTCCACTCGCCGTCCTTGCGCGAGTAGTCCAGGTAGAGCATCGAGGCCACGGCGTCGACCCGCAGGCCGTCGGCGTGGAACTCCTCGCACCAGTAGAGCGCGTTGGCCACCAGGAAGTTGCGGACCTCCTTGCGGCCGAAGTCGAAGACGTACGTACCCCAGTCGGGGTGCTCGCCGCGGCGCCAGTCGCCGTGCTCGTACAGCGGGCTGCCGTCGAACCGGGCCAGCGCCCACTCGTCCTTGGGGAAGTGCGCGGGCACCCAGTCGAGGATCACGCCGATGCCGGCCTGGTGCAGCCGATCGACCAGGTGCCGGAACTCGTCGGGGGTGCCGAACCGGGACGTGGGCGCGAAGTAGCCGGTGACCTGGTAACCCCACGAGCCGCCGAACGGGTGCTCCATGACCGGCATCAGCTCGACGTGGGTGAAGCCGGTCTCGACGACGTACTCGACGAGCTGATCGGCCAGCTCGACATAGCTGAGCCCGGGCCGCCACGAGCCGAGGTGCACCTCGTACACGCTCATCGGCTCCTGATGCCACTGCCGGGTAGCCCGCTCGGACATCCAGTCGCCGTCCGACCAGTCGTACGACGACTGCCAGACGACCGACGCGGTGGCCGGCGGCACCTCGGTGTGCTGGGCCAGCGGGTCGGCGTGCTCGCGCCACACCCCGTCGCGGCCCAGGATCTTGTACTTGTACCGGGTGCCCGGGTGCGCGGCCGGCACGAACAGTTCCCAGACGCCGCTGGACCCGAGCGACCGCATCGGCCACCCGTCGTACGGTCCCCAGCCCGCGAAGTCCCCGACCACCTGCACGCCGCGCGCGCCCGGCGCCCACACCGCGAAGCCCACGCCGGTGTCCCGCGGCTGCGCTCCGAGCACCTTCCATAGTTTCTCGTGCCGGCCCTCGCCGATCAGGTGCAGGTCGAGTTCGCCCAGCGTGGGCAGGTGGCGGTACGGGTCGTCGCACTCGGTGCCGTCCACGTCGACCCGGTAGTCGAGCACCGCGCCGGGCACCTCGGCGGCGAAGATGCCGTCCGGGTGGACCTGCGTCATCGGGGTGCGCTCGCCCCCGGTGACCAGCGTGACCTCCTTGGCCCCCTTGCGGAGGGTGCGGATCACGGTGTTGCCGCCGGCCGGGTGGGCCCCCAGGATCGCGTGCGGATCGTGGGTGTCCCCGGCGATCACCGCGTTCATCGCGCGCGGGTCGGCGGCGGTGGACGGGGTGCTCGGCGTCGCGGTCATGACTCTCCTCAGAATGGTGGCTCAGCCGGCCAGCCGGGCGATGGAGCGCAACGGGATGCGCAGCCAGCCGGGGCGGTGCCGGGCTTCGTACGCGGCCTCGTAGGCGGCCTTGTCGAGTTCGTAGGCGGCCAGCAATGTGCCCTGCTCGCGCGGGTCCGAACCGCTGGCCGCGGCGTACCCGTCGCAGAAGGCATTGCGGTTGCGGTCGACCCATTCGCGGGCCCGGGCGGTCAGGCCGTCGTCGTCGCCGTCGGTGTCGACGAGCAGCTGGTAGGCGGCGTACTCGAACGAGCGCAGCACCCCGGCGACGTCCCGCAGCGGCGAGTCGGGGGCGCGGCGGTCCTCGAGCGGCTGACCCGGCTCACCCTCGAAGTCGATCAGGAGCCAGGCCGGAGGCGTACGCAACACCTGCCCGAGATGCAGATCGCCGTGCACGCGCTGCACGGTGACCGGCTCCCCGCTCAGCTTGCGGAATCGTTCCTCGATGGCCGGGACCGTGGGCCGCAGCTCGGGCACCGCGGCGACGTTGGCGCTGAGCCGGCTCAGCAGCGTGTCGACCGGGAACGGCACCTCGCTGGTGCCCAGTTCGGCGGCCAGGGTGGCGTGCACCGACGCGACCGCCTCGCCCAGCCGGTACGACTCGCCCTGGAAGTCGCCACCGACCTGGTCGGCGCGCAGCTCGGCGTCCTCGGCGAACAGGTCGCGGGCACTGGCCGTGGCCATCGCCCAGCCCTCGGCCGAGTTCGACGCGTAGGCGGTGACCATGCCCAGCGGCGCGTCACCGGCGTCGAACGAGCCGAGCAGCTTGGCCACGTGCGGGTTGCCGGCCCGGGCGAGGACCCGGTTGAGCTCGACGTCGGGGTTGATGCCGTGCTGCACCCGCCGGAAGATCTTGAGGATGGCCTGTTCCTCGAAGATCACGCTGGTGTTGCTCTGCTCCGCGTCGAACACCCGCGGCCAGGCGCCCACCGGCAGTGTGGCACCGGGTTCGGGCTGGAACACGACGTCGCCGGCGGTCGCGCCGGAGGCGATCAGCGACAGCAGATATTGCGCCGCCGACGGGTCGTAGAGCGCGTCGTAGCCGGTGCGGTCGTCGTCGGTGCCGATGGTCGCGACCGCGTTGTACTCCACGATTGGCCCGGAGTTCCACGACACCAGGATCTGGTAGCGGTCCGTGCTGCCGTCGGTGTATTTCGCATCCACCAGCACGAGGTCGAGGTCGTCGCGCAGCGCCGTGGTGACCGCCGGTTCGGCCGACTCCAGGGTGCGGGTACGGCCGGCGTACCAGCGCTGCTGCGGCAACCACTCGGCGTAGGGCAGCGTCATTGCTTATCCTCCGACCCGCAGAGCTGGAACCAGTAGAAACCGTGCCCGGGGAGCGTCAGGAGATAAGGCAGGTGCCCGATGCGTGGGAAGTTGACGTGCCCGGTCAGCTCCACCGGCGTGAATCCGGCCCAGTGCTGCAGATTCAATTCGATCGGTTGCGGGAACCGGGACAGGTTGTTGATGCAGAGCACCACATCGTCCCCGTCCTCGCGCAGGAACGCTAGTACCGAGGGGTTCGACCCGCCGAGTTCCCGGAAGGTGCCGGTGGCGAAGGCGTCGTGCCGGCGCCGGACCGCGAGCATGGTGCGGGTCCAGTTCAGCAGCGACGTCGAGCTGTCCCGCTGGGCCTCCACGTTGACCGCCTGGTAGCCGTACACCGGGTCCTGGTTGGCCGGCAGGAACAGCCGGCCCGGGTTGGCGGTGGAGAATCCGGCGTTGCGGTCCGGGGTCCACTGCATCGGGGTCCGCACACCGTCGCGGTCACCGAGCCAGATGTTGTCGCCCATCCCGATCTCGTCGCCGTAGTAGAGGACCGGCGACCCGGGCAGGGACAGCAGCAGCGCGGTGAACAGCTCGATCTGGTTGCGGTCGTTCTCCAGCAGCGGCGCCAGGCGACGGCGGATGCCGACGTTGGCCTTCATCCGCGGATCCTTGGCGTACTCCGAGTACATGTAGTCGCGTTCCTCGTCGGTCACCATCTCGAGGGTCAGCTCGTCGTGGTTGCGGAGGAAGATGCCCCACTGGCAGTTGTCCGGGATGGCCGGCGTCTGGGCCAGGATCTCGGAGATCGGGAAGCGGGACTCGCGCCGGACCGCCATGAAGATGCGCGGCATCAGCGGGAAGTGGAACGCCATGTGGCATTCGTCGCCGCCGGTCTTGGAGTCGCCGAAGTATTCCACCACGTCGGCCGGCCACTGGTTGGCCTCGGCCAGCAGCACCCGGCCGGGGAACTCGTCGTCGATCACCTTGCGGCAGTGCTTGAGGAACGCGTGCGTCTCGGGCAGGTTTTCCCCGTTGGTGCCCTCCCGCTCGAACAGGTAGGGCACCGCGTCCAGCCGGAACCCGTCGATACCGAGGTCGAGCCAGAACCGCAGAACATCCAACATGGCATTTTGTACGGCGGGATTGTCGTAGTTCAGGTCGGGCTGGTGCGAGAAGAACCGGTGCCAGAAGAACTGCCGCCGCACCGGGTCGAAGGTCCAGTTGGACTCCTCGGTGTCGACGAAGATGACCCGGGCGTCCTGGTATTTGTCCGAGGTGTCGGACCAGACGTAGAAGTCGCCGTACGGTCCGTCCGGGTCGCGCCGCGACTCCTGGAACCACGCGTGCTGGTCCGAGGTGTGGTTCATGACCAGGTCGGTGATCACCCGGATGCCGCGCTTGTGGGCCGCGTCGAGCAGCGCCACGAAGTCCTCGACGGTGCCGAACTCGGGCAGCACCCGATAGAAGTCGGAGATGTCGTAGCCGCCGTCGCGCAGCGGCGACTGGTAGAACGGCGGCAGCCAGAGGCAGTCGACGCCGAGCCACTGCAGGTAGTCGAGTCGCTCGATCAGCCCGCGCAGGTCACCCGAGCCGTCCGAGCTGGAGTCGTAGAAGGCCCGGACCAGCACCTCGTAGAACACGGCGCGCTGGAACCAGGTCCGGTCGGCGGGTAGCGAGCGGGCGTGCTCGAAGTCGTCGGCGTTCGGGTGCTCGACCACGCCGTCCTCGACGTGGCTGCCCTCGCTCGGATCGTGGTCCGCGACCGGTTCCAGGTCTTCCGTCAGGTCCATTGTTGCTCCACCTACCCCAACCGCTGAATCTCAACCAGGAACCGGCCGCGCCGTTGCACGACCTCTGCTACTCGCGTCGTTCGACGACGAAGACGTGGGCCGGCTCGACGTACGGGTCGATCCGTACCGCGTTGTGCTGGCCCCACTCGTAGCTCGCGCCGCTGATCTGGTCGGTCACCTGGAACCGGTCGTGCCAGTCGAGCCCCAGTTCGGGCATGTCCAGCACGGTGTTGCCCCACTGCACGTTCGTCGAGTCGAACGAACAGATCACCAGCACGGTGTTGCCCGACTCCTCGTCCCTCTTGGAGAAGCAGAGCAGAGAGTCGTTGTCGATCTCGTGGAAACGGAGGTTTCGCAGCCGGCGCAGGGCCGGGTTGTCCCGCCGGATCTGGTTGAGCCGTGTGATGAACGGCGCCAGCGACCGCCCGGCCCGCTCCGCTGCGGCGTAGTCGCGTGGCTTGAGCTCGAACTTCTCGTTGTCGATGTACTCCTCCGCGCCGGGACGCGGCACGTGCTCGAAAAGTTCCAACCCTGAGTACATGCCCCATGACGGAGAGAGCATGCTGGCCAGGACGGTCCGAATTTTGAACATCGGCGGGCCACCGCTCTGCAAGTGCGGCGGCAGGATGTCCGGGGTGTTGGGCCAGAAGTTCGGGCGCATCCAGTCGATCGAGGCGACCAGCTCCTGCATGTACTGCTTCATCTCCCAGGCCGTGGTGCGCCAGGTGAAATATGTGTACGACTGCGTGAAGCCGATCTTGCCGAGCCCGTTCATCATGGCCGGCCGGGTGAACGCCTCGGCCAGGAACAGCACGTCCGGTTCCTCGTCCTTGACCTTGGCGATCAGCCACTGCCAGAAGTTGAGCGCCTTGGTGTGCGGGTTGTCGACCCGGAAGATGCGTACGCCCTGCGCGACCCAGTGCATGACCACGCGGTACACCTCGTCGCGCAGTCCGCGGTAGTCGTTGTCCCAGTTCAGCGGGTAGATGTCCTGGTATTTCTTGGGTGGGTTCTCGGCGTACGCGATGGTGCCGTCGGCCCGCGTGGTGAACCATTCCGGGTTGGTCTTGAGCCACGGGTGGTCGGGCGCCGCCTGCAGCGCCAGGTCGAGCGCGACCTCCAGACCGTGGTCCTTGGCCGCGGTCACGAAGTCGCGGAAGTCGTCCAGCGTGCCGAGTTCCGGGTGGATCGCGTCGTGGCCGCCTTCGTCCGAGCCGATCGCCCACGGCGAGCCGACGTCTTCCGGCCGGGCGACCAGGGTGTTGTTGCGGCCCTTACGGTTGATCTTGCCGATCGGGTGGATCGGCGGCAGGTAGACGACGTCGAAGCCCATCCCGGCGATGGCGGGCAGCCGGCCCTGCGCGGTCTTGAACGTGCCGTGCTTGATCGGCGTGGCGTCGGGGCCCACCTCGGCGCCCTCGGACCGCGGGAAGAATTCGTACCAGGCCGAGAAGAGCGCGCGCTCACGGTCGACCCAGACCGCGTACGACCGGGTGGTGGTGACCAGCTGGCGCACCGGGTGCTCCCAGAGCAGCGCCTCCAGGTCGAGCGCGGGGGAGACCCGGGAGAACAGCGAGCGCTCCTCGTCGCGCAGCACGGCGGCCGCCTCGCGGACCTCGTCCTGGTGCTTCTCCGGCACGATCTTGACCGCCAGGTCGAGCACGTCGGCGCCCTCGGCCAGATCGTTGGCCAGGTCCTCGACGCCCTGCCCGGCGCCGATCTTCTTCACCACGGCGTTGCGCCAGGTGAGGTACGGGTCGTCCCAGGCCTCGATGGTGAACGTCCAGCGGCCGGCCGCGTCCGGCTTGATCACGCCGTGCCACTCGTCGAGGCCGGGCGCGCCCGGCCGCATCCGGGTGAACGGCTCGCTGTGCCGGTCGGGCCCTTGCCATACCACGTTCACGCCGAGCGCGTGGTGTCCTTCGCGATAGGACACCGCCGAGACCGGAACGAGCTCGCCGACCACCGCCTTGGCGGGGTAGCGACCGCAGGACACCGACGGGGTTACGTCCTCGATGGGAAAGCGTCCGGTCATGATCTCCACCGTAATCAGAATGGCCAGGACGGATACGCGCCTTAACCTGAACTTCTCCGTGATGGAGCAGTCCGAAACAGGCGGGCGGCGGTAGTTCTCAACCTACCGGAGTGCGTTCCGGCCGGCGCATCGAGGATGGGCCTCGCGCCGACCGCGAAACCGCCCCATTCCGGACCCCTGATCAGAACTCCCGGCCCGGCCCGTTGCGCGCCGGTTGCCGTGCGGTGCCATCGCGGTGACCCTCCTCAACCCCGGCCCCGCCCCGCCGAGTGGTGAGCCATGACGCGGGCCGGCCCGGTGCGCGCCGACGAGGGGATGCACCCGTGCCCGGAGCCTCCAGCGACCTGTCGCCGGTCATCGCGGCGAGCGCACACTGGCTCGCCCGTGCGTACCCTCCGCCCGCACCGGACGGGCCCACCCACGCCCGCGCCGAGCAGCAGGCCCGCCAGGCGGTGACCGTGGCGGCGTGGCTGCGCTACCCGACCGTGATCGACGCCGCGCTGGTCGCCATCGCCGGGCCGGGCGGCTCGGCCGTGCTGGACTGGCGGGCCGGTTCCGAGCCGGAGGACGAGTTCGCCGCCGAGGAGGGCTGGCGCACCTGGGTCGACGAGGTGGTGGTGAGCTGGGCCGCCTGTCTGCTGGCCGACCCGGTCCTGGCCCGCCGCGCGGTCGACGCGGTGGTCGCCGCCATGCCGATCCCGGAGGGTAAGCCGCGCCCGCACGCCCGCCGCGGCGGGGAATTCCGCCGGCTGCTCGTCCCGGACGAGAAGGACCGGGTGGCCACCGTGCTGATGCGCCACCCGGACCTGGTCGAGCCGGTCGCCGACATGCACCGCGACGACCTCTACTACCTGCTGGGCGTGTTGGTCTAGGCGGCCTGGAGCCCGGGAGTGCACGCGCAACCCACCAGTCGCGCGGGCAGTGCCCCGCTCGCGGCGGTCACGACATCGCTGAGCATCTGCTCCCGGCGTTCGGCGCTGATCAGCTCACCCCGCACGACCACGGCGTGCACGCGCCTGGTGTTGCGGATGTCGGCCAGTGGGTCGGCGTCCAGGACGGTCAGGTCGGCGATGGCGTCGCGGCGTACCGTGCCGGCCCCGCGCAGCCCCAGGAACCGGGCCGGCACGATGGTCGCCGCTTGCAGGGCCCGCAGCGGGCTCAAGCCGGCGGCGACCAGGTTCTCCAGTTCGTCGTGCAGGCTGAAACCGGGATACACGTAGGGGGTTCCGGTGTCGGTGCCGGCCAGGATCGGCACGCCGGCCCGATGCGCGGCGCCGACCCAGCGCACCCGGGCCGGGAAGAGCTCCCGATGCTCGGCCACGTCCTTCGCCGTACGCCCGGCCAGGTACACCTGCTCGAGCTGGGCCTGCCAGATGTCCCGGGTGGCGGCCGGCAGGAAGCGCAGCCGGTCGTCGTGCACGGCGATCAGGTCGGGCCGGTCGAACACGAGGCTCTGGGTCAGCGTGGGCACCTGGTGCGAGTCGTCGGCGACGAGCCGGCGGAACACCTTCCGGGCCCGGGCCGGGTCGAATGTCCGTGCGGCCAGCACCTCCAGCGGATGCGTCTGGTTGGACCAGCTGTTGAACTCGCCGGCGCCGACCTCGATCTTCGCGAGGCGGCCACGGATCTCGCTCTCGGCGCCCGAGGTGTCGAACCAGTTGGTGTAGACGTGCTCGAAGCTGCGCTGGCCGGCGGCGCTCGCCGCGGTCAGCGGGATGGCGTCCGGGGTGTGGCCGGCGAAGGTGACGCCGAGCCGGCGCGACTCGTCGGCGATCGCGTAGTAGGCGTCCGGCGTGAGCCGTACGTACACCTTGATGAAATCGGCCCCACCGGCCACCGCCGCCCGGACCGCCGCCCTGGCCTGCTGCGCGTCGGCGACCGTGACGAGCGGTGCACCGGTGCCCGCGAGCAGCGCCGGGATGCCGTCGATGATGCTGCTCGCGACGGTGTAGCGAGGGCCGAACAGAGTTCCGGCGGCGATCCGGTCCCGCCACTGGTACAGAACCGCCTGGCCGTTCATGTCGCGTACCGTGGTGATCCCGTTGGCCAGGAACAACGGCAGATCGATCTGTTCCTGCCCGCTGCTGTGGATGTGGGAGTCGATGAAGCCGGGCACGACGAACTTGCCGCGCCCGTCGACGACCTCGGCGCTCGCCGGCACGCGCACCTCGCGCGCGGCGCCGATGGCGGCGATCAGCCCGCCGCGGACGAGCACCGTCACGTCGTGCACCCGCCCGCCGCCGGCCGGGTCGATCACCGTGGTCCCGGTGATCGCGACCGCCGGGTCCGAGCCCGGTCGTGCGCGGTGACCGGCGGCATTCGCCGGCGCCGCTCCCATGACCCCGGCCGCGAGACCGGCGCCGGCGCCGAGGATCCGGCGCCGGGAAATCCCTGTAGACGTCATCGTGACTCCCTCGTTGTGGGACGAATGCCACGAACGTAAGGGCTGACGTTGACGTCAGAGGCAAGTCGTGCGGCCGCCCGCCGCTGTGACGTGGCCCTCAGCTGTCGGCCAGGCGGGCGGGGAAGCCGCCGGTGGCGATCGGGCCCCAGCCGTCGATCGTGATCCGGATGAGCGACTTGCCCTGGTCGCGCATGGCCTGCCGGTACTCGTCCCAGTCGGGGTGCTCGCCCGAGATGACCCGGAAGTACTCGACCAGCGGCTCGACCGAATCGGGCAGGTCGATCACCTCGGCCGTCCCGTCGACCTGCACCCACGCGCCGCCGAACTCGTCGGACAGCACGCAGACCGAGACCAGCGGGTTGCGCCGGATGTTCATCGCCTTGGCCCGCTCGGGGTAGGTCGAGATCACGATCCGGCCCTCGGTGTCCAGCCCGCAGGTGGTGGGCGACGACTGCGGC
Source organism: Actinoplanes sp. NPDC049265 (assembly GCF_043197135.1). Taxonomy (NCBI): domain Bacteria; kingdom Bacillati; phylum Actinomycetota; class Actinomycetes; order Micromonosporales; family Micromonosporaceae; genus Actinoplanes; species Actinoplanes sp. NPDC049265. The sequence continues at coordinate 33,511 of NZ_JBICSP010000012.1, read as the reverse complement.
CGGCCGTCGCGGCGGGTGGTCATCAGGATCGCGTGGTGCCGGGGCCGGACGAAGTCTTCCAGCTCGGCCCGCGAGACCTTGGTGTTGGTGGCGACAGTGCGTGGCATCGGTGGCTCAGCTCCTGCTCGGGATCGGGGTGGCGGCGGCCAGCTGGGCGGTCACGGCGGCGCCGATGATGCCGGCGTTGTTCAGCAGGGTCGCGGGCACCAGCGGCGTCCTGATGTCGATCAGCGGGAAGAACTTGTCCGACTTCTTGGAGACCCCGCCGCCGATGATGAACAGCCGCGGCGACAGCAGCATCTCCACGTGCCGCAGGTAGGCCTGGACCCGCTCGGCCCAGTCCTCCCAGCTCAGGTCCTCGGCCTCGCGGGCCCGGTCGGCCGCGCGGACCTCGGCGTCGTGGCCGCCCAGCTCCAGGTGGCCGAACTCGGTGTTCGGGATCAGGGTGCCGTCCAGGAACAGCGCGCTGCCGATGCCGGTGCCGAAGGTCAGCATCATGATCAGGCCACGCTGGTCCCGGCCGGCGCCGTAGGCCACCTCGGCCACACCGGCCGCGTCGGCGTCGTTCAGGACCGTGGTGGGTACGCCCAGCCGGTCGGCGAACAGCTGCGCCGCGGGCGCGTCGAGCCAGGACTTGTCCACGTTCGCCGCCGTCTTGGTGACACCGTCGACGACCACGCCGGGAAAGGTGACGCCGACCCGCTCGTAGGAGTCGAACTTGGCCGCGACCTCCGCGACCGCGTCGATCACGGCCGACACGTCGGACGGTTGCGGCGTGGGCACCCGGTGCCGTTCCTCGAGCAGTTCGCCCGCGACCGTGTCGACCGGCGCGCCTTTCACGCCCGAGCCGCCGATGTCGATGCCGAGGATGGCCATGTCAGTCCTGTCTGCCGTACGGATGTTCCGTTGGTGTGTACCACGACGGCGCGCCCGGCAATCACCTGGTCTTGACGGCGCGGCCTTTTGCTTCAGGTCCGGCCGGTTCCGGTCGATCAGGGACCCCGCACAGTCTCGACGGAGTGAGGAGATCCATGCGGGCCCGTCTGCAGACAGCGGCCGCCGCGCTGGCGCTCGGCACCGCCACCCCGGCCCTGGCCGGAGCCGTCACCGGGCCGGTCGTGCTGGCGGATCCCGCCGCCACGACCGGCGCGGCGGCGTCTCCGGTCCGGCTGATGTCCGGTGAGGGCTGGCTCAACCAGGTCGGCAGCACGCCGCTGGCCCCGGTGATCCGCGGGGCCGGCGGCGACAAGGCCGACCGGGCCGACCCGGACGCCGGTTCCAAGCCCAGCGGCGTACGGCTGACCGGCGCCGGCATCGGTGTGGCGCTGATCGACTCGGGTGTCTCCCCGGTGCCCGGCCTGAACAGCGCCGGCAAGGTGATCAACGGACCCGACCTGTCCTTCGAGTCCCAGGCGCCCAACCTGCGGCACCTGGACACCTACGGCCACGGCACGCACATGGCGGGCATCATCGCCGGCAGTGACCCGGCCACCGTGACCGGCACGGCCCGGTTCGACGGCGTGGCCCCGGGCGCGCACATCGTCGCCCTCAAGGTCGCCTCGTCCGACGGCGCCAGCGACGTGTCCCAGGTGATCGCCGGCATCGACTGGGTGGTCGAGCACCGCACCGACCCGGGCCTGAACATCCGCGTGCTCAACCTGTCCTTCGGCACCGAGTCGACCCAGCCCGCCACCCTCGACCCGCTCGCCTTCGCGGTCGAGCAGGCGTGGCAGAAGGGCATCGTGGTGGTGGTGTCGGCCGGCAACGACGGCTTCACCGCGAACAACCTGACCATGCCGGCGGCCGACCCGGACGTGATCGCGGTCGGCGCGGCCGACGCGAAGGGCACCGAGACCCGGGCCGACGACGTGGTCGCCGACTTCAGCAACCGGGGCAACGCCGTCCGCCACGCCGACGTGCTCGCCTCCGGCCGGTCGGTGGTCTCTTTGCGCGTACCCGGCTCGTATGTCGACCGCACCTATCCCACCGCCCGGCTGAGCACGACCGCCGACCCGGCCCAGCGCTTTCTGCGCGGCAGTGGCACCTCGCAGGCCGCCGCGGTCGTCTCCGGCGCCGTCGCGCTACTCCTGCAGCAGCGCCCGAGCCTCACCCCGGACCAGGTCAAACGGCTGCTGATGAGTACGGCCAAGCCGATCACCGGTGCCGACGCGTACGCCGCCGGCAGCGGCCAGATCGACATCCTGACCGCTGCGACGACCCCCCGGCCGAGCAGCGCGCCGCAGGTCAACGTGGCCGCGACCGGGCTCGGCACACTGGAGAAGTCGCGCGGTGGCGTGCACGTCTACGACCCGTCGAACAACGTGATGCTCAGCGGCGAGAAGGACATCTTCGGCAAGACCTGGAGCGCGGGCACCTGGGCCGCCGCCTCCAGGACCCAGAACAGCTGGAAGGACGGCTCGTTCAACGGCACCCTGTGGGCCGGCAAGGCGTTCGGCGCCGACGTGTCCGGCCAGCGCACCTGGTCGTCGGTGGCGTGGACGGGCCGCTCGTGGGCCGGCGCGAACTGGGCCGGCCGCTCGTGGGCGGACGCGCAGTGGACCGGTCGCAGCTGGGCCGGACGGTCGTGGGCGGGCCGCAGCTGGGCCTCGGCCGACTGGTCGGGAGCGCCATGGGCCTGAGCCGCCCCGCCGCCCGGGTCGGTGTGCTGACGGCCGGGATGGCCGTCGTCGCCGCCGGGCTGACGGCCGTCCTCGCCCGGCCCGGCGTCGCGGCGCCGAGCCGGCCGGGCGGCGGCTGGTGGCTGCTCGCGCTGGGCGCGCTGTTCGCGCTGACCGAGGGCTTCACGGTGTACGTACGCGTCCGGCGTGGCGCGCACGCGATCAACCTGAGCGAGTTCCCGATGGTCCTCGGCCTGCTCGCCTTCGACCCGGTCACGGTGATCCTGGCCCGGGCGCTGGCCGGCGGCCTGGGGCTGCGGGTGCTGCGCCGGCAGCGCGGCGCCAAGCTGGCCTTCAACGTGGCCTTGCTGGCGGTGCAGGCGAGCGTGGCGGTGCTGGTGTTCCGGGCGCTGGCCCCGCACGCCACCGCCGACGGTCTCGACCCGCGCGGCTGGCTGGGCGCGTACGCGGCGATGGTGCTGGCCGACGTGGTGGCCGCGGTCCTGCTCACCGCCGTGATCGCCATGCACGACGACCCGGGGGAGTGGCGCCGGCTGCCGGCCACCCTGCGCAGTGTCTGGATGGTGGTCGTGACCACCACGATCGCGCTGGTCAGCTACGCCGCGGCGAGTCAGGATCGGTGGTCGCTGGCGCTGGTCGCGGTGGTCGCGGTGGTGCTCTTCCTGGCCTATCGCGCGTACGACCGGCTGGGCCAGGGCAACGCCGAGGTGCGGCAGCTGTACGCCTTCACCAGCGCCCTGGACGGTGTCCGGAGCGTCGACGACCTGCTCACCATGGTCCTCGGCCGGCTGCGTGACGTGCTGCGGGCGGAGAACGCCGAGCTTGTCATCCCGGGCGGCGACGGCGTGCTGCGCCATCACGCCCTGCGCGGGCCGGCCACCGCCACGGTCACCGAGCTGGGGTGGCCGGCCGACGACGCCTGGCTCGGCCCGGCGCTGACCGCGGCCGAGCCGGTGCTGACCGAGCATGGGATGGCGGTGCCGATCGCGTCCTTCGGCGAGCGGGGCGTGCTCGTGGTGACCGGCGGCATGCCGGACAGCGAGCCGTTCGGACCGGACCGGCTGACCCTGTTCCAGGCCCTGGCCAACCACGCCTCGGCCGCGCTGGGCCGGGCCCACCTGGTCGACCGGCTGCGTTCCGAGGTCGAGGAGAAGCGGCACCTGTCGCTGCACGACCCGCTCTCCGGCCTGCCCAACCGGCGCTACTTCCAGCAGCTGCTGGACGAGGCGCTGACCGCCGCGCGCGGGTCCGGTGGCGGGGTGGCCGTGATACTGCTCGACCTCGACCGGTTCTCCGAGATCAACGACGCGCTCGGCCACGACACCGGCGACGGGCTGCTGCGCGAGGTCGGCGACCGGCTGCGCGCGCACGTGGCCGGCCGCGGCGTGGTGGCCCGGTTCGGCGGCGACGAGTTCGCCGTGCTGCTGCCGACGCCGGGCGACGCCGAGGCGGTGGTGGCGGCCGCCGCCGAGCTGGGCACGGTGGTCGAGCGGGGCGTCCGGATGGACCCGGTGACGGTCAGCGCCCGGGCCAGCATCGGGGTGGCGCTGGCCCCGCAGCACGGCGACGACGCGCAGACCCTGATCCGGCGGGCCGACGTGGCCATGTACGCGGCCAAGGGCAACCACAGCGGCCTGCGCGTCTACGACCCGAGCGCGGACCGGCACAGCGCCGAGCGGCTGGCCCTGATCACCGACCTGCGCGCCGCGATCGAGCGCCGCGACCTGGTGGTGGCCTTCCAGCCCAAGGTCGAGCCGCGCACCGGCCGGGTGATCGGGGCCGAGGCGCTGGCCCGCTGGCACCATCCCGAGCTGGGCGCGATCCCGCCCGACGTGTTCGTGCCGCTGGCCGAGCACAGCGGTCTGATCCGCCCGCTCACCCTGCACGTGCTCGAGCTGGCGCTGCGCCGCCGGGCCGGGTGGGCCCGCAGCGGGTACGACCTCGACGTGGCGGTGAACCTCTCGCCCAACAGCCTGCTCGACGCCGAGCTGCCGGAGACGGTGGCGTTGCTGCTGGCGCAGACCGGGAACCCGCCGCACCGGCTGACGCTGGAGATCACCGAGGGCACGATCCTGGCCGACCCGGCGGGCAGCACGGCCACCATCGAGCGGCTGCACGCGCTGGGCGTGAAGCTTTCCATCGACGACTTCGGCACCGGCTACTCGTCGCTGGGCCGGCTGCGCCAGCTGCCCATCCACGAGGTCAAGATCGACAAGTCGTTCGTGCAGCGCAGCGCCACCGATCACCGGGACCGCGCGGTGGTGCGTTCGGCCGTGCAGCTCGGCCACGCGCTCGACCTGCAGGTGGTGGCCGAGGGGGTGGAGGACCAGGAGACGTACGCGTATCTCGCTACCGAGGGCTGCGATGTGGTCCAGGGCTACCTGTTGTCCCGGCCGTTGCCCCCGGATCAATTCCTCGATTGGGTGATTAACTACGGAACGTCACTCATACTTTCGGCTGGTCAGGAGTCCAACGACCGGCTAGCGTAAGTGGTTAGAACGGTCGCCGCGTGCGGGCACGGCTCTCTGCCTGCTACTGGAGGACCACCCCCATGATCACCGTACGTGAAGAACCAGCACGCATTCTCAACGCGATGGCCGCCGCTCCGGCCGGCCATCACCGCGCCGCGCTGCGCGATCGGGCCATCGAGGCGTGGCTGCCTCTGGCCCGCCACCTGGCCCACCGCTACTCCGGCCGCGGCGAACCCACCGACGACCTCGTCCAGACCGCGAACGTCGGCCTGATCAAAGCCATCGACAAGTTCGACCCCGAACGCGGCGTCGACTTCGCCGGCTACGCCATCCCCACCATCATCGGCGAGATCAAACGCCACTTCCGCGACCGCACCTGGTCCGTCCGCGTCCCCCGCCGCCTGCAAGAACTCCGCCTGCAGATCACCGAGGCCAACGCCACCCTCACCCACAACCTCGGCCGCAGCCCCACCGTCGCCGACATCGCCACCCACCTCGGCGTCACCGAAGAAGACGTCCTGGAAGGCCTCGAAGGCGCCCGCGCCTACAACGCCACCAGCCTGTCCACCCCGATCAGCGCCGACGGCTCCACCGAGTTGGGCGACACCCTCGGCGGCGAGGACTACGAATACGAGTTGGCCGAGACCCGCGTCGCGCTGGGGCCGGCGCTGGCCACCCTGGACGAACGCGAGCAGAAGATCCTCACCCTGCGCTTCTACGGCAACCTGACCCAGTCGCAGATCGCCGACCAGGTCGGCATCTCCCAGATGCACGTCTCCCGCCTCCTGACCAAGGCCCTGGCCAAGCTCCGGGCCGAACTGGCCACCGGCTTCTGAGCCTTGTTAGTGGTCGGCAAATCGGGCATCCGCGATGCGGATGCCCGATTTGCCGACCACTGGTTCGGGTTTGACGCCGTCACTGGCTGGCGTTCCAGTTGAGGCGGGTGAGCTGCGCGCGGGCCTCGTCGGCGACCTCGGCCTCGACCGTCACCGCGTACTGCGAGGCGGTCAGCGAGCTGCGCGACGAGAAGTCCCGGCGCCCGCCGGTCATCGCGTGCGCCAGGGCGCCGAAGACCGCCCCCCAGATCCCACCGATGATCAGGCCGGTCAGGATCGCCGCGACCCAGTTGGCGCCGCTGAAGATGCCGAACAGCAGGCCGATGAACAGACCGAACCAGGCGCCACTGGCGAAGCCGGCCAGCGCCGCCCGGCCCACGGTCAGCCGGCCCAGCACGTTCTCCACGATGCGCAGGTCGGTGCCGACAATGGCGACCCGCTCGACCGGGAACTTGTTGTCGGACAGGTAGTCGACCGCACGCTGCGCGGACGGGTAGTCGGGGTAGGTGGCGACGGCCACTGTCGGTCCGGCCGCCGCTGCCGGGTCGGCCGCCGGGGTGACGGGAGTGCCGGCCGGGCCGGGCGGGATGGTGGTGCCGTCAGGTGTTGTCATTGTCTGCCTCCCTAGGCTTCGGCTCGACGGCCTCGGAACGGGCGGTCGAGACCGACGATTCGAGGGCCGGCTGGTCACCCGCGGCCAGGCGCACCCAGATCAGGAAGACCACGGCGACGCCGGCGGTGATCGCGGCCGCCCCGGTCAGGAACGCGAACCGGCCGGAGACCAGGTCGGGGGTCACCCGCTCGGAGAGCACGACCGCGCCCAGGCCGACGCCGGCGATCAGCGCCGAGAGCGCGCCGCCGACCACGAACAGCACGGTGGCCAGGGTGCTGGGCCGGTCGATCGGCCCCGGCTTGCGGCGGCGGAGCCGCAGACGCAGCCCGAACGTGACGAGACCACCCCAGGCCAGAACGAGCAGCAGGGCGGCGATGGTGTCGCTGGGGCGGTGCCACTCGGCCCAGACGGTGGCCACGGCGATGATCGACGCGTACGCCGCCCCGATCAGCGCCACCAGCCCGCGGATCGCCAGCGGCAGCACCAGCACCAGCGCGAACGCCACCGACGTGGCCGCCGTGGTGTGGCCGCTGGGGAACGAGTTGGGCATCGGGAAACCGTCCAGCGCGGGCCGCGGCAGCCGCGTCTTGAGCAACTGGCTGGTGGCGTTGGCCCCGGCCACCATCAGGCCGGCGGCGACGGCCAGGTCGGCGCGCCGCCGGATGATCCCGATCAGCACGATGGCCACGCAGACCAGCACCAGGCTGGCCAGCGAGGTCCCGTTCAGGGTCCGCTGCATGATCTCGACGGCCCGTTCGTGCCCGATGCCGGAGTTGCGCAGCGCGGTGGTGTCGATCTTCTGCCCGAGCACCGAGCGCACGAAGACGCGGTAGACCACCGCGACGCCGGCCGCGGCGAGCACGACCGCCAGCAGCGGCGTGACGAGGTGCAACGCGCCGCGCCGCTCGCCCTTCTTCGACGGTCGTTTCCTCGGCCGCGGGGCCGCGGGCTTGGCTGGGGTACGGCGGGTGGCCACTGCCGTCATGGTTCTGATTCCTCCCGGGGGGGGCTGGGGCGCGTGCCGCTATTGCCCCGGCGAGACCCCATTCGAAACAGCTTTCTCAAGGGTCTCACCCACTTCACAGCGGAAAGGTGGCAACCGAGGCGCACCCGATCATCTCCTGGCCCGGCAACGGCCACTGGCGACCTTCATGGGGACGAGACCCCAGGGAAGGGACCAGCACTCATGCCGCACACCGCCCGTCGACTGCTTACCAGCACGCTGCTGGTGGCCGCCGTAGGGGCAGGTCTGGCCACCGCGCCGGCCGCTGCCAACGCCGCGACCGTCTCCGCCACCGTGCGGGTCAACAGCAACCTCAAGGTCCGGGCCACGCCGTCGCTGAGCGGCTCGATCGTCGGCTCGGTCCGAGACAACCAGAAGATCGCCGTCCTCTGCGTCACCTCCGGCACCAGCGTGCAGGGCTCCATCCGCACCTCGAACCTGTGGGCCAGGCTCGGGACCGGCCGGTACATCTCGTTCGCGTACGTGGCCACGACCAAGGCCATCGGCCGGTGCGCCACCACCACGCCGCAGGCCGTGCCGGTGAAGAACAAGCCGGCCACCACGACCGCGTCGAAGTACATCACCGGCAAGATCAGGAGCAGCTCCGGTCCGGTGAACGTGCGTACCGCCCCGAACACCTCGGGCAACGTCGTGCTGAAGCTGAACAACGGCCGCCAGGCCCTGCTGGTCTGCGCGGTCACCGGGCAGAGCGTGGCCGGCACCGTGCGCACCACCACCCAGTGGGACCGGACCAGCACGGGGCTCTACCTGTCGCACGCGTACGTGATCAGCCCCGCCCTGCCCACCTGCGCCGGCTCGACCACGCCGCCTGCCACCTCGCCGTCGGTGACCCCGGAGCAGTTCATCAAGGCCGCGGTGCCCGGCGCCCAGCAGGGCTGGCGGGAGTACGGTGTGCCGCCGTCGGTGACCATCGCCCAGGCCATCCTCGAGTCCGGCTGGGGCCGCAGCACGCTCTCCAGCACGCACCGGAACTACTTCGGGATCAAGTGCCAGAACGGCCGGTACGGCACGATCGCCAACGGCTGCCAGACGTACAAGACCCAGGAGTGCACCAAGGCCGGCAAGTGCTACGACACCACCGGCGTGTTCCGCACCTACTCGTCGATGGCCAACTCGTTCCGCGACCACGGCAACTTCCTCAAGGTCAACAGCCGGTACAAGCCCGCCTTCGCGTACACGAAGAACGCCAACAAGTTCATCTGGACCGTGTGGAAGGCCGGCTACGCCACCGACCCGAACTACTACACCAAGATCACCGGCATCATGGCCTCGAACAAGCTGTACCAGTACGACACCTGGAAGTAGCCGAGCACTTCTCACCCCCGTCGGCCGAACCGCGCCGACGGGGGTGATTTGCGTCTTATGCTCGCTTGAGTGAAGCGACGCGACGATCCCGCCGCCGCGGTGGTCCGCCGCCGTGGTCGCTTCGTCGGTCCCCTGCTCGCGGCCAACGTCATGGTCATCGGCCTCACCGTCACCCTGCTCGTGGTCGGCAGCCTCCGCTCGGCCCAGCAGGCCAACGCCGACCGGGTGATGGACCAACGCACGGCGGTGGCGCGGGCGGCGGTCTCGGCCGAAACCGGGCGGTACCGCACCCTGCTGCAGGCGGTCGCGGCCGGCGCCGGCACCAACACCCGATTCGACGGTACGGACTTCCGCGCCGTCACCGCGCCCCTGGACACGGCCGACCTGCTCGGCGCCATCTCGGTCGCCTACGTCGTGGCCACACCGCCCGACGGGATCGCCGGCGCCCAGGCCACCTGGCGGGCCCGCGGCTCCACCGGCCTCAACCTGCGCCCGCACTCCGGCGCGCCCGAGCACTACTTCTCGATCTTCAGCCGGGCGCTGCACGGCGGCACCCCCAGCCCGTCCGGGCTCGACGTCGCCGCGTCCTCCGAGGCCACCGCCGCCCTGATCGAGGCGCGGCGCACCGGCCAGGCGACGGTCTCCGACACGTACATCCTGCTGCGCGACCGCGGCCTGCCCCCGCGCCAGCAACAGCTCTCGTTCGTCTTCGTCGCGCCGGTCTTCACGCCCGCAACCACGCCCGTGTTCCAGGGCTGGATGGTGCTGGGCCTGCGCGGCCAGGACTTCCTCGGCGGCGTGCTGAGCACGGCCAGCCAGAACCAGCTGGACGGCGAACTGCTGGCCACCAACGGCGACGGCCGGCGGGTACGGGTGGCCGCGTACACCGCGCACGACCGCCGCGACCTGGTCCGGGAGGCCACCTTCCCGGTCGCCGACCGGCAGTGGACCCTGGTCACCGGGGCCGACTCGGCCTACCTGCCCGGCGCCCGCAGCAACCTGCCGGCCATTGTGCTGCTCGGCGGCATCGCCCTCACCCTGATGCTCGGGGCGCTGGTGCACGTGCTGGCCAACGGACGGTCCAAGGCCCGCTGGCAGGTCCAGGTGGCCACCGCCGAGTTGCGTACCGCCGAGGCCGAGAGCCGCCGCCAGGCCGGCCTGCTCGGCGCCATCATGGCCGGGCTCGGCGACGGCGTCGGCGTGGTCGACGCCAACGGCGAGTTCCTGCTGCACAACCCGGCCGCGAAGGCGCTGCTCGGCGTGGACGACGACGTCGGCAACCCGGCGGAGTGGCAGGAGCACTACGGGCTGTTCCGGCCGGACGGGCGGACCCCGTTCCCGCTCGACGAGATGCCACTGGTCCGGGCGCTGCGGGGCGAGTCCTCGGACGGCGTCGAGATGATCGTACGCAACGCCGAACGCCCCGACGGCATCCTGATCAGCGTCGACGGCCGGCCGCTGGACGAGAGCGCCGGCCAGCCCGGTGCCGTCGCGGTCTTCCACGACATCACCGAGCTGCGCCGGTACGAGACGGATCTGTCGGTGTTCGCCGGTGTCGTCGCACACGACCTGAAGGCGCCGCTGGCCGTCGTCCGCGGGCACTGCGAGACGGCCGCCGACGAACTGGCCGAGGCGCCCGACTCGGCCGAGGTGGCGGGCGCGGTGCGGGCGCTGGAGCGGATCACCCTGGCCGCCGACCGGATGGCCGGGCAGATCGACACGCTGCTGGCGTACACCACCTCGAAGGACGCCCCGTTGCGGCGCGAGACCGTCGCGCTGGGCCCGCTGGTCGACGACGTGATCCTGGGCCGGTCGGGCCCGCGCCGCCCCGGCGACGGTCCCGGTCCCGACTTCTACGTGGGCCCGCTGCCCGACGTCTACGCCGACCCCGCCATGCTCCGGCACGTCCTCGACAACCTGATCGGCAACGCCCTCAAGTACGTTCCGAAGGGCAAGCCGGCCCGGGTCGACGTGACCGTCGCGCAGGCCGCCCCGGGCTGGTGCCGGGTGGAGATCGCCGACCGCGGCATCGGCATCCCCGACGACGACAAGCCCGACATCTTCGAGTCGTTCCACCGGGCCCGCACCGCCGCCGGCTACGCGGGCACCGGCCTGGGCCTGGCCATCTGCCGCCGCATCGTGGAACGCCACGGCGGCCAGATCGGCGTGGCCGACAACCCCGGCGGCGGCACCCGCTTCCACTTCACCATGCCCCTGGCCGCCGGGGCCCTGCGGATCGCATCGCCGGCCACCGCCGCCGTGGCCCGGACCTGAGGCGCGCCTCGCGCTCGGCCCCTTTGGGCCGTGCCTCACGCTCGGCCTTACTTCGGGCCGTGCCTCGCTCGGCCTCACGCTGGGCCGTGCCTCGGCCTCGGCTGGTCCGCGAGGTTCGGCCTAAGCCGTGGCCAGGAACTTCTCCATGGTGTCGAGGAGCCACCGCGGGTTCTCCTCGGCGACGAAGTGACCCGTCGGCGCGGCCACCTCGGTGATCCGGTCGGCGAACTCGGCCGGAGGCCAATCGTTGTCGTGCTCGCCCGCGTACACCCGCAGCACCGGCATGGCCAGCTTGCGTCCCGCCAGCAGTTCCCGGTTCTCCTGGCCGTCGGCCAGCAGCGCCCGGTACTGCTCGAAGCCGCCCCGCAGCCGGTCCCGCCCCCGGTAGGCCTCGGCGTAGTACGCCAGATCCTCGTCGCTGAACACGCCCGGCTGACCCAGCAGTGGGAACATCGTCGAGACGAACTCCAGCTCGTGCCCGTCGAACAGCATCTCGGGCACCGCCGGAGTCATGAACAAGCCGAAGTGCCACATGCCGCCCTCGGCCACGTTCATCATCTCCTCCAGCCCGAACCCCGGCAGCAGCGCGTCGAGCATCACCAGCGCAGCCACCTCCTCCGGCCGGGAGGCGGCCCAGCCGAACGCCACCATCGCCCCGATGTCATGGCCGGCCACCACCGCCGGCCCGCTCAGTCCCAGCGCGTCGAGGACGCCGCGCATGTCCCGCGCCTGCGCCGTCTTGGCGTACCCGCCGGCCGGTCGATCGCTCGCCCCCGCCCCGCGCAGGTCGGGTACGACGACCGTGTACCGCTCGGCCAGCGGAGCCATCACGTGCCGCCAGATGCGCCCGGTCTGTGGCCAGCCGTGCAGCAGCACCATCGGCGGCCCGTCGCCGCCGACCGCCACCGAGAGGGTGGTGCCGTTGGTGGCGATCCGCTTCGCCGTGAATCCGGCCGGCAACCAGTCCGTGATCATGATGGTCCCTTCAGGAGAGTGGTCATGCCGATCCGGCCAGATTTCTGGCGTTCCCGGCATGGGGATGGGCATGACGAACCCGCCGCGAAGGTGTTCGCGGCCGGTTTCGTCAGGAGTCGTGTTTCTGCGACGGATACGCCGACGACCGTGAGGCGCCGGGCCGGCGGCTGGCGAGTGTTCGTGGCGATTTCGTCAGGCGAGCGGTGGTGGCGATCTCGTCAGGTGAGTGGTGTTAGTGATCTCGTCGGGTGAGTGGTGTTAGTGATCTCGTCGGGTGAGTGGTGTTAGTGATCTCGTCGGGTGAGTGGTGGTGGCGATCTCGTCGGGTGAGTGGTGGTGGCGATTTCGTCAGGCGGCCGGTCATGACGATCTCGTCAGGCGAGCGCGGCGGGCAGCACGATTTGTTCGACGATGTCGCGGACCAGATCGGCCGGGAACTTCCCCGGCGTCTCAAAGGTCATCCGGAACAGCACCAGCCCCGGAACGACCGAACTGAGCAGATCGATGTCGAGCCCCGGCCGGATCTCACCCCGCTCCCGCGCCCGGTTGAGCAGAGTCCGCAGATCACGCGTGCCGTCCGCGACCAGCTTCTGGCGCATCGCCTCGTGCAGCTCAGGGTCACGCTGGATCGCGGTGGCGAGCGCCCCGACCACAGCGGCCCGCTCGACGTCGAAGAACCCCCGCATGCCGGTCAGGGCGCGCAGGTCGCCGCTCAGCGATCCGGTGTCGGGCAGCTCCGGACCCTGGCTGTCGAGCGAGCAGACCGCCTCGGACACCAGCTCGGCCTTGCCCGCCCACCGCCGGTAGAGGCTGGCCTTGCTCGCTCGCGCATTCGCCGCGACCAGGTCGAAGGTGAACCGGTCGTAGCCCACCGCGACCAGCACGCCCACGGCGGCCTCGAAGACCTCCTTCGCCCGCTCGCCCTCGATGCGCCGGATCCGCAGCTCGGCCATGTCGCCTCCCTTAGCGAAACGAAACAGTTTCGTACCCGCTGGGCGAAACTGTACCGCCTCCCCGACCGAAACGAAACTGTTTCGTTTCGGTCGGGCGGGCGTGGCCTCAGCCGGCCGGCCCTGAGCTGGACGCCACCCGAGGGCGGCGATAATCACGCGGCGTTTCGCGAGGGATCCGCCTAAGCTTGCTCCGCCATGTCTGTAACCGTGCCTGAGCTGCGCCGCCGCATGTCCGACCTGTTACCTCGCGACGAGCGCCGGCTCCAGCGGCGCCTGGAGGGCACCCGGAAGATCCGGGACGACGAGCGCAAGGCCGAGGCGCTCGCCCAGATCGCCGCCGAGGTCGACGCGGCCGTCGTCCGGCGGGATGCCCGCGCGGCGTCCGTGCCCGAGATCAAGTATCCCGACGAGCTGCCGGTCAGTGCCCGGCGTGACGACATCGCCGCCGCGATCCGGGACAACCAGGTGGTGATCGTGGCCGGCGAGACCGGCTCGGGGAAGACCACGCAGTTGCCGAAGATCTGCCTGGAGCTGGGGCGTGGGGTGCGCGGGCAGATCGGGCACACCCAGCCGCGCCGGATCGCCGCACGCACGGTGGCCGAGCGGATCGCCGAGGAACTGGGCACGCCGCTCGGGTCGACGGTGGGATACAAGGTGCGGTTCACCGATCAGTCCGGCGAGGACACGCTGGTCAAAGTCATGACCGACGGCATTCTGCTGGCCGAGATTCAGAACGACCGGTCGCTGCTGCGGTACGACACGCTGATCATCGACGAGGCGCACGAGCGCAGCCTGAACATCGACTTCCTGCTGGGTTATCTGAGGGAGCTGCTGCCGCGCCGGCCCGATCTCAAGGTGATCATCACCTCGGCGACGATCGAGACGCAGCGGTTCGCCGAGCATTTCGGCAACGCGCCGGTGCTCGAGGTGACCGGGCGGACCTACCCGGTCGAGGTCCGTTACCGCCCGCTCGACGTCGACGCCGAGCAGGATCAGATCGACGGCATCTCGGCCGCGGTGGACGAACTGGCCGGTGAGAGCAGCGGCGACATCCTGGTCTTCCTCAGCGGCGAGCGAGAGATCCGGGACACCGCCGACGCGCTGGAAAAGCGCAAACTGCGCAACACCGAGATTCTTCCGCTGTACGGGCGGCTGAGCGCGGCCGAGCAGCACCGGGTGTTCCAGTCGCACCAGGCGCGGCGGATCGTGCTCGCCACCAACGTGGCCGAGACGTCGCTGACCGTGCCGGGCATCAGGTATGTGATCGACCCGGGGACCGCGCGCATCTCCCGGTACTCCAGCCGGCTCAAGGTGCAGCGGCTGCCCATCGAGGACATCTCGCAGGCGAGCGCCAACCAGCGCAAGGGGCGCTGTGGGCGTACCTCGGACGGCATTTGTATTCGTCTCTATTCCGAGGAGGATTTCGAGCAGCGGCCGGAGTTCACCGAGCCCGAGATCCTGCGCACCAACCTGGCCAGCGTCATTCTGCAGATGACCAGCCTGGGCCTGGGCGACCTGGCCAAGTTCCCGTTCATCGACCCACCGGACCAGCGCAACATCACCGACGGCGTGAAGCTGCTCGAAGAACTCGGCGCCCTCGAAGGGCGCAGTCTCACGACGCTCGGCCGCAAGCTGGCCCAGCTGCCGGTCGACCCGCGGCTGGCCCGGATGGTCATCGAGGCCGACAAACAGGACTGCGTGGCCGAGGTGATGGTGATCGCGGCGGCTCTGTCCATTCAGGACCCGCGCGAGCGCCCGGCCGACAAGCAGCAGCAGGCCGACGAGAAACACAGCCGCTTCGTCGACAAGGAGTCGGACTTCTTCTCGTACCTGGGGCTCTGGAAATATCTGCGCGAGAAACAACGGGAGCTGTCCGGCAACCAGTTCCGCCGGCTGTGCCGTTCCGAGTTCCTCAACTACCTGCGGGTCCGCGAGTGGCAAGACATCTATGCGCAGCTGCGGCAGGTCGCCCGTACCCTCGAACTGAATGTCAAAGAGGACCGCGACGAGGTCTCGCCGGGGCCGAATGTGCACACGGCGCTGCTGTCCGGCCTGCTCAGCCACCTCGGGTTGAAGGACACCGACAAGCGCGAATACCTGGGTGCGCGCGGCGCGAAGTTCGCGATCTTCCCGGGGTCGGCGTTGTTCAAGAAGCAGCCGCGCTGGGTGATGTCGGCCGAGCTGGTCGAGACGTCGCGGCTGTGGGCCCGGGTGAACGCGCGGATCGAGCCCGAGTGGGCCGAGGCGCTGGCGCCGCACCTGGTCAAACGCAGCTACAGCGAGCCGCACTGGGAAAAGAAGCAGGGCTCGGTGATGGCCTTCGAGAAGGTCACGCTGTACGGGCTGCCGATCGTCCCGCGGCGCCGGGTCGGGTACGCCCGGATCGACCCCGCGCTGAGCCGTGAGCTGTTCATCCGGCACGCCCTGGTCGAAGGCGACTGGGACACACACCACCGGTTCGTGGCCGAAAACGCCAAGCTCATCGCCCAGATCGAGGAGATCGAGCACCGGTCCCGGCGGCGCGACATCGCCGTCGACGACGAGACGATCTTCGGTCTGTACGACGCGGTGATCCCGGCCGACATCGTCTCCGCCCGCCACTTCGACGCGTGGTGGAAGAAAGAGCGGCATTCCCGCCCCGATCTGCTGTCCTTCACCCGCGAGCAGCTGATCAACGCGGGCCGGGACGACGTGCAGGTCGGCGCCTATCCGGACGCCTGGATGGCCAACGGTGTCCGGCTCCCGCTGAAATACCGTTTCGAGCCCGGCAAATCGGGTGACGGCGTGACCGTCGAGGTGCCGCTGCCACTGCTCAACAAGCTCGACGCGGACGACTTCGGCTGGTCGGTGCCCGGCTTCCGGCCGGAGGTCGTGGTCGCGTTGATCCGCGCCCTGCCCAAGCAGCTACGGACCAGCTTCGTCCCGGTGCCCGACTGGGCCGCCGCCGCGCTGGCCCGGGTGCCGGCCCGCCGCGGCCCGCTGCCCGACGCCATCGGTGACGAGCTGCGCCGCCTCACCGGCGTGGTCGTGCCGCGCGACGCCTGGCGCCCCGACGCCGTACCCGAGCATCTCCGGATGAACTTCCGGGTGCTGTCCGAGCACGGTGTGGTGCTGGGGGAGGGCCGCGACCTCGAGGTGCTGCGGCGCGAGCTGGCTCCATCGGTACGCGCGGAGATCGCCGCCGCGGCCGGTGGGCTCGAGCGCACCGGCATCACCACCGCCGACTTCGGCACCGTCCCGCGGAAGGTCGCCCAGGTCCGCGGCGGTCTCGAGGTGACCGTCTACCCGGCGCTGGCCGACGAGGGCGCCAGCGTGGCCGTCCGGGTCTTCGAGACCGAGGCCGAGCAGCGGGTGGCGATGCGCGCCGGGACCCGCCGGCTGCTCCTGCTCACGCTGCCGCCGGCCGCCCGCTACCTGCAGGGCCGGCTGGACAACCGGGCCAAGCTGGAGTTGTCGCGGGGCAACCCGTACCGGTCGATCGCCGACCTCCTCGACGACTGCGCCGGCGCCGCGGTGGACCGCATGGTGCAGGACGCCGGCGGGCCCGCCTGGGATCAGGCCGGGTTCATGACGCTGCGCGAGCAGGTGCGCGCCGACCTCGTCGACGCCACCGCCGCGGTGGTCAAGCAGGTGCAGTCGGTGCTGGCCACCGCCTACGAGGTGGGGCAACGGCTGTCCGGTACGCGCGACCCGGCGCTGGTCGCCGCGCTGGCCGACATCCGGCAGCAGCTCACCGGGCTGGTCCACCCCGGCTTCGTCACCGAGACCGGCTGGAGACAACTGCACCACCTGCCCCGCTACCTCAAGGCGATCAGTCACCGGCTCGACCGGCTCGGCGGCACCGTGGCCCGCGACCGGCAGCTGATGGCCCAGGTGCAGGAGATCGAACGTGAATTCCGCGAGCTGCAGCCCTCGGAAGGCCGCACCGAGATCCGGTGGATGATCGAGGAGCTGCGGGTGGGCCTGTTCGCCCAGGCGCTGGGCACGGCGTACCCGGTTTCGGACAAACGCATCTACAAAGCCATCGACGCTCTGCCCGCGTAGTACCTTCTGTACCGTTCCGCCCCACTCTTGTTCGGCGTCATGCGACGGTGGTCCGGTGCGGGACACTCGGCCGTGGTGGCTATGGCAGCTCGCCGTGGGCGGGCTCAGCCTCCTCGTCGTCTTGCTCACGCCGTCCGGTGCCGTCCGGTCGACGTTCCAGCTGCTGATCAGCCTGACCGTCATCCCGGCGGTGATCACCGGCATCCGGGTCCACCGGCCGGCGCACCGGTTCGGCTGGCGCGCTCTGGCCCTCGCGGTCACGATCGCCGTGGTCTCGAACGTGGCCTGGCCGGTGCTCCAGGCGACCCACGTCCTCGCCTTCTCCGGCGCCGCCGACCTGCTCTACTACCTGACCTTCCCGGCCCTGGCCTTCGCCCTGGCCACCCTGCCCGGCCTGCCCCGGGGCACCCGGTCGGCCGGCTTCACCGAGGCCGGCATCATCACCAGCGGGGCGGCCGTCGTGTGGTGGACGCTGCTGGTCGACCCGCTCGTCCACGGTGGCGCGGTCGGCCCGGCCCACATCGTGGTCTTCCCGCTGCTGGACATGGCCCTGCTCGCCCTGGCCTTCCGGCTGCTCCTGCTGACCGACGCCGGGTCAGTTTCGTATCTGCTGCTCACCGTGTCGTGCGCGAGCCTGCTGACCGCCGACACCGCGATGTTCCTGGACGTCGGCGTGGTCTCGTTCGTCTCGGCGACCAACACCATGAGCCCGCCCCTGCTGAGCCAGGTGTGCTGGCTGATCACCAACGTGACGATGGGCGCGGCGGCGCTGCACCCGAGCATGGCCCGGCCGGTCGAGCCGCCCAGCGACACCGCCCTGGCCGACCGGATCGGCGCCTCCCGGATCTACGTCGCCACGGTCGTCGCCACCCCCATCCTGAGCGGGGTCTTCCTGCTCAACGAGATCGCATCCGGCGACCTCAGCGACGCCGACGTGGTGGTTCCGGTCGGGGCCACGGCCGTCACCGCGGCGCTCGTCGTGACCCGGATGCGGCAGCTCAACGTGCTGGTCCGGCAGCGCGCCGGGGCCCTGGAGCAGCTGCAGCGGGAACTGCTGCACCGGGCCCAGAACGACGACATGACCGGGCTGCCCAACCGGACCGTGCTGCACGACCGGCTCACCTCGATGCTCCGCCACCAGTCGCCGGGCAGCCTGATGGTGCTCGACCTGGACGAGTTCAAAGAGGTCAACGACCGATTCGGGTACGCCATGGGCGACGACCTGCTGGTCGCGGTGGCCGAGCGGCTGCGGCGCCTGCTCGACGGGCGGGCGCTGGTCGTGCGGCTCGGCAGTGACGAGTTCGGCGTACTACTTCCCGGCTCGTCCACCGACGCCGTTGCCGCCGGGGCCGGTGTGCTTCAGTCCTGCTCGTCGGTCGAGGCTGTTGCCGCCGGGGCCGGTGTGCTTCAGTCCTGCTCGTCGGCCGAGGCTGTTGCCGGCGCGGCCGGTGTGCTTCAGTCCTGCTCGTCGGCCGAGGCCGTAGCGGGCGAGATTCTGGTGGCTATGCGGCGGCCGGTCAACGCGCAGGGGCATGAGCTGTTCGCGACCGCCAGCGTCGGGCTGCGTACCGTCGACCCGGACCTGCTCACCGGCGACGTCCTGCGCGACGCCTACCTGGCCCTGCACGCGGCCAAGGCGGCGGGCCGCGACCAGGTGAAGGTCTTCGACCGCCGGATGCGCGAGCAACGGCTGGCCGTGGCCGAGACCGTGGAACGGCTGCGCGGGGCGATCGTCCGGGACGAGCTGGTCGTCTACTACCAGCCGCTGATTCGGCTGGCCGACGAGCGCATGGTCGGCGTGGAGGCGCTGCTGCGCTGGAAGCCGCCCGGCGACCGGATGGTGCCACCCGACGAATTCATCCCGCTGGCCGAGGACAGCGGCCTCATCGTCCCGATCGGGGAGTGGGTGCTGCGCGAGGCCTGCCGGGTCGTCGCCTCCTGGACCGACGCCGTCGTCTCGGTCAACGTGTCGCCGCGCCAGCTCCGCGAACACGACTTCGGGGCCAAGGTGCTGGACGCGCTGCGGTCGTCCGGCCTGCCGCCGTCGGCCCTGATCCTGGAGATCACCGAGGGCGTGCTGGTGGCGTCCGGGCAGGTGACCGAGCAGGCGATCGGCCACCTGAGCATGCTGCGGTCGCGTGGGGTGCGGGTGGCGATCGACGATTTCGGCACCGGGTACTCGTCGCTCGCGTACCTCAGGGATCTCCCGATCGACCACATCAAGATCGATCGCTCCTTCATGCCGGCGTCGTCCGAACCGGCCGACCTGGCCGCCGGGACGCTGGTCAAGGCCATCATCGACCTGGCCGGCGGTCTCGGCCTGGGCACGATCGCCGAGGGCGTGGAGACCGCCGAACAGGTCGAGCTGCTGCGCTCCCTGGGCTGCGAGCGGGCCCAGGGCTTCTACTTCGCGCGGCCGGTGCCCGAGTCGGAAGCGGCCGCGATGCTCGCCGCCACGGCTTCGCGCTGAGTTCTGTCGCTTTTCGCGGGGCCTCGCCGCCACGGCTTCGCGTTGAGCTCCTTCGCTTTTTGCGGGTTTGCCGCCGTGGCTTCGCGTTGAGTTCCTTCGCTTTCGCAGGGCTCGGCCCGGGGCGGAGCGCTGGTCGCCGTTCACCGCCCCGGCCTTGTCGCCGGGGCTCAGCCGAGCGTGGCGTACACGTCGTCGAGGTAGCCGTGGAACATGTCGCTGCTGGTGTTGAAGTTGGGTCCGCCGAGGCGTAGCGGCTTGTCGTTGCTGATGGTCAGCGCGACTGGCACCGACACCGACCCGCGGGCCACACCGTCGACGTAGATCGCCATCGAGCCACCGGCCCGGTTGCAGAGGATCCGGTGCCACTTGCCATCGGCCACCGCGATCGACGAGCGGACCAGGTACGCCGTGGCCGAACCGCGGCCGACCACCACACACTGGGCGCGGCCGTGGGTCTCGCCGACCTGCATCTTCCACTGGCTCTCGGTCGTCGCCACGCCCTTCTGCACGACGTTGGACGAACCGGCCAGCTGCGCCTTGCTGACGTTGATCGTGGCGGCCCACCGGAAGTTGCGGGTGCCCGGGTTGAGATCGGCGTCGTTGGTGCCTTCGAGCAGGGCCCGCGGGCAGGCACCGGTGGCCGGGCAGCGGACCGGCAGACCGATGTAGCGGCCGGTGCCGGCGGCGATGAACCGGACGGCACCCTTGTCCACGGTACGGATGGTCAGCGGCGCCCCGCGACCGGACAGATCCGGGACCTTGCCGGCGACGGTCGTGTCGAACGAGTACCGGGCCACCACAACCGGCGACGTGGCCGCATTCGCCACCACCAGCGGCGATGTGGCCGTGGCGCGGCCCACCACGACCGGCGACGTGGCCGCGGCTTGGGCGGGTGCCCCTGTTAACAACAGGCCGGGGAGTGCGAGGAGGGCGAGGAGTTTGCTTCTCATGCCCCGAAACTAGATTTGTCCGACTATATAGACAAAGCCGTCGTGTAGGTGTTTCGGCTACGAATCACAGCAGACCGGACGACTCGGCGATCGCACATACGGCCACCAGGCGCAGCACGTGCCAGTCCGGTAGCCGCCAGTCGCAGGTGGCCAGATCGGCGTCACCCTCGGCCGGGATCGGGCGGCCCATCCGGTCGGCCGCGGCCGAGATCGACCTGGCGTAGGAGGCCAGCCCGTCCGCGTCGGCCGGGCGACCGGCGGCGGCCAGGGCCTCGCGCACGGCCGCGGTGTGCTGGTCGATCTGGGCGAGCAGACCGGTATCGGCGTACGCGGCGGCCAGCCCGTCCACCCCCACCCGCGCCATCAGCCCGTCGAGCAGCGCCAGCGACTCCAACGGCGCCGGCGTCTCGGGCAGCACGGCCGCCTCCAGCACCTCCGGCGAGTCGGGCACGACGACAACTTCGAGCGCGGCCGGCGAATCCGGCACGAGGACTGTCTCGACGACGCTGACCGGGTCGACGGTCTCCTCGGCTCCGAGCAGGTCCAGATCGAGCTCGATCAGGTCCAGCTCGATGTCCAGGCCCACCTCGACCTCGAGGTCCAGCTCAGCGTCGAGCACCAGCTCAAGCGCCGCCCCCAGATCCGCGCCGCTCGCACCCCCCAGATCGGCCCCGGCACCCATAGCCGCGGCCAGTTCGGCGCTCGTCACGACTCCAGTGCCGATCGCCGCGGCCAGCTCGGAGCCGGTCGCGACCTCGGCGCCCATGGCGCCGGCCAGATCGGTGCTCGCCGTGACCCCGTGGCCGGTGCCCGTCGTCACTCCGTGGCCGGCGCCGATCGCGGCGTCCATCGCGGCGGCCAGGTCGGCTCCCAGGTCGGCGCTCATCGCGGCGTTCACCGCTGCGTCGAGCGCGGCGGCGATCTCGGCGGCGGTCTGCTGCTGGGCGGCGAAGGCGAGGAAGTCGTTCGTCATGCGGAAGACGCTAGGGCCTCCCGGCAGCCTTCCACAGCGCGGTAACCGAACGGCACCCGAGCGCTCCCCACCCCGCACCCGTCCCGCCTCCCAACAGCGCAAACGTCATCGCCCGGAACCCAGGAACCAGGAGCCGTCCCCAGCAACGCCGCCGCTCCCAGCGCATCCGCACGTCCCGCCCGCAGCACCCGGGCGAAGTGGTTCAGGTACGCAGGATGTGCAGGATCAGGGTGTCGAGCAGGGCCGGAATGATCGCGTCGGTGCCGAGGCGGGGCCGCTCCAGCTCGGTGGCGAGCAGGTCCACGGTGGCCCGCAACTCCGGGTGTCGCCCCAGGTGCGCGGGCAGGTGGATGAGCTCGGGCAGGTTTTGCCGGAGGCGCTGTTCGCGGCGCAGCCCTACCACTGCGAGGCGGAGTGGTAGGTGGGGGCGGTGTTCGTGGCGCGGTTGGCGCGCGGGGTTTACCACTGTGGGTGGGGGCGGTGTTTGGGGTGCGGGCGCCGCATGGGGCCTACCAATGGTGGGATGGAGTGGTAGGCGGGCTATCAGGGGACGTGGCGCGGGACCACAAGGGACGACCCGGCGGTGGGCGCGCGGAGCGGGACCAACGACGGCGGCCGGCCCCGGATGACAGGACTGTGCTGTGCCCGTACTCGGAAAAGGAAGGCACCCGCGGTCTCAGGCCCGGGATGGGAGCGGTCGGGAAATGGGAGCGGCGCGGGGATGGAAACGACGCGGGGATGGGAGCGGCGCGGGCCTGCACGATTCTCCTGATCCCACGCCTTGACCCACGAGCGCAAGATATGCCTCACGCTCGCGGGTCAGACGTCGACGGCCCTGGATAACCGACCGGTCCCGGATCTCGAAATCCATCGCATCCCCCGAGCTGGGGTGTTGCGACCACTCCTAGAACCCAAGCTGCGTTCCGGGCCGTTCAGGGATGTCAGCTGCGGCGGAAGGCGTAGGACCGACCCTTGCCGAGGCCGGCGGCGCGGCTGGAGTGCTCGCGTTCCGAACGCTGGCGGGACTCCAGGCGGCCGTCGGCGGAACCGTGGTGGCGCTTGGCGGAACGGTTGGGTGCGTCACCGTCGAGGGCCGGCGGAAGGGCCGGGGCCGTGGGAACGGCCAGGGCGTCGAGGTCGACGTGGACGGTGAAGGGCTGCTCAGGCATGCAGCTACCTCCTCGGAAAGAGAGAGGCGGGTGCCGGGGAAAGGGAAGAGTGTCGGCACGAAGAATGGCTGTCCCCACGGCTGACGAAGGCCGCCGACGGTCATGAAGAGATCGGGATGCGCGCTTCGTCAGGAGATCATGCGGACACGTTAGGCCGGGTCCGGCGCGGGCCGCAAACGATTAACGGCGGCGTCGAGCATGTGCCGAGCGGTGGGCCAGTCGTGCAGCTGGTCGCGGACGGCGAGGAGGCCGGCGACCAGGGCCTGGGACGGGACATTGCGGGCCAGCAGGACGGCGTTGGTCCAGTCGGTGAAGTCGGTGAAGAGGCGTTCGTCGGCGACGTAGAGGGCGGCGGCGAGGAAGTCGACGATGTGGCCGGTGTCTTCGGCGGTGGCGTCGGTCTGACGCTGGTCGTATTGGTTGACCTGCGGGTACGCGGCGGCCAGGCGCCGCAGTGCGGTGGCGATGAGGTCGCCGCGGTGGCGGACCACCCAGGTGTACTCGTCGTCGCCGAGGAAGGGCGAGACGGACGGGTCGTCCATGGCGGGCGGCCAGTCGGTGGCCAAGCGGCTGGCTGCCTGCTCGGCGGTCGCGGCCCAGGCGTCGGCGCCCAGCATCTCGGCGTAGCGGCCGGTCGGGCCGAAGCCGCGACCACCGGCGATGACCGGCACGCCGGCCGTGCGGCAGGCGGTGATGGCAGCGTGCGCGCGGGGCAGCCGGGTGGGGATCATGCAGCTCAGCGCGACCGCGTCGGGGCCGGTCTGGTGCAGATGGGTGACCAGGTGCGGGCCGGGGACGCTGGCGCCGAGGAAGTCGACCCGCCAGCCGTCCAGGCGCAGGGTCTCGGCCAGGATGCGTACGGGTAGAGCGTGCCACTCGCCGTCGACGCAGGCGATGGTGATCCGTCCCAGCCGGGGGCGCTCGTTGGTCCGGGCGGCGACCGCGGCCAGCGCCCGCTCGCTGATCGCGGTGGCGGCGTGCTCGCGGGCGATCGACCACTCGTTGGCCGCCCACAGCTCGCCGACCCGCTGCTGGGTGCGGGCGATCAGGTCGACCATGATCCGCTGGGCCGGCACGCCCTGGTCGAGCAGCCCGGTGACCGCCTCGATGGCGCCGTACTCGTCACCGTCGCCGACCATCCGCAGGTAGTAGTCGTGGAAGCCGGGATCCTCGAGGGACCGGTGGGTGCTGGTGGTGAAGACGGTCATACGCGTTGCCTCGGACGGCGGTCGTTGCGCTTGGCGTCGATGGCGAACGGCGAGGTGTTGCGCGCGCCGCCGCCGCGCAGGCTCAGGGGGGTACGCGAGGGAGCCCGCACCGCCAGCATGGCGATGTCGTCCCGCATGCCGCCGTGCACCCAGTCGGAGACCAGCTGCCGGATCCGTTCCACCGCCGCCTCGCCCGGCATCCCGGCGCAGCTGGACAGCGCGTCGCGCAGCCGCAGCTCGCCGTACTGTTCGGTGCCGGACGGCCCGCCCCGCGCCTCGGTCAGCCCGTCGCTGTAGAGCAGGCACAACTCGCCCGGTGCCAGCTCGACGTCGGCCGGGTGGACCACGGTGTGCGGGACGACGCCGATCAGCGTGCCCGAGGTCGGCACCTCCTCGACCGTGCCGTCGGCCCGCAGCACCAGCGGCGGCGGGTGGCCGCCGGAGGCCAGGGTGAGCCGGACCCGGCCGTGCTCGGAGCGGACCACCGAGCCGACCACCAGCGTGACGAACCGGTGCTGCCGGCCGGACTCGAGCAGCGCCTGGTTGAGCACGCCGAGCATCTCCTCGGGCGGCACGTCGACCAGCCGCAGCGCCCGCAGCGTCTGGCGCACCTTGCCGGTCAGCACGGCCGCCTCCGGGCCCTTGCCGCACACGTCGCCGAGCGCGATGACCGTCTCGGGGCGCCGCGCCGTCGGCTTGAACACGTCGTAGAAGTCGCCGCCGACCCGCAGCGCCTCGCGGGCGGCCTGGTATGACCCGATCAGCTCGACGCCATCCGGCTGGGGCAGCTCGGGCGGCAGCAGGTCGGCCTGCAGCACCGCGGTGGTGTCGACCTGGTCGCGGTAGAGCATGGCGGCCGAGATCGCCGCGCCGGCCCGGGCCGCGAAGATGCGGGCCAGCATTTCGTCCTCGTCGCTGAACGCGGCATCGGTGCCGCGGCGGGCCAGGATCAGGGCGCCGGCCGGCTCGGCGTTGCCGGGCAGCGGGGTGACCAGCAGCGCGCCGATCGGCCCAAAGCCCTCGGGCAGCAGCCAGCCGGGCACCTGCCCGGCGTCCAGCCACCGGCTCGGGATGGGCGGGAAGCCACCGAGCGCCTCGACCAGCCCGGGCACCTCGCCGAGCATGCGTTCGCGCAGCGAGCCCTGGTCGACGGTGCCGCCGCCGACCAGCCGGACCCAGTCGCTCTGCCTGCGCTCGGAGGGCAGGACGACCACGGCGGCGTCGGCCAGGTGGGAGACGGCCAGTTCGGCGGTGGTTCGCAGGGCGCGCCGGTGGTTGAGCGACGCGGCCAGGCGGCGGCCGGCTTCGGCCAGGAACGCGGTGCGGGCCCGTTCCCGTTCGAGCGGGGTGACGTCTTGCAGGTACCAGCCGTAGTGCTCGGCGCCGAGGTCGCGGCGGTCGCCACGGAGCCGGCGTCCGTCGTGCTCGGCGGTGAAAGTATGTTGACTCTGAGTGATCGCCTGGGTGAGCGCCACGATCGGTGACGCCGCCGCCGACATGCCCGCGGACAGCTCGGGAGCCAGGGCGTGAGCCGCGTTGTTGACCAGCAGGATCTGGTGGTCGGTGGCGGCGCACAGCACCACGGCCTCGGAGGTCGCGTCGAGGGCGGCCCGCAGCAGCGCCGGTGCCGGCGCCAAGACCGTCGCGGTAGCCTGCGCCGGCAAATCGGGATCCGTGCCGTCCGCGGTCATGCGTTGCCCCCTCTCTGGTCGTCGTTGTTTCTCACCCTACGTGCCAGGTCTGACAGAAACCGGCCTCACCCGTGCCTCATCGATCGAGGTCCACCACGATCGGGGCGTGATCGGACGGGCCCTTGCCCTTGCGGGCCTCACGGTCGACCACGGCGTCCTTGACCGTGCCGGCCAGGTCGGCGGTGGCGTAGACCAGGTCGATTCGCATGCCCATGTTCTTGTGGAACATCCCCGCACGGTAATCCCAATAGGTGAACGGATGATCACCCTTCAGGGGGCGGGCCGGTACGTCGGTGAACCCGAGGCCCAGGATCGCCGCCAGGGCCGCACGCTCGGGCGGGGTGACGTGGGTGGCCCCGGCGAACGCGGCCGGGTCCCAGACGTCGGCGTCGGTCGGCGCCACGTTGAAATCGCCGGCCACCACGGCCGGCCCGGCCGCCACATCGCCGGCCAGGGCGGTCTTCAGAGCCGATAACCACGACAATTTGTACGTGTAATGCGGATCATCCGGAGTGCGGCCGTTCGGTACGTACACCGACATGAACCGGACACCGCCGCAGGTGGCGCTGATCGCCCGCGCCTCCGCGCCGGGGTAGCCGGGCTCGCCGGGGAAGCCGTTGCGCACCTCGGCCAGCCCGACCCGTGACAGCAGGGCCACACCGTTCCATCGGCCCTGGCCGTACTCGGCCGTCTCGTAGCCCAGCTCCGCCACCTCGGCCGACGGGAACTCACCCTGCGCCACCTTGGTCTCCTGGAGCATCAGGACGTCCGGTCCGGTGTCGCCCAGCCACTCCAGAAGGCGGGGCAGGCGGGCCTTCACCGAGTTGACGTTCCAAGTCGCGAAGCGCATGCGGCCCAGCGTACGAGCTCTAGCGGGAACTCACCCGGTCGCGTACGGCCATCAGCAGGGCACCGCCGAGTCCAATGGCCAGTGCGAGCAGGGCGACGACGAGCCACACGTTGCACTCCGCGCCGATCAGTCCGATCACTTTTCGCCCTCCTTCCCTTAGACCTGTGTAACCCATCGGCGCGCCCCGCGCGACCGCAAGCCTTTCCGTAGCCGCGAATAATGCCTGACCGGGTGGCCGTCCGCTACCTTCGGCGCGTGCCACAGAACAACGGCGTCGAGGTCGTACGGCGCTACGAGTTCTCCGCGGCCAGCTGATTGCGGCTCTTGGCCTTGCCGCCGGTCGACCGCTGGTTCTTGCCCGGCGGCACGTTCGCCGCGGCCCGGGCGGCCGGGCCACCCGCGTGCCAGTGCGCGGCGAAGTCGCCCGGTGCCACCGCCGGTCCCCACAGCCAGCCCTGGGCCTGGGTGACGCCGACCGCGGCCAGGGCGTCGCGCTGCCCGCGGTTCTCCACGCCCTCGGCGACGATGGTCAGGCCCAGCGCGTAGCTCATCGCCACCACGGCCCGGACGATCTCCTCGTCCTCCAGGCTCGAGCCCAGGCCGGAGACGAACGAGCGGTCGATCTTCACCCCGGTGACCGGGAACCGGCGCAGGTAGCCGAGCGCCGAGAAGCCGGTGCCGAAGTCGTCCACGAGCAGACGTACGCCCAGCTCACGCAGCTCGAACAGGACGCGCGAGGTGACGCTGGAGCCGTCCACCATCACCGACTCGGTCATCTCCAGGGCGACCGCGCGGGCCGGCACGCCGTACTTGATCAGCTCGGCCGACACGATCAGCGGCAGGTCGGCGTCGTTGAGCTGGCGCGGCGAGACGTTGATGGAGAGGTAGAAGTCGTCGGCCACGGTGCCGTCGGCGCGCCACACGGCCAGCTGGCGCAGCGACTCCTCGCGTACCCAGGTCCCGATCTGCGCGATCATCCCCGACTCCTCGGCGATCGGGATGAACGACATCGGCGGGATCTGCCCCCGGGTCGGGTGGGTCCAGCGCAGCAGCGCCTCGGCCCCCAGCGGGCGCCCGGTGTCCAACTGCACGATCGGCTGGTACGCGACGTGCAGCTGCTCGTCGGCCAGCGCCTTGCGCAGCTCCGCCTCCAGCTCGATGCGTTCGCGGACCCGGTCGTGCATCGACGTGTCGAAGATCGTGGAGCGTCCCGGCCCCTCGGCCTTGGCCCGGTACATCGCCGTGTCCGCGTCCCGCATCAGCGCCTCCGCGGTCACCGCCGCGTCACCGTCGGCCGCCGCGTGCGCGATGCCGATCGACGCGCTGATCACCACCTCGGTGTCGTGCACGGCCAGCGGGCGGGTGAAGCAGCTCCGGATCTCGTCGACGATCCGCAGGGCGCCGGGCTTCTCACCCACGTACGCCAGCAGGAACTCGTCGCCGCCGGTCCGCGCCACCCGGATGCCGTGCGGCACCGCCGCGCGTAATCGCCGCGCCACCTCGATCACCAGCTGATCACCGGTGTCGTGGCCCCACGAGTCGTTGACCCACTTGAAGCCGTCCAGGTCGAGCAGGTAGACCCAGACCCGCCGGTCGTCCAGCGGCGGCGTCTCGATGAGCAGCCGCTCGATGTGCGCGGACATCGCCCGCCGGTTCGGCAGCCCGGTCAGCGGGTCGTGCATGGCCTGGTGCTCGGAGCGCCGCTGAGCCGCCGCCTGCGCCCGCACCGCGGTGGCCGCCCGCCCCAGCAGAAGCAGCATCATCAGCGCGCCGCTCACCCCGATGGTCAGCCGGTAGGCCGCCGACTCGTCGCCGACCAGCACCAGCAGCACGAACGGCACGGTCACGGCCGGGGCGAGCAGGGTCATCCGCCGCCACGACCAGGCCTGCACCGGGCGCCGGGCGGCGCGGCCGAGGTGGACCATCGACGGGTGCAGCGCGGTCAGGCCGAGCCCGGCCATGCCCAGAATGTACGGAAGGTCCAGCAGCGGCGAGTCGTAGGTCTTGCCCGACAACCCGATGATCGCGTAGGCCAGGTCGCCGGCGAACAGCATCAGCAGCGAGCCGATGAAGGTCAGCATGCTGATCGGGAAGGTGGTCGCGGTGAAGGTGAGGTTGACCACGAGCAGCAGCAGGACCACGTCGAAGATCGGGTACGCCGTGGCCAGCGCCGAGACGATCACCGGCCGGTCGCCGATCGCCGCGGTCGGCGCGGCCAGCAGCAGCACACCGAGCAGCCCGCCGGCCAGGAAGACGATCATCCCGTCCAGCACCGCCAGCCAGTCCAGGCTCTTGCGGCTGCGCAGCAGCACGACAAAACAGGTGGCCAGTGAGAAGTAACCCGGGATGATCACCAGGTCGGCGATCAGCGAGACCGGGACCCGCAGGCCGGAGACGAACGGGCGGGTCACCACGCCGACCAGGAACAGCGAGGCGGTCGTACCCAGCAGCAGCCAGGCCGACCGCGGCTCGGCGCCGTAGCGGCGGGGCCCGGCGAAGCAGGCCCAGATCGTGCCGACGCCGATCACCACGAAGGCGAGCAGCGCGACCTCGAGCTGCCCGAGGCTGCTCGCCACCAGATAGGTCACGGTCGCGACGAGGCCGACCATGGCGAACACTCGCCACAGCCTCCGGCCGGCGGACGAGGCGCCCGCGGATCCTGACACTGAGCCCCCTTGGCGGGCCCAATCTGGCGCCGATGATCAGGAAGCCCGGGTTCCCGCCGAAGGCACCGTACCCGGTGACCAATGCCCCGTGGCAGTGGTTCCGTGGACAAACAAGGTCGGACAGGCACCGCGCCGCAGCAACTGGAGAGCCACCGGCCCCAAAAGTTGCGTTCCGTCCTTCCCGCGCGGCCCGACCAGTACCATCCGGGCCGTCCGCGACGCCCGGACCAGGGCGGTTCCCGGCTCGCCGACCAGCAGCCGGGTGGTCGCGTCGTGTACGTCGGGCACCGCTGCCAGCGCCCGGTCGAGCACCTCCTGTCCCTCGGAACTGGAAGTCCTGCGGTTGATCACATGCGCCACCTCGAGCGGCACCGCGCGCCGAGCCGCCTCCTCGGCCGCCAGCTGCAGCGCCTGTAATGACTCGTCGGAGCCGTCGACCCCCGCCAGCAGCGGACCGGCCGGCGGACGCGGGCCACGCGCCACCACGGTCGGACAAAAGGCCCGCGACACCGCCTGGAACAGCACGGAGTCGACCGGAGCGTGATCTTCGTCGCCGAGCACGAGCAGCTCGGCGCCGCGGCTCTGCTGGATCAGCACCCGGATCGGCAGGCCGTCGGAGACCAGGCCGCTGGCCTTCACCCCCGGCGTCGAGCGCTGGGCCGCGGCGACCGCCCGCTCGACGAGGCGGCTGGCTTCACGGCGGGACTGGGCGTACCCCTGAGGTGGGCGTCCGAAACGGGAGTCGGGCCAGGTGAAGGCGTGCACCACCCGCAACTTCCGGCCTCGGGCCACGGCCTCACGCGCGCCCAGGCGTACCGCGGCAAGGCTGGCCGCGGAGCCGTTCACGCCCACGACCACGGGGGATTGTCTTGGGGTCCGCATCGACTCCCACCTCCGGAACCATTATCTATGCCCGCGAGGATTTCCTGCTCTTCGTGATCTATTCCTCAGAGCTTTGGCCGCCTGATGACCCATTCAGGTTGAGGGTTTACGGTGAACTTCACGTTCTTGGGGACATCTGCCGGTGAAGTGAGGGAAATACATGACGGATGTCAAGCTCGACCATCCCGGTGGCCAGCTGTCGATGCCGGTACGCTCCGCCACCGAGGGACCCGGTGGCATCGAGATCAGCTCGCTGCTGAAAGAGACCGGCTTCGTCACCCTGGACACCGGCTTCGTCAACACGGCGTCCTGCGCCTCGTCGATCACCTACATCGACGGCGACGCGGGCATCCTGCGATACCGCGGGTACCCGATCGAGCAGCTCGCCGAGAAGGCCAGCTTCCTCGAGGTGTCATACCTGCTGATCCACGACAAGCTGCCGACGCCGACCGAGCTGGCCGCGTTCGCCGACCAGATCCGGGTGCACACCCTGCTGCAGG
This sequence comes from Actinoplanes sp. NPDC049265, assembly GCF_043197135.1. Lineage (NCBI taxonomy): Bacteria > Bacillati > Actinomycetota > Actinomycetes > Micromonosporales > Micromonosporaceae > Actinoplanes > Actinoplanes sp. NPDC049265. The sequence continues at coordinate 3,018 of NZ_JBICSP010000012.1, read as the reverse complement.
AAGAGATGCGCAGCTTCTTTTCCGGCTTCCCGCGGGACGCCCACCCGATGGCCGTGCTCTCCTCGGCGGTCACCGCGCTGTCCACGTTCTACCAGGACGCGCTCGACCCGACCGACGAGCAGCAGGTCGAGATCTCCGGCATCCGCCTGATGGCGAAACTTCCGACCATCGCGGCGTACGCCTACAAGAAGAGCATCGGCCACCCGCTGCCGTACCCCGACAACTCGCTCGACTACGTGCAGAACTTCCTGCGCATGACGTTCGGCCTGCCGACGGTCGAGTACGACGTGGACCCCGAGATCGCCAAGATCCTCGACATGCTGTTCGTGCTGCACGCCGACCACGAGCAAAACTGCTCCACGTCGACGGTCCGCCTGGTCGGGTCGGCCCAGGCCAACCTCTTCGCGTCGGTGTCGGCCGGCATCAACGCCCTCTCCGGCCCCCTGCACGGCGGCGCCAACGCGGCCGTGCTCGAGATGCTCGAGCAGATCAAGAACGAGGGCGGTGACGTCGCCTCGTTCGTGAACCGCGTGAAGAACAAGGAAAAGGGCGTCAAGCTCATGGGCTTCGGCCACCGGGTCTACAAGAACTACGACCCGCGCGCCGCCATCGTCAAGAAGGCCGCCCAGGACATGCTGTCCAAGATGGACAAGCCCGACCCGCTGCTCGACCTGGCCTTCCAGCTGGAAGAGATCGCCCTCAACGACGACTACTTCGTCTCCCGCAAGCTGTACCCGAACGTCGACTTCTACACGGGCCTCATCTACAAGGCGATGGGCTTCCCGACCAAGATGTTCACGGTGCTGTTCGCCCTGGGCCGCCTCCCCGGCTGGATCGCCCAGTGGCGCGAGATGATGCTCGACCCGGCCACCAAGATCGGCCGCCCCCGCCAGCTCTACACCGGCGAGGCCGAGCGCGAGTTCGTCGCCATCGCCAACCGCTAACCGCGCAGGCCTTTACTGCCGCAGCCCCCGCCCACCCGGCGGGGGCTGTTCTGTTCTCACCGCCACCACCATCTCGAGCCCCCGCAGCAAGCCCGCCCGCGACCGCCCTCGTTTCCCCGCGCGGCCTCCGTTCGTTTTCCTCAGGTACGCCCAACATCAACCCCACGTGGCCCACTCGCCGGGCCGTCGCCGGTCACCCTCCTTGCCCACAAGCCGGGTTGTCCCGCGTGGCCGGCCCTCCCTCCCGCCGCCAGCAACCTCCCCGCCCGCCTCCTCACGGCCGCCGCTCGCGCCGTGCATCAGGTTCGCGCCGTGCATCCGCACCCGCGTTACCCGCCGATGCATGCCGATTGCCGCTCGCGCTGTTCGGCCACGTCGTCCCGCGCGTCCACGTCCACGCTGCGCCGTGCGCCGCACTGGGCGCTCACGCCGCGCCGTGCCCCCGGCGCGCACGGTGCCGTGCCTGCGCCGTGCCGTGCCTGCGCCGTGCCGTGCCGTGCCTGCGCCGTGCCCGCGCGGTGCCGCGCCCGTGCCGTGCCGTGCCCGCGTCGTGCCGTGCGTCCCGCGTCCACGTCACGCTGCGCCGCGTGCCGCACTGGGCGCTCACGCCGCGCCGTGCCCCCGGCGCGCGCCGTGCCGTGCCTGCGCCGTGCCGTGCCCGCGCGATGCCGTGCCTGCGCCGTGCCGTGCCTGCGCCGTGCCGTGCCGTGCCTGCGCCGTGCCCGCGCGGTGCCGCGCCCGTGCCGTGCCGGCGCCGTGCCGTGCGTCCCGCGTCCACGTCACGCTGCGCAGCGTGCCGCACTGGGCGCTCACGCCGCGCCCGCGCTGTGCCCGCGCTGTACGCCCTCACTGGGCGCTCACGCCATGCCGCACCGTGCCCACGGCGTGTCCGTGTGCCGTGCCCGCGCCGTGCGTCTCGCGCGTTCCACGCCACGCTATGCCCGCGCTACGCCGCGCTGCACCCCACCACTGGGCGCTCGCGCCGCGCCGTTCCCGTGCCGCGCCGTTCCCGTGCCGCGCCGTTCCCGTGCCGCGCCGTTCCCGCGCCGCCCGCGCTGCACGCCCGCACGGTGCGCTCACGCTCGCGCCGTTCGGCCATGCCCATGCCCGACCACGTGACGCCGCGCGCTCGCGCCGTGCGGGACGCGTGCGCCCGCGTCGCGCACTCGCGCCTGCCTGGCGCGCCACGCACTCGCGCCCGGGAAGGGCCACCTCGGAGGGGCGCCCGTCGCGTCCACCTCCCGCAACGCGGCGTCACTCCTCGCGCCCCCGGCATTGCAGGCCCTCGCGCCAGGCCGTCCGCGACGCCGACCCGGGCTCCTGCATCGTGGGCACCTGTGGCGTCCCGTCCGCCGCGCCGGTTTCGCCATCCGCCTTCGCAGCGTCACCTCCTTCGCGGGTTGGGTGTGGATGTTGTGTTGGTCAGCTGAGGGTGTTCAGCCAGGTCAGGATGCGGGACGGGCCGTCCTCGGCGGCCAGCTGGGCCGAGACGGCTTGGGCTCGGGCTCGTCGGTGGGGGTTGGTGGTTGCTTCGCGAAGGGCGGCGGCCAGGCGGTCGGAGGTGAGGCGGGACATCGGGATCGGGCGGGTGCCCGCGCCTAGGTTGTGTCTTCAAAGGATCATGACCGTGGATGATGTACGGCGTGATCCGCCGTTATGAGCTGACCGACGCCGAGTGGGAATCGTTGTCACCGCACCTGCCGTCGGTGATCACCGGCGGTCGCCCGCGTGAGGACGACCGCCGGGTACTCAACGGCATCGTGTGGAAGATCCGCTCCGGAGCACCGTGGCGTGACGTTCCCGCCCGGTACGGCTCCTGGAAGTCGATCTACACCCGTTTCCGCAGGTGGGCCTTGGATGGCACGTTCGCGAAGATGCTCGCCGCCGCCCAAGCCGCGGCGGACGCGAACGCCGACATCGACTGGCTGGTCTCGGTCGACTCCACGATCGTGCGGGCTCACCAGCACGCCGCGGGCGCCAAAGGGGGCAGCGGGAAACGGACCAATCGGATCACGCCCTTGGACGATCTCGTGGTGGATTGAGCACCAAGATCCACCTGGCCTGTGACGGCGCC